>JBEVAM010000001.1:0-156840 GCA_051297135.1 Halothiobacillaceae bacterium
CGTTCCATGGCAGCCCGCGCAGGTCTGCGCCATCATCTCGCCCGATGGCCCGGCCAAAGCGGCTTTCGCCGCCACCATGCCTGCCAGGGCGATCCCCATCATCAGGACGCGCTTGGTCATATTGATGACTCTCCTCAGCAATGACCCTACAGGGTGAAAGTTTTCGCATGCACTACACGCCCGCGACCGAGGTGTGGCATTTCACACACTATAAGCTTGATCTATCGATCAATACAACAAAGCATTTTTCTCAACCAAGATCAAGCCCAAGCTCGAACACAGGCGACATTTCGCGGCTTGCGAGCTAGAGTTAAGCGCAAAACACGCTCTTCCACTTGCGTCAAAACTTATGCACATATAAAAATCATAAAAAATTTCGGCGCTTAGCCCCACCCGCAGGAGATCCCCCATGCCCCAGGCCGCCGCCCTGCCCCTGCCGCAGAAGATTCGTTCGATCTATGAGCTGGCCAAGCCCAAGGTGGTTGGCCTGATCGTCTTCACGGCCTTCGTCGGCATGCTGCTGGCCAGCCCACCGGGCTCGCTGGATGGTGAGCGTGTGTTTTTTGCCCTACTCGGCATCGCCCTGGCCTCCGCCGCCGGCGCGGCGCTCAACCATCTGCTGGACGAGCGTTTCGATGCAGTGATGGACCGTACCCACAACCGCCCCCTGCCAACCGCGCGGGTGAACAACCGCGAGGTACTGGCCGTGGCGCTGTCTTGGGCAGTCCTGTCGATGGGCATTCTTGTGTGGCAGGTCAACGTGCTGACCGCCGTGCTGACCTTTATCGCGCTGATCGGCTACGCGGTGATTTACACTGTGTACCTCAAGCACAACACGCCGCAGAACATCGTCTGGGGCGGCGCAGCCGGCGCGGCGCCGCCGCTGCTGGGATGGACGGCCATGACCGGTCAGGTCACGCTCGAGGGGCTGATCCTGTTTCTGATCATCTTCCTGTGGACCCCTCCGCATTTCTGGCCGCTGGCCATTCGCCGGGTGGAGGAATATCGCCAGGCGGGCATCCCCATGCTTCCCGTCGTCAAGGGCATCCCGCACACCAAGTACCAAATTCTGCTCTACACCATGGTGCTGGTCTCCGTGAGCCTACTGCCTACCACCATCGGCATGAGCGGCCTGCTCTATTTCTTCTCCGCCATCCTCTTGGGCGGGGTTTATCTGGTGTATGCCTGGCGCCTGTATCGCGACCCGGAGAACAGATTGGCGATGCCGACCTTTGGCTATTCCATCCTCTACCTGACGCTGTTGTTCACCGCCCTGCTGGTCGATCATTATCTGCGCTGATGTCTGCGCCAAAGGAGGCCGCATGACCGATGTGTCTGGGACATTGCGGGATGCGCCGCAAGGCGCGCCCGACGAGGGGCGCCCGCGCATGGGCGGCTTGTGCCGCCTGCATGGCTGGCTGGCCTTGCTGTTCGCCCTGCCCCTCTTGCTGGTCACCCTGAGCGGGGCCCTGCTGGGATTTGCGCGGGAAAGTGACCGCATATTCAATGTCGATTTACTTACAGCCCCCTTCTCGGCCTCCGCGCCACTGCCACCTGCGCGCTGGCTGGAGATCGCCCGTCAGACACATCCAGAGATGCGCATCATCGGCTTGGGCTTCCCCATCACACCGGTCGATACCGCCCTGGTCCTGATGGAGGACGCCGCCGGGAAGCGTCACGAGGTCCATGTCCATCCACGCACGGGCGAACCACGCGGCAGCAGGCCCGTCGATCGCGGGCTGTACAGCCTGGCCTGGCACCTCCACACCACCCTGCTGCTAGGCGAGACTGGGCGTTGGATGACCCGTCTCGCCGCCGTAGGGTTGCTGCTCACCATCCTCAGCGGCCTGCTGCTGCACGGGCGCACGCAGGCCCGTGGCATTGCGGGCCGCACCCACCCCTTGCTGGGCATGACCACCGCCCCAATGCTGGCACTCATCGCCGCCTCAGGCCTGCTCTTCCTCGCCTGGCAACCGAGTTATGGCAACGTGCAGCATTTGACGCTGCACACGCCGACACGGCCATTCGACCTGCCCGACCCCACCCCGGCCCTAACCGCCCTGCACACCGCCCAACCCACCTGCGCGCCCCGCTGGCTCGCCCCCTTGGCCCAGGAAAGGGTGCTCATCGCCTGCGAGACCCCCCATCACGCCGGGACACTTGGTATACACTGGTTCACGTGGTCGGCCAGCGGGGGACTTGTGCCGGAAACCGGGGAAGGGCGCGCCGGCGAACTGTTCTATGGCCTGCATACCGGCGAGCTGTTGGGCATGCCCGGACGCATCCTGTGGGTGATCGCCAGCCTCGCCGTCCCTTTCCTCATCCTCGGTGGCCTCGCAAGCCGATCCGCCCACCGGGACCCACCTGCCGCAACGACAAATCATGATGCATGACCGCCACCGCCACTTCCGTCGCATTGCCCTGATAACCCTCGCCGCCGTCTACATCCTGATCGCGGTCGGCAGCACAGTGCGCGCCACCGGCGCCGGGATGGGCTGTCCGGACTGGCCAACCTGTTTCGGCCAGATCATCCCGCCCACCGACGTGTCGCAACTGCCGGAGAACTACCAGGAGATCTACCGCGACCGCGGCTACGCAGACGTGGAGTTCAATGCAACAAAGACCTGGACCGAGTTTTTCAACCGCCTGGTCGGTGTGACCATCGGCCTTTTGTCGATCTGGACACTCTGGGCCGCCTGGCGTATCCGCAAGGACGAGCCACCGGTCTTCTGGTATGCCTTGTCGGCCTTCGTGCTGGTTGGCTTCAACGGCTGGCTGGGCAAGGTGGTGGTCTCCAGCAACCTGCATCCGGCGATGATCACCACCCACATGGTCGCCTCCTTGCTGGTGGTGGCAAGCCTTGTGCTTGCGATCAACCATTCACTGCGCGATACCCTGCGCATGAGCCTCGATGGGGCGCTGTCCACCCGCACCTGGCTGATCGTCGGCATGGTTTTGACGATCGTGCAGATCGCCCTCGGCGTGCAGGTGCGCGAGCGCATCGACATCCTCTCCCTCCAGTACGATTACGCGGAACGGGACACCTGGGTGGCCCAGGTCGGCGCCCCGCTGACCGTGCACATCCTCGGCGCGATGGTGGTGGTCGGCTACAATCTGTGGCTGGGATGGCGCGTGCTGCGCCGCAACGACCATCCGCCGATCCAGCGGCTGGCGGTGGCCATGATGGCTGGGGTGCTGACGGAGCTCGTGATCGGCCTATCGCTCGCCCTGCTGGGTTTCCCGGCCTTCCTGCAACCGCTGCACCTGACCCTGGCCGCCATCGTGTTCGGCCTGCAGATGGCCCTGTTCGGCGCGGCCCAGTATGCCCTCTCCTCACGCGTTGGCGGCCAAGAGGAGCGGATACGGGCGGGGGTGTGATAGACTGCACATTTTGCACAGCACCGACTCCATGCCCCTCAAGCCCAACCAGGTACGCCACCTGCGCGCCCTTGCGCACCACCTCAAGCCGGTCGTCCTGCTCGGCCAGCATGGCCTGACCGATGCGGTGCTGGCCGAGATCGAACGTGCACTCGAGCACCACGAACTGATCAAGGTGCGTGTACCTGGCATGGAACGCGAGGACAAGAAGGACATGATCCAGGTGATCTGCGAGCGCACCGATGCAGAGCTGGTGCAGGTCATCGGTCACATCGCGGTGCTTTTCCGCAAACGTGTCAGGGATTCCCAGATCAGCCTGCCGCGATGATCCTCAATAGGTCATGCCGCTCTACGGCCTCGACCCCAACGACATCCGCTTTCCCGATCCCCGACATGCCTTGAGCGAACCTAACGGCCTGCTCGCGATCGGTGGCGACCTGTCCCCCACCCGCCTGCTGGAAGCCTACCGGCATGGCATCTTTCCGTGGTTTTCACCAGGCGAGCCGATCCTTTGGTGGTCGCCCGATCCGCGCACCGTGCTGTTCCCGGAGCGACTCAAAATCCGCCGCAGCCTGCGCAAGACCCTCAAGCGCCAGCCTTTCGAGCTGCGCGTGGACAGCGATTTCCCTGGCGTGCTGCACGGCTGCGCCGCCCCACGCCCGGGGCAGGACGGCACCTGGATCGGCCCAGAGATGCAACAGGCCTACCTTGCCTTGCACACCATGGGCTACGCCCACAGCATCGAATGCTGGCAGGATGAGCAACTGGTGGGAGGGCTGTACGGGGTGCGCCTGGGCCGGGTGTTCTTCGGCGAATCCATGTTCAGCCGGGTCAGCGATGCCTCCAAGGTTGCTCTGGTCGCCCTCTGTCAGGGCATTCTCGGCTTCATCCCGGCCATCATCGACTGCCAGTTTTCCACCGCCCATCTGGAAAGCCTTGGCGCCGTCCCGATCCCACGCGCCGACTTCCTTGTCCAGCTCGAGCAACACACCCACGCATAGCCCCCCTTCCCGCACGATCGGCTCGTTTGGCCCGCCGTGGATTCACTGATAAATTTATGCACCCATTAATCAACAACTGAATCCATCATGGGGCAGCGGATGAACATTGAACGTCGCGACTTTCTCAAATCCCTCGGTCTAATCGGTGCCACCACTGCCGTGGGTACCACGGCCATGGCTCACCCGCGCGACGCCCGCGCCGCCGTCAAGACCCGTGCCCGCATCGTCATCGTCGGCGGTGGGGCGGGCGGCATCACCGCTGCGGCCAAACTCAACAAATGGCTGGATGGAGCCCAGATCAGCATCGTCGAACCGCGCGAGATCCACTGGTACCAGCCCGGCTGGATCTTCGTCGCCGCCGGCGTGCACGATGCCGCCTGGACCACGTCCACCCCGAACGCCGACTACATCCCCAAAGGCGTGCGCTGGGTGAAGGATAGCGTCGCAAGCTTCGAACCGGAGGCGAACAAGGTCCTGACCCAGGGGGGGGAGACCTTGGAATACGACTACCTGATCGTCGCCACCGGCGTGAAACTGGACTATGCCGCCATCGAGGGCCTGACGCACGACATGCTCGGTCGTGACGGCCTGGTCAGCGTGTACGCCGGCCCCGATCAGGCGGCGGCCATGTGGACCGAGATGCAGTCCTTCATCCAGAAGGGCGGCGATGGCCTGTTCACCCTGCCCCATACCCCGCTCAAGTGCGCAGGTGCACCGCTGAAGATGGCCTTTCTGACCGAGTCGCACGCACGCAATGCCAAGCGTCGCGAGGCCCTCAACCTCACTTTCAACTCCTCCATCGACAGGCTGTTCAGCGTCAAGCCGATCAATGACATGGCGGATCAGCTGTTCCACGAGCGCGGGTTCACCATGAACTACCAGCACCGCCTGAAGGCCATTGATGCCAGCCGCAAGGAGGCGGTGTTCACCACCCCCGAAGGCGACAAAACCCTGCGCTACGACTTCCTGCACGTCGTCCCGCCGATGACCGCGCCGGACGTGGTCAAACACAGCGCGCTGGCCTGGAAGGAGGGGCCCTTCGCTGCCGGAGGATGGCTGGAGGTGGACAAACACACCCTACAACACCTGCGCTTCCCGAATGTCTTCGGCGTGGGCGATGTGAACGGTACACCCATTGGCAAGACCGCCGCGAGCGTCAAGTTCCAGGCCCCGATCGCAGCCGAGAACCTGGTCAGCCTGATTGAAGGCAAGCCCATGGAGCGTAAGTACGACGGCTATACTTCCTGCCCGCTGGTCACCGAAATAGGCAAGGCCGCGCTGGTCGAGTTCGGCTATGACCTTAAGCTGATCCAGACCTTCCCGCTGGTCAACCAAACCACGCCAAGCTGGGCCTGGTGGGCGCTGGACCTGTATTTGATCAAACCGCTGTACGAGCAGATGCTCAAGGGTCGCGTTCCTGCCTGATCGAGCGTATGCCAGGCCAACACACCATGGGGAGGGTATTGATGACTCACAGACCAGCTTATAAGCCATAAAATGGCAGAATGAGCATCCTCCTCATCACCATGCTAGGATCGGCACATCCTGCATCAACAGGGGCAAAAAAGATAACGTTTAACCAATTGCATCTGATTTCTTATTTGGTTACGTATTAACTAGGGAAACGCTGATAAGGTCGCGAGCGGGATAGGATGCAAGGCGATGGGCGCGCCTTGATCCAGACGTCGCCATACGATCGGCGAGGGATATTGCACCGCGCAACACATCAGACTGTCAGCGCAAACTTATTCAGTGTTTCTTCAGGGAGGATATATAAATGAGCAAACTCCTCTCTGCAACGATACTGGCTGTTATTTATCTAGTCTTAATAGCACTGTCTGTTATCAAGGCTGATATCACCAGTGATAATGTTTATAGGAGCATCCATTATTTTGCTACCTGAACGAATACGAACTTTTTTAAATTATATGGTTAGGGAAGAGCTGAATGAGACGGCGAGCGGGATGGGATGCGCAGCGGTGAGTGCGCAGTGACCACGACTTAGAGATAAGCGTGGGAGAGATCGCCACGCAACGCCGCAAAGCGGTCGCGCCAACTTATTTCAGTGTTTCCTTAGCTATCAAGCAACTTAGCCCTCGCACAACCAAGGGCACAGCATCAGGAGGCCTTGATCCATGGCGCACATCGTTATCCTCGGCGCGGGCATCGGCGGCATGCCAGCGGCCTATGAGGCACGCGAACTGCTGGGCAAAGAACACCAGATCACCGTCGTCAACGCGGTGGACTACTTCCAGTTCGTACCCTCCAACCCCTGGGTCGCCGTGGGCTGGCGCACCCGTGACGAGATCACCTTCCCGATCGAGCCATACCTCAAACGCAAGGGCATCGACTTCATCGCAAGCAGCGTGAACAAGATCGACGCCGAGCAGAATACCCTGCACCTCGACAACGGCAATACGCTCAAATACGACTACCTGATCATCGCCACCGGCCCCAAGCTGAACTTCGCCGCCATCGAGGGTGCCGGCCCGCACGGTGGACACACCCACTCCGTGTGCACTGTGGATCACGCCGAGCTGGCCTATCAAGACTTCCAAAAACTGTGCGAAAACCCCGGCCCGGTCATCGTCGGCGCCTTCCAGGGGGCAAGCTGCTACGGTCCCGCCTACGAGTACGTATTCATCCTCGATACCGCCCTGCGCAAGAAGAAACTGCGCCACAAGGTGCCCATCACCTTCGTCACCGCCGAACCATACATCGGCCACCTGGGCCTAGGCGGCGTAGGCGACTCCAAGGGCATGCTCGAATCCGAACTGCGCATGCATGACATCAAGTGGATCTGCAACGCACGCACCACCAAGGTCGAGGTCAGCAAGATGCACGTCGAGGAGCTTGACATGCAAGGCAACGTGGTCAAAACCCACGTGCTGCCCTTCAACCACGCGATGATGCTGCCGCCGTTCCGTGGCGTGGACGCCGTGGCCGCACTGGGCGAAGGGGCCGTCAACCCCGGGGGCTTCGTGCTGGTCGACGAGCATCAACGCAACCCAAAGTACAAGAACATCTATTCCGCCGGCGTGTGCGTCGCCATCCCGCCGGTCGAAGCCACCCCCGTACCGGTGGGTACGCCGAAGACCGGCTACATGATCGAGTCCATGGTGACCGCCGTCGTGCACAACATCAAACAGGAGCTGAAGGGCGAGCAGCCCACCCACAAGGGCACCTGGCAGGCCATCTGCCTCGCCGACATGGGCGATCGCGGCGCCGCGTTCATCGCCCTGCCACAAATCCCGCCGCGCAACGTCAACTGGTTCGCAAAGGGCAAGTGGGTGCATCTGGCCAAGATCGCGTTCGAGAAATACTTCATCCGTAAGATGAAGTCTGGCATACCCGAGCCGATCTACGAGAAGTACGTACTCAAGGCCATCGGCATCGAGCGTCTGGCCAAGTAAGGCTCATCCGCCCAGCGATCGAAAAGGCGCCCGCCCGGGCGCCTTACCTTTTGCACCGCCTACCTGTGGCGGTGGAGATAGAGGGTCGCTGATCCCATCGCCTGCTACCCAAAAGGCTGATAGATAGGCCGACGCCCCTCGGCGAAACCGCAGGGAGCAGTCGATCGCCTGCCGGATCACCAGCCCGGTGTCGAACCACTCACCGCACGCGGTGGAGAGCACCCTTCTCTGCTGGCCGCAATGAGGCGCAGCTTGCCATCAGCAAACCAGGCGCGCACCGCCTCCAACTTGCTGCCTCGATGGCCAAAGCGCTGCTCGTCAGACCCGTTGGGCACACCTGCACGGACCATACGGGCCGGACGGGCCTCAAGGCCATCCAGATCGCACACGCTCGGCAAGGGGTGTGGCGGCGCCATGCCATCGCAGCTTGCAACCATGGCAGATGATGACGACGATCTCGGCGGCCGTGTGCTCGACCAATCGCGGCCAGCCCACCAACTTGCGCGGGGCAGGATCGTGGAGAGCAGTACGCCACCACCCCAGTGCCGTCCGACAGGCAGGTTGGAGGTCTATCACCGATGCGTCCATCATTGTGACATCCTATGGGCTATGCAGCACCTACTTGACGAAGCGCCGGAAAAGCTCTGCGCCGACCTGTGTGACCAGGCCGGCGACTGCCCCTTGCTGCGCCAGGCCTGCGCCGAGGCCGGCGCCGCCTGGGATGGCGATGTCACCCGACCGCGCGGACCGCGAGCTGCTCTGCTGCTGGTCGAGATGAAGGCCGACACGGACACTCTGCTCGCCGCCTGCCTGGCCGATCCGCGCCTTCGCCCCACATTCGACGAGGAGGACCTGGGCCGCCGCTACGGCGCGCAGGTGGCGCGCCTGGTGGCCGACGTGCACCGCCTGCACACATTCAACGAGACGCAGGCGGCTACCAAGAGCCAGACCCAGGCCGAGAACCTGCGCCGCCTGCTGCTGACCATGGTGAGCGATGCCCGCAGCATCCTCATCGAGCTGGCCTACCGGCTGGAGCGCCTGCGCGCCCTGCCCCTTGTCGATGATGACGACATCCGCCGTCGAGTCGCGCGTGAGACGCTGGATCTGTTCGCCCCCCTTGCCCACCGGCTGGGGCTAGGCCAGCTGAAGTGGGAACTGGAGGACCTTGCCTTCCGTCACCTGGAGCCCGAGACCTACAAGCGCATCGCCCGCTTCCTTGACGAGCGTCGTGCCGAGCGCGAGGACTACATCGTCCGTGTGCGTGAGCAGCTCCAGCAGGCGCTCGAGGCCGAGGGCATCAAGGCCCGCGTCTACGGCCGCCCCAAGCACCTGTACAGCATCTTCAGCAAGATGCAGCGCAAGCAGCTGTCCTTCGAGCAGCTGTTCGACGTGCGAGCCCTGCGCGTGCAAGTGGAGAGCATTGCCGACTGCTACGCAGCGCTCGGTGTCGTGCACACCCTGTGGGACCCGATACCGGGTGAATACGACGACTATATCGCCCACCCCAAGCCGAACGGCTATCAGTCCCTGCACACTGCCGTGCATGCGCTGGACGGCAAGACCCTGGAGGTACAGATCCGCACCCACGCCATGCATGAACGAGCCGAACTCGGGGTGGCCGCGCACTGGCGCTACAAGGAAGGTGACAAGGGCGCGACCGATCCTTTCCAGGAGGAAATGGAGCGCTTGAGACTGGCCCTAGAGGAAGGCGAAGGCACCGCGCTTGCCGCCAACACCGTCTATGTCTTCACCCCCAAGGGGCACGTGGTGGAACTGCCGCGCGGCGCCACCCCTCTCGACCTTGCCTATGCCATCCACACCGAGCTCGGCCATGCCTGCCGGGGAGCCAAGGTCAACGGCCGCCTCGTGCCGCTGAACACCCCGCTTGCCAATGCTGACCGGGTCGAGCTGCTGCGCGCCCCACAGGGCTGTCCGAGCCGCGAATGGGCTGACCCAAGATCCGGCTACCTCGTCTCCAAGAGCGCCCGCGCCAAGGTACGCGCCTGGTTCGTCCGCCGCGAGCGCGAGTCCGCGCGCGAGGAAGGGCGCGGCTACTGGGATAAGACCGTGCGCCGCCTCGGCCTCTCGCGTGAGCAGAAAGACAAGCTGCTACAACGCCTGCACCTCAAGAGCGAGGAGGCAGCCTGGGAGGCCCTGGGCGAAGGCAAGCTCTCGCGCGCGGCCTTTCTCGATGCCGCGCGCGCCGTGCTTGCCGCCGTGCGCCCCGAAGCAACCCAGCCCCGCCAGCTCGCAGCCGAAGCGCCTGCGCGCAACATCACCCTCGAGGGGCTACAGGCCGAGCCGGCGCGCTGCTGCAATCCGGCCCCAGGTGATGCGGTGGTCGGCTTCATCACTCGTGGCCAGGGTCTGCGCCTGCACCGCGCGGATTGCCGCAACCTCGTCCATCTGCGTCAAACGCACCCGGAGCGAATCATGGAGGTCGAGTGGCCGCGCCTTGCAGGCGTACCGGTGAGGGCAAGTGTCGAAGTGCTGGGTGAAGACCGCCCAGAACTTTTGCGCGACATCGGCAACATCCTCGCCCAGTTCAAGGCCCGTTTGGTCAGCAGCACAAGCCGTCTGGACCGGCGCACCGGCCAGAGCCGGATCAGGCTTACGCTGGAGCTGCCCGATGTGGAGAGCATTGCCCGACTGCTCGACAAGCTTGAAGACCTCCGTGACATCGACGCGGTCAACCGCATCTAACGGGCGGCACGGATCAGTGGATGACTTACGGGTGTAGCGCGCCCCGCAACGGCAATCGGTCGAAGTGCCCCGCAACACCGAGGCTTTGTGCCCACGATGACCATGCAGGTGGGCCAGAGATCAATCCCGCATCAGACGCGCTTCCAGCGTATTCTGCATCAGCATGGCCACAGTCATCGGGCCCACACCGCCCGGCACGGGGGTGATGTAACCGGCCCGCTCGGCTGCAGCGTCGAACTCAACATCCCCCACCAGGCGGCCATCCACCAGGCGGTTGATACCGACGTCGATCACCACCGCGCCGGGCCTGATCCATGCGCCCTTCACCAGTCCCGGTTGGCCGACGGCCACCACCAGAAGCTCGGCGCGACCAACATGGGCGGTCAGATCACGGGTGAAGCGGTGGGTCACGGTGACGGTCGCGCCGGCCAGCAGCAGTTCCAGCGCCATCGGTCGACCGACGATATTGGACGCGCCGACGATGACCGCTTCCATGCCTTTTGGATTCACCCCTGCCGACTGCAGTAGGCGCATCACGCCATAGGGCGTGCAGGGACGTAGACGTGGGACACGCTGCGCAAGACGGCCAACGTTGTAAGGGTGGAAACCATCCACGTCCTTGTCCGGATGGATGCGTTCGATCACCGCTTTGGCATCAATATGCCCAGGCAAGGGCAGCTGGACGAGGATGCCATCGATGGAGGCGTCGGCATTGAGCGCATCAATCAAGGCAAGCAACGCCTCCTGGCTCGTTGCGGCGGGCAGGTCGTGGGCCACGGAACGAATCCCGGTGCGCTCACAGGCCCGACGCTTGTTGCCAACATACACCTTGGAGGCTGGATCATCACCCACCTGGATCACCGCCAACCCCGGCACACGACGGCCTTGGGCCTCAAGTTGCTCGACACCGGCACGCACGGAGGCTAGAACCTCCTCGGAAACGCGTTTGCCGTCAATCAGCTGGGCGGACATGGAAAGGCTCCGGGGGCAGCAAGACAAGCCGCATATTGTAGGGGGGAGCGCGCCCGCGATAAACCCGGGCGCAAGGGAAGTCAGGTGCCGCAATCGCAACCGCCGTTGGCACAACCCGCAGCCGGAGAGGCCAAGGTTGTGGCGATCTCACGCACCAACTCCGGCCCCCGGTAGATCAAGCCGGTGTAGATCTGCACGAGGCTCGCGCCCGCGTCGAGCTTGGCCTGGGCATCCGCACCGCGCATGATGCCACCGACGGCGATGATCGGAAGTTCCCCACCCAGGGCCGTACTGAACTGGCGCACGATCGCAGTGGAACGCTCGAAAACGGGCGCGCCCGACAGCCCGCCTTTCTCGTCCGCGTGCGGCAGACCCTCGACCCCCTCGCGACTGAGGGTGGTGTTGGTCGCGATCAGGCCGTCGATGCGGTGGTGGCGTAAGGCGTCAGCGATGGTGGTGACCTCCTCGGGTGCAAGATCGGGCGCCACCTTGACCGTGAGAGGCACGTAGCGGCCATGCTGGTCGGCCAGGCGGGCCTGCTCGGTCTTGAGCCGGGCGAGCAGCGCATCGAAGGTGTCGCCGTGCTGCAGGGTGCGCAGGCCAACAGTGTTTGGCGAGGAGATGTTGACCGTCACGTATGAAGCATGCGGATAGACGCGACGCAGGCAGAACAGATAGTCGTCTACTGCCTTCTCGACCGGGGTGTCGAAGTTCTTGCCGATGTTCAGGCCGAGGATGCCACCCTCACGGGCGAAGCGGCTCTCTTCGACGTTGATGATGAACTGCTCGACACCGAGGTTGTTGAATCCCATGCGGTTGATGATGGCCTGTGCCTTTGGCAGGCGGAACAGGCGCGGCTTGGGGTTGCCAGGCTGCGGGCGCGGGGTGACCGTGCCAACCTCGACAAAACCAAAGCCCAAACTGCCGAGCGCGTCGATGTAACGGGCGTTCTTGTCCAGCCCCGCGGCCAGTCCGACCGGGTTGGGAAAGGTCAGCCCCATCACTTCGCGCGGGCTGTTGGGCACGCGCGAGCGCATCCAGGTGGCCAGTGGCCCGCGCATGAGAAGGCGCATGCCCTCCAGCGCCACCTCATGGGCCATTTCCGGAGGTAACAAAAACAGCGCCCGGCGGGCGAGATCGTAGCTTAGGCTCATGATATTCATCATACCCAAATTCGGGTGGATACCGGAGGACGCCAGGTAGGTTCGCTTGCGTTCAAGTTTTTGGGGGAATGCACGAAGCCTGGAATCATGAGGCATGATCAAAGGTTTATGATTGAATTCGTGCATGCTTGAACACGGATGCAGGTTTTGTCATGAACACCCACACCCGCCGTCAATTCTTCGCGCGCCTGCGTGCGCTCAACCCCCACCCGACCACCGAACTGAAATACTCGACCCCCTTTGAGCTACTCGTGGCCGTGGTGCTATCCGCGCAGGCTACCGACAAGAGCGTGAACCTCGCCACCGACCGCCTCTTCCGCGTCGCCAACACCCCCGAGGCCATCCTCGCGCTGGGCGAGGAGGGGCTGCGCGAGTACATCAAGACCATCGGCCTGTACAAGACCAAGGCCAAGAACGTGATCGGCCTGTGCCGACTGCTGCTGGAACGGCACGGCGGCGAGGTGCCGGCTAGCCGCGAGGCCCTCGAGGCCCTGCCCGGCGTGGGCCGCAAGACCGCCAACGTCATTCTCAATACCGCCTTCGGTCAGCCGACCATGGCGGTGGATACGCACATCTTCCGCATCGCCAACCGCACGGGCCTCGCCCCAGGCAAGACCGTGCGCGCGGTGGAAGACCGACTGGTCAAGGTCATTCCAAAAGAGTTCATGCATCACGCCCACCACTGGCTGATCCTGCATGGCCGCTATATTTGTACCGCGCGCAAGCC
Organism: Halothiobacillaceae bacterium; assembly: GCA_051297135.1. Lineage (GTDB taxonomy): Bacteria > Pseudomonadota > Gammaproteobacteria > Halothiobacillales > Halothiobacillaceae > Thiofaba. Next base: position 13,358 of record JBEVAM010000001.1, read on the forward strand.
CCAATGCGACCTCTGTCCAGTGTGCGACCTGTGTGATTTCAGGCACAAGACCGCCCCCTGCCCCACCCCTGCGAGACTCCCCGATGCTGTTCAGTCCTGACCGCAACAAGCTGCGCCTGATGTACGTCGAGGCCTGGCGCAAGCGCCGCCTGGGCCTGCCGATGGAGGCGCTCGAGCTGATGATCGCCGACGTCGTCGCCCTGCATCCTGAATACCATGCCCTACTTGAGGACGAGGAAAAGGCCCTGACGTGGGAAGAGTCGCCCGAACAGGGGATGAGCAATCCCTTCCTGCACATGGGTATGCACTTAGCCTTACGCGAGCAGCTAAGCACCGACCGGCCGAAAGGCATGCGGGCTGCCTTTGAGCGGCTGGCAGCGAAGCTGCGAGACACCCATGAGGCCGAGCACCGCATCATCGCCTGCCTGCTGCAGGCTCTCAACGAGGCAGGCCCGCAAGGCCCGGACGAGCAAGCCTACCTAGAGTGCATTCGGAGCGTGGGATAAGCCTTGATGGCGGTAGCCGAGGATTGGAGCCCTTAGGCCAGACCGATACTCTGCCCGTTTCACCCCCCTGTCATCATGGTCTACAACAATGATTCGGCCATAATCAAATGGGAGGGAGAAGCATTGTGAACGACCGCCACCCCGCAATCAGCATCGTCGTCGAGGGCAGAAAATGCCTGGCCACCGATGGGGCAGAGACCGCCAGCGGATGCCCCGAGCTCCTGTCGACCCTGGGTATCGCCATCGTCAGGCACGCCGCCAAGCTTGCGCATTTCTGCAACCTGGGCACGCTGAGTTCGATCGAACTGCAAACTCGCGCTGGCCTGCCGGTGTACATCGAACCCGCCGCCGGCAAAGGGCCGGGCGCAGAGCATGTGCCCGGCCACAGCCCGCCTGCCCCCACATAGGACCAGATGCCAGCCCCTCTGCCGCGCTCAAATCCGCCCAAGGTCGTGAGGGTCAAGTCATGCAAAAAGGCTATCATGATTGAGGTTGATCGATTTTTGGATCAAACCGCCAGTCGCAGTATCCCTCCCTCTGCTCCACGCAGGAATGTGGGGCGCTCGTCGTTGCGCTCGCGCAGCACGCGCAACTTCAGCTCGCCAACCAGGTCACCAGGATGCGGCTGGTGGTAGCTCGAGCAATAGCCCTGACGCTGCGTCGTGCGTTCGCTGGGCCCGGTGCCAAGGCACGCGGTCTCTCACCCTCAGGGACGTCCTGCCAGACCTCTCACGGATGCCCTTTCTGTAGCTGCAGATCCCCGTTCACTCGTGTTTCCGCCACGCCCAACTCATGGTTTCGCCCTCCCAGGGGTTCAAGATCGATGTCGTTCATGACATCCCTCCTGCTTAGGATCCTTTTTGCAGCCGCCTTGGCAGCCCGACAGGCTTTGGCTGGAAGACTCGATGAAGACGGGCATGGACGACCCCATACCCGGTGTGCCTTGTCGTCCGTCAGGCCAGGGAGAACTTCTTGAGACGGTAGAGCAATGTGTCGCGGGTGATACCGAGCAGGCGGGCGGCGCGACTCTTGTTGCCGCGCGAGCGCTCCAAGGCCTGGCGGATCAGCTCCGACTCCAACCATTCGAGGTCGACCCCCTCCTCCGGCAGAAGGAAGCCATGCCCCCCCATGGTCACCTTGGCCGCGGCCTGAGTAATCTCGCGCGGCAGGTTGCCCAGCTCCACGGTACTGCCATGGAACAGGACCACCAGGCGCTCGGCCAGGTTGCGGAGCTCACGCACGTTGCCCGGCCAGCGGTGGCGACGCAGGATAGCGCGCGCCTCCTGGGAAAGCTTCGGCATCGGCACCCCGTGTTCGCCGGCGAAATGCCACAGGAAATGGTTGAGCAACATGTCGATGTCGCCGCTGCGCTCGCGCAGGGCGGGCAGCTCCAGCGGCACCACCTGGAGACGGTAGTAGAGGTCCTCGCGGAAGCGCCCCTCTCGCACAAGCGCGGCAAGGTCCGCGTGGGTGGCAGCAATCACCCGCACGTCCGCCTGCAACACGCGGCTGTCGCCCACCGGCATGCACTCACCCGACTCAAGGAAACGAAGCAGCTTGGCCTGCACGGCTAACGGCAATTCGCCCACCTCATCAAGGAACAGGGTGCCGCCATGCGCACTGCGCACATGACCGGGGCGATCCTCCAGCGCGCCAGTGAAGGCACCACGCCTGTGGCCAAAGAGCTCGGACTCGGCCAGCGACTCCGGCAAGGCGGCACAGTTGATGGCAACGAAGGGACCACCCGCACGCGGGCTCGCCTCATGCAGGGCGCGGGCCATCAGATCCTTGCCGGTACCGGTTTCGCCGGTCAAGAGCACGGTCACATCCGTACGGGCGACGATCTGAGCAGAACGGATGACGGTTTCCATCAGCGGGGATTGCGTGAGGATGCGACCAAAGGGGTTCATGTGCGCCTCCAGTTCGAGCAAACTGTTCGAAAACAGTTGTTTCATGCAATGGTGCAGCAATTCTATAAATAACACTTCCCATGTGTGATTTCACCGAGGCCCTTCCCCAGGAATGAAAGTCTATCTGGTCGGCGGCGCCGTGCGCGACGCCTTGCTCGGCTTGCCGGTACAAGAGCGCGATTACGTCGTGGTCGGAGCCACCCCCGCGGACATGCTGGAACGTGGTTTCCGCCCGGTCGGCAAGGATTTCCCCGTCTTTCTGCACCCCAAGACCCATGAGGAATACGCCCTCGCTCGTACCGAGCGGAAATCCGGACGCGGCTACCATGGCTTCGTCGTATACGCCGCCCCGGAGGTGACCCTCAAGGAGGACCTTGCCCGCCGCGACCTGACCATCAATGCCATGGCCCAAGCGGAGGATGGCGAGCTGATCGACCCCTTCGGTGGACGCAAGGATCTCGAAGCCCGTCTGCTGCGCCATGTCTCCCCGGCCTTCGTGGAAGACCCGGTGCGCCTATTGCGCGTGGCCCGCTTCGCCGCCCGTTTCGCTCCCCTCGGCTTCCGCGTGGCGGACGAGACCCTCCTTCTGATGCGCCATATGGTCGACAACGGTGAGATCGACGCGCTGGTGCCGGAACGCGTGTGGCAAGAGATCGTCAAGGCGCTGGCGACCGACCATCCCGCGCGTTTTTTCGAGGTGCTGCGCGAGACCGGCGCGCTGGCCCGCCTCCTGATGGAGCTTGATGCCCTGTTCGGTGTGCCACAACCGGAGCAATACCATCCGGAGATCGACACCGGCGTGCACAGTCTGATGGTGTTGCAACAGGCGGTACGCCTAGGCGCCGATGGCCCCACTCGCCTTGCCGCCCTGCTGCATGACCTCGGCAAGGGCACCACCCCGCCGGACCTGTGGCCACACCACTACGGCCACGAACGACGCGGCGCACGCCTTGTGGAGCGCATTGCGGAGCGCCTGCGCATGCCGGCGCCTTACCGCGACCTCGCGATCATGACCGCCCGCTGGCACACCCATGCGCACAAGGCCTTCGAACTGCGCCCCTCCACCCTGCTCAGGCTGCTCGAAGGGCTGGATGCCCTGCGCCGCCCGGAACGCTTCGAAGCCTTCCTGCTCGCCTGCGAGGCGGATGCCAAGGGACGCACGGGCTTTGAGGATCACCCCTACCCGCAGGCCTCTCTCCTGCGTCAAGCCCTTAGGGTGGTCAAGGGGGTAGCGGTGAAGCCACTGGTGGAGCAGGGGTTGCATGGAAAGGCACTGGGCCGGGCACTGGCCCAGGAGAGGACACGCGCCCTAAGGGAGTTGAAAACCAACCCCCAGGACACAGGCAGCCGTCCCGACTACCCTCTCAGGGGAAGCAATCCACGTTCTGGCCCAGGTTCGGCGGATTGACCGCTGGGTTGGGCTGCCCATTGAGAGGTGGGGGCCTGCATATATCAAGCCCCGAGCAACGGCAGCCCGCCTCCTCAATCCGCCAGTTTGAGTACGATCACCCCGGAGAGGATGAGGAGCACCCCGAAGTAACGCATAAGACTGGCCGGCTCACCGAAGAAGGCCATACCCACGAGGAAGGTCCCCGCCGCGCCGAGCCCGGTCCACACCGCGTAGGCCGTGCCGATGGGGATCTCGCGCTGCGCAAGCCAGAGGAAGACGCCGCTCAAGACAATGCATACCAGGGCAATGCCGAACCCAGTCCAACGCAGCCCCGGCATGGTCGACAGCTTGTAGCCAACCGGCCAGCCGATCTCGAAGATTGCGGCAATGAGCAGGTAGATCCAGCTCATACGCGCTGCTCAGGACAGGCGAGATCACGTTGTCCGGTGAGGCTATGCTCGAGGCGGGCGGCGCGCAGCTCGGTCAAGGGGCGCAGCTCGCCTAGACCGCCTGCAGCCCGCCACTGCATCTTAGCCACCAGAGCGAGGGCAATGGCTGCCGTTTCCTGTCCACCCAGGTCAAGCCCTGCCGGGGCTGACACACGCGCGAGCAAGGTTGGATCCTCCAATCGTTGGGCCACTTGCTCGCACACGGCCTCGGCCCGCTTGGCCGAGGCCACCAGAAATACCCGCTCCGCTCCCGCGCGCAACAGCGCCTCGAGCGATTCCGGATCGCCGTCATGCCCACGTGCGATGACGGCAAAGGTGTGGGCAGGCAAGGGTTCGGGCGCTTCGCTGAACACCCGTGCCACCGTGCGCGTACCCGCGGGCCAGGCGTGCTCGCCCACGTCCCGCTCCCACACCGTCAGCGGCCAGCCCATGGCCGCAACGAAGGCTGCAAGGGTGCGGGCCACGGCCCGGCTGCCGAGAATCACCACCTGGGGAACAAAGGGTTCGCTCACGGACGGCTCCAGTGACGTGAAGAAAGATCGCAGGCCGCTTATACTCTCAACAAGCCCGCCCGAGGAAAAGACCATGACGCCGCATGATGATGCATCCTTCCTGCACGAGGCCATCCAGCTTGCCACCGCCTCGGTCGCGGCGGGCGGCGGGCCGTTTGGCGCCGTCATCGTGCGCCAGGGGCAGGTGGTCGGGCGCGGACAGAATACGGTCACCCGCGACTGCGACCCCAGCGCCCACGCCGAAGTGAACGCCATCCGCGCGGCCGCACGCACCCTCGCTCGCCCCCACCTCGACGACTGCGTGTTGTACACCAGCTGCGAGCCCTGCCCCATGTGCCTGGCCACCAGCCTGTGGGCGCATATCCCGCGCATCGTCTACGCCGCCAGCCACGAAGAGGCCACCCGCGCCGGGTTCGACGACACCCCCATCGCCATCACCCTCTACGGCGCCCCCTCCCCCGCCGCCTGCACCTGCCTGCACCACCATCCCCTACCCGAAGCCGCCCAGCCCTTCGATGCCTGGTTGGCGAAGCAGGACCGGGTGCCCTATTGACGCTTTTCTTTGCGGGCTTCAGCCTTGACTCCACGCCTCATCGCCGCGGCACGCGGCTCCCACGGGTCAGGCGAGGCATCGTAGGAGCGCCGCCCTCGGCGCGACCTGGTCGGCAGATCGGCCCGGGGGCGGGCCTCCTACGAAACTGCTGCGGGTGGGAGCGACGTGTCGCCACGATAAGGGTCTGATGAGAACTCAACCTCCCCATGCGATCACCCTATCTCCCTATGGAGTGCCCAAGATGATCACCCCGGCCCGCAAGGCCCTCGCCTTGCTCCTCCTCTCCACACTGACCGCCTGCAAAGAGCCTGAAGCCCCCCGCGAGGTCATCCGCCCGGCCCAGGTCTGGACCGTGAGCGAACAGGCCGCGGCTGCGGCCACGGCCTACTCCGGCACCGTGCAGGCACGGCATGAGGCGGCGCTCGGCTTCCGCATCCCAGGCAAGATCAGCGAGCGCCGGGTCGAACTGGGCAGCCATGTGCAGGCCGGGCAGGCCCTCGCCAAGCTGGACACCCGCGACCTCGACCTGCAACTCACCAGCAGCCGCGCCGGCCTTGTGGCGGCGGAGGCCGAACTCACCCAGGCCCGCAACGAGCTGGCGCGCCTGAAGCCGTTGTACGAGCAGAAGTTCATCGGCAAATCAGTCCTCGACCAGGCCCAGGCCGCCTTCGAGGCGGCTACCGCGCGGGTGAGCGCCGCCCGGGCCCAAGTCAGCCTGGCCGAAAACCAGGCGCAGTACACCCAGCTTCTGGCCGACCGGCCGGGCATCATCACCCGCGTCGCGGCCGAGGTCGGCCAGGTGGTGGCCGCAGGGCAGCCGGTGTTCACCGTGGCCTACGATGGCGAGCGCGAGGTGCATGTGCGGGTCGGCGAGGCCACCGCCCAGGCCATGCCGGTGGGCACACCGCTCCAGGTACGGCTCGGGTCCGCGCCCGAGCCGCTGCGCGACGGCCAGGTGCGCGAGATCGCCCCCGCCCTGGACGCCACACGCAGCGTGCTGGTGAAGGTGGCCCTACCCGGTGCGCCACAGGATCTGCGCCTTGGCCTCACTGCCGAGGTCCTCCTGCCCGCTGCGCGGGGTGAGGCCACCCACTGGCTGCCCGCCTCGGCCCTGTTCCAGCAGGGGACCTCCACCGCCGTCTGGGTCCTGGACCCGAACGAGCGGGTGACCCTGCACGCGATCGAGGTCTTGGCGTATGGTGAGGATGGCCTGCTGGTGCGCGGCCTGACCGAGGGTGCGCGCGTCGTGGCCGCCGGGGTGCATAGGCTGAGTGAGGGCCAGACCGTCCGCCCGGTGCCCTACGATGGCCCGTTCAAAGGTCGCGGCCTATGAAGGGCTTCAACCTCTCCGACTGGGCGCTGCGTCACCCGAGCTTCGTGCTCTACCTGATGCTGCTGACCCTGGCCCTGGGGGTGTTCAGTTACGGCAAGCTCGGCCAGTCGGAAGACCCGCCGTTTACCTTCAAGGTCATGCTGGTCAAGGTCGCCTGGCCCGGGGCCACGGCGCGCGAGATGGAACAGCAGGTGGTGGATCGGATCGAGAAGGTCATCCTCGAAACCGAGCACGTGGACATCGTGCGCAGCTTCTCCCGCCCCGGGGAGGCCAACATCTTCGTCATGGCCAAGGACAGCGCGCCCTCGACAGCCATGCCGGGGATGTTCTACGACATCCGCAAGCGGGTCGGCGACCTCCGCCCAAGCCTGCCGGAGGGGGTGCAGGGGCCTTTCTTCAACGACGAGTTCGGCGACACCTTCGGCAACATCTTCGCCCTCACCGGCGATGGCTTCAGTCCCGCCCAACTGCGGGATGCGGCCGACGCCATCCGCAAGGAGCTGCTGCGCGTCCCGGATGTGGCCAAGGTGCTGATCCTGGGCGAGCAGAAAGAGCGGGTGTTCATCGAGCTATCCAACAGCCGGCTTGCCAACCTCGGCTTCTCCGTGCCGCAGCTCATCGAGGTGCTGCGTGGGCAGAACGTCATCGCCGCCACGGGGGCCTACCACACCCCGACCGACCGCATCGTCGTGCGCCCCGACGGGGCGTTCCGCACTCTCGATGACCTGCGCGAGCTGCCGATACCGCTGGACGGCCACACCCTGCGCCTGGGCGAGGTGGCCGAGATCAAGCGCGGCTACGAGGACCCGCCTCCCGCCCTGTTCCGCTTCATGGGCGAGCCGGCCCTCGGCATCGGCGTGGCCATGCGCAAGGGTGGGGATGTGATCGCCCTCGGCCGCGCCCTGGATGCGGCCATGGCGCGGATCGAACAGCAGCTGCCGGTGGGCATGGCGCTGCATCGGGTCAACGACCAGCCGGCGGCCGTCAAGCGCTCGATCAACGAGTTCCTCAAGGTGGTCGCCGAGGCGGTGGTGATCGTGCTGGCGGTGAGCTTTCTGAGCCTCGGCCTGCGCGCGGGGCTGGTGGTGGCCCTGTCCATCCCGCTGGTGCTGGCCGGGACCTTTTTCCTCATGCACCTGTTCGGCATCGGCCTGCACAAGATCTCCCTTGGCTCCCTGATCCTCGCCCTGGGGCTGTTGGTGGACGATGCGATCATCGCGGTGGAGATGATGGCGGTGAAGATGCACGAGGGCATGGAGCGGATGAAGGCGGCAAGCTTCGCCTACACCACCACGGCCTTCCCGATGCTGACCGGCACCCTGATCACCGCGGCGGGCTTTCTGCCGATCGCCCTGGCGCAGTCCTCGGTGGGCGAGTTCACCCGCTCGATCTTCCAGGTGGTGACCCTCGCCCTGCTGCTCTCCTGGCTGGCCGCGGTCATCGTCATTCCCTACCTTGGCTACCACCTTCTGGCGGAACGCAGCGAGACCCGCCGCCCGCCCGGCCGCGTCGGGCGTTGGCTTGCGCCTATCACCACGGCCCAGCACGCCTTGGCCGAGCGTTTCCTCGCCCGCTTCCGCCGCCTGATCGAGGCCTGTGTGCGGCACCCGGTGCGGGTGATCGTGCTCACCGTGGCCGCCTTTATCGGCTCCATCGGCCTGTTTGCCCTGGTCGAGAAGCAATTCTTCCCCGACGCCACCCGGCTGGAGCTGATCGTCGATCTCAAGCTGCCGGAAGGCGCGTCACTGGCGGCCACCCAGGCGGTCAGCCACAAGCTCGAAGACTTCCTCGCCACAGAGCGCCAGCACATCGACAACTACGTGGCCTACGTGGGCGAGGGCTCGCCGCGCTTCTACCTGCCGCTTGACCAGCAGCTACCCGATATCGGCTTCGCCCAGTTCGTCATCACCACCAAGAGCATCCCCGATCGCGAGGCCCTGCGCGGCAAGCTGATCACCCTGCTCGATGAGGACGGCGCGTTTGCCGGCGTGCGCGGGCGGGTGATCCGGCTGGAGAACGGCCCGCCGGTCGGCTACCCAGTGCAGTTCCGCGTCTCGGGCGACGACCTTGGGCAGCTGCGGGCGATCGCCGAGGAGGTAGCGGCGGTGATGCGCGCCCACCCTCACCTGGTGAATGTGCACCTGGACTGGAATGAGCGGGTCAAGGGTATCGTACTGAAGATCGACACGCCCCAGGCCATCAGCCTTGGGCTTACCCGCGCGCAGATCGCCCAGGCCGTGCAGCAGGCCCTCAACGGCATCCCGGTGGGCGAATTCCGCGAGCGTGACCAAACCATCCCCATCCTGCTGCGCGGCACCAAGGAGGAGCGCGACCGGCTAAGCCTGCTCGCCGGGCTGAACCTGCCAACCGCGCAGGGCACCCACGTGCCACTCGGTCAGGTTGCACGCATCGAGTACGTGCAGGAGGAGGGCATCGTCTGGCATCGCAACCGCGTCCCGACCATCACCGTGCGCGGCGACATCTACACCCCCATCCAGGCCCCGACCGTGACCGCCGAGATCGAGCCTCTGCTCGAACCGATCCGCGCCCGTCTGCCACCCGGCTTTCGCATCGAGACCGGCGGCACGGTGGAGGAGAGCGCCAAGGGCAACGCGTCCATCGGTGCGAGCTTCCCGGTGTTCATCGTCGCCATGCTGACCCTGCTGATGATCCAGCTGCAGAGCCTTTCGCGCACCGCCATGGTGCTTGTGACCGCCCCCTTCGGCTTGATCGGCGTGGCGCTGTTCCTGCTTGTGTTCGACCGCCCGTTCGGCTTTGTCGCCATGCTCGGCACCATCGCCCTCTCGGGCATGATCATGCGCAACTCGGTGATCCTGGTGGACCAGATCGAGCGCAATATCCGCGAGGGCTTGGTGCCTAAGCAGGCGGTGATCGAGGCCGCCGTGCGCCGCTTCCGCCCCATCATGCTCACCGCCCTGACCGCCATCCTGGCCATGATCCCGCTCTCGCAGAGCGTGTTCTTCGGCCCGATGGCGGTGGCGATCATGGGCGGCCTGTTCGTCGCCACCGTGCTGACCCTGCTGTTCCTGCCGGCGCTGTACACGGTCTGGTTCAGGACGGTGAAGGGGCGCGCGGCGTTTGCCGGGGAGATGGCCTGATCGCCTGGAACCTGGAGGGAGGCAAACCGTCCAAAGAGCTCTCAACCGATCCTGAAGGCATGGCCATCATCCCACCCAAACCGCCGCGCGGACGCGGCGCCCTCTCCAACCCGGACAATCGCTACAGCACGTCCTCCAGCACGCTGGAAGACGATGGCTGGGGGCTGCTCGACGCCCTGAGCGAAGAACCCGGCCCCGCCACCACGCTTGGGATCGACACCGCACGCAGCGTCATCAGCTACAACCAGTCGCCGGATGTCGACTTCGACCGCTCGGTGAATCCCTATCGCGGCTGCGAACATGGCTGTGTGTACTGTTTCGCCCGCCCAACCCATGCCTATCTTGGCCTCTCACCCGGCCTTGATTTCGAGACCCGCCTGTTCCACAAGCCAGAGGCCCCCATGCTTCTGCGCAAGGAGCTGTCGAACCCTGGCTACCGCTGCCAACCGCTCGCGCTTGGCATCAACACCGACGGTTGGCAGCCCGTCGAACGCCGCACCAGGCTGACTCGGCGGCTGTTGGAGGTGCTGGAGGAATTCGGCCATCCAGTATCGATCGTCACCAAGTCTGCGCTGATCGAGCGCGATCTCGACATTCTCGCACGGATGGCGCAGCGCAACCTGGTGCAGGTGATGCTGTCGATCACCACCTTGGACGATGAACTGTGTCGACGCATGGAGCCGCGCGCGGCGCGGCCGCAGCGCCGGCTCGCCACCATCACCCACCTGCACGAGGCCGGGGTGCCGGTCGGGGTGCTGGTGGCCCCCGTCATCCCGGCGCTGACCGACCATGAGCTGGAGGCCATCCTCGAGCGCAGCCGCGCGGCAGGCGCCAAGAGCGCGGACTATGTCCTGCTGCGCCTGCCGCACGAGCTGAAGGCTCTGTTCGAGGAGTGGCTGCAAACGCACACCCCGCTGCGCGCAAGACATGTCTGGTCACGCCTGCGTGAGATGCGCGACGGAAAGACTTATCGCGCCACATTCGGCGAACGCATGGTCGGCAGCGGACCGTGGGCGGAGCTTTTGCGCAAGCGCTTCGACATCGCCTACCGTCGGCTGGGTTTCGGCCACCTGGAGCCGCTGGACACATCGCAATTTCGCGTGCCGGACACCTTGGCACAGATGGGGCTATTCGATTAGAGAAGCGCTGAATAAGGCCGCGAACGGGATGGGATGCACGGCGATGGGTGCGCCGTTGACCGAGACATATCCATGAAATAAGCGTGGGAGGGCGCACCGCGCAACGCTGCAAACCCGTCGCGCAAACTTTATTTCAGCGTTTCCCGAGCGGACAAGGGCCGCTCTCAGAGGCGGTCGCGGAAATCCCGCATGGCCAAGCCAGAGAATGGACCATCCACGCCCTTGCCAAGGACCATGACCTTGAAGCGCTCGCCCATCTCACCCGGCATCACCAGGGTCTTCAAACCCTGCGCCAGACGCAGCTGGTCGACCTCCTCTCTTGCTTCTGCGAATGCCGCATCAAAGACCTGCGCTAGACCGCAGCCGAGCAGGAAATGCGCCTGCATGGTGTAACCGAGCACGTCGAGACCGACCGTGGCGGCAGACGCCGCGACGCGAGAGAAGTCCACCCAGGCAGTGATGTCCTGCAGCCCCGGGTAGAGCAGCGGGTCGTTGTGGGCGTGGTGGCGCAGATGGCAGCGCAACGTGCCCATCCAGCGCTCCGGCGCGTACAACTCGCGCGCACTGCCGCCATAATCGAACAGGAAAGCCACCCCCTGCCGCAGGGTGTGGGCGAGACCCGCAACCCAGCCCGGCAGCTCCGGATGGAACTCAACCCGGTAACCGGGCGGAAACGCCTCGCCGCGGCGGGCCTCAAGCTCCGTCAACACAGCGCGATCCGCGTCAGACGTCGGCAGACGGGCCCAGGCCAACCTACCCTCCTCCAAGGTCACGCCTAGGCGCACCGGTCCTTCCGCACCAACCTCGAGGATGCGCACTGGCAGGGCGTCGAGCACCTCATTGCCAACCATCACACCCTCGAAGGCCTCCGGCCAGGCATCGATCCACACCACCCGCGCAAGCAGCTGCGGTGCGCAGACCTTAATGTGCTCTCGTTGCACGGCGCGGAGACTGGCGGACACATCGAGGATCAGATAGCGTGCGGGCAGACGACCAAGCCGCTCCAACTCGAGGAGAAGCTCGACCGCAAGCCTTCCGGACCCGGCGCCGAACTCCAACACTTCGCCCACCCCAAGCCGCTCCAGCACCTCCGCCACCTGACGCGCCAGGGCCCGACCGAACAGCGGCGAGACCTCAGGCGCGGTGACGAAGTCCCCCGCCGCGCCGAACTTGGGCAATCCAGTGGCATAGTAGCCAAGCCCCGGGGCATACAGCGCCTCGCGCATGAAGTTCGCGAAATCCAGCGCGCCGCCCGCCGCCTTGATGCGGCCTTGCAAGTGTTCGAGCATCCGTTCGCCATGTGCCAACACCTCGGGCGGGAGCTTGGGCAACCCACCGTTTTGCCGTGCATGCAAAGTCGCGCACCTCACGGGCGGCAGCCCCGCTCGATCTGCACACCCACCCCTGCGGCGCCCTTGACCGCACCCGGCTTGGTCACCCGCACGCGAACCCATGGACTGCCAAACTCCTCCCGTACGATCGCGGCGACCTGTTCGGCCAAGGTCTCGACCAACAGGAAGCGGCTCTCACTGACGAACTGGATCAGGCGCTTGGAAACCTGCTTGTAGTCCAACGCGCGGGCAATGTCGTCATGCTCGGCTGGGGCACGGTTGTCCCAAGCCATATCCAGATCCAGGTGCACGGTCTGTGGGGTCACCCGCTCCCAGTCATAGATGCCAATGATGGTTTCGATACGCAGATCGGAGATGAAGACGATGTCCATGCGTTAACGTCAATCGTGCTCGGTTCTTGACAATGCGGCCCACTATACCGGCCATCCAAAAATAGATCACCGTTTGCCATGGCCCCTTGACACCCTCGCAGAACCCACTAGAATTCGCACCACTTGATGCCTAGGTGGCGGAATTGGTAGACGCACTAGTTTCAGGTACTAGCGGGTAACACCGTGGAGGTTCGAGTCCTCTCCTAGGCACCAAAGACTTCGGAAAACGAACTGATCGGTTTCCCAATAAGCAGACAACCCGGCCATGCCGGGTTTCAATTTCAGGCGCGTAGCTCAGCTGGTTAGAGCACCACCTTGACATGGTGGGGGTCGTTGGTTCGATTCCAATCGCGCCTACCAATTCCGGGCGCAGTCTCATGCTGCGCCCTTTTCGTTTGTTTGTGCGGCCCATCTGCCGTGCAGGCGTCCTTTGTGTGTTACGCGGCCCGTGGTAGGGGTCGCCACTGAACCGAGGAACTCGACATGCCGAACATCACCCTTCCTGATGGCTCCCAGCGCCAATTCGAGCATCCCATCAGCCTGATGGAGATTGCCAGAAGCATCGGCCCACGCCTGGCCAAGGCCTGCGTGGCGGCAGAGGTGGACGGCAAGCTGATGGATATGAGCCGCGTCATCAGTCACGACGCCCGGGTGCGCTTCCTTACCCCCAAGGATCCCGAAGGGATGGACGTGATCCGTCACTCTACCGCTCACCTGCTGGCACAGGCGGTGAAACAGCTCTACCCCCATGCGCAGGTGACCATCGGTCCGGTGATCGAGAACGGCTTTTACTACGATTTCGCCGTCACCCCCCCCTTCACCACCGACGACCTCGAGAAGATCGAGGCCCGCATGCACGAGCTGGCCAAGGCCGACCAAGTCCTATCGCGTCAGGTGATGAGCCGTGACGAGGCCGTGGCCTACTTCAAGGGCCTGGGTGAGCACTACAAGGCGGAGATCATCGCATCGATCCCCTCCAACGAGGAGATCTCGCTCTACACCCAGGGCGATTTCACCGACCTGTGCCGCGGCCCCCACGTACCCTCCACCGGACATCTTGGCGCATTCAAGCTGACCAAGGTCGCCGGCGCCTACTGGAGGGGGGACGCCAAAAACGCCATGCTCTCCCGCATCTACGGTGTCGCCTTCGCCAGCAAGAAAGAACTGGAGGAGTACCTGCACCGCATGGAGGAGGCCGAGAAGCGCGATCACCGCCGCATCGGCAAGCAGCTCGACCTGTTCCATTTCCAGGAAGAAGCGCCAGGCATGGTGTTCTGGCACGACAAGGGCTGGCGACTATTCCGCCAGGTGGAGGGTTTCATGCGTAACCACCTGGCCAAGTATGACTACCTTGAGGTCAATACCCCGCAAGTGCTCGACCGCTCATTGTGGGAAAAATCCGGCCACTGGGACAAGTTTGGCCACATGATCTTCGCCACCCACACCGAGGGGCGCGATTACGCGATTAAGCCGATGAACTGCCCGGGCCATGTGCAGGTGTACAACCAGGGCCTGAAGAGCTACCGCGACCTGCCCTTCCGCATCGCGGAATTCGGCACCGTGCACCGCAACGAACCGTCCGGCACCCTGCACGGGCTGATGCGCGCGCGCCGTTTCACCCAAGATGATGCACACGTGTTCTGCACCGAGGAGCAGCTGCAGGCCGAGATCGCCTCGCTGATCGAGCAGACCTTCGACGTCTACAGTGCCTTTGGCTTCACCGACATCACCATAGCCCTCTCCACCCGCCCGGAGCAGCGCGTGGGCGCGGACGAGCTATGGGACAAGGCCGAGAACGCGCTGGCCCAGTCGCTCGAGACCAAGGGCCTGGACTACCGCCTGCAGCCGGGCGAGGGTGCCTTCTATGGCCCGAAGATCGAATTCACCCTCAAGGACTGCATCGGCCGCAACTGGCAATGTGGCACCATCCAGGTCGACTTCTCCATGCCTGGCCGCCTGGGCGCCGAATACGTGGCCGAGGATGGCAGCAAAAAGACCCCGGTCATGGTGCACCGTGCCATCCTTGGCAGCCTGGAGCGCTTTGTCGGCATCCTGATCGAACACTACGCCGGGGCGTTCCCACTCTGGCTCGCCCCGGAACAAGTGGCAGTCATGGGCATCACCGACCGGCAGGCCCCGTTCGTGCGGGAAGTCGAGAAGACCCTGCGCTCCGCGGGCTTCCGCGCCCGCGCGGATTTGCGTAACGAGAAGATCGGCTTTAAAATTCGCGAACTAACCTTGCAGCGCATCCCCTACCTCCTGGTGATCGGGGATCGCGAAGTGGAACAGCGTCAGGTCTCCGTCCGCACACGTAGCGGCGAGAATCTCGGCAGCATGGGCCTGGATGAGTTCATCACCAAACTGCGTGAGGAAATCGATCGGCGCTGCTGAGGCGACGCTAAGTTAGTTTGATCGATGACTTGAGGGTACCAACATCGCTTTTGCACCTCCTGGGCGCGAAAAAAAAGACGACGAACCGCGCCTGAACTCGGAAATTACTGCTCGTGAGGTTCGCCTGATCGATGCCGACGGCAATCAGGTGGGCATTGTCTCCCGTCATGAAGCTTTACGCATGGCGGAGGAAGCCGAACTCGACCTGGTCGAGATCTCGCCACAGGCCCAGCCGCCAGTGT
Organism: Halothiobacillaceae bacterium; assembly: GCA_051297135.1. Taxonomy (GTDB): domain Bacteria; phylum Pseudomonadota; class Gammaproteobacteria; order Halothiobacillales; family Halothiobacillaceae; genus Thiofaba. The sequence goes on from JBEVAM010000001.1 coordinate 28,625, forward strand.
GCAAGATCATGGACTTTGGCAAGTTTCGTTATCAGCAACAGAAGAAGGCTTCCGAAGCCAAGAAGAAGCAGAAGGTGATCGAGGTCAAGGAAGTCAAATTCCGTCCTGTCACCGAAGAGGCCGACTACCAAGTCAAGATGCGCAACGTGGTGCGTTTCTTGCAAGAAGGCAACAAGGCCAAGATCACCCTTCGCTTCCGTGGGCGCGAGATAGCCCACCAGGACATCGGCATGCAGATGTACGAGCGCATCGAGAAGGATCTTGGCGATCTGGCCATTGTCGAGCAACGCCCCAAACTCGAAGGTCGGCAGATGGTCATGGTGGTCGCCCCGCGCAAGCATTGATCGATCGTGCAGGCCAAGGCGACGCCTCCGACGCCCCCCTCCCGAGGGGCGTCTCGTTTTTTGGATGCCCCAGAACGCCGTTCGTCGGCGGCCATCCGGGCACATCCAACCAGGGACGGTCCAGCCCATGGGGTCCACCAAGAGCGGACACCGAGGGAAGAGTCGATGCATTCAGCACCGCTCATCCTGGACATGGAGCCTCGCCGCGAACAAGGGTGTAAGTCCTCGATTCGCACGGTCACAAGGACTACACCTGGCAGAGAATTCGGTCATGGATGGCCGAAGGAATCAAGCGGAGGGACCCTCGGTTACCCTTAGATGATCAAGCCCTTGAGTGTGCTTGATCTGCAAGCAAGCCATCCATGGTTTGCTTGACCAGGCCGTTAAAAAACGACCTGCTCGGCCCATGGCCAAACCCTGCAGCGCTGACGCTCCGGCGCCACGGGATGTTGAACCACCAAGAACTGGAGTCGTAACCATGCCCAAGATGAAGAACAACAGCGGCGCGGCCAAGCGCTTCAAGAAGACCGCCTGCGGCTTCAAGCGCAGATCCTCCTTCAAACGTCACCTTCTGACCAAGAAGAGCAGCAAGACCAAGCGTCAGCTCGGTGCCCCGGTCTACGTCCACAAGAGCGACGTCAAGCAGCTCGTTCGGCTGCTCCCCTACGCCTGATGACTGACCCAAGTTTAAGGAGACCACACCATGGCACGCGTCAAACGTGGCGTCATCGCCCGCGCTAAGCACAAGAAGATCCTCGCCAAGGCCAAAGGTTATTATGGCGCACGCTCGCGGACCTTCCGCGTCGCCAAGCAGGCCGTCATCAAGGCCGAGCAGTACGCCTACCGCGACCGCCGTCAGAAGAAGCGCCAATTCCGCAACCTGTGGATCGTGCGCATCAACGCCGAGGCGCGCAACAACGGCCTGTCCTACAGCCGCTTGATGGATGGACTGAAAAAGGCCTCCATCGAGATCGACCGCAAGGTGCTGGCAGACATCGCCGTGCACGACAAGGCAGCCTTCGCCGCCCTGGCCGAGCGGGCCAAGGCAGCCCTCGCCGCCTGAGTCGGGGCACCGTTCGTACGCAAGAAGGGGCGGCCTGAGGGCCTCCCCTTTTTTGTCCGTCACCCATCGTGGAAGAATGAAAGCTGCGGACCCGGCAGCACGTTTTTGATCAATCCATGCCTGCTCAAGGTCACTTCCATGACCGTCGATACGAATACAGCTTGCAACGAGCTCACTGCGGCCATTGACGCCGCGCTGCGCGAGATTGCCGCAAGCTCCGACCTCGCCGCCCTGGATGCCATCCGCGTCCAATTCCTTGGCAAGAAGGGCTTGCTCACCGAGGCCATGAAAGGCCTGGGCAAGCTGCCCCCCGAGGAGAGGCGTGCCCAGGGCAGCACCCTGCACGCCCTACGCCAACGCCTTGAACAAGCCCTGGAGGGACGCAAGCACGCGCTGGAGGCAGAGCAGCTGACCAAACGCCTGGCCAGTGAGGCGGTCGACATCACCCTGCCCGGCCGGCGCCAGGCCATGGGCAGCCTGCACCCGATCACGCTCACCCTGCGTCGCATCGAAGCGTTGCTCGGCCAGCTCGGATTTGCCGTGGCCGAAGGCCCGGAAGTGGAAGATGACTTCCACAACTTCACCGCGCTCAACATCCCCGAGACCCACCCGGCGCGAGCGATGCATGATACGTTCTACTTCGACGCCCACACCCTGCTGCGCACACACACCTCGCCGGTGCAAATCCGTGTCATGGAACAGCAGCCACCGCCGCTGCGGATCATCGCTCCCGGTCGGGTCTACCGCTGTGACTCGGACGCCACCCACTCGCCCATGTTCCACCAGGTCGAGGGGCTGTGGGTGGACGAGGAGGTCAGCTTCGCCCACCTCAAAGGGGTGGTGCAGGAATTCCTGCGCCGCTTCTTCGAACGCGATGATCTGGAGGTACGCTTCCGCCCGTCTTTCTTCCCGTTCACCGAACCCTCGGCCGAGATAGACATGCGCTGGAACGACGGTTGGCTGGAGATCGGCGGCTGCGGCATGGTGCATCCCAACGTGCTTGCCCACGCAAAAATCGACAGCGAGCGCTATCAGGGCTTCGCCTTCGGACTTGGCATCGAGCGTCTGACCATGCTGCACTACGGCATCGACGACCTACGCTTGTTCTTCGAGAACGACCTGCGTTTCCTCGAACAGTTCGCCTAAGACACACAACTACTATGCGTTTTTCCGAACATTGGCTGCGCGAATGGGTCAACCCCGCGCTCTCCGCCGAGGAACTCGGTGCCCAGCTGACCATGGCCGGCCTGGAGCTGGATGCCCTGGAGCCCGCTGCCCCGACCTTCTCCGGCGTGGTGGTGGCTCGCATCCTCACCACAGAGCACCATCCGGACGCCGACAAGCTGCGCGTCTGCCAGGTCGATGACGGTAGCGGCAGCCCGGTGCAGGTCGTGTGCGGCGCTCCGAACGCGCGCCCTGGTCTCATGGCGGCCTTCGCCCGCGTGGGCGCCCAGCTACCGGGAGGCCTTGTGATCAAGGCGACCACGCTGCGTGGGGTCGAATCCTTGGGCATGTTGTGCAGCGCGGCCGAGCTGGGGCTGGCGGGTTACCCCGATGGCCTGCTCGAGTTGCCAACGGACGCCCCCGTGGGCAAGGATCTTTACGGCTACCTCGACCTCGATGACCGCATCATCGAGCTCAGTGTGACCCCGAATCGCGGCGATTGCCTGAGCATCCTTGGCCTTGCGCGCGAGATCGCAGCACAAAATGCCATGCCCCTCGGTGGCCCGCCCCTGGTCCCTGTGCCAGCGCGCAGCGATGCCGCCGTAAGCGTGACCCTCTGCGCACCCGAGGCCTGCCCGCGCTACTGCGCCCGTATCATCGAGGCCATCCCGACCGACGCGACCACCCCGCTGTGGATGTGCGAGCGCCTGCGCCGCTCGGGCCTGCGCCCGATCCATCCCATCGTGGATGTGACCAATTACGTCATGCTGGAGCTGGGCCAGCCGCTGCATGCCTTTGACCTCGACCGCCTGCGGGGCGGCCTTGAGGTCCGTCTGGCCCGCGCCCAAGAGGCTTTGATCGGCTTGGACGGTAAACGCCTCACCCTTGAGGCCGACATGCTGGTGATCGCCGATGACTCGGGCCCCATCGCTCTCGCCGGCATCATCGGCGGCCAGGATTCCGGGGTCCGGGCGGGCACCACCCGCATCGTACTCGAGAGCGCCTACTTCAGCCCCAAGGCCCTCGCTGGTCGTGCTCGCCGCCTGGGCCTGCACACCGACGCTGCCCACCGCTTCGAACGCGGCACCGACCCCATGCTTCCGCGCATCGCCATGGAGCGCGCCACGCAGCTTCTGTGCGAGCTGTATGGCGGCACACCGGGCCAGGTGATCGAGATCACCAGCGCCGAACACCTGCCGCAGCGCATGCCGATCGTCCTCCGCCGCAACCGCATCGAGCGCATCCTCGGCTTCGCCCAGAGCGACGCTGCGGTGGAGGCCATCCTCGACCGACTTGGCATGCACGTCTCGCGTAACGAGGCGGGCTGGAATGTCGTCGCACCCAGCTACCGCCATGACATTGGCATCGAGGCTGACCTGATTGAAGAACTGGCGCGCCTGCATGGCTATGACAAGCTGCCTGCCCGCCTACCTGTTTCCAGGCTTGCCATCCAGCCCCGTCCGGAGAACCGCCTAAGTCTGGATGAACTGCGCGATCGTATGGTGAGCCTCGGCTACCGCGAGGTGATCACCTACAGCTTCGTCGCCCCTCCCCTGCTCGAAAAGCTGACCCCAAACCAAGCCCCTCTGCTGCTGGCAAACCCCATCTCCAGCGAAATGGCGGCCATGCGCACCACCCTATGGGCCGGCCTGATCAACACCCTGCGTCACAACCTCAACCGCCAACAAAACCGCGTACGCCTGTTTGAAAGCGGCTTGCGCTTCGTGCAAGGCGAGGGCAGACTCAAGCAGGAGCCGATGTTCGCCGGTCTGGTATTTGGCGATGCGCTGCCCGAACAATGGGGGCACAAGCCCCGCCGGGCCGACTTCTTCGACCTCAAGGGCGACATCGAGGCCCTGTTCGAACTCGGCGGCCTGAACGACCGGGTTCAATGGAACCGTGCCGTACACCCTGCCCTGCACCCGGGCCTGTCCGCCCACCTCATGCTCGATGGCGAGGAGCTCGGTTGGGTGGGCGTGCTGCATCCGAGCCTGGAGAAGGCGCTTGATCTCCCCGGCCAGGTCCTGCTGTTCGAGCTGCGCCAGGCCCTTCTGCTGCAGCGCCGCGTGCCACGCTACGAGGTTGTGTCACGTTTTCCGGTCATCCGCCGTGACCTCGCCTTACTGGTGCCAGATGCGGTGAGCTCGGCCGAGGTGCTAGCCTGCCTGCGCGAGGAGGCGCCAACCTTCCTCCGTGAGCTCGAAGTGTTCGACGTCTACCGCGGCCAAGGCGTACCCGATGCTTTTGCAAGCATTGCTATCCGCTTGATTTTGCAAGATAACGAGCGCACCCTTGATGATACTGACGTGGACGGCCTGATCGCAGCGATGCTCGCGCGTCTGCAGGCCCGTTTTGGCATCACCCTGAGGACGTAACACTATGGCCCTGACCAAGGCGGACTTGGTCGAATACCTCTACGAAGAACTTGGTCTCAACAAACGCGAGGCCAAGGACTTGGTCGAGATGTTCTTCGAGGAGATCCGCAAGGCCCTCGCCGAGGGCGAGGACGTGAAGTTATCCGGCTTCGGTCACTTTCATCTGCGCGACAAGAACGAGCGCCCCGGACGCAACCCAAAGACGGGCGAGATCATTCCGGTTTCTGCGCGCCGTGTGGTGACCTTCCGCGCCGGTCAAAAACTCAAGTCGCTGATCGAGGAACATGCGCGCAAGGAAACGGCCTGAGGAGACCGATGAGCTGCCCGCCATTCCGGGCAAGCGCTATTTCACCATCGGCGAGGCCAGTGAGCTGTGCGCCGTGAAGCCGCATGTGCTGCGCTACTGGGAACAGGAATTCCCCAAGCTCAACCCGGTCAAACGGCGTGGCAACCGGCGCTATTACCAGCGCGAGGACATTGAGCTGATCCGCCGCATCCGCACCCTGCTCTACGACCAAGGCTTCACCATCAGCGGGGCGCGCCAACAGCTCGATGCCATCGACAGCGAAGGCCCTTCCCCCGCACCCGGCTCACTGCGCGACATCATCCTGCGCGTGGAGTCCGTGCTCACCCTGCTGCGCGAGGGATTGCAGCACAAAGATTGACGCTCCGTGCATGATTCACTACAATGCACGGCTTAGACGCTGACTCGGCAAGTGGATCTGATCCGGGGTGTAGCGCAGCCTGGTAGCGCACCTGCTTTGGGAGCAGGCTGTCGGGGGTTCAAATCCCTCCACCCCGACCACACTGGAAATACCGTATCTACTGCGCCCGTAGCTCAACTGGATAGAGCATCGGCCTTCTAAGCCGAGGGTTGCAGGTTCGAGCCCTGCCGGGTGCGCCATGTCCTTCTACGGTGGTCGTAGCTCAGTTGGTAGAGCCCCGGATTGTGATTCCGGTTGTCGTGGGTTCGAATCCCATCGATCACCCCACCCCTCTCTTCCTCTTCTCCCCTGCCGCCCCTCACCGAAGGTGAGGATGACACCCTGTATGCCTTTTTACCCTTGCCTAGGGCAAGGCGGAAAAAATCCATCCATGGATTTTTCAGCTTGGCTTAGCGCGAAGTCAATGCGTGATGCGTGGTGTCCTCCGCGGATCAATGGCTTACGCCCTTGTCCGCGCCCAAGGCCTCCATGCCCTAGGAGAAAGCGCTGAATCCATCAGCGCTTCCTTCGCTGCTCGCCATCACCCTGGCGGTTGTTCCAGTGACACGCATGACCCGCTCCATCGCCCACCCTCGCTTATCCCTCCGGCCTCAGACCTGCTCAATGACAAGCCCCAAGCCCTCGACCTCGGCGCGTGCCCCAGCGTGGGTCAGCACACCGATGCTCGCCCGCGAAGGCATAAGGTAGCGCTCGGCAACACGACGCAAGTCGTCGAGGGTAACGTCCAGCAGGCGGTTGCGGTAGGCCATGCGGCGTTCTGGCGTGAGGCCATGCAGGGCATTGTGGAAGGCCTTCTTCGCCTCACCTGCGGGCGAGCTCGGCTTGTCGATGCTAGAGATGACCGACAGCAGGGCTTCCTCCAACGCCTGGGCAGTGTGGCCTTCGCCGTACAACCAATCAACGGCGCGGTCAAAATCGGCCAACGTGTCGGACAGGCGTGGGTCGCGGTAGGAATAGAAACGAAAGCTCGCGGATTCCGGGTCATAGCCCGCCCCGCCGCCGTAGGCCCCACCCTGCTCGCGGATGGCGCGGTGCAAAAAGCCATTACGCAGATAGGCCCCCAGCAGGGTCAGCGGACCGGCATCGGCATGGTCGATCGGCACGGCGGGATAGGCCTTGGCGCAGAAGTGCACCTGGGTATTGGTCAGCCAGGCCTCGCGCGTCACCGCGCGGGTTCCAGGCAAGGCGAGCGCGGAGGCGCCAGCCGGACGCGCACTCCAGTGGATCGCCTGTGTCTTGGCCAAGGCATCGAAGCAGCGCCCCTCGGCGACCATCAGCCACTCGCGCGGCGCCTCGACCAGTTTGCGGTGCAGCGCGGCCAGACGTTCGGCAAAGTTCTCCAGGCGCTCGCTCTCATCCAAACCATCATCCAGCGCCTTGAGCTCCTGCAGCCCGGCCAGACCACTCCAGCGGTGTGCGAGGCGGGCGGAGGGCGACAGGCGCGAGGCGGCGATGGCCATCGCATGGCTGTGCCCTGCCGAGGTCACACCCTGCTCGCGAGCGAAGCGGGCCTGGGCGACCAGCTCGCGCAGACGCGGCAGTTCATCGAAACGGGCCGACTCCAGCACCTTGCTCATCAACCCCTGCAGGGCCGCGCCATTGCGTGCCAACGCCTTGCCGGAGAGCACCACATAGCCACGCGTGCGCTGCTCGTCCTCAAGTTCAGCACGTACCGAGGCATAGGCATGGATACCACCGGTGACTGCCGCTATACGCTGCTGCATGGTGAGATAGTCGTCTTCCCCCGCCCCGACCTCGCTCAACATGCTGGTGAGGTAAGGCAAGAGAGCCAACTCGTCGTCATCGAGCTGCGGCATGGGCATGACGACCTGGCTGTAAACCAGCCCGTTGGTGCTGGCATCGAACCAGGTGGTGCGGCGCGGGGCGACATCGACGCGCACAGGCGAGGGGATAGCGAGCCGCCCAGGGATGTCTTCACGGGTGACCTTGGGCAGGATCTCCGGGTCGTCCTGCCGTGCTTGGCGCGCCAGCAGGGCCCGCGCTTGTTCCATCACACGACGCTTATCCTCCTCGCTCATGCCGACCTTGATCGCGGCCAGACGGGCCTTCTCGGCCTCGATCTTACGTGCGGCAAGCCCGCCATCCGGCACCAGGGCGATGCGAACGCGGTGCGGATTGTCAAGCAGCAAACGGCGCACCAAACCCTTGACGTATTCCGGATCCTTGATGCGCTCGCGCAAGCTCGCCAGTGCCGGCTCGAGGTCGAGCAGGGCGACGGGGTCCCCGTCGTGGATGGCGGCCGGCAGGGCGTGCAGGATCAGCTGCAGACCGTAGGGGTAGGAGTCACCGGTGATCTCACGCTGCGAGAGCTCGAGCTGGTGCAGCACTGCCTCAACCGCTGCCTGCGGCACACCCTCGCGGGCCACCTTGTCCAGCACATCGAGGATCAGCCGTTCGACGGCCCCGGCGTGCTCCGGATTGGAGCCCTCCACACCGGCGGCAAACAGCATCTCGCGTGGGGAGTCCTCCAGCCCGCACAGCGGCGAGGGCGCGCTGCCGAGCTTGGTGGTTTCCAGCGCCTGCATCAGCGGGGAGGCACTGTTGTCGAGCAGCACGCCGGACAAGAGCTGGGCCTCCAGTACCCCCTCGAGGTCAGTGTTCTCGCCCAAAAGCCAACCCACCACGATGTGCGTCTTGTTCGTCGTCTCGCCCTCCACCGCATAAGGCTCGCTTACCGCCTTTGGCTCGACATAGCGCTGCTCGGCCGGCACGGCGGTGTTCGGGTCGATGCGGGTGAAGCGTTTGAGCGCCTTGTCCTGGAACATCGCCTGCAGCTCGACCGCCGGGATGTCGCCATAGGTCATGAACACAGCATTGGAAGGATGGTAATGGCGCTTGTAAAACGCCACCAACTGCTCATAGGTCAAGTCAGGGATCGCCTCCGGATCACCACCGCTGTTATGGTGATACGTTACGGTCGGGTAAACATGTTTGGTGAGGGACTGCCACAGCACGCTGACAGGGTTACTCATTGCCCCCTTCATTTCGTTGTAGACCACCCCCTTGAAGACCAGCTCGCTTTCTGGATCATCCATCCTGGCAAACTCGACCCGATGGCCCTCCTGGGCGAAATCCAGCGGATCCAGGCGAGCAAAAAACACCGCATCCAGATAAACCTCCAACAGGTTCATGAAATCCTTGCGGTTCTGGCTGGCAAACGGGTAGGCTGTCCAGTCGCTCGAAGTAAAGGCATTCATGAAGGTATTCAGCGAGCGGCGGGTCATCATGAAGAACGGATCGCGCACTGGGAAGCGCTCGCTGCCGCACAAGACGGTGTGTTCGAGAATATGCGCCACTCCGGTCGAATCCTGCGGCACGGTGCGCAGGCCGACCAGAAACACATTGTTATTGTCCTTGGCCGCCAGATGAAAATGGCGCGCGCCGGTGGCGATGTGCTCATACTCGTCGACGTGCAGTTGCAGCGCCTCGATCCACTGGCGGCGTTTGAAGACGAAGGCAGGATGGGTATTCATGGATACATGCATGTTTTGATTTTCTCGGCCGGGAGGGGGTGGTGTTCGACAAGGGAATGGGACTGCATGATACCATGCGTTTGTTCTTCTCCCGCTCCAAGCTTGCTGCGACGAGGGTGCTTATACCATGCCCACTCCCACACTCCACGCCCGTTTGCAGGCCCTACGCACTGGCCATCTTGATGAGGTTGGTCAGCGCCAGCTGCTCGAAGACGCCCTTGCTGAAGGGGCGCAGTCCATCGTCTGCGAGACCGCCGATCACCTGGCCTATGCCTTGCTCAATGCAGGGCGCCCTGCCGAGGCGCGCGAGGTGGCGGAACGGGCCCTCGCGCTTGGACCGGACTTTGCTCTGCTGCACACCCTGGCCCTCGCCGAACACGCCGAGGGCGCGTCGGCGAAGGCGCTCGACCACCTGGAGCAGGCCCTGAAGCAGCTTGGGGAACCCCATGAAGACGCGCTGCGCGTCATACGCGCGGACATGCTCGAACACCTCGCCACCCTTTGTCGACACCAGGGCAAGGGACTGCGCGCCTGGCAAGCGCTGGAGCAGGCCGCCAGCTTGTTGGCATCCCTGGGTGATCATGCGGGTTGGCTACGTTGCGAAATCGCCCTCGCCCGGCTGGCACGTGAGCTGGGCGACAACACCCAAGCGGCCGACAAGTGGCTGACGGCGATCGACATCGCGCGTCAAGGCGGGTGTGTGGAAGACGAGGCCCGCGCCCTGTTGGAGCTGGCCGAGATCGCCCGCGACGAGGGGCGTGCCGAGACCGAGGAATCGCTGCGCCAGGATGCCATCGAAGCGCTCGCTCGGGCCGGCCTATGGCCGGAGCTGGCCCGCGCCCTGTTCCAGCTTGGACGCTCGCGTTCGCGACGCGACGCCGTCTGGCAGGCGCTGTGGCTGATGCTGGCGCAGGAGGGACCCATGGAAGGCCTGATCAACGCACAGGCCTGGCTGTTCATGCGCGAGGACCAAAAAGCCAGGCCTGAAGCGGCCCAGGTCGCCGCCGCGATCATCGCCGTGATCGAAAAACTCCCTCCTTCGCTACCCCGCCACGCCGAGATTCATCGCATGGCCATCACCACCTTCCTCGGCTGCGCACGGCTACAGGGAATCCATGAAACTGAAATCACAGAATGGATGGAAAAGCAAAGGATGCGTGCAGAAGATGGAATCGTCGTCGCGACCATGAAAATGATCGAGGCCCACGAGGAAACCGGAGCATGGCTTTTCGACCGCACGGCTTTCCTGACCGCAAAACCCACTTGATAAGCGTATCCATTTCACTAAAATCAAGCGAGATCATGCTGATCCAAACCACCTCAAGGCTTCATACCATGAACATCGATTCCATTGACCTCACCCAGTTCAGCATCGAAGAGCTGGAAACCTTGATCAAGCGTACCGAGGCTGCCATTCGCCAGGCCAAAGCCAAGAAAGCCAGCGAGCTGCGTCGCCAGGTCGAATTGGCCGCCGAACAACTGGGCATTTCCGTCGCCGAACTCGTGGGGTTGGAGAAACCTTCTCGCAAACCTGTGCGCGCAACGCGCACTTCGAAGATTACTCCCAAATACCGCAATCCGTCCAACCCCGAACAGACCTGGACCGGCCGCGGCCAGAAGCCCATCTGGCTACGCGAGTATCTGGAGAAAGGAGCACAGCTCGAGGATTTCCTGATCCGCTGACCAACGTGCACCACTCGTCGAAGGCCCCGCACCGCGGGGCCTTTTTCATTCCTGCCTCTGCAACCCCAGGCAAGCCTGGTAATACGTCTTTTTGCTACCCCCCAGCAGGTCGGCCGCAATCGCCGCCGCCGCCTTCACCGGCACGCCATGCGCCAGCAGGCTGCGAAGCAGGGTTTGATGCCCCAGCCCGGCCATTTCCCCTGCCGCCACGGGCGCTGCCCCACGCACCAAAATCACACACTCACCACGCTGCTGGTTCTCATCCCCGGCCACCCATTCGGCCAGCGCCGCAAGGGTGTCCAGACGCACCGTCTCGTGGGTCTTGCTGAGCTCACGTGCCAGGGTCGCCTCACGCCCCCCACCGAAGACCTCTGCCATGTCGCGCAAGGAGTCGAGCAAGCGGTGGGGAGCCTCGAAGAAGATCAGGGTGCGAACCTCATCCGCGAGCTCGGCCAGACGTGCCTTGCGTGCCGACCCCTTGGCCGGCAAAAATCCCTCGAAAGTGAATCGGTCGCTCGGCAGACCACAGACCGACAGGGCGGCCATCGCCGCGCTCGGACCGGGGACTGGCGAGACACGCACCCCCGCCCGCAACGCCGCACGCACCAGTGGAAAGCCTGGGTCGCTCAAAAGCGGCGTGCCCGCATCCGAGATCAAGGCCACAGACTGCCCGCCGAGCAGACGTCCGAGCAGCTCCTCCACCCGCTGTTGCTCGTTGTGCGCATGCATGGCGGTGAGCGGCGTAGTAATACCGAAGTGCTGCAGCAGTTTGCGGCTATGGCGGGTATCCTCGGCGGCGATGAGGCCAACACTGGCCAGCACCTCCCGCGCCCGCGGGCTCCAGTCCGCGAGGTTGCCAATGGGCGTGGCGACGACATACAAGGTGCCGAAAGACATGGCTTGATCCTAATGCGCAAAACTCAAATGGGCTATACTCCAAGGCCAACCCTCGGCAGGCAAGTTGAGCCGCTCTCGTCGTCGCTCGGAAAGCCGCCAACCCCCGATTGACCCCAAAGGGAAACCGCCGTGACAGGACTGATCCGCGGGTACTCCATTACCGTCATCTTCATCCTCCTCGCCGGACTTTTGAACGCCTGCGCCCCCCAACAGCCTCCGCGCCCCGATACTACTGCGCTCGACCGGGCGCTGGCCGAGGCTGAGCGCGGCCAAGACCCGCTGCAACTCTCCAGCGCGCTGTGGCGCAAGGCAGCCGTGCTGCAAGGGGCTGAGCGGGCCAGCATGCAGCTGCGTGCCATCGAGATCTTGATCGACGCGGACAAGCCGCAGAACGCTCTTGCTCTCCTGCGCGACCCCGCTGCCGGCCGCGAGGACTGGCAGCGCTTCGAGCCGCGTCGCGCACGCATCGTGCAGGGCTTCGAATGGTTGCAGCAGGGCCGACAGAGAGAAGCCATCGACGCCCTGCAGGACATCCCGGCCCCGCTCGGGGTGGCCGAGGCCATTCGTCGGCTGGAGCTGCTGGCACGCGCCCTGGAGGCCGATCAGCGTGGGCTGGAGGCCGCTCACCAACGCATCGCACTCGACGGCCTGCTCAGTGGCGAGCCCCGCCTCGTCAACCAGGAGACCATCCTTCGCCTGCTCGGTGCCCTCGACCAGGCCGAATTCAACAAGGCCTTGCTCGAGACCATGGACCCCCAGATCGGCGGCTGGCTCCAGCTCGTGCATGCCCAACGCCAAGGCAAGGACGCCCTGGAGCGATGGCGTCAGGCCCATCCCTCCCATCCTGTGCTGCCCGCCCTGTATGCGCGGCTGCAGCGGGAGGTGGCGGCACGCGTGCCGCAGACCACGGCGCACATCGCCCTCATTCTCTCGCAGGAGCCGCGCATCGCCGAGGCTGCCCGCGCCGTCACGGCCGGTGTCATGCTCGCGCGCGCAGAGGCCGGCGAACAGGCCCCCGAGGTGCGCGAATATCTCAGCACTGGCGACCCCGAAGACTTCCGCCACAGCGTCGACGAGGCCATTGCCGCCGGAGCGATCGCCGTGATCGGACCACTCGACCGCGAGACCCTCCAGCAGCTGGCACGCTTCCAGCCCAAGGTGCCGATGATTGCCCTGAACACATTGGAGAACGCATCCGCGACCGACCCCAAGTTGATCCAGTTCGGACTGCCGCCGGAAGACGAGGCGCAGGCGGTGGCCGAGCGCATGCTGGTCCAAGGCCAGGTGCGCGCCCTTATCCTCGCCCCGAATGAAACCCTGGGCGAGCGGATGGTCCGCGCCTTCACCACCCGCTACACCGCAGGGGGCGGGCAGGTGGTAGAGAGCCAGCGCTATGCCCCACGCTCCCCGCTGTGGGAACAGCAAGCCCGCCAGCTCCTCCGACCTGCGCCCGACCCGATCGATGGCAGCCTGCGCATGCGCGAGGATGCCGATGCCCTGTTCTTGGTCGCCCGCTCGAAAGACGCTCAGACCTGGGTGCCGCTGCTGCGCACCAACGGCGGCGGCAACCTCCCCATCCTCGCCACCTCGCATGTCTACGACGGCGCCCCGCGTCCAGCGAGCGACCGAGACAAGGACGGGCTGCAGTTCTGCGATATGCCGCTCATCCTCAACTATGCCCGCCGCCCCGGGCAGACCAGCCCGAACCGCTTCGAACAAGCAGCGCTTTCCGGCCAACCACGCCTATTTGCCCTTGGTTACGATGCCTACCAGCTGGCCACCCGGCTGGAAGAAGCCAAGCGTCCGGAGGGCTTGCGCGGACAGACCGGTACCCTGCGGCTGGGTGCGGACAACCGCATCCATCGTACCCCGGCCTGGGCCTTGTTTCGCGGCGGCCTCGCCAACCCCTTGGAGGTTCTTCCGCCTTGAGCGAGCGGCGTGCCAAAGGAAAGGCCGGTGAACACCTCGCCCTCGAGCACCTCGAAGGCCGCGGCCTGCGCCTATTGGCGCGCAATGTCCATGCCCACGGGGGAGAAATCGACCTGGTCATGCTCGATGGCGCCACCCTGGTGTTCGTCGAGGTACGCAGCCGTTCAGCGCATGGCCTGGTCGGTGCCGTGGAAAGCATCACGCCCACCAAACGTCAGCGCCTGCGGATGGCTGCCCAGACCTTCCTGGTGCAACATCCCCAACACGCCACCCGCCCCTGCCGCTTTGACGTGGTTGGGATCACCCAAGATGGCCATCGAACCACGCTAGAATGGGTGGCGAATGCCTTTGAAGTCTCCGCGTGATTTGCGTCACGCCGTTCCGTTTTGTGAACACCCCCTTTGTGAACACACCCCAGCCATGCCCGCACCCAGCCACGCTGAAGGAACCGCACTGTCTCACATGCTCTATCTCCATGCCGAGTCACGCCTGCAGCATGTCCGCGCGGCCCTCAAGACCGCCGCCCCGATCCTAGCCATGGCCGTCGAAAGCCTGCTTGCCACCTGCCTTGCGGGACAACGGGTCTACCTCTGCCCCCAGCCGGAGACCCAGTCTCTGGCCGAGCGTGCCGCGAGTCTTCTGCTACGCGGCATGATCCAACCCCGCCCCGGCCTGCCGGTCGTCCTGTTGCGCCCCCTGCCGGGTGAGGAGATAGGCTGCACGCAGCAGATCGGCAGCCTGGCAACCCCTGGAGACACGCTGCTCGCCTTCAACGGCCCCCGGACGGACGGCCTCGAGGTCCTGATCGACACCGTGCACCTACACGACATGCGCCTGATCCTCCTCGGCGGTCCCATGTCGGAGGGCGTGACTAGCCGTCTGCGGGAAGACGACCTGGTGATCCAGCTCGACACTCCCTGTCCGGCGAGCCTACAGGAAGCCGCCTTGGCGGCCGTACACGCCCTGTGCGATGCCCTCGACCACCGCCTGTTGGGGTTGGCCTGATGCTCGACCCCGCACAACTTCAAGCCTTGCGCGCCGCGGCGGGAGCTGACCATGTCAGCACCGAACTCGCCACCCTGTGGGCCTACGGCATGGACAACAGCCGCCGCCACAGTCCACCGGATGCCGTCATTTATGCCACCAGCCACGATCAGGTGCGTGAGGTGGTGCGCGCATGCCATGCACACCGCATTCCGCTCATTGCCCGCGGCCGCGGCACCGGCACCACGGGGGCCACTGTGCCCATCCACGGCGGCGTGGTGCTCAGCTTCGAGCGTATGAACCGCATCCTGGAGGTAAATCCGGACGACCGCCTGATGGTGGTGGAACCTGGGGTGACCAATGGCGAGGTGCAGGCGACGGCGCGTGAACACGGCTTTTTCTGGGCACCCGACCCGACCAGCTCGCCGTTCTGCAGTGTGGGCGGCAACCTCGCTTGCAACTCGGCTGGGCCGCGTGCGGTGAAATACGGCACGGTGCGCGAGAACGTGCTGGGCCTGCGTGCCGTCACTGGCCGGGGCGAAGAGCTGCGCACCGGCACCCGCACTACCAAGGGCGTGGTCGGCTATGACCTCACCCGCCTCCTGATCGGGTCCGAAGGCACCCTCGCGGTGATCACCGAGGCCACCCTTCGGCTCACCCCGCTGCCGGAGGCCGTTCGCACCGCGCGCGCCCTGTATGCCGACATGGGGAGCGCCGCGCGCGCCGTCTCCCGCCTGATGGCACAACCGATCACCCCCTGCGCGCTGGAGTTCATCGACGGCGCTGCCATGGACATGATCCGCGGCTACACCGACACCGACTTCCCTAGACAGGCGCGTGCCATGCTGATGATCGAGGTCGACGGTCCGACGGCCTGCCTGGGACCTGCCATCACCGCCATCCGCCAAGCGGCAGAGGTGGACGGCTTGCTGGAATGGCGTGAGGCGTATGAGGCGCACGAGGTCGAATCGCTGTGGGCCACGCGCAAGGCCCTCTCCCCCGCTCTGCGCAAGATCGCGCCGAAGAAGATCAACGAGGACGTGGTGGTTCCGGTCTCACGCATGCCAGAACTGATCGCGGGACTGGCGCGACTGTCCGCCGCACACGCCATACCGATCGTCAACTTCGGTCATGCCGGCAACGGCAATATCCATGTCAACCTCTTGCTCGACCCCGACTCGCCCGGGGAGTTTGCCCGCGCCCACGCCTGTCTGAACGAGGTATTCACCCTGGTGCTCGCCCTCGGCGGCACCCTCTCGGGCGAGCACGGCGTGGGGCTAGAAAAACGCGACTTCATCGGGCGCGAGCTGGACGACACGGCCATCGACCTGATGCGCGGCATCAAGCAGGTCTTCGACCCGGCGGGCATCCTCAACGCCGACAAGACCCTGCCGTTGCCCGGACACGGCAACGCGGCATAGACTGTACAGCCACCCGAAGGATTGCCCTATGCCCGCCGCCCTCTGGTTCGGAGTTCCCGCCCTCGCTGCTTACGCCGCTGCCGCCCTGCTGCTGTGGCGACGCCTGCCACGCCTACGCGCAGGCGAAACCCCGAGCAAGGGGCTCGCCTTGGGCTTGGGGCTGCTCGGTGCGCTGCTGCATGCCTGCGCGCTGGCCAGTGACATCTGCTGCCCGGAGGGCATCGACCTTGGCGTGCTCAAAGCCCTTTCCCTCTCCGGTCTCGTCACCCTGCTGCTGGTGCTAATCTCCAGCTTGCGCCAGCCGCTGGAGAACCTGATCCTGCCGGTGCTGCCGCTGACCATGCTCGCCCTCGCCGCCCAGCTCGGCTGGCCCAGTGCCCCACGCAACTTGATTGGCACCCAGCCGGCCCTCGAGGTGCACATCCTGCTCTCCATCCTCGCCTATAGCCTATCCACCCTCGCTGCACTGCAAGCCTGGCTGCTGGCGACCCAGCACCGCGCCCTACACCAGCGGCGTCCCCAGCCCTTCGCATACATCCTCCCCCCCCTGGAGGACATGGAAATCCTGCTCTTTCGCCTGATCGGCGCAGGCTTTGCTCTGCTGACCCTCTCGCTGATCACCGGCTTCATGTTTCTGAAGGATATTTTCGCCCAGCACCTGGTGCACAAGACCGTGCTTAGCCTCATCTCCTGGGCGGTGTTTGGCGGCCTGCTGCTCGGCCGCGCCCTTCTGGGCTGGCGCGGCCGCACGGCGGTGCGCTGGACCCTGAGCGGCTTCGGTATGCTGCTGCTCGCCTACTTCGGCAGCAAGATCGTGCTAGAATGGGTATTGGGCATCGTCCGCTGATGCCTTATCATCCAGGTTTGGTTTCATAACCATCGCATCCTTCTTGGACGATCTACCCCTTGGCGTGCTGATCGGCACGCTCATCACCTTGATCCTCCTGTCCGCCTTCTTCTCGGGCTCCGAGACGGCGCTCATGACCCTCAACCGCTACCGGCTGAGGCACCTGGCGCAGAGAGGCCATCGCGGCGCACGACTGGTCCAGCGCCTGCTTGAACGCCCAGACAAGCTGATCGGCCTGATCCTGCTCGGCAACAATTTCGTCAATGTGATGGCTTCCACCCTCGCCACTGTGATCTTCATGCGCCTGTTCGGCGAGGCTGGGATCGCCATGGCGGCAGGCATCCTCACCCTCGCCTTGCTGATCTTCGGTGAGGTTGCACCCAAGACCCTGGGGGCCCTGCATCCTGAACGCATCGCTTGGCCCGCCGCCTATGTCTACACTGGACTGCAGAAGGTCGTCGGCCCCCTGGTGTGGGCCGTCGGACTGCTGTCGAACGGATTTTTGCGCCTGTTCGGCGTGCATATTACTGCCTCCGGCGGACATAATCTTTCCCGCGACGAGCTGCGTACGCTGCTCGGTGAGACCGGGGGCCTCGTTTCCGAACGCTACCAGACCATGCTGATCGGCATCCTCGACCTGGAGGAGGTCAAGGTCGAGGACATCATGATCCCGCGTCAAGAGGTGAGCGGCATCGATCTTGAGGCCGACTGGGACGAGATCCTGCGCACCATTGGCTCCACCCCGTTCAGCCGCCTACCGGTCTACCGCGGCACGCTCGACCACATCGTCGGCACGATCAACCTGCGTCATCTTCTACCCATCGCACAAAAGGGCGAGCTTTCTCTGAAGACCTTCATGCGCTCGGTCGAGGAGCCTTACTATGTGCCCGAAGGCTCCTCGCTGCACACCCAGCTGCTCAACTTCCAGCGCGAGAAGAAGCGCATGGGCCTGGTGGTAGACGAGTACGGCGATATCCTTGGCCTGATCACCCTGGAGGACATTCTTGAGGAAATCGTCGGCGAGTTCACCTCACAGCCGACGGCGGAAAACCCGGAGATCCAGCCGCAGGAGGATGGCAGCTTCCTGATCGACGGTGCCACCCCGCTGCGCGAGATCAACAAGCGCCTCGGCACCGACCTGCCCACCGACACTGCCAACACCTTGAGCGGTCTGATCCTCGAGCACCTGCAGAGCCTGCCCGAGGTGGGTATGCGCTTGGAGGTGGCCGGCTGTACGGTAGAGGTCACCCGCATTGCACGCAAGGTGGTCGAGCAGGCGCGCCTGTGGCCATCGCGTGAGCACACCCCCGAACTTGAGCCTTGACGTGGCGCAGAAACCCAAAACCCAATACGTGTGCGCCGAATGCGGCTCCACCAGCCCCAAATGGGTCGGCCAGTGTGGCGAATGCGGGGCGTGGAACAGCCTGATCGAGCAGGCTGCGCCCACTGCCCAGACACGCCGGGGCGGACACTACGCTGGGGCCGAAGGGGCCCGCCGCCTGGGCGAGGTGAAGCTGGCCGAGACCCCACGCCAAGCCACGGGCCTGGACGAACTCGACCGTGTGCTCGGCGGCGGCCTCGTCCCCGGCTCGGTGATCCTGCTCGGCGGCGACCCTGGCATCGGCAAGTCCACCCTGCTGTTGCAAACCCTCGTTGCCCTGCAGCCCACCCTGCCTGGCCTGTACGTCACCGGCGAGGAATCGCTCGACCAGGTCGCCTTGCGCGCCCAGCGGCTCGGCCTCAAGGCTTCTGACCTGCAACTCTTGGCCGAGACCTCGGTCGAGCGCATTGTGCAGCAGGCGGAAGTCCTGCGCCCCGGTGTCATGGTGGTCGACTCGATCCAAACCCTGTTCTCCGAGGTTTTGACCGCCGCGCCTGGCTCAGTGTCACAGGTGCGCGAGGCGGCCGCCCTGCTTACCCGTCTTGCCAAGCAGCGCGGCATCTGCGTATTTCTGATCGGCCATGTGACCAAGGAAGGGGCGATCGCGGGGCCCCGCCTGCTCGAACACATCGTCGATACCGTGCTCTACTTCGAGGGCGAGGCCGGCAGCCGTTACCGAGTCATCCGCGCAGTCAAAAACCGCTTCGGCGCGGCCAACGAGCTTGGCGTATTTGCCATGACCGAGCACGGACTCAAGCCGGTGAGCAATCCCTCCGCCATCTTCCTCTCCCGTCACGATGAGCCGGTGCCCGGCAGCGTGATCATGGTCACACGGGAGGGCTCGCGCCCGCTGCTGGTCGAGGTTCAGGCGCTGGTGTCCGAGAGCCCGTTCGGCCAACCGCGCCGCGTCACCCTCGGCCTCGAGCAGAACCGACTGGCCATGCTGCTCGCGGTCATGCACCGCCACGGTGGGGTAGCCATGTTTGACCAGGACGTGTTCATCAACGTGGTCGGGGGGGTGAAGATCAACGAGACCGCCGCCGACCTCCCACTCTTGTGCGCCGCCCTCTCCAGCCTGCGCAATCGCCCGCTGTCGGCCGATACCGTGATCTTCGGCGAGGTGGGCCTGGCCGGTGAACTACGCCCGGTGCCGCATGGCCTGGAGCGCCTGCGGGAAGCCGCCAAGCACGGTTTCCGACGCGCCATCGTGCCCAAGGCCAACCTGCAGGGGCATCCGCCCAAGGAGATGGAGCTGCACGGCGTGACCCGCCTGAGCGAGGCACTGGGGCTTCTGTAAGCGCCCACCCAGACTTAAGCCACAAGATTGCCTGGGCTATGTGAGGAAGGGCTGCGCGAGTGCAAGGACTGCCCCAGGCCTGGTTGCCGGTGGACTGGCGCATTCGCATGACCGCTACGCGAAGCTGATGGACGTTGGCCATGAAACCATCGACTTCGACCTCGGCCCTTGGACGATCCATTTCGACGTCTCACTGATCGGGTGAGCCTAAGACGAGCCGCACCCACGTGGTAGAATCGTTGACCCATTGACCGGGCACGTTGCATGGCTGCCAGATCGAGCAAGACGACCGATACCCCCGACATTGTCACCTTTGAGGCCTCGCTCAAGGAGCTGGAGGCCTTGGTGCAGCGCATGGAGCAGGGCGAGCAGCCGCTGAGCGAGGCCTTGCGCGACTTCGAACGTGGTGTGCAACTGGTCCGCCAATGCCAGGCCATGCTGGCCAGTGCACAAGCGAGGGTCGACATGCTCAGCCAACGGTCCGACCAACCCGAACCCTTCATTCCGGACGACGATGGCCGCTGACGCCCTCCTTTTGGCGTTGAAGGCGGCTAGCGCACGGGTCGAGACCGCCCTTGACCACGCCCTCCCCGCCGAGCCCAGTGCATCCCCGCTGGCACGTCTGGTCGAGGCCATGCGCTATGCTTTACTTGGCCCTGGCAAGCGTGTGCGCCCCTTTTTGGTCTATGCCTCGGGCGAGCTGGCCGATGCTGATGCGGCGACTCTTGACGCCCCCGCCTGCGCGCTGGAGATGATCCACGCCTACTCCCTGGTGCACGACGACCTTCCGGCGATGGATGACGACGACCTACGCCGGGGGCGACCGACCTGCCACCGCGCCTATGATGAGGCCACTGCCATCCTCGTTGGTGATGCCCTGCAAACCCGCGCCTTCGAGCTGTTGGCCGAGGCCCCCGGCCTGACCGAAAAAACTCGTATCGCCATGATCACCACCCTCGCCCGTGCTGCGGGCCACCAGGGCATGGTTGGCGGACAGGCCATTGATCTTGCGGTCATTGGCCAGCAGCCAGGGCTTGCCTCTCTGGAGCGTATGCACCGCATGAAGACTGGTGCGCTGATTGAGGCCGGTGTCGTCCTTGGCGCCCTTGCCGGCAATGCCGACGAGGCCATACTGCAGCGTCTGAGAGGTTATGCCCGCGCCATCGGCCTGGCCTTCCAGGTGCGTGATGATATCCTCGACGTGACAGCCGACAGCCAGACCCTCGGCAAGACCCAGGGCAAGGACGTGGCGAGGGACAAACCCACCTATGTCAGTCTGCTCGGCCTTGATGCCGCTCAGGCGCTGGCCGTTGAATTGTGCGACGAGGCGCTCGCGGCCCTTGATGGTCTGTCACGCGCGGAGCCTTTGCGCCTGCTCGCCCGTTACATTGTCGAGCGCCCGGCATGAGCATCCTTGAGACCATCCACTCGCCGGCCGATCTGAAGGGGCTCTCCACGGATCAGCTCGAGCGACTGGCCGAGGAGTTGCGCCGCTTCATCATCGACAGCGTCTCCGCTACCGGCGGGCATCTCGCCGCCAACCTCGGCACGGTCGAACTGACCCTTGCCCTGCACCGCATACTCGACCTGCCGCGCGACGTGCTGGTGTGGGACGTGGGCCACCAGGCCTACGCGCACAAAATCCTCACCGGTCGGCGTGAGACGATGGCCACCCTGCGCCAGTTCGGTGGCATCTCCGGGTTCACCAAGCGCGAGGAGAGTATCTACGACCCCTTCGGCGCCGGCCACTCCAGCACTTCGATCAGTGCCGCTTTGGGCTTTGCCAAGGCCTTCAAGCTCCAAGGGCTGCCGTACCAGGCGGTGGCGGTGATCGGTGATGGCGCGCTGACTGCGGGTCAGGCCTTCGAGGCCCTTAACCATGCCGGTGCCGACAAGGCCAACCTGCTGGTGGTGCTGAACGACAATGCCATGTCGATCTCGCCGAATGTTGGCGCGCTCAACAAGCACCTCGCAAGACTCATTACCAGCCGCATTTATAACCGTGTGCGCGAGGGCGGCAAGCACGTGTTGGAGCTTTTACCCGGTGGTGAACTGGTGCGCCGCGCGCGTGAGCAGGTCAAGGGCATGCTCACCCATAGCGCCCTGTTCGAGGAGCTCGGCTTCCGTTACGTCGGTCCGGTGGACGGCCACGACCTGCCCACCCTGCTCGAGGTGCTCGCCAACCTCAGCACGCAAGCCGGGCCGCGCCTGCTGCACGTCGTCACCCAGAAGGGGCGCGGCTACGCCCCGGCCGAGGCCGACCCGGTGCGCTACCACGGGGTGGGTCGGTTCAACCCCTACAAGCTCGAGTCCGCCCCCAGCAAGCCGGATGTGACCTTCGCCCAAGTCTTCGGCAACTGGTTGTGCGGCGCGGCCGAACGGGATGCGCGCGTGGTCGGGATCACTCCCGCCATGTGCGAGGGCTCGGGCATGGTGGACTTCTCCATGCATTTTCCCGACCGCTACTACGACGTCGGCATCGCCGAGCAGCACGCGGTGACCTTCGCCGGGGGCCTGGCCGCGGCCGGCATGAGACCGGTGGTGGCGATCTACTCTACCTTTCTGCAGCGCGGCTACGACCAGGCGGTGCACGACATCGCCCTGCAAAACCTGCCAGTCCTTTTCGCCATCGACCGTGCCGGCCTGGTCGGCGCGGACGGGGCGACCCATGCTGGGCTGTATGACATCGCCTTCCTGCGCTGCGTGCCCAACATGGTCATTATGGTCCCCTCCGATGAGGCGGAATGCCACCGCATGCTCAGCACCGGACTGACCCTGGAGGGACCGAGCGCGGTACGCTACCCGCGCGGTGGCGGCTGCGGTGCAAGTGTGCCACAGGATTTCGAGCCCCTTCCCCTC
Organism: Halothiobacillaceae bacterium; assembly: GCA_051297135.1. Taxonomy (GTDB): domain Bacteria; phylum Pseudomonadota; class Gammaproteobacteria; order Halothiobacillales; family Halothiobacillaceae; genus Thiofaba. The sequence continues at coordinate 51,088 of JBEVAM010000001.1, forward strand.
GGCAAGGCCGTCTGGCGCCGCCAAGGTCGGGATCTCGCCATCCTCGCCTTCGGCCCGCTGCTGCACGAGGCCCTGAAGGCTGCCGAGGAGCTCGACGCCAGCGTGCTCGACATGCGCTTCGTCAAGCCGTTGGATATCGATGCCCTGCGCGAGGCCGCCATGAACCATGCCCGTCTCGTCACCCTTGAAGACCACGCCCTGATGGGGGGTGCGGGCAGCGCGGTACTGGAGGCGCTGGCTGACGAGGGGCTCATCTTGCCGATCCTGCGCCTCGGCCTGCCGGACGTCGTTACCCTGCAGGGCAGCCAGGCCGAACTGTACCGCCACTACGGCCTGGATGCGGTGGGTATCCTGAGACAGATCAGGGGTTTCCTTGCCTCGAGCCGATCGCGCCCGTAACATCCCCGCTTTACCCAAACTTATCCACCATGGCTGCCCAATACACCCTCAAGGTTCACACCGAATTTGCTGCCGCGCACCAGCTGCACGGCTATGCCGGCGACTGCGCCCGCCTGCACGGCCATAACTGGAAGGTCGAGGTGGAGGTCACCGGCACCCGCCTGGACGGGGTCGGCATGGTGGTGGACTTCAAGGAGATAAAGCGTGCCGCGCGCGAGGTGGCCAATCTGCTCGACCACTTCTACCTGAACGCCATCCCGCCGTTCGATACTATCAATCCTACCGCCGAAAACATCGCCGCCTGGTTCTACCAGGAAGTGGGCAAGCGCCTCAACGGCGAACACGCGCGGGTATCCGCCGTCACCCTGTGGGAGACTGACCGCGCCTGCGTGACCTATCGCGAGACCCAAGCATGAGCGCGCCAATGAGCGAAGCCATCCCGGACATCCAAAGCCTGGCCGACACTCGCCGCATCGCCATTGATGCGGTTGGCATCAAGGGGTTACGCCATCCGGTGGTGCTCCAAGAGGCGGACGGGACCACTCAGTCCACCATTGCCACCTGCACCTTCACGGTCAACCTGGCGCACGACCGCAAGGGCACTCACATGTCGCGCTTCATCGCCCTTTTGGGCGATGCGCCGCGTATCATCTCTCCCACGACCCTGGCCACGCTCCACCGCGAGATGCTCGAGCTGCTGGACGCCGACTTCGGCACCATCGAGATGAGTTTCCCCTACTTCGCGCGCAAAGTCGCGCCCAAATCCGGCGTCTCTAGCCTGATGGACTACGGCGCGCGTCTCACTGCCACGGGCGATCGCTGCACCACGCACATTACCATGGGCGTGGAGGTGCCGGTAACCAGTCTCTGCCCCTGCTCGAAGGAGATCTCGCAGTATGGCGCGCACAACCAGCGTTCCCACATCCGTGCCGAGGTAGAGTGCGATCCCTCCTTGAGCCTAACCAAGCTGATCCAGCTGCTCGAGGCGCAGGCCTCGTGCGAGCTGTATGGACTGCTCAAGCGCGCCGACGAGAAGTACGTCACCGAGCACGCCTACGAGAACCCGAAGTTTGTCGAGGACATCATCCGCGACGTCGCTCACGCCCTGGGCGAGGAGCCGCGCATCCACGGCTTTTCCATCGAGGTAGAGAACTTCGAGTCGATCCACAACCATTCGGCGTATGCGCGCCTAAGTCGTTGATCTTTGGTGACAACACCAGAATCCGATCTCGAAACGAGGCGGTCGGATCCCAAGGGAAGGCGCGAACAAGGGGTGGATTCCGGCTATCCCATGCCAAACGACGAACCCGGCCTGTGCCGGGTTCGTCACATCGCGCGAGCGCGAAGGGAATCAGCGCAGCGATTGTGTCAAGCGCTCCCCCAACACCGCAGTGAATTTCGGCAGATCCTTGTCGCCGACCACATCCACCATGTCGATGCGGGTGGTGCCGTCTTTCTGCGGCTTGAGCTGCAACGTGAGGGCGATGGGATTCTCGCCACTCCCCTGCTTGAGCTCTGCGCCACGCAGGATCACGCCCTCGTACAGGGTGCGTGGCATCGCGTGACGGACCTGCAACACACCATGGTCGGCATCCTTCTTCACCACATCGAAGCCGAGGCGCTCGACGGCGGCCACGGTGCGGTTGAACACCACCGGGTAGGCCTGCTGCACGACCAGGTAGCGCTGATCCTTGTTGGTGTCGAGCACCATACGCGCACGGGGCTGCAAGGAAGCGGCAAGCTGGGCACGTGCCTGGGCCTCGTCCCCTGATAGGTACACCATCAGGCGCTTGAGCATCTCGGCCTCGAAATCGGCGTTGGCCTGACCCATCTGCCACTTGAAGGTGTCGGACGGCGTGCCCGGCACCAACGGGGCATCCTCGACACGCTCCATGCGCTGGCTGGTGAGAAACACGCGGGTCTTGGCGTCGGTCTCACCGCGCTCCATGCGCAGACGTACGCGGTCCATGTGGTCCGGTACGAAGAACAGGCGGGTAATCCCCCTAAGCAGGCCCTGCAACCCTCCCACATCCGGATTGCCCGCACTGCCGCCGACCCAGTCCGATTCGAGGATGCCAAGCTTGGGGTCCTGGCGTCTGACGCTGTAGCCCTCCTCCTGAAGGAAGCTGGCCAGGCGCGGCCATACTGCTTCCGGCGGGGCATCGACCTCCAACCAGCGTGCGTCGGGCGACCCCTCTACACTGACCGTGGCCGACTTGAGCAGGACGCCACCACCTGCACCACTGTTTTTCGCAGCCTCTCCGGAGGCGGTGACGGAACGCGGTACGCTGATGACCAGAGCGGGATCGGGGGCAGTGAAGGCAGGAGGCAGCTCGAGACTGGGCAGGCTGCCGGTGCGACGCGCCTCGCGGGCCTCATCCTTGCCCAGCCCGGGGATAAATGAGCACCCCGCCAGGAGTACCAGACCGGCGGCCGGAACGGCAATCCGCGCAAGCACCTTCAATTGCATAATCAACCTCTCTCAAGGAAACGCTGAAAAAATCCATGGATGGATTTTCAGCTTGTTTTTACCGCAACAGATGTCAACATCGTTGCAAGGAGCCACCATGGAAACACGGAGTGTTTCCAAAAGGGCTGGGTTCGGAGCTGCGCCAGCTGCAACAGCCTCGAAGAATCAATGAATTGCGTCATGATTACGTTGGGACGTCTTACCCTCAAGGGGAGATGCTGAATTTTTTCAGTGTTTTGTTAGCTCAACACCCCGGCGGCACGCATGGCCTGACGCAACGGCTCATGGTGTGTTGCGGATAGCCAGGTCAGCGGCAGGCGAATCCCCTGCTCGATCAGCCCCATGGCATGCAGGGCAAACTTGACCGGGATGGGATTGGACTCGAGAAACAGGGCCTTGTGCAGGCTGCGCAGCGGCGCGTCGAGCTCGGTGGCACGGGTGGCATCCCCGGCCAGCGCGGCTTTGCACATCAGGTGCATGGCGCGCGGGGCGACATTGGCGGTGACCGAGATCACACCTCTGCCACCCTGCAGGATGACCTCGCGTGCCAGGTCGTCATCGCCGCTGTACACATCCATCCGAGCGGCCACCCGCTCGATCAGTTCGCGGACGCGCTCCAGCGAGCCGGAAGCCTCTTTGATGCCAACGATGTTCGGCACATCGGCCAATCGTTCCACCGTGGCTGGCAGCATGTCGCAGGCCGTGCGGCCCGGCACGTTGTAGAGGATCAGGGGCGCGGGCACCGCCTCGGCAATCATCATGTAGTGACGGTACAGGCCTTCCTGGGTCGGCTTGTTGTAATAGGGGGTGACCAGCAGGCAGCCATCCGCGCCGACCTCCACTGCGGCCTTCGAAAGCTCGATGGCCTCGCGCGTGCTGTTGGCCCCGGTGCCTGCGATGACCGGCACCCTGCCTGCGGCGTACTCGACCGTACGGCGCACGACTTCGATGTGCTCGGCGACATCCAGCGTCGCCGACTCTCCGGTGGTGCCAACCGCAACGAGGGCATCGGAACCTTCTGTCACGTGCCAATCGACCAATCGGCGCAGGGCCCCGAAGTCCAGCGTCCCATCCGCCCGCATCGGAGTCACCAGGGCCACCATACTCCCGTGAAACATTGCATCACCCAAGTCAAGGAAAATGGGTTCATACTACTCGTCTCAAGGCGCGCCTTGCAAGGCGACGGAAGGCCCTCTCATGCCATGTTTTGCGCATCCAGGCGGGCGTGTATACTCGACCAAAAACCCATTGTCACGGACACCATGCAGTCCCATTTGGCCGTCAATCTGCTTGCCAAGGACACCATCGGATTGGTCGAGCGGATCACTCGCCCCATTGCCCAGCACAAATGTGTGCTCCTCGACTCCCGCATGTTCACCCTCGGTGACCGCTTTGCCGCCGCCATGCTGATCAGCGGCAGCTGGGACCGCCTTTCCCGCCTCGAAACCGCCTTGCGTCAGCTTGCTTCGCAGTATGAGATGGAGCTTACGCTGACACGTACCGAGCTGCCCGCTGCGCAGGGGGCGCAGCTGCCTTACGTGGTGGACATCGTCGGCATCAACGAGCCGGACATCACCCACGTCCTAGCCCAGTTCTTTGCCGCCCAGGGGGTCAACATTCGTGATCTCTCGACCCTCCCCTACCAGACATCGGGCCAACGCACCGCCATGCTCTCCCTGCGCATGCAGGTCGACATCCCCGCCGATCGTCGCCTTGCCCTGTTCAAGGATGCCTTTTTCGACCTGTGTGACGAATACAATCTGGACGCCACCCTCGATCCAGTACGCTAAGGTACCCCATCAAGCGAGGACCGCATGACCGAACGCACTCTACCTCGTCTTGATGTCGAAAGCACGGCAGGCCTCTTGCACCTCCCGGAGGACCTGCTCGGCCAGTGGCTGGTGCTGTATTTCTATCCCAAGGACAACACCCCTGGCTGTACCGCGGAGGGTCAGGACTTCGCCCGCCTGGCCGCCGATTTCGCTGCTCTTGGGGCCCGCATCATTGGCGTTTCGCGCGATAGCCTAAGAAGCCACGCCAACTTCCGCGCCAAGCACGGCTTCCCCTTCGATCTCATCAGCGACGAGGATGCGGCCTTGTGCCGGGCCTTCGATGTCATCAGGCCCAAGAAGCTGTATGGCAAGGAGTACCTGGGTGTCGAGCGCAGCACTTTCCTTATCGACCCCCAAGGTGTCGTGCGCCTTGAGTGGCGCAAGGTGAAGGTGGCCGGACATGCGGCGGCCGTGCTGGCAGCTCTCCAGGCCGCACGTTGAACTTCACGGAAACCACGGATCATGATCCATCGCGAACGCCCCCGTCCCTGCCTGTTCGTCCTCGACACCAACGTCCTGATTCACGACCCCACCGCGATTTTCCGCTTCCAAGAGCATGACATCTACCTGCCCATGGTCGTGCTGGAAGAGCTGGACGGGATCAAGAAGGGCACCTCCGAGATCGCCCGCAATGTTCGTCAGGCCAGCCGTTTTTTCGCCGATCTGATGGCCAATGCCAATGTCGCCGAGATTGAGGCTGGACTGCCCATTACCCCTCCTTTCAAAGACCCCCATCTACGCGGCTGCACGGGTCGGTTGTATTTCCAGACCCGCGCACTCGACGCGCCACTGCCACAGATGCTCGCCGGCGCCAAGGCGGACAATGCCATCCTCGCTGTCACTCTCGCCCTTATGCAGCAGATGCCCGAGCGCCAAGTGGTCCTGGTGTCCAAGGACATCAATTTACGCATCAAGGCGGCTGCACTCGGCATCCACGCGGAGGACTATGAAAACGACCAGGTGCTGGAGGATGTCGATCTGCTCTATACCGGCTTTACCGCCTTGCCGGAGGACTTCTGGAGCACACACAGCAAGGACCTGCATGCTTGGCAGGAGGCGGGCCGCAGCTTCTACCGCATTCACGGTCCGCTGGTCAGCGCATGGCTGGTGAACCAGTTTCTTTATCTGGATGGGCATGCGCCGTTCGAGGGGATCGTACGCGGCTTTGAGCCGGATGGCTCGGCCATCGTCGAGACTGTCGTCAACTATACCCTACCGAAGAACACGGTGTGGGGCATCAACGCGCGCAACCGCGAACAGAGCTTTGCGTTGAACCTGCTGATGGACCCGGAGATCGACTTCGTCACTCTGCTCGGGCAGGCGGGTACGGGCAAGACTCTGCTCACCCTGGCTGCCGCGCTGGCGCAGACGTTGGAGAAGAACCGCTTCTCTGAGATCATTATGACCCGGGTGACGGTCCCGGTTGGTGAGGACATTGGCTTCTTGCCTGGCACGGAGGAGGAGAAGATGACGCCGTGGATGGGGGCGCTGATGGATAATCTTGAGGTGTTGACCCGCACCGAGGGTGGCGGCAGCTGGGAACGCCAGGCCACCCAAGATCTGATGCGCGCGCGGATTAAGATTCGCTCGCTCAACTTCATGCGCGGACGCACCTTCCAGAACAAGTTTCTCATCATCGACGAGGCGCAAAACCTGACCTCGAAGCAGATGAAGACCCTCATCACCCGTGCCGGCCCGGGCACGAAGGTTGTTTGCCTGGGCAATATCGCCCAGATCGACACGCCCTACTTGACCGAGACCACCTCTGGTCTCACCTATGTGGTTGACCGTTTCAAGGGCTGGCCGCATGGTGGGCACATCACTCTTATGCGCGGAGAGCGATCGCGCCTGGCGGAATTTGCCTCGGAGACGCTCTGACGGGGTGTCCAAGGGGTTTCCTCAACCGCCGGTCTCGTCGCGGCCCCTCTGAACACTGTGGCCCTCATCGACGATGGAACGCCATGCATTCCCCAAAGGACGGAATCCAGGGATGGATCCCGTCTTAGCCCTGCTTCTGGCAAAACTGGCGTGAGAACTCAAGCAACTCCTCCATGGCCGGAAGACGGAACTTGTGCCGCTGGCGAACAAAGGCAAAATCGCGCAAAAGAGGAGGATCCAAAGGCACGGCAGTGAGCATATTGAGCTTGAGCTCCTTGGTAATGCCAACTTTGGACATCACCGACAGCCCCATGCCAGCCTCGACCGCACCCTTGATCGCCTCGGGGCTGCCAAGCTCCATGCACACGTTCCAGCCGTCCGGATACCCCTGCTCGCTCAGGTAGTTCAAAATGGCCTCGCGCGTGCCCGAGCCCTCTTCACGGCAGATAAACTGGTAAGGCATCAGCTGGTCGACAGTCAGTCTCTTGTGCTTGGCCAACGGATGATCCGGCGGCATGATCACCACCAGTTCATCGCTGCGGCAGTGCTCGACCAACAGGTTCTTGTTGCTGACCGACCCTTCGACGATGGCAAGGTCGATCACATTGTGCTCGACCATGGAGACGATGGACTCCGTGTTGCCCACCTTCAGGCGCACGTTGAGATCAGGGTGCTTCTTCTTGAACTGCCCAAGAAGGCCTGGAAGCATGTTCTCGGCAATGGTCATGCTGGCGCCGATATTGAGCGACCCTCCCACCTCACCGGTCATCTCCCGCACCCGCCGCTCCATCTCATCGTAAAGCTCGAAGATACGGCCAGCCACCTCGTACACCACCTGCCCCACATCCGTCAGCGTCACACGGTTGTGCGTGCGATCAAACAGGCGAGTATCGAAATGCTCCTCAAGCTGGCGCACCTGAAAGGTGACCGCCGGCTGGGTCATATGCAAGGACTCGGCAGCTTTGGTGAAGCTCAGCAGCCTGGCGACCGTATAGAAAACCTTCAGTCTGCGATCCGCCATCTTTATCTTCCACGGATGAGTGATGCGAGCATGGAGTCTATCGAACTCCACGCCCCAAGATAAGGCGCGTTCATCCAGCCGCTGAACGCGGCGGCCGTTGCCACCACCAGTACATCAGCGGAATCACCACCAGAGTCAGCATTGTGGAAGCGAAGGTGCCGAAGATCAACGATACGGCCAGACCACCAAACACAGGATCAGTGATCATGATCAGCGAGCCGAGGATGATCGCCAACGCCGTCAGCAGGATCGGGCGGAAGCGCACCGCGCCCGCCTCAATCACCGCCACCTCCAAGCTATAGCCCTGCTTGCGATAGTCGAGGATAAAGTCGATCAAAAGCAGCGAGTTGCGCACCACGATCCCCGCCAGGGCAATAAGACCGATCATCGAGGTGGCCGTAAACGCCTGCCCAGTGATCCAGTGGCCCGGAAAAATCCCAACCACGGTCAGCGGGATGGCGCCCATGACGATGAACGGCAACATGAACGATTTATAGTACGCCACCAGCATCAGGTAGATCAGGATGATGGCGACGATGAAAGCCGAACCTAGGTCGCGAAACACATCCAGGGTCAGACGCATCTCGCCGCCCCACAGCAAGATGTACTCCATGACGTCCTTCGGCTGCGCCTGCACGAAGCCGAGGTTGCCAGTGGTGAACTTCACCCCATTCGGCAGCTCCACTCCATCGAGCATCTTGTCCAGGCTCAGCACGGCATAGACCGGGCTCGAGCGCAAAAGCTCACCGCCCACCATCACCATCGAATGCTGGTCACGTCCGTAGTAGGGCTTGGCCTGGGTGATGCGCTCAACGGTGGCAATGGCCGAGAGCGGCACTTGCACACCCTGGGGATTGCTGATACGCAGGGCCAACAGGCTCGCCGGATCGGTGCGCAGCTCGCGCGGCAGACGCAGGATGATCTCCACCGGCTCGCGCGCACCCTCGACATGCAAGGTGCCGATGGACAGCCCACTGACGTAGTCACGCAACAGCTTAGCCACCTGCCCCGGGGCGATGCCAGAGAGCATGGCCTTCTCGGCATCGACACGGATGTGGAAGCTGTCGGCATGCGCGGTGACCGAATCGTCAACGTTGATCATGCCGTAAATCTGCTCAAAGGCGGCATCGACATACGTCGCAGCCTCGCGCAACTTGTCGTAGTCCGGACCGTAGAGCTCGGCGAGGATCTGGGCCTGCACCGGCGGTCCGGGCGGGGTTTCGTAAATCTTCAACTTGGCCTGCGGAAAGGCCGCGCGCACCGTCTCGAGGGCCGCATCGAGCTGCTCGGCAATGGTGTGTGAGCTGTCCGACCGCTCGTGCTTGCCAACCAGATTGACGCGGATCTGCGCCAGGTTAGTGCCACGCTTGATCATGTCACCCCGCACCAAGGCAGCGAAATCAATCGGCGCAGTCATACCAATAAAGGTGCTGTAGTCGGTCACGTGCGGATGACGTGCCAACACCTGACCGACCGCACGCGCCACCTGGTCCGTCGCCGCCAGCGAGGTGCCCGCCGACATGTCGATCTGCAGCAGCAGGGTGTTGGTGTTGTCGTTCGGCAGCATCTTCAGTTCGACACCGAGCGGTGAAAGCGGGCCATTCATGCCAGCGGGGCGGATGAACTGCCAGGCCGGCATCAGCATGGCGCCAAACAGCAGGGCGATGACCACCAGCATGGTGATCCAGCGCAGGGCGCGCCGGTTCAGCAGCGGAGTGATCACACCAAGATAGATACGCCGCAATACATCTTGCTCATCATGCCCACGCTCCTCCAGACTCGGTGTCTTGCGCATGACCTGACAGGCGGCGGCCTTCTTGCTCAACCAGATGCGCGCTGCCCAGGGCACCACCATATAAGCAATCACCAGCGAGGCGATCATCGCCACCGGGACATTGAATGGGATGGGGCGCATGAACGGCCCCATCATGCCCGTCACGAAGGCCATGGGGATGAAGGCGAGGATGACCGCAATGGTGGCAATGTTGGTCGGGTTGCCGATCTCGTTGGTGGCTCGGATGAGGGTTGCGGAGAAGTCGGTGATCTGGCCCGAGTGCATGTGACGGTGGATATTCTCGATCACCACGATCGCCGCATCCACCAACAACCCCAACGAAAGGATCAAGGCGAACAAGGTAATGCGGTTGATGGTCTGACCAAACATCAAGCCGACCGCCAGGACCACAAACAGGATCAACGGCACGGTCAAGGTGACAATGCCTGCCTCGCGCCAGCCGAGGAACAGGATGAGGATCAGGACCACCGAGCCGATGGCAATGCCGAGGTGCTCGATCAGGGTGTTCACTGCCTCGTCCGCCTTGGCGCCATCATTGCGGGTGACCACCACCTCCACCCCAGCCGGCAAAGCCTGGCGCTTGAGTTCCTCAAGCTTGGCGAGCACTGCCTCCGCCACCACCACGGCGTTGGTGCCGGCCTTCTTGGCGAGCACCAAGGTCACGGCCGACATCTCGCTGCCGGCACGTCGCTCACCGCTGGCCAGCGGGTGCGCCGGCCCCAAGGCCAGGCGGTGCATCTGCTCGACCTCCGCCGAGCCGTCCTCAATGCGCGCGACGTCCTTCAGGTAGATCGGCCTGCCCTGCTTGGACACACCGACCACAATATCGCCCACCTCTTCGGCGGTGCGCAGGAAGCCATCAAAACGCAGGGGGATGAGACGGTTGTCCATGTCCAGCCCGCCCAGAGGGGCTGAGACATTGGTGCCCTGCAGCATGGTACCAACCTGGTCGAGGGTCAGGCCGCGCGCCTCCAGCCGCTGCGGGTCGATCCACACATTGACCGCCCGCGGTCGGCCGCCGACCACCTCAGTGAAAGACACGCCCGGCACATTGCGCAGATGCTCGATCAGGCGAGAGCCGATCTCGCGCAGTTGCATGTCATCATACTGGTCGGAACCTAGGGCAATCGTGAGGATGGGCACGTCATCGACGTTGATCGGTTTGACCAGCGGCTGCATGGCCCCAGGTGGTAGACGGTCCATGTTCTGCATCAGCTGGTTATAGAGCTTGACCAGGCTGTCCTCCTGGTCCTCACCGACCTTGAACTGCACGGTCACCAGGCCCATGTCATAGGTGGCGTAGCCGTAGGTGTGATCCACCCCTGACATGGCGTTCATGATCGCCTCCAACGGGCGGACGATCAGCCGATGCACCTCATCGGGGCTGGCCCCAGGCTTGACGACGATGATGTTGGCCGCCGGCACGACGATCTTCGGATTGTATTCGCGCGGGGTGATCGCCAGTGCCAACAGGCCCGTGAGAAACAGTGCGATGATGACCAGAAGGGTGATCTTGGAGTGCAGGAACATGCGGGCGAGCTTGCCCGCGATGTTCAGCGACTCAATCCTGTCCGCAGGCGCGACGTTCGTCGTGGTGTGCATGGCTTACCCCATCATTCCTTGGTCTTGCCCGCAATGACCCGGTCACCGTTCTGGAGCTGCTTCGCCCCTTCGGTGACCACCCGCTCGCCTGCGGCCAGCCCGGCCACGATCTCGACCAGGCCATCCACGTGGCTGCCGACACGTACCATACGGAACTGGGCGCGGTCCTGGGCATCCACCACGAATACCCCGCGGATACCGGCTCGGTCAACCAGCGCTTCGACGGGCACGGCCAAGGCCTGGCGGCTGCCGGTGGTGAACAGCACGCGGGCAAAACTGCCGCTTCTCCCCCCCGCGGAAACAAGGTCCAGCTTGACCGGGTAGGTCCGCGCCACGGGATCGGCCGAGGGGCTCAAGCGGGCCACACTCGCGCGCAGCGGCTGGGCCTGCCCTTCCAGCTCGACCTGCACCACATCACCGAGCTTGAGCTGACGGAAGATCGCCTCCGGCACCGAGGTTTGCACCTGCAGGCGGTTGTTGTCTTCCAAGGTGAGGATCGGATGGCCCGGTGCGGCCATGTCCCCCTCATTGGCAAACTTGGCGGTGACCACACCATCGATCGGCGCAGTGACACGGGTGTATTCGAATTGGCCGCGTGCCTGGGCAAGACCAGCACGGGCCTGGGCCACGCGGCTCTGCGCCACCTCGTAGTTGAGCTGCATCTTTTCGAACTGCTGGCGGTTGATCACCTCATCCTTGTACAGCTTTTCGAAACGCTCATAGTCGGCCTTGGCATCCTTCAGTGCCGCCTCGGCCTGCAACAGCCCCTGCTGAGCCTGGGCCACGGCGCCCTGCACGTCGACCGGGTCGATCTCGAACAAAAGCTCCCCCTGCCGAACGTGCTGACCCTCGACGACCTTGAGTGCACGGATGTAACCCATCACGCGCGAGGAGAGCTGCACTGCTTCAATGGGCACCACGGTTCCGGCCGTGGGGACCAAGATTGGCATCTCGACCAGGCGGGCAGCCTCGATCGAGGCAGGCATGTTGCGCACCACCTGGGACGCCACAGCAGCCTTCTCGTCGGACGAGCAGCCCCCCATCAGCAGGGCCAACGGCAGGACGAGGGATGTGAGGGCAAGAGTCGATGACATGCGCATGGAACAGTCCTCAGAGTTGTTCGACCGAGAGCAGGCCTACGGCACGCATGAGCTCGGCGCGCTGGACCACCTGCTCGTAACGGGCAGCGACCCAGTCGGCCTGAGCTTTGTCGAGCTGGGCCTGTGCAGCCAGCAGCTCAACCATGGTCGCGAGCCCATGCTCGTAGCGTTTTTTTACCAGACGCTGGGCTTCTTTGGCCTGCTCAATGGCAAGTGCACGGGCGGCTACCGCCTCGTCGGCCTCACGCGACTTGCGCAGCGCCTCGCGCACCTGAAGCTGGATACCTTCCTCCGCCTGGCGCAGTTTGGCCGCAGCCTCGATGCGCGCAGCCTGGGCACGATCAACGGCCGCGCTGGTGCCGCCGGCGTCAAAGGCGTTCCAGGACAGCACGCCGGCTACGGTGTAGGAGGATGCCCCGAAGCCCAAGGATTGATCATTCCAATCCTGACGTAGCATGACATTGAACTGCGGCAACAAGCCGGCACGGGCAACGTCGACGTTGGCAGTCAGCCCCTCGAGCTGATGGCGCATGGCCTGTAGGGCGGGATGATTGTCCTTCGCCTTTTGTTGCAGCTCGGAGAGATCCCCCTGCAGCGGCCATGGCGCGACCTCCGGACCAACATCGAGTGGGGCATCCAAAGGCATGCCGAGCAACAGGTGAAGCTGGTCGAGGGCGGCCGCCTCCGCGTTACGTGCGCGAGCCAGCTGCAGCTTCACGTCATTCAGATGAACCTTGGCGGCCAGGATATCACTCTTGACCGCCATGCCCTGCTGCAGCAAGCGTTCAGTGATGCGCACGTACTCCTCGGAAGCCGCCTGCGCCTGCTCGCCCACTTTCACATAGGCACGTGCCGTATGCACCCCCTGATAGGCCATCAACACGTTCTTGATCAACATTTGCCGGGCATGGGCATCGCCCGCCTGGGCCGCGCGAACATAGGCCCGCGCCTGACGCACGTAGCTTTCGACCATACCGCCGTTGTAGACCGGCACCAGCACCTCGATGCGAGTGTTGATATTGCCGGTACCACCGGGATGATTGAGATCGCGCGGAGCGATCTCGAGAACTTTCGGATCAGCCGGATTGAATTCACCAATACCAAAATCGCCAAAGGTGGCTTGACGCTGACCGAGCTTGAGACCGAAGGCGTTGAGGGCATCGTTGGTGTAGGTCCCTGTCATCGACAGGTTCAGCCTCGGAAAATAATTGGCCTCGGCCTGGCGCACGGCAGCCTGGGCCTGCTCAATCTGGGCTTGGCTGATCTCAATGTCCGGATTCTGGCGCAGTGCGCGCTCGACGCACTGCTGGAAACTCAACGTTTCGGCCTGAGCGACCTGCCCCAGCACGGCAAGCATCACCCCAAGAACCAGGGGCCGGAGGGTTTGTTTCTTGATCATATCGGATCCTTCTCGCACAACCTACGCGGCCATCGGCAAATTAGCGCAGCCTAATATAATAAAAATCTATAGCGAAAGACAACAGGATGCCCACGGCACAGGGAGTATGCCGCAGCCTCTCTGGCCTGCGAAAACAACAGACCGGTCCGGAGGCGTTTCGCAGGCATGGCCGCTCATTCGAGCACGATGTGCCGGCCGCTTACGCCCAGCGCATCCAGCTGTCGCGCGAGTTCGTCCACTTGCTCCACCGAGCCCAGCGGGCCGATCCGCACGCGGTGCAGGCCGTCCGGACGACGAGCCACATTGACCCGCTCGATGCGAGCGGCGGCAAGCAGGAGGCGCAGACGCTCGGCGTTGGCCGCATCAGAGAACGCCCCCACCTGGAGGAACACGTTGCGCCCCCACTCCGGCACCGGCGTGGCCAGCTGGACGGGGGCATGTTCTTGCGGCGGCATCTGATCCACATCCACGTGGCGCACCTCGACCAGAGCCGTGCCGGCACCAACCATCCCGAGCTTTTGGGCCGCAGCGTAAGAGAGGTCGATGATGCGGTTGTCGTGGAAGGGGCCGCGATCGTTCACCCGCACCACGACGCGCCGACCGTTCTGGAGGTTGGTCACCTCGACGTAGGATGGGATGCGCAGGGTCTTGTGGGCGGCGGTCATGGCGTACATGTCATACTCCTCCCCCGTCGAGGTCCGCTTGCCGTGGAAGCCCGGACCGTACCAAGAGGCGATGCCGGTCTCGCGGTAGCCGCGATTGTCCTTCATGACCTGATAACGTCGGCCAAACACCTCATAGGTGTCTGGGTTGCCATACTTGCTATAGGCCTCGGCACGCGGCACCGCATCGCGAAATGTCGGGGTGGAGGAGCAGCCCGACAGGCCAAGCATGCCCCCAAGGAGTGCAAGCGCCAGGGAGCATGCTAGGGCACGGCCTGCCACATTCATGAGGTTTGGACCTTGACGCCCTTCATGCGCTCACGGATCGCCTGACCCAGCTGCCACACGGCCATGGCGTAGTGCGCACTGTGATTATAACGGGTGATGACATAGAAGTTGGGCAGACCGACCCAGTAGCTCTCGCCCAACTCTTCTTGGAGGGGGATCAACATGGCGGGCGTGGCATCATCGCCCGTCGGCAACGACACGCCGAGCTTACGCAACTCGCCCAAGCTGGTCTTGGCTTGGAGATCACGCCCGCGGTTCATCAAATTCTCCAGGCGCGCCGGTTCGTTCAGTTCGACCGGCCAGGCCACCTCGCCCCCCGGTTGCCAACCGTGGCGCACGAAGTAATTGGCAATGCTTGCCAACACATCATCGGCACTCCACCATAGGTCACGGCGGCCGTCACCATCGCCATCGACCGCAAAGTTGCGGTAGCTCGAAGGCATAAACTGCGGCATCCCCATCGCGCCAGCATAGGAACCCTTCACCTCGGTGAGCGATATTTTTTCATCCCGAGCCAGAAGGAAGAGCTGTTCCAGCTCCTTGCGAAAAAAAGGTGCGCGCGGTGGATAATCGAAGGCCAGGGTGGCGAGTGCATCGAGTACGAAATAGCGGCCCATAGTACGCCCGTAGCCGGTCTCCACACCGACAATGGCAACCAAGATCTCGGCCGGCACGCCATACTGCCGACCAAGCTGCGCGAGCCTGTCAGCATGCTGGCGCCAGAACTCAACCCCGTCCGCGATGCGCTTCTCGGTGAGAAAGATCGACCGGTACTGATACCACGGCTTGACCTCGGCCGGCCGGGTCATGGCCTCGATGATGGCAGGCTGCGGCCGTGCCTGCGCCAGGACCGCACGCATCTCTGCCTCGTCCAGACCGTTGCGCTCGCTGATCTCACGCACAAAGGCCTGCACATCATCACGCCCTGCAAACCCTTGAGATGCCAGCGTGGTACAGCTTGCCAGCATCATGAGGGCGGGGATCAACGCAGTCGGAAGCAGTCGATGCATGGTCAGCGCTTGGCAAGGAAGGGGCGATGGCTATGGATGGACATGAGCATACCGAAACCCGCCATGAGGGTCACCATGGCCGTTCCACCGTAGCTGACCAGTGGCAGAGGTACACCCACGACAGGCAAAAGGCCTGTCACCATGCCGGTGTTGACAAACACGTAAACAAAGAAGCTGAGGCTCAGGCTGCCCGCGAGCAAGCGCCCATAGACACTCGGTGCGTTGACCGCGATGATCAGGCCACGCAAAACGATGAACAGGTAAAGCGAGAGCAACAGCAACACACCGATCAGGCCAAACTCCTCGGCAAATACTGCGAAGATGAAATCAGTATGCCCCTCGGGCAGAAAATCGAGATTGGCCTGGGTGCTATTGAGCCAGCCCTTGCCGAACACGCCGCCGGAACCAATGGCGATCTTCGACTGGATGATGTGGTAGCCTGCGCCGAGCGGATCGGCATCCGGGTCCAGTAGGGTGAGCACCCGCTGGCGCTGGTAGTCGTGCATGACGAAGTTCCACATCACCGGGATGATCGCAACCAGGGCCGCCAGCCCACCCGCAATGTACCGCCAGGACAGGCCCGCGAGCAGCAGCGTGAAGATGCCCGCCGCTCCCACCAGCAGGGCGGTACCAAGATCCGGCTGGAACATGATCAGCACCATCGGCACCAACACCAGCAACAGGGTCACCAAGACGTCGAATGGACGCGGCGGCAGCGGCCGGTGGGCCAGGTACCAAGCCACCATCATCGGCACTGCGAGCTTCATGATCTCGGAGGGCTGGAAGCGGATGAAGCCGAGGTCCAGCCAGCGCTGCGCCCCCTTGCCGATGTAGCCGAACAGCTCGACCGCAAGCAGCAGGATGAGCCCCACCCCGAACAACCAAGGCGACCAGAACTGGTAGATGCGCGGCGGGATGCGCGCCATGACCAGCATCAATACCACGCCAACCCCAATGCGCATGCCAAGACTGGTGAGCTGCTGCAGGCTCTGGTGCGAGGCGCTGTACACCGTCACCACGCCCACCCCTAGCAAAAGGAGTAGGGCGAACAGCAGCCAGGGATCCAGACGCAGCCAGCGGAACAGCACCCCCTCTTCCTCGCGATAGGGTTGCAACGACCGGTTCCAACCTTCACGCAGCATCGACATCAGTCCGCCTCCACCTGGTTCTGGGGTGCCGCCTTGAGGGTAAAATCCCCCAGCAGCCAGGCATCCATGACCCGGCGCACGATCGGTCCGGCCGTACCCGAACCGTGCCGACCATTCTCGACAAAGGCCGCCACCGCGATGACGGGCGCCTCCACCGGGGCGTAGCCGATGAACACCGCGTGGTCATGCAGCTTGCGCGAGAGCCTCCTCTCGTCATAGGTCTCGTTCTGCTTCACGGTGAAGACCTGCGCCGTCCCGCTCTTACCCGCCATGCGATAGGGCCCTCCCCCGATGGCCTTGGCCGTGCCATAGTCGGAGTTGATCACGTGATCCATGGCCGCCAGCACTGCATCCCAATAGGAGGCCTTGCTCAAGACGATGGGCTCGAGGGGCTTGATCACGGCATCCTTGGAGAGATGGGGTTGCACCGGCTTGCCACGCTGGGCCAGGGTTGCCGTCATGCGCGCAAGTTGCAAGGGCGTAGCCAGCATATACCCCTGACCGATGCCCGCGATCAGGGTCTCCCCCGGATACCACGGCTGTCTTTTCGTCGCCCGCTTCCAGGCGCGCGAGGGCACAAGCCCAGACACCTCGCCCGGTAGATCGATCCCGGTCGGCCGTCCAAGGCCGAAGCGGGTAAAAAACTCGTGCAGGCGATCGATACCCATGCGGTGGGCCAGGTCGTAGAAATACACGTCGCAGGACTGGGCAATGGCCCGGTCGAGGTCCACCCAGCCGTGCCCGCCCTTCTTCCAGTCGCGATAGCGGTGGCTATCGTTCGGCAACTGGTAATAAGGGCCGGCGAACATGCGGAACTCGGGGGTGATCAGACCATACTCGAGCCCCGCCAGCCCCATCAGCGGCTTGATCGTCGACCCTGGCGGATAGGCCGCCGCAAGGGCCCGGTTGAACAAGGGCCGATCGGGATTCTCGACCAGTGCCTTGTAATCACCGCTGCGGATACCATTGACGAACAGATTGGGATCGAACCCTGGTTTGCTGACGAAGGCCAGCACCTCGCCGTTGCGTGGATCGAGAGCAACGACGGCGCCGAGAAAGTCGCCGAGCGCGGCATCGGCCACCTCCTGCAGGCGCAGGTCGAGGGTCAGGTGGATGTCCTCGCCGGGCTTGGCCGGCACCTCCTCCAACACCCGTAGGGTACGGCCGTGAGCATCGACTTCGAGCTTACGGTAGCCAACCTCACCGTGCAGGCGATCCTCATAGAACCGCTCCAACCCCGTCTTGCCGATATGCGAGGTACCGCGGTAGGCCTCCTGGTCGATGATCGCAAGCTCGCGCGCGTTGATCCGGCCCACATAACCAACCACATGCGCCACCTTCTCGCGCTGGGGATAGACGCGAGTCAGACGGGCATGCACCTCCACACCCGGCAGGCGTGGGCGTTCGACCGCCAGCCGGGCCACCTCTTCCTCGGAGAGGTTGAACTTGAGGGGGATACTGTCAAAGGAACGGCTGGCCTTGAGGGTCTTGCGGAAACGCCCAAGCTCGGACTCATCCAGATGGAGCAAGGTGGCCAGATGCTCAAGGGTGGCCTCCATGTCCGGCACCTGCTCGGGGACGAGCTCGACCTGAAAGGTGGGGGCATTGTCGGCCAACACCACGCCATTGCGATCGTAGATCAGACCACGCGCGGGGGGGATGGGCTCGATGCGCGTGCGGTTCTGCTCGGCCAGGCTGGCAAAGCGCTCGTGCGCGGTGACCTGCAGCCAGGCCACGCGTGCAATCACCACGCCAAGCAGGAGGAGACAGACGAGCGCGGCAATGATGGCGCGCCGCAGCACGATCTCCCGTATCTGCTCACCGTCCTCGATGGGCTGGGGGACTTTATCCCTCCAGGAACACCGCCCCGCGGAACGCCCCTCCTCCGGAGAAGCCGCCTGATTCGCCGCGGACGCATCGCTCATGCGCGCTGGATCAGAAACCGGGATGTGCCGTTCCATCAGACCTATCCAAACCTGCCTAGACTTATAGCAGGTTCAGCGCTGATTTCCTGCTTCACCGCGGGTCGAGACGCGCACTGAACACCATCCCTTCCACACCCGAGAAGGGTCAACCTGCCGAAGGAAGACGCCCATGCATGGCTGGACGTCTTGCGCCAGGCTCATGTCCATCAAAGCGCCTGAGCCTTGTAGCGATCCACCGATGCGAGGATCTCGGCGCGCGCGGCGGCGGCGTCCGCCCAGCCCTCAACCTTGACCCACTTCCCCTTCTCGAGCGCTTTGTACTGCTCGAAGAAGTGGGCGATCTGAGCACGCAACAGCTCCGGCAGGTCGGTGACGTCCTGCACATGGTCGTAAAGCGGGGTCAGCTTGCCGAATGGTACGGCCACCAGCTTCACATCCACGCCGGCCTCATCGCTCATCTTCAGCATGCCAACCGGGCGGCAGCGAATCACAGCGCCGGGCATCAGCGGCGTCGGGGTCACCACCAACACATCGACCGGATCACCGTCGTCGGAGAGGGTGTGCGGGATAAAGCCGTAGTTGCAGGGATAGAACATGGCGGTGGCCATGAAACGATCCACCACCAGCGCACCGCTCTCCTTGTCGATCTCGTACTTGACCGGCGCGCCTTGGGCCGGAATCTCGATGATGACGTTGATGTCCTCGGGAACACCCTTACCCGCCGGGATGTGCTTGATATGCATGCCGAATGCCTCGTTATGTCGAAGTCAGGCGTGTATTATAAGCAGTCTGAATGACTGCCGACCATGCAGCAGACTGACTCACCACAGGACATTCAACCATGCGCATCGTTCTCCTTGGCGCCCCCGGTTCTGGCAAGGGCACACAATCCAAGTTCCTGGTCGAGCACTACAAAGTGCCGCAGATCTCCACCGGCGACCTTCTGCGCGCCCAGGTGGCGGCCGGCACGCCGCTCGGCCGCAGGGCCAAGGACGCCATGGATCATGGTCAGCTGGTCTCGGATGACATCGTGCTCGGCATGATCCGCGAGCGTCTGGCCGAGGATGACACCCGCGCTGGCTTCATCCTCGACGGTTTCCCGCGCAACCTGGCCCAGGCCAGCGCACTGGACGCCCTGCTGGCCGAGCTCGGCAAGCCGCTGCAGGCTGTCATCCTGCTGGATGTGCCGTTCGACGAGCTCATGCAACGCCTGACCGGCCGCATGACCTGTACCAGGTGCGGCGCAGTGTACAACAAGTATACCCACGCCCCGCGCCAGGTCGGCGTGTGTGATGTCTGCGGTGGCGAGTTGATCCAGCGTGCGGACGACAACGAGGAGACGGTAGGTAAGCGCCTGCGCATCTTCGAAGAGCAAACTGCCCCACTGATCAACTTCTACAAGGCCAAAGGCAAGCTCCACATCGTGGATGGTCGCCATTCCATGGAGGCCATCTTTGCGGACTTGCGTGCCATCATCGACGCCCTGGACTGACGCCGCGCCGATGCTCCCGGGGCGCCTCTCGAACCTGCCCCTCGCCCTGTTGCTGGCGCTGATCCCGGCATTGGCGGCAAGGGCCTATGACCCTTACCGGCTCTGCCCACCGCTCGAGCCGAAGCTGCCTGATCTTCCCGCCCTTGCCGCCGGTGCCCCCGCCGAGGCCGAGGCCGACCACGCAAGTCACGATGGCCAGGTGGCCACCCTCACGGGCAACGTCCGCCTGCAACGCCTCGATCAGCGCCTGCTGGCCGAGCATATCCGCTACACCCTGACCCCCGCACAGATCGAGGCCGAGGCCCCCGCGGGCGGGGAAGTGCGTTACTGGGACACCACCCGCATCCTGTTCGCCCGCAAGGCCCGTTTCTGGCCTGACGAAGACCGCAGCCAACTCGAGACCACGCGCTTCTGGCTGCTGCCTGGCCATCTGTCCGGCAGCAGCGCGTCCGTCACCCGCCTGGATGCCCAGCACGACCAACTCGAGCAGGTCACCCTCTCCAGCTGCCCCGAATCCAAGCGCGACTGGGAGCTTTCGGCGCGCCGAATGGAACTCGATCACGCGCGCGGACGTGGCGTCGCGTATGATACCTGGCTCCACTTCAAGGGCGTGCCACTGCTCTACTCGCCCTGGCTCGACTTCCCGCTCGACGACCGCCGCGCCAGCGGTTTCCTCTACCCCGACGTTGGCATCAGCGACAAGCGGGGCTTCGAGGTAACGGTGCCCTGGTACTGGAACATTGCCCCCGAGCGCGACGCCACCCTCACCCTGCGCCCAATGAGCAAGCGCGGCCTGATGCTGCAGGGCGAGTACCGCGAGCTGTGGCGGGAAGGCCGCGGCCAGATCAACCTCGACTGGCTGCCGCATGACAAGGGGCGCGACAATGACCACCGCTACCTGCTGAATGCCGAGGCCAACAGCCGGTTGGGCGACTGGAACGGCTCGCTGGCGGTGCGCCGCGCCTCCGATGTGGACTTCATGCGCGACTTCAGCACCACCCCCTGGGAGAGCATCACTGATTATCTCGAATCACACGCGCGTGCTTCGCGCAGCTTTGGCCGCTGGAATCTGCTGCTCCAAGCCCAGCAATGGCAGACCCTCACCTACAACGTGACCGAGGCGGGCCGCCCCTACCGGCGCATGCCGCAGGTCCTCCTGACCGGCGGCGAAGACCTTGGCCCACTGCGCCTGACCCTCGAGAGCGAGGCCGTGCGCTTTCGTCATGAACTCGAGCGCGTGCCGCAGGGCGAGCGCTATGCCCTGCAACCGGCGATCAGCCTGCCGCTCGAGGCTCGCTGGTACAGTATCACCCCGCGTCTTGCCCTCGATGCGGTGCGCTACCAGCTCGAGGACCAAGACTTCGACCGCATCGCCCCCATCGTAAGCCTTGATGCGCGGCTGTTCTTCGACCGCTTTGGTGAGCGGATAGACCAGCAACTTGAGCCGCGCCTGTACTACCTTTATGTCCCTTATCGCGAGCAGAACGGCCCGCTGTTCGACTCGAGCCTGGCCACCCCGAGTCTCTCCCGCCTGTTCAGCCCCAACCGTTTCACCGGCCGCGATCGGCTGGGGGATGCCCATGCACTCAGCTATGCCCTGACCTGGCGCGCCCTGGACGCTCGCGAAGGCTTTGAGCGCGCAAGCCTTGCCATCGGCCAGCGCTACCGTTTTGCCGATGAGCGGGTCACCCTTGCCGGAGGCACAGGCTACGCGGCGGGCGCGGGAGAGGTCATGGGCGAGCTGGGCCTTGGCTTCAACCGCAGCTGGCACCTGCGCCTGCTGGCCACCACCACCCCCGCGCTCGACCAACTCTCCCAGACCTATGCCTTGCTCAGCTTCCGCGGGACAGACCAGCGTTTGCTCAACCTGCACTACGCCAAGCACGAGGATGATCCCGGTCTGCCCGACCTGGAACAGACCGGCATCTCCTTCGCCTGGCCTATCTCACGCCAGTGGCGCCTGCTCGGCAGCGTGGTGCAGGACCTCAAGGGCGAAGCGGTGATCCAAACCCTAGCGGGCGTGGAATACGACAGCTGCTGCTGGCGGCTGCGCGTTGGTGCACGCCGCTATGTGGTCAATGTCCCCGAACCGGAGGTGATCGAGCTGGACAGCGCAGTGTTGATCCAACTCGAACTCAAGGGATTGGGCGGCTTGGGTCAACAGGCTGACAGACAGTTCGAACGTGATATTCTTGGGTTCTCATCGTTCCACCCCTGAACGGACTCCATTCATGCCCCGTTTCTTGATCGCACGGCCCCTTCTCCTGGTCGGCATCTTGCTTGCTTTCGGCGGCCCACTCCACGCCGCCCCGTCCTCCGCCGCACCGAAGGCGCAGGGCCAGGACCAACTCATCCCCCTTGATCGCGTGGTCGCCATTGTCAACGACGAGGCGATCACCGAGCGCGAACTGGCGGCCGAGATGGCGCGCGTCAGCAACCGACTGCGCGCCAACGGCTACGCCGTGCCACCCACCGAGGTGCTGTTGCCGCAGGTGCTGGAGCGCATGATGATCCGGCGTGCCGAGTTGCAGTACGCCAAGCAGACCGGCATCACGGTCGACGACCTGAGCCTGGACAACGCCGTGCGCGGCATCGCTAGCGACAATGGCATGAGTGTGGAGCAGTTTCGTGCCGCCCTGGCGAAGGAAGGCACCGACTGGGCAGACTTTCGCGAGCAAGTGCGTCAGGAGATCATCCTTGGTCGCCTGCACAAGCGTGAGGTGCTCGACCGCCTGCAGATCTCCGACAAGGAGGTCGACGACTACCTTGCCAGCAAGCGGATCACGTCCGGCCAGGCGCGCGAGTTCCATCTCCGCCACATCCTCGTCGCCCTGCCTGAGTCCGCTGGACCGGACGATATCGCCAAGGCCCGTGCCAAGGCCGAGAAGGCACTCGCAGAATTGCGTGGCGGGGCCGACTTCGCCAGTGTAGCCGCCCGCTTCTCCGATGCGCGCGACGCGCTGGAGGGGGGCGACCTCGGCTGGCGCCCGCTCGATCGCCTGCCCACCGTCTATGCCGAGGCCGCACAGGGCCTGCAGGCCGGCCAACTATCCGAGCTGCTGCGCACGCCGAGCGGCTTCCATATCGTCCAACTGGTGGACGTGCGTGATGCGCGGAACCAGGCCGCGACGCTGACCGAAACCCATGCCCGCCACATCCTGATTCAGCCGCGTGAGAATGTCTCCGACGACGAGGCGCGTCGCCGTCTGCTCGAGCTGCGCGAGCGCATCCTCAAGGGCGAGGACTTCGCCACTCTGGCGCGCACCTACTCCGACGACAAGAACTCCGCCGAGCGCGGTGGCGACCTCGGCTGGATCCGTCCCGGCATGATGGTCGAGGCCTTTGAGCAAGTGATGAACAGCACTGCGCCTGGCCAGCTGAGCGAACCGTTCCGCTCCCCCTTCGGCTGGCACATCCTGCAGGTGCTCGAGCGCCGCGACGCGAGCGGCAATGCCGAGTTCCTACGCCAGCAGGCGCGCGAGGCAATCGGCCGACGCAAGGCTGAGGAGGAGCTTGAGCGCTGGCAGCGCCGCCTGAAGGACGAGGCCTACACCGAGGTCTTCATCGGCAACGGCGCTGGCAAGTGATCGCCCCGCTGAAACTGGCCCTCACCCCCGGCGAACCGGCCGGGATTGGTCCCGATCTCACCATCCAGCTTGTCCAGCAGGCCCTGCCGGTCGAACTGGTGGCCTTTGCCGACCCTACGCTTCTGCATGAGCGCGCCGCCAAGCTCGGCCTGCCGCTGAGTCTGATTCCCCACGCCCCCCATCGCCCCCCCCGCCTGCCCAGTGCGGGGGAGCTCTCCATCGCCACGGTCCCCCTGCGCACCCGTGCTGAGGCGGGGCGACTGGATCCAGCCAATGCGGATTACGTGCTCGACACCCTACGCGCCGCCACCTACGCCTGCCTGGCGGGGGAGTTGAGTGGGCTTGTCACTGGGCCGGTGCACAAGGGCGTGATCAACGAGGCCGGCATCCCCTTCACTGGTCACACCGAATTCCTCGCCGACCTCACTGGTGGCCACCCTGTGATGATGCTGGCCGCGGGCCAGCTACGGGTCGCCCTCGCCACCACCCACCTGCCGCTGCGCGAGGTGGCGGACGCCATCGATCAGCCCCTGCTCGAGCAGGTCTGCCGCATCCTCGACCACGACCTGCGCGTCCGCTTCCGTCTCGCCCACCCACGCATCCTGGTTGCTGGTCTCAACCCGCACGCGGGCGAAGGCGGACACCTCGGCCGCGAGGAGATCGACATCATCGAGCCGGTGCTCAGGCGCCTACGCGGCGAAGGGCTCGACCTGGTCGGCCCCCTGCCCGCCGACACCCTGTTCACCCGCGACCGCCTGCAGCATGCGGACGCCGTACTCACCATGTACCACGACCAGGGCCTGCCGGTGCTCAAGTATGCAGGCTTTGGCGAAGCGGTCAACATCACCCTCGGCCTGCCGCTGCTGCGCACCTCGGTCGATCACGGCACCGCGATGGAGCTGGCCGGCACCGGCCGGGCGCGCGTCGACAGCCTGCGTCAGGCCGTGCTCATGGCGCTCACCCTGGCCTGTGCGAAGACTGCATGACCACACCTATCCCCCGTAAGCGCTTCGGCCAGCACTTCCTGCACGATCGCAGCGTGATCATGCGCATCGTGCAGGCCATCGACCCGCGGCCCGGTCAGCACATCATCGAGATCGGCCCCGGCCTTGGCGCCCTCACCGTGCCGGTACTGGAGCGCTGTCGACGGCTGGCGGTGGTCGAGCTGGATCGCGACATCATCCCACACCTGAGTGCCGCCTGCGCCGGCCATGGCGAGCTCATCATCCACCAGGCCGACGCGCTACAGTTCCGTTTTGCCGAGCTTGCCCCTCCAAACGAGCGACTCAGACTCATTGGCAACCTGCCCTACAATATCTCCACCCCCCTGCTGTTTCACCTGTTCGCCCAAGGGTCGGTGGTGCAGGATATGATCTTCATGCTCCAGCTCGAGGTCTGCGAGCGCCTCGCCGCAGTGCCGAACACCGAGCACTATGGCCGCCTTTCGGTGATGGCACAGTACCATGCGCGGGTCGAGTACCTCTTCCATGTCGGTCGGGGTGCGTTCAAGCCGCCACCCAAGGTCGAGTCCGGCATCATCCGCCTCACCCCCTACCGTGAGCCGCCGGTGGAGGTGGGCGATCCAGGCATCTTCGCTCGCATGGTCGCCCAGGCCTTCAACATGCGTCGCAAGACCCTGCGCAATGGGCTCAAGGGCCTTATCGACGAGGATGGGCTCAAAGCGGCAGGCATCGACCCGGCGCGCCGCCCGGAGACCCTGAGCCTGGAGGAGTTTGCCACGCTCAGCCGGGTGGCCAGCGCTACTGTCCAAGACTGAGCGGTACAGACGGACAGGCACCATGCACGCCAAACTGCACGTTCATCCCGACCCCTCGGCCGTGGCCTCGGCCGTCGCCCGACGTTGGGCAGAGTTGGCCGAAGCCGCGATCGAGGCACACGGCCGCTTTACCGTCGCCCTCTCCGGTGGGCGCACTCCGCGCATCTTGTACGAGCTGCTAGCCAGCCCGACATGGCGCGACCGCTTGCCCTGGGATCAAACCGAGTTGTATCTGGGCGATGAACGTTGCGTGCCTGCCGACCACCCGGACAGCAACGCCCGCATGGTGTGCGAGGCCTTGCTCGACCGTCTGCCTCATCCGCCCCTCTTTTTTCCGATGGTGAACGATCCGGCACACCCCGAACAAGACGCCGCGCGCTACGCCAGCCTGCTGCGGGAGCGTCTGGGCGATGCGCCGATCCCAACCTTCGACCTGATCCTGCTCGGCATGGGTGCGGACGGCCATGTTGCCTCTCTGTTCCCAGGCAGCACGGCGCTCGAGGATCGCGAGGCCTTCGTCCTGCCGGTGCGGGAGGAGTACCTGGGCCATCGGCGCATCTCGCTTGGCCGCCGGGTCATCGCTGCCGCCCGCCGGCGTATCGTCATGGTCACGGGGGCAGACAAGCGGGCCACCTTGGCCGAGGCCCTGCACGAGCCCAGCTCCTTACTGCCCATCGCCCGCCTGCAGCGCCAAGCCCCGCTCGAATGGCATATCGATCGGGCCGCCTACCCTGAAGTCGGCCGCGGGCGTTTAGAATGATGGTCGACATACCAGCCTAGACGTGCCATGAACGCCAACGCATCCCGCGCCCAGATCGAAGTCTTGCCTGAGCCGACCTTCCTTGAGCAGCATTCCGACCCAGCGCAGAACCGCTACGTGTTCACCTACACCATCACGCTACGCAATGTGGGCGATGTACCCGCCCAGCTGCTCGAGCGCCACTGGATCATCACCCACGCCGACGGGCGCATCGAGGAGGTACGTGGTCCCGGTGTGGTGGGCGTCCAGCCGCGCCTGGAGCCAGGCGAGAGTTACACCTACTCCAGTGGCGCGGTGCTGAGCACCCCGGTGGGCACCATGCAGGGCGACTACTTGTTCATCACCGACGAAGGCGAGCGCTTTCTGGTGCCCATTCCGCGCTTCACCCTTTCCATTCCACGCGTACTGCACTGATGACCAACGGGCCATCTCCCTCGCCACTTCCTCTGCGACGCGCCTATACCTTCTGGGCACCGATCTACGATGCGCTGATCGACAGCCGCACCACCCGCCGCATCCGCCGTCACAGCATCGAACTTTTGCGTGACTGGGGAGGCAAGCAGGTGCTGCTGATTGGCGTCGGTAGCGGACTGGACCTGCCCTTTCTGCCGCATGATGGGACATACACCGGTATCGACATTACCCCGGCCATGCTCGAGCGCGCACGGCGCCGGGCGCAACGCTGTGGCTGCCCGATTCGGCTGATGAACGGCAATGCCATGAACCTGCCGTTCGACGACGGCGAATTCGACCGCATCATCATGCACCTGATCCTGGCTGTGGTGCCGGACCCACCTCGCGCGCTGTGCGAGGCCGCGCGGGTGCTCAGGCCCGGCGGTGAGATCCTGATCCTCGACAAATTCCTCCGCCCTGGCCAGCGCGCCCCTCTGCGGCGCGCCCTGAACCTGCTCACCCGCCGCCTCGCCACGCGCACCGACGTGGTGTTCGAAGACACACTGGCGCAATGTCCTGGCCTTACCCTCGTGCATGACGAACCGGCCTTCCTCGGGGGCTGGTTTCGCCACATCATCCTGCGCAAGGAATAGGGACATGGCCGTGTATGCCGTGGGCGACCTGCAGGGTTGCTTGGATCCGCTGCAGCGGCTGCTGGAGCGTCTCGCCTTCGATCCTGCCCGCGACCGCCTGTGGCTGGTTGGCGATCTGGTCAACCGCGGCCCGCAGTCGCTCGAGGCGCTGCGCTTTGTGCGCGGCTTGGGCGAGGCGGCCGTCACCGTGCTCGGCAACCACGACCTGCACCTGCTGGCCGTTGCGATCGGTGGACACAGGACCAAGGGCAAGGACACCCTTGCGCCCATCCTGACCGCCCCGGATCGGGACGAGCTCATCGACTGGCTGCGCCGCCAGCCCCTGCTGCACCATGCGCCGGACCTGCAGGTAGTCTTGGCGCATGCGGGCATCCCGCCGGACTGGGACCTCCCCACCGCCGTGGCCTGTGCGCGACAGGTGGAGACAGTGCTCGCGGGCGATGAAGTGCGGGCGTTCCTGCTTGCGATGTACGGCGATCACCCGGACCGCTGGGATGCAAGTCTGAAAGGATTGGATCGCCTGCGCTACACGGTCAATGCCCTCACCCGTATGCGCTATCTCACCTCGGACGGGCGACTGGAATTCAAGCACAAATGCGCGCCGGAACAGGCACCGGCAAGGCTGATCCCATGGTATGCCGCCCCGCGTGCACCGCTTGGCGCGACGGTGGTGTTCGGCCACTGGTCCACCCTTGGCCGCACCCGCCTGCCCACTGCCATCGCCCTGGACACTGGCTGCCTGTGGGGCGGGAAACTGACTGCGGTGCGGCTGGATGACGCAAGGCTGCCGTTTATGTCCGTGGACTGTGCAGGCGCCCTTCGTCCCGGTGCGTTGATCTGAAGGGTGCTGCGCCCGCCCTTCCGTGTGGAAGCGGCGCACCAGCGCGATCAGATGGGCTTGGTCGCCGCGACATCCAGCTCCCACGGAGAGTCAAACCCTCTCTCCCAAGGTAATCGTTGCCGGAAGCAACAATGGAACGCCAAGAGCTTCCCAACAGACTGGGCACAGGGGTGTGTATCCAGCTGCGATATTCAATCAATGAATTACGTCGTCATTCGCGGCATGCTGCCCCGAGGGGAACAGCCTTGGAGCGGCGTCAGGCCCCGCGTTGCTTGACTTCGCGATAGATGGCCTCCTGCTCTTCCAACGTCAGGTCGGCCAGGCGGAGACCCCGTGCAGCAGCCACGGTCTCCATGCTGCGGTAGCGGCGCTCGAACTTGGCGTTGCAGCCGCGCAGGGCGGCCTCAGGGTCGACACCAAGCTTGCGGGCGAGATTGGTGATGGCGAACAGCACGTCGCCAACCTCCTCCTCGATGTTCGCGGCATCCCCTGCCGCCAATCCCGCGCGCAGCTCGGCCAGTTCCTCATCGATCTTGAGCCACATGGCATCCGTGTTCGGCCAGTCGAAGCCCTCACGCGCGGCCCACTTTTGCAGCTTGACCGCACGGGTGAGCGCCGGCAAGGCCAGCGCAACCCCATCGAGCGCACTGGAGGGCTGATCCGACGGCCTCTTACGCTCGCGTTCGAGGGTCTTCTGCGCCTCCCACGCGGCCTGCCGGTCAGCCTCGTCCTGATGCCTAAGCTCACCGAACACATGCGGGTGGCGGCGAACCATCTTCTCCACCAGCCCGCGTACCACGTCCTGGAGGTCGAAATGACCGGCCTCTTCCGCCATGCGTGCATGAAATATCACCTGGAACAACAGGTCCCCCAGCTCCTCGCGCAACTCTTCCATGTCCCCGCGGGCAATGGCCTCCAGCACCTCGTAGGCCTCCTCCAAGGTGTAGGGGGCCATGGTGGCAAAGGTCTGACGCCGATCCCAGGGGCAGCCTGCCACCAGGTCGCGCAGGCGCGCCATCAAGGCGCCCAGTGCCTCCCACGAAGAAGAGATGGACGACTCAGACATGCCCACCCTTGCCTGCAGGCCGGGAAAGGGTTCCGGTCTTGCACTGACCGAAACTATTGACCGGTTCGTGCACAAACATGGACAAGAAGACCCGCCATGCCGTCAAGGTATACGAAGGGATGGGCCGGCCCTGCCAGGCTCGCAACATGGCCTGCAGGACCTCAGCACTCACCACGCCCACGGGCCAGGCCTTGTGGAAAGCGACATCACCCAAGACGACGAGATATGCCTGGCTTGGCACCCCAAGCGAGTCAAGCCGGGCCACGCGGCGCAGGTGGGTCTCCCGGCCGTGGATATGCAGCAGAGGGTTGTCGAAGTGGTGCCGCCGACCGCCCGCGAAGCGCGACCAACGCAGGCTATGCTCGGAGCCGTACAGCACCCCCTTCATGCATTGCAACTCCAAACTGCAGAACCCCTCCGGAGTAAGCATGAAATGAGGGATCAGCATCCCACCCTCGGCATCCGGCAGGAATACGTCGCGCACATAGGGTAGGCCAGCATCCCTGAGCCAACCTTGCGCGGCATCCAGTTCACATGCCCTGCGCTGCAGGATTCGGCGCATCCATTGAGTCATGCATTCCTCCTTGCTTGAGTATGGACCGTCCCCCATGCTCGGCGTGGTAGGACGAGCGCACGAGCGGCCCGCTGGCCACGTGGCGGAAACCGAGGCCACGGGCAATGTCGGCCAGCCGAGCGAACTCCTCCGGCGAGACGTAGCGCTTCACCGGCAGGTGGTGCCGGCTTGGTTGTAGGTACTGGCCAAGCGTAAGCATATCCACGCCATGAGCGCGCAGGTCGCGCAGGACCTCGATGACCTCATCGTCGTTCTCACCCAGGCCCAGCATCAGGCCAGACTTGGTGGGCACCTGCGGCACGCGCGCCTTGAATGCCTCAAGCAGACGCAGCGATCCGGCATAAGCTGCACCCGGCCGCACCTCGCGGTAAAGGCGCGGCACGGTCTCGAGGTTGTGGTTGAAGACATCTGGCGGGTCCTGCGCGAGCAGGTCGAGGGCCACTGCCTCGCGGCCGCGGAAATCGGGGGTGAGCACCTCGATGATCAGTTCGGGGCTGTGCTCGCGCGCGGTGCGGATGCAGGCCGCGAAATGCCCCGCCCCACCATCGCGCAGGTCGTCGCGATCGACCGAGGTGATGACCACATACTTGAGGCCCATGGCGGCGATGGTGCGTGCGAGGTTGAGCGGTTCATCGGTATCGAGCGGATCAGGGCGACCATGGGCCACGTCGCAGAACGGACAGCGGCGGGTGCAGATGCCCCCCATGATCATGAAGGTGGCCGTGCCACTGCCGAAGCATTCACCCAGGTTTGGGCAGTTGGCCTCCTCACATACAGTATGCAATCTGGCCGCGCGCAGGATGCCTTTCATGCGTTGCACTTCGGCGCTGCCATGCACCTGCGAACGGATCCACTTGGGTTTGGGCAGGGGGGCATCGCGCGGCACGACTTTGACAGGGATGCGAGCAACCTTGTCTTCCCCGCGCATCTTACGGGTGATTGGACGGGCGAATTCAGTCATGGATGTTCCAGAAAGTTTGCTTCACACCCCAAGCGGTCCGCCAACCGTTCGGCGAGCGGACGCTTGAGTGCATCGACCACGATCCCCGGCACGAAGTCGCTGACCTGGCACATCACAAGACCGGCATGGCCACAGGGGTTGATGCACGAAAACGGGGTGAGGTCCATCGCCACGTTCAGGGCAAGACCATGATAACAGCGCCCAGCGCGAACCTTGAGGCCGAGCGAGGCGATCTTGCATCCATCAACGTATACGCCGGGGGCATCGCGGCGGGAGACGGCCTGGATGCCGAGCCCATCCAACAGGTCGATGACCGCGCCCTCCAGGCATTCTACCGTCGCGCGCACACCAAGGCGAGCACGCGCAAGGTCGAACAGCAGGTAGGCGATCAGCTGACCGGGGCCATGGTAGGTGACCTGCCCGCCGCGGTCGGTCTGCACCACCGGGATGCTGCCAGGAGCGAGCAGATGGCCGGGCTGGCCATTCAACCCCTGGGTGAAGACCGGGGGATGCTCGACCAGCCACAGCTCGTCCGCCGTATCACGCCTGCGTGCGGCGGTGAACGCACGCATGGCCTCGAAGCTGTCCGCGTAGGGGGTCAGGCCGAGGTCGCGGACTTGCAGGATGGCGGGCATGGTTGGGAACGAGGGCGCTCAGAGGCTCATCAGCACCTTGGGGTGTGCGCGCAGGGCGAGAGTGATGGCATCCACCTGCTCGCGCGACTCGGCGCGTAGCCTGATGGTGATGGCCAGGTACTTACCGCCCTTGCTCGGGCGGCTGCTTACCGCGCCTTCACCGAGGTTTGGTGCGTGCTCGCGGATCAGGGCGACCATCTCGGCCTCGAAGGTCTCGCTGGCCTCACCCATGATCTTGATCGGATAGTCGCAGGGAAATTCCAGTGGTGGCGGATGATCGAATGCGCAAAAGCTCATGCCTTACCCTCCCTTACCTTTTTGTTTGCAAGCCTGATAGGCCGTGTGCATGCGCTGCCAGACCATCCATCGCCGCACAGGAAACCGCGATCGAGCACGGACACCCAGGCCTCTTTGAGGGATAGAAACCGAGCATCGAGGTAGACCGTGGCAGTCATGGGACGATCCAGCGTGCGGGATTTGGAAAAACGAACTGGCGGCCTTGGGTGAGCCGCCAGTTCTGGTGATGATGCGACGAGCGCGGATCAGTTGAACATCAAGATCACACTATCCACTATGCGACGGAAGATGCCACCTTGCGCCACCTCGCTTAGGGCCACCGCTGGGGCCTCGGCGACGAGCTCATTGCCGAGCTTGGCCCGCAACATGCCCACCGGCTGCCCCTTGGCCAGCGGCGCGTCGATACGCGGCGGCATGTCCACCGTCAGGCTCAGCTTGTCGAACTGGCCGCGCGGGGCGGTGACATAGAAGTCACTGACCAAGCCGAGCGGCACGGTCTTGCTGGCCCCCTTCCACACGCGGGGCTCAGCCAGTGTTTCGCCTCCACGGCGCAGCAGGCGGGTCTCGAAGAATTTGAAGCCATAGTTAAGCAAGGCCTGCGACTGCTCGGTCCGGGCCTCGTCGCTGGGCGCGCCGAGCACGACGGAGATCAAGCGCATGTCGTCACGCTGGGCGGAGGCCACCAGACAGAAACCGGCGGACTCGGTGTGTCCTGTCTTGCCACCATCCACCGACGGATCACGCCACAGCAGGCGGTTGCGATTGATCTGCCTGATATTGTTCCAAGTGAATTCCTTCTCGCGCTCGCGCACGTAATGTTCCGGGAAGTCGCGGATCACCGCCTTCATCAGGGTGGCGATATCGCGCGCCGTGCTGTAGTGATTGGGATCCGGCCAGCCGGTGGAGTTGGTAAAGTGCGTGCTGGTCATGCCCAAGCGTTGCGCCTCGTGGTTCATGATGTTGACGAAGGCCTCCTCGCTGCCCGCGATATGCTCGGCTAGGGCAATGGTCGCGTCATTGCCGGACTGGATGATCATGCCCTTGAGAAGATCCTCGACCCTCACCTGGGTACCAACCCGCACGAACATCTTGGAACCCTGCATGCGCCAGGCCTTCTCGCTGATATTGACCATGGTCTCAGGCGAGAGGTCGCCGCGTTTCATCGCACCATAAACGATGTAGGCGGTCATCAGCTTGGTGATGCTGGCCGGCTCCACGCGCATATCGATGTTCGACTCCGCCAGGATCCTGCCGCTGTGGTAGTCCATCAAAAGATGCGCCTTGGCGGCGATACTCGGAGGGCTTGGCAGGGGTGCGGCCGCTGCGGGGGGCAGCGGCACCGGAGTGGGTTGAGTGACCAATGCGGTGGTGGGCGCGGCATGGACAAGCGCAGTGCTCAGGGTGGCGGCGAGGACGAGAGAGGCCAATCGAAGCATCGGTATCAGGGGGTATCGGGTATGTCGGTATGAGTCATTGAAGAGGACCCTTCGCTCATCCGGGCTCAACGCTCTGCGTTGCATCGTTGCCTTCGGCAACGATGCTGAAGGCCGCGGAAAGGTCGGCGCCATTTTAACCCGGATTGCTTAGCGGGTGGTGTTTGGGACCACGCAGGCCGGCCTTGGTTCCCCAACAAGCGCTAAGCTGCGATGGCGGCGATATAATCGTCCACTCAAAACGCGCCGAGGGATTCCACACATGCGCCATGCCTTCACCCTGCCCCTGCTGCTCGCCGTGCTTGCTGCCCCATGCCAGGCCGCCATCTACAAATGGGTGGACGAGAGGGGGGTGACGCACTATACCGAGCACCCCCCCGCCAGCGGTAAGGGTCAGGAGATCCAGCCACGCGTGCCTCCCCCGGCCACGCCTGCCGCACCGCCCGCGGCAAAAGCCCCCCGGACAACGGAGCAAACATCCCCGCACGAGGTCATGGCCATACCCGCGGAGAAGATGGCCGAACAATGCCGGAACGCCCGTCAGCGCCTGCAGCAACTCGAGGCCAGCCCACGCCTGCTCATCAAGGGCCCGGACGGTGAAATGCAGCGTGTCCCCGAAGAAGAACGCCAGCGTATGATGGACGAGGAGCGCAAGCGTATCCAGCTCTATTGTGAATGAACCCATGCCTACCCTGATCCTGAACACCAACCTCTGTCTTGATGACGCCCGACGCGCGGACCTCTCCGCACGCCTCTCCCGCCTGACTGCCGAGGCCACCCGCAAGCCTGAGCAGTGGGTCATGACCCTGCTCCACGACGGCCGGGCCATGAGCTTTGCTGGCACGCAAGCCCCTTGTGCCTTTGTCGAGTTCAAGAGCATCGGCCTGTCTGATGCCGACATACCAGGCATTGCGGCCAGACTGTGCGATCTGCTGCAGGTGCAGCTAGGTCTCGATCCTGCCCGCATTTATATCGAGTTTGCCGCCGCCGAACCGCAACGTTGGGGCTGGAACGGCACCACGTTCTAACCCACAATCCCGCTACATCTTTTTTGCCCTTTGCAGGTCCAGCTCACCATGCGTCTCTCTCAGTTCCCCCTCGCCACCCTCAAGGAAACGCCGTCCGATGCCGAGGTGATCAGCCATCAGCTCATGTTGCGTGCTGGGCTCATCCGTCGCCTAGCCGCCGGTCTTTACACCTGGACGCCGTTGGGGCTGCGCGTGCTGCGCAAGGTCGAGGCCATCGTGCGCGAGGAGATGGACCGTGTCGGGGCGCTGGAGCTTTTGATGCCCGTGGTGCAACCGGCCGAGCTATGGCAGGAGTCCGGTCGCTGGGAACAGTACGGACCGGAACTGCTACGCCTGAAGGATCGCCATCAGCGTGACTTCTGCCTTGGCCCAACGCACGAAGAGATCATGACCGATTTCGCTCGCCGCGAGCTCAAGAGTTACAAGCAGTTGCCGGTGTGCTGGTACCAGATCCAGACCAAGTTCCGCGACGAGGTGCGCCCGCGTTTTGGCGTGATGCGTGCGCGTGAGTTTCTGATGAAGGACGCCTACTCCTTCCATATGGACCAGCACTCCCTGCAGGCGACCTACGACGCCATGCACGCCGCCTACACCCGCATCTTCACCCGTCTGGGGCTAGACTTTCGGGTTGTACGTGCCGACACCGGAAGCATTGGTGGCACCGGATCGCACGAGTTCCACGTGCTCGCCTCCTCCGGTGAGGACGCCATCGCCTTCTCGACCGAATCCGACTACGCCGCCAACGTCGAGTTGGCGGAGGCCATCGCCCCGGCTGGTCCACGTCCTGCCCCGAGCGAGGCCATGCGTGTCATCCCCACCCCGAACGCGCGCACCATCGACGAGGTCAGTGCGGCCACTGGCTATCCAGCGCGGCGAATCCTCAAGACCTTGATCATGCGCGGTGCAAAGGAAGGCACCCTGGTTGCTCTGGTCCTACGTGGCGATCATGAGCTGAATGAGATCAAGGCCGAGAAGCTGGCCCAGGTGGCCAGCCCGTTGCAGTTCGCAAGCCCCGAGGAGGTGCGCGCGGTCATGGGGGCGGACGTGGGCTCGATCGGTCCGGTGGGTCTTGATGCGCTTGGCATTCCGGTGTTGGCTGACCACTCCGCCCTCCACGTGGCGGATTTCGTCTGTGGTGCCAACCGTGATGGGGAGCACCTTGCTGGGGTCAACTGGGTGCGTGACCTGCCGGAGGCGATTCCTGTGGACATCCGCAACGTGGTCGAGGGCGATCCGAGCCCAGACGGCCGGGGCAGTTTGGTCATCCGCCGGGGCATTGAGGTTGGTCACATCTTCCAGCTTGGCGACAAGTACAGCCGGGCGATGCATGCCACCGTGCTCGATGAGCAGGGCAAGGCCCAGGTCATGCTCATGGGCTGCTATGGGATTGGCATCTCGCGCGTGGTGGCTGCTGCCATCGAGCAGAACCATGACGAGCGTGGCATCCTATGGCCCGAGGCCATGGCCCCATTCCAGCTTGCTTTATTGCCGCTCAATGCCGCCAAATCGCCCCAGGTGATGGAGGTTGCTGAACGCTTGTACACGGAGCTGCGGGGACGGGGTGTGGAGGTGCTGTTGGACGATCGGGACGTGCGGCCGGGGGTGATGTTTGCCGACGTGGAGCTGATTGGCATCCCGCATCGTCTGGTCATCAGCGACAAGGGTCTGGCCGCAGGCCAGCTCGAGTACCGCGCGCGCCATGCGGTGGAGAACGAGGCGGTCTCTGCGGAGGGCGTGCTGACTTTTCTCGAGCAGCGACTTGGCCTGGCCTGAGCCAGGCTTCTCCTCTCCTTGAGGAGATCGTGCCTGCTTCTGCCGAAAGGTGTGTCATCGACGCGTAGTGCGACGTCTTAGGATATTCCGCGCTTAGCACACAATCCGCGCTGATGGGAAGCTGCGCGATGGGCTGGTGGCGTTCTGACCTTTGAAGTCGACCGGCCCGACATCGCTGTTGATGTCAATGGCAAGGATGCAGCAATGCTGCTTGAAGGAGTCGCGCACCTGCGGCTGGATGAAGACGGTGGTCTTCATCTTCTGATAGAAGGGGCACTCCTCCATCTCAAAGAACAGGAGCAGGCCGACCTTGCCTTCGTCCTTGGCGGTCGCCAGCTCATCCTTGAGGTGACAGAAGCTCTCGTCGAAGAAGTCCTCCCCCCAAGCCATAATCGGCGTCGATCCCAGCATAAGGGCCATGGAAAAAGGCGCCCAGTAGGCGCCTTGCGGTGTTCATCAACATGCCTTGCTCTCCTTTCCGGCGGATGATGTACACCACTCACGTATGTAGCGTTCGAGAGTGTCATGGGTGATGGCACCAAAGTGGGTGCGGGCAATTGTGCCGTCCGGCGCGACGAGGACGGTGGTGGGTAGGCCACGGATGGGGCCGAAGGGTGTCGTGCGTGCAGGATGCATTGGCAAGACCGGGTAGCTTATCATCTGCTCATTGATGAAACGAGCGAGCCTGACCGGATCGACCTTTTCGAAATTGACGCCCCAGACCACCGCGTTCTTGTCTTGGTGAGCATCATGGAAGCGGATCAGCTCGGGGATTTCCTCCAGGCAAGGCGGGCACCAGGTTGCCCAGAAGTTCACCACTACGAACTTGCCCTTGAGGGCGGAGAGGGCATGCTCTCGGCCTGATGTGTCCTTGAGGACGAAATCCTCTGCCGCCCAGCCTGCCCCCTGGATGGTCAGCAGCAGGAAAAGCGCGAGCAGGCGGCGCATTAGTGTTCCTCGGCCTTGTGCGAGAGCAACAACGCGAGACCGATGAGGGCGATGCCACCGGCGAAGATCAAAAGGTCCAGCGGCTCGTTGAATCCCATGTTGATGCCGTATTCGAAAAACTTGATCACCAGGATCAGCATAATGACCTTGGCCAGACGATTCTTCAGGTCGTCGATGCTGGTGATGACGAGGATGTTGGAGGCAGTATCGCAATTATCTTCCGCGCCTTGGCAGCGGGCGTGGTCGATCTTGCTGATGAACAGCTCGTACAGGCCGAGGGCAAAGATCAGCAGGATGGTGGCGAGCAGGAAGCCGTCGATGACCTCGACCACGTGGGTCACGGTTTGGTTACGCAACTCGAGACGAGCAGCCTGGTCGAGCGTAAGGTCGGCGTAGTGCAGCAGATGCGAGACCATTACCCAGGCATCCACCGTGGCGACGTAGAACATGACCATGCTGAGCAGGGCGCTCACGATGACGGCGACGATGACCATCAGGCGCATGTCCCAAAGCACTTTCTCGAACAACAATTCGATCTTTTTCATGGGTAGGTCCTATGGATTCATAGCTCGGCTCACCGCGTGGCGAATCTGAGTCATCCTTTGCGCAGCAATGGCTTACGTCATTGTTTGCGCCGGGGCATCCGTGTTCCGGACAACTGAATGAATCAAATCAGCCCTTCTAAAATGGGTAGGGGCTATGAGGAGAAGTCTAAAGGCTTTCCGGCCTGCGCCTCAATACCCGACGAGCCGAGGCGTGGCATAATCATGCCCACTTTGCTCAACGATATCCCTGGCATGGCCGAGATCCTGGTCCTCTACTATAGCCGCGATGGCGGCACCGCCGCGATGGCGCGACATGTGGCACGCGGCGTCGAATCCGTTCCCGGCATGCAGGCCCGGCTGCGACGCATCGATGCAGGCGAATCCGCCGCAGTGGCCGATGCGCCGCCCGCTGCGCGGGTGGATGACCTGGCCGAGTGCGCGGGCCTGGTGCTCGGCAGCCCCACCTACTTCGGCAACATGGCCGGCCCGGTCAAGCAGTTCATCGACCAGACCAGCAGCCTGTGGCTGACCGGCGCGCTGATCGGCAGGCCGGCTGCCGTGTTCACATCCACCGCCAGCCTGCACGGCGGCCAGGAAAGTACCCTGCTGTCGATGATGATCCCCTTGCTGCACCATGGCATGCTGTTGGTCGGTCTACCCTACAGCGAGCCTGCCCTGCTGCGCACAAAAAGCGGCGGCACGCCCTATGGCGCCAGCCACACCTCGGGGGACGGACGCTATCCGTTGACCGAAGAGGAGAAGACCCTCTGCCAGGCCCTCGGCCGCCGCGTCGCCGACATCGCCCGGCGCTTGGACACAACGCCCCCGACAGCCTGAGCCGCTTTTCTCGGTACAAACCGCGGTATATAGTCAAATCCCACACGCAAATGTAAGGAACGCCATGATCAAGAAGTGTCTGTTTCCTGCTGCCGGTTACGGCACCCGCTTCCTGCCAGCAACCAAGGTCATCCCCAAGGAGATGCTGCCGATCGTGGATAAGCCCCTGATCCAGTACGGCGTCGAGGAGGCCATGGAGGCAGGCATCCGCGAGATGGCCATCGTGACCGGCCGCGGCAAGCGCGCACTCGAGGACTACTTCGACATCAACTACGAGCTCGAATCCCAGCTGCGCGGCACCAGCAAAGAAAGCCTGCTGGCTGGCATCCGCCACATCATCAACAACTGCACCTTTTCCTACACCCGCCAGACCGAGATGCGCGGCCTCGGTCACGCAGTGCTGACCGGCGAGACCCTGATCGGCCACGAGGATCCGTTCGCCGTGATTCTGGCCGACGACCTGTGCGTGAGCGACTCGCAGGGCGTGCTGGCGCAGATGGTCGAGGTGCACAAGAAGCACGGCTGCACCGTGGTCGCAGTGGAGGAAGTGCCGCAGAATGAGATCCACAAATACGGCGTGATCGCAGGTGAGGAGATCGAACCTGGCGTCTACCGTGTCGACCACATGGTCGAAAAACCCGCCGCGGAGGTAGCCCCCAGCAACCTCGCCGTGATCGGCCGCTATATCATCACGCCAGACATCTTCGATCTCCTACGCCAAACCCAGCCCGGCGCGGGTGGCGAGATCCAGCTCACCGATGCGCTGATGCAACAGGCCAAGCAGGGCCGCGTCATGGCCTACAAGTTCAAGGGCCGCCGTTTCGACTGCGGTTCCGTGGGGGGCTTTGTCGCTGCCACCAACTACTTCTACCACATGGGCCGCAGGTAATATCGCATGCACATCTCCAAAGACTCCGTCGTCACCATCGACTATCGCCTGACCAACGACGCAGGCGAGGTGATCGACTCCTCCGAACATCACGGGCCACTGGCCTACCTGCATGGTCATGGCAACATCATCCCAGGCCTCGAACAAGCCCTCGAAGGGCGTTGCGCGGGTGACTCCTTCAAAGTCAGCGTCGAGCCGGCCCTGGGTTATGGTGAGCGTAACCCCGCCCTCACCCAAACCCTGCCGCGCAGCATGTTCGGCGGCGTTGATCAAATCCAAGTCGGCATGCAGTTCCACGCCCAGACCGACCACGGCATCGAAGTCGTCACCGTGACCGCGGTCGAAGGCACGCAGGTCACCATCGACGGCAACCATCCGCTGGCGGGTCAGACCTTGCACTTCGACGTCACGGTGCGCAAGGTCCGCGCCGCTGATGCCGAGGAGCTCGCCCACGGCCACGTGCACGACGAGTACGACCATCACCACTGAGCAAAGACGCTCGGCACCAAGGGGACTGCGGCCCTTCGTTCGTGCCCACAAGGCATGACAGGTTGAACCTCTCCCGCTTTCCCCTTAGTCTCAATCTCCATTCCCTGCGCCACGATCATGCTAACGCATCGATCTCATGGCCCTCGATCCGTGTCGATACCGGATGACCTCGCGTAGGTTGCGGTTTCATCCAACCCTTTGGGTGATGCACAAAAGC
Source organism: Halothiobacillaceae bacterium (assembly GCA_051297135.1). GTDB lineage: Bacteria > Pseudomonadota > Gammaproteobacteria > Halothiobacillales > Halothiobacillaceae > Thiofaba. Next base: position 90,812 of record JBEVAM010000001.1, read on the forward strand.
GCAGCATCATCAAGCATGATCAATGCGTGCCCCCTGCACACGGATTCGGGGTTCATTTTCAACCCCATCTCGGAGCCCCTACCCTATGAGCAGTCTGCAGGCCCTGATCTTCGACGTCGACGGCACCCTGGCCGACACTGAGCGCGACGGCCATCGCCCTGCCTTCAACGCCGCCTTCCGCGAGGCCGGTCTGGACTGGGAGTGGGATGTGGCGATGTATGGTGAGTTGCTGGCTGTGACCGGCGGCAAAGAACGGATCCGCTATTACCTGGAGCGATTCAACCCTGATTTCATCTTGCCGGAACACGCCGACGAATGGATCGCTGACCTGCACAAGGCCAAAACCCGCCACTATGTGCGTATGCTGGGCGAGGGCTTGATCCCGCTACGCCCCGGCGTGAAGCGCCTGATCGCAGAGGCACGCGCCGAGGGCTTGCGTCTGGCGATTGCCACCACCACCACGCCCGAGAACGTCACTGCCCTGCTCGCCGCCACCCTCGGCCCAGACAGCATCGGCTGGTTCGAGGTGATCGCTGCCGGCGACATGGTGCCAAAGAAAAAGCCCGACCCAGCCATCTACAATTGGGCGATGGAGCGCATGGGGCTCACCCCCGAGGCATGCCTGGCGTTCGAGGATTCGCGCAATGGCCTGCTCGCCTCCATGGGCGCCGGCCTGCGCACCCTGGTCACCATCAACGACTATACCCGCGATGACGATCTGACCGGCGCCGAGCTAATCCTGGAACATCTGGGCGAGCCGGGCGAACCGGCGAACATCCTGTTCGGCAGCAAGGGCACATGCATCCTGGACGTCCCGTTCCTGCGCGAACTGGCCGCACGATAAGTAAGACCATTGGGGCATCAAATCTTTGAATGATTGGAGCGGGCAGCGGTCTTATATCTTGGTCCGATGAACGGCGAGGATCCTCCTCCCCCACCGATGGACAACCGATGAGCAATCTCGACACTTCATTCCCCTATGCCGATTTCCTCGACCAGTTTGAGGAGGCCATCTACTGGCACATTGCCTGGTATTCGCGTTGCATTCGCCACCTGATGTTCAGCAAAGGAGCGGACGACGACCTCGTCGGCAAGGATGCGCATCTGCACTGCCACCTGGGCAGCTTTCTCAGTCGCTTTCCCGCCCCACCAGGTTGCGCCGGGATGGTCAAACAGATCGCCGAACTGCATGAGCAGATGCATGCGCTGATGCGCGATGCCCTGCTAGCAACGCGCGAAGGCACCCCCATCGGCGAGGGGACTTACGCCGAAATCGAGGAGGTGCAGAGCGTGTTCTTCAGCAATCTGCACGGCCTGTTCCGCAAGGTGATGGAGGATTATTGCCTGGAAATCACCCGCCAGCAGTCCAAGGTCCAAGCCCCCCGCTGACCGCCTGCGGATACCCTCCAGCCAGCCAGGCCACGGACCGCCCCTAATCTCGCTTCAGGCCCAGGCCTTGAGGTGGACCATATCAAGCACGGCACGCGGCAGGTCAGTCACGCGACGGAGCTCCAACAGCGCGCACGGCGACGCGCCAAGCGCCCAGACGGTCCGCAACACCCCCTGAATCTCCAGCAATCCAACCCGCTCGACCGCATCGTCCATCACCAAGGCCTGCTCGATGCCCTAGCGGTGCGGAACCTCAACGAGCCTCCCCCGGGGCAGGGAGGCCTTCATGGATAGCTCAAACCGGCCTCGTTCAAAAGACTGCGCCCCCACGCCTCCACCTGGTCGAGGATAAGCCATTCACGGCCGGTCGATGAGGAATCGGCGCGTAAGGCCTTGATGCTGGTGAAGAACCTCTCCGCCCACATCCCCGCCCCGCCCTCCTCATGCAACAGGCGTGAGGCGCGCAGATTGTGCCAGCGTTCGCGCTCCTCCGCCGCAAGGGTCGCCGGAAAGTGGCGCGCGCGGTAGCGGAACATCAGCTCGCGCAGTCGGGCATCCTGCAGGGCCTGCTGCAACTTAGCCAGCCGTTCCGGCACCAGCGCGCGCACCTGCGCCAGGCGCTGACGATCGCCATCCGGTATGATGCCTTGGTACAACGCTGCCTCGGCATCCATCGCACGAACCGGTGGCTCGATGGCATACAGACCGCGTACCAGGGCTCTGAAGGCCCCAAGATGGGCCTGGATCCAATCAAAATGACGCTGGCATGCATCGCGATCGATCCCGAGGCGCTGTGCCCCCACCTCATCCAGCACGCGGAAGGGCGCCAGCAACGGGGCGCGGTTGAGATGCAGCTCCTTGAGCGCCGGACGCTCGACCCCTTCGGGGAGTTCAGCCGCAGGGGTATAGAGCCATGCGAGTAGGAGCTCGGCCGGGGTGTCCAGCAGTCGCTCCGGGTTCTGGCGCAGGTCGGCCACGATCAGCCGGTTCGGGATGCGCGGGTGCGCGCCAAGCACCGCGATCGCGGTAGTATGGCCATGGATGGCAGGGAACATGCCCGAGGTGTGCAAAAGCGGCTTGCCATGCTCCCTCACCAGCAGGTCGCGCACCGCGTTCTTGCCGCGCAGGGCATAGGCATAGTCGAACAGCCTGGGCTGGCGCGCGCGGATCAGGCGCGCGAGGGCGATGGTGGCGCGCACATCGGACAGGGCATCGTGGGCGTCGATATGCGGCAGATCATTGGCGAGGGTCAGATGCTCGAGCTTGAAGCTCGGCGCGCCATCATCCCGCCGAGGCCACACGATCCCCTCCGGGCGCAAGGCGTAGGTGTAGCGCGCAACGTCCAACAGGTCCCAGCGGCTGTTGCCATGAGCCCACTCATGCGCGTAAGGATCGATGAAGTTACGCCAGAACAGAAAGCGGGTGTAGTGGTCGTCAAAACGAATGCTATTGAAGCCCGCAATGCAGGTGCCGGGCTGTCCCATCGCATCCCGCACTCGATCGGCGAATTCGGGCTCGGGCAGGCCGCGTGCCTCCGCTTGTTGCGGGGTGATGCCGGTCATCAGGCAAGCCACCGGGTCCGGCAGGCAGTCGTGGCACGGCTGGCAGAACAGTTCGATCGGCTCGCCGACCGGCTCCAGCCGCTCGTCGGTGCGCATGGCGGCAAACTGGGCGATGCGGCCACTGGCAGGATCGGCGCTGAAGGTCTCGTAGTCGTACCAGAGAATGGTATTCACAGGCTATTCCCGCAAGACCATGCTGTCGTGTCCGCGCAGCCAAGGCCGTTGAAAAACTCGTTCAACAGCCTTGCAGGAACAGGCCTTGAATGGCCGCGCAGATCCAGCACGCCAAGTCCTTGAATCTTCAGAGGTGCCGTGGCTCGGCATCTCCCTGTACCCACCCCCTCGAGGAGCGCTCCATGTTCCAGTTCCTTGCAACGATGGGGCCACGCACCGCGATAAGATGTGCAAAAAATCCATCCATGGATTTTTTCAGCATGCCCTAGAGTGCCGACATGCACATCATCACCGATCTGCTCGCCTGGTTCGAGGCCCATCCCTGGTTGCTCGTCGGGCTGAGCATCTTCAGCCTCCTTGGTTTTCTTGGCACGCTGATCAGCCTGCCCTGGTTGGTCACGCGTATCCCGTCCGACTATTTCGCCCCGTCGCATCGCAAGCGCTCGCGCTTTGCCGAAAAACACCCCGTCCTGCGCGGGGGTATCTTGATCCTGCGCAACCTGATCGGGCTGGTGATCGTGTTCGCGGGCATCCTCATGCTGTTCATCCCGGGACAAGGGCTGATTACCATCCTCGCCGGGCTGATCCTGATGAACTACCCAGGCAAGTATCGGCTGGAGCGCTGGATCATCCAAAGGCCGGCCTTGCTGCGGGCCGTCAATGCCCTGCGCGTCAAGCGGGGCGCGGATCCGCTGAAGTTCTGAATCAATGAGAATCCGTTCGCCCCATCAGCCGCCGGAAATGTTGGGCATCCTCGCCGACAACGGCCGCGCTGCGCCGTAAAGACGCCACTCGAACACCGTGGTGTAGTGCAGCACAGCGCGACAGTACTCCCGAGTTTCGGCGAAGGGGATGGTATCGACCCAGATATCTGCCGGCAGGGTCTCAGCCTTCGGCAGCCACTGCCTCACCCTCCCCGGCCCTGCATTATAGGCAGCCGTGGCGAGCACCTGGTTCTCGTCGAACTTATCCAGCACATAACGCAGGTAGGCACTACCAAGACGCATGTTGAAGATGGGATCATGCAGATCGCTATTGCCTGAAACCGACAGGTCGAACTTCTTCGCCACGTACCTGGCCGTCTCAGGCATGAGCTGCATCAGTCCCTGGGCCCCAGCACTGGAGACGACATCCGGCATGAAAGCGCTCTCGCGGCGCATGACCCCAAACATCCAGCCGCTGTCGATCGCGGCCTGGCGGGCGAAATGTTCGACCTCGTCCCGCCACGGCAAGGGAAAACGGACCTCGAGGTCCTCGAGACCAGCATTGCGCGCCTTGCCCATGGTGATGGCAGCGCGGTCCATCCAGCCCCAACGGGCGGCCAGGTGGGCGGCTGCACGTAGGCTCGACGGGTCCAGGTCCCGCATGGCCGTCTGCCATTCCTTGCGTGCCTCACTCACCAGGCCCATGACATGGAACTCCCGCGCACGGCGGATGGCCGGGCGGGCAGCCACCTGCTCGACCAGCTCGTTGGGGGGCAGATCGGCATAGGCCAGCTCGTAACGAATACCAACACGATCCGCCGCCAACTGACCGTAGTAGCTGACGCTCCGAGCGATATCCCGCCAGATCCGCCGCGCGGCATCATGCTGCCCGAGCGCCTCCAGCGCCCGGGCGCGCCAATAGCGCCACTCCTCCTCGGCCTGCTCCTCCACCGGCATGGCCTCGATGGCGGCGAGCACCCGCTCCCAGCGCTGGGTACGAAGGGCCGCGCGCACCTTCCAGGCACGCCCCTCCTTGTCGAGGGCGCTGGCGGGCACACCCTCGAACCAGTCGAAGGCCTCAGGCCGATGCTGACGGGCCGCCGCCATGGCGATCCCCACCTCTGCCTCATGACGGGCCACGGTCAACATGTCCCTGCGCGCCGCCAGACCAAGCCAGAGTGTACGCGCCTGGCCTGCATCCTTGTGCGCGACGCGCTTGATGGCGTCGACCAGCATGAGGTGCAGCACCGCATCGCCCCGTGAGCCCTTCTGCCGCTCAAGGAAGCGCTCGGGCGACTTGCGCGCCTCGATCCACATGGAGATGCGTTCCTCGGCCCCAAGCCGCGCAGCCAAACGGCGCGCCTCGCTGGTCCGACCATTTTCCATGGCCTGCTCGATGCGTTTCCACAGCCGCTCAGAGGTCAGCAAACCAGCGTCCTGCAGCCAATCCTCGATCGGCTGACAGGACTGCGGGAGCGGCTTGCCCTCTTCCCATAGCGCGAGCATCTCCCCCGGTTGAGGGGGGCTACCCTGCACCACGGCGCGGGCCACCATGCGCTGGCAGCGAAATTCAAAGCCCTCCAGCGCGGCATCATCAAAAGTAAGATAGGAGGCCCAATCGCCCATGTCGGCAAACTGACGCAATATGCGCTTACGTAGATCCTCGGCCATGAAGCTGTCCGGCACATCGCGCAGGAAGGTGGCGACCTCCCCGAAGGGCGCCGCTTCGAGGCGCGCACGCAGATCGAGGTAGCGCAGATAATCCTTCAATGGGTAGTCCCGCAGATCGTCCAGGCGGGCCAGCGCGGTCTCGCGCTGGCCCGCCTGGAGGGCCGCGAGCGCCTCACGAAAGACAAGGCGGTCATCATCCAACCCCGCTTGGACGGGAGAGCACATCACGCCGCCAAGGATCAGTACGGCGACCATTCGACCAACAAGCAAACGCATAACGGCATCCGCGCGCGAAGGCGCTTTCTGTGAGTGGGAATGATTGCTCTCAGGCAGGTCGTCCCCACAGGGGCGACCTTGAACAATCCCCTGCATGGAATTGTTCGGTATCTATATAAGATTTTAACGCATGTACACCGGCCGATTCGCCCCGACCCCCAGCGGGCCCCTTCATTTTGGTTCCCTGATCGCCGCCCTGGCGAGTTTTCTCGATGCCCGTGCCCACGGCGGACGCTGGTTGGTGCGCATCGAGGATCTGGACCCACCGCGCTGCGTGCCCGGAGCAGCAGATACGATCTTGCGCCAGCTGGAGGCCCACGGGCTGGAGTGGGATGGCGACATCGTCCACCAGTCCTCCCGCACTGGGGCCTACCGCGAGGCGCTGGAGGCACTGCGCCGACTCGATCTTGCCTATCCCTGCGCATGCTCGCGCACCAAGATTCGCGCCCAGGCCTCACACATGGGGTGCGAGGGCCCAATTTATCCTGGCACCTGCCGCATGCGCACACCCATACCCGGCCGACAGCACGCCGTGCGGCTCGACACCCGTGGCGCGGTGATCGACTTCACCGACCGCCTGTACGGGCGGATACGGCAAGACATTGGGAACGAACTGGGCGACTTCGTCATCTGGCGGGTGGAGGACATCGCCAGCTACCACCTCGCGGTAGTGGTTGACGATGCCTGGCAGGGTGTGACCGACGTGGTTCGCGGGGCCGACCTGCTCGGCTCCACCCCGCGCCAAATCTGGCTCCAACACCTGCTTGGTCTACCCACCCCACGCTACCTGCACCTGCCGCTCGCGCTGGCGCCCAATGGTCAGAAGCTGTCCAAGCAGAACCTTGCCCCAGCGCTCGCGCTGGAGACCTCAGCCCAGGCGCTGGTGCGTGCCCTACACTTCCTCGGCCAGGCTCCCGAGCCAGGGTTGGAAAAGACACGGCCGGAGGAGATCGTGGCTTGGGCCATCCCCCGGTGGCGCCCCGAGGCCATCCCCCCCATGCACCAGACCGTCAGTGGACGGGCTTGTCCCTAGGCAACACCCATACCGGGCTCTCCTCCCCTTCCTGCACGATCACCCAGGCCTTGCCGTCGTGACTGTAGCTCACCCCCTCGTACTGCTTGGCCCCGGGCAGATCGTACACCCGCGGTGTGCCACGCAGGGCCTCGAGCCAGGACTGCCCGGCCTGCCGGGGAAAGACGTACAGGTGCGCATAGGTCAGCACGGCCACTTCGCTCCCGTCCGGAGCAAAGGCCATGTCGGTGGGCTGGTGGATGAAGGGCAACACCTTCAACTCACTCGGCATGTCCGTGGTCAGGGGGGCGGCAAGCTCCGCGATCTCGCCCAGGTAATCGAGCGTGCGTGATCCACCCTTGCCTGCCAGCAGCGGGGCGCGGTACAGGCGCGCGGGGACGTCGCGCTTGCTCAGGATATAGACGGCCCCCTCCGTTCCATCTGCGGCCATGGCCTCGGCATCGCGGGGACCGTCGGGATAGGTCAGGCGCAGGGTCCAAGCCGAACCGACGTGCCGCCGCCCCTCGACCTGCTCGGGCTCCTTGATGACATCCAGGCGAATGCCGCGACCACGCCGAGCACGGTTGTCACCCAGATCGCCGATCAGCAGGTAACCCCTCCCCCTCCAGCGGAAGGCGCTGATCGCTTCCCAATCGTAGGGTTTGAGTCCATCGACCCACAGCTCACCGCGCACACGCCCCGCACTGTCGATGGCGTACAACAGGGGCTCGGTCGACTGGCTGTCGAAGAAGGCGCGGCTGTCATTGTGGGTCCAGTAGATCCCCGTCTGTCGGGTGGATGCGACCAGCCCACTCGCCTCGTCGATGCGCGGATCGAGCCGGGTCTTGGCGCCAGCCAACGGGCTCGAGGCAACGCTCTGGCAGGCCATCAGGAGGGTGAACAGCAGGCCGACAAGGCTTGCATGGGCAAGGGACCGGAAACGGGCAAAGGCTGACATGTGGACGGTCGTTTGCGAGAAAAAACAGGCTCATGGTATGCCAGGCGTGGGTCTACTGCATGACCCGCGAGGTCGCACGCAACAAAAAGCGCGGACTCGCCGCGCTTTCCATTCCTTAAATGGTCTTGTTCGGACCGGAATCAGAGCTTGTCGGCCTCGCTGGCCAGGTATTCAGCCACGCCCTGCGGGTCGGGCCTCATCCCCTTGTCGCCCTCCTTCCAACCCGCTGGGCAGACCTCGCCGTGTTGTTCGGTGAACTGCAGCGCATCGACCATGCGCAGGGTTTCATCGATGTTGCGCCCAAGCGGCAGGTCGTTGACCAGCTGGTGGCGCACAATGCCATTCTTGTCGATCAGGAAGGTGGCACGGAAGGCCACGTTGCCGTCCGGGGTTTCCACATCGTAGGCCTTGCAGATGGCGTGATTCATGTCGGCCACCAGAGTGTAACGGACCGGACCGATGCCACCCTTCTCGATCGGGGTGTTGCGCCAAGCGTTGTGGGTGAAATGGGAGTCGATGGAAATCCCGATCACCTCGACGTTGCGCTTCTTGAACTGCTCAATGCGGTGATCAAAGGCAATCAGCTCGGATGGGCAGACGAAAGTGAAATCGAGCGGATAGAAGAAGATAACCGCATATTTTCCGCGGATGGCGGAATCAAGACGGAAATCTTCGACGATCTGGCCATTGCCGAGGACGGCGGCAGCAGTAAAGTTGGGGGCCTGACGGCCAACGAGTACGCCCATGAAGTTTCTCCTTGTTGCCTTGGTGGGTCAGAAGCTCCAATGAGTCTAGTCCGTTTTGGACGGACATACTCAACTATTGATCCGATGGTATTTGGCTTCCAGCTCCTCGCGTGTTTCTCTGTGTTCCGGGTCCGGAATGATACAATCCACCGGGCAGACCTCCACACATTGGGCAGTGTCGTAATGGCCCACGCACTCGGTGCACAGTTCCGGGTTAATGACGTAGATCTCATCCCCCTGCGAGATGGCGCCGTTCGGGCACTCCGGCTCGCACACGTCACAGTTGATGCATTCGTCGGTAATCAGCAGGGCCATGATGCCTCCCGGTTGGAATCAAAACATTCGGGGCCGCATATTAGCCAAACTTGATCTTCAACGCAGCTTGCACGTTCGGCGGCACGAAGGATGAGACATCCCCGCCAAGCCGCGCGATCTCGCGCACCAGGGTGGAGGCAAGAAAGCTATAACTCTCCGCTGGGGTGAGAAAGACCGTCTCCAGCGCGGGGTCAAGGCGACGGTTGATGGCCGCAAGCTGCATCTCGTACTCGAAGTCCGACACTGCGCGTAGGCCACGGATCACCGCTCGCGCCCCCACCGCACGCGCAAAATCAACCAGCAGACCGTGAAACGGCTCCACCCTCACCCCCAGGATACCCGCCAGGGCCTCGCGCGCCATGGCCGTGCGCTCCTCGAGGTCGAACGTGGGGACCTTGGTGCTGTGCGCCGCGACCCCCACCACCACCTCACCAAACAGCGAAGCGGCGCGCCGAATCACGTCGATGTGACCGAGGGTAATCGGGTCGAAAGTACCGGGATAGATGACGGCGGCCATGGCGTATTGCTCAAGGATGGAAACCGTAGAGATAGTAGCCGACCTCGCCGGCCTCACCCTGTCGCAACAAGACCCAGCCTGTCAGCACCTGTGGGGAACCAAGACGCGCGGGGCGCTCCACGTAGATGCGCGCCTTAGGCGTCAACCACCCCGCCCCGCCGATGGCGACCAGCGCCTTCTCCAACAGATCACTGGCATAGGGCGGGTCGAGAAAGACCACGTCGTAGGGTTGGGAGGGGGGCTGACGCAAGAAGATCCGCGCATCCTGATGCTGCACCCGCGCCCGATCAAACAGGCGCAGCACATCGAGGTTGGACTCGAGCAGGCGCGCCACCCCGCCGTCCTTTTCGACCAGGTCGCACCAGGCCGCCCCGCGCGAGAGCGCCTCGAGGCCAAGCACCCCGCTGCCGGCAAACAGGTCGAGCACCCGCGCGCCCGGCAGAATGGGAGCAAGCCAATTGAACAGGGTCTCGCGCACCCGATCGGGGGTCGGACGCAGGCCGGGCCGGTCAAGCACCTTGAGCGAGCGCCGCTTGTGCTCGCCGCCGATGATCCGGACGACGTTACTGCTGCGCGCCACCTACGATCACCATGATGAGCCGGTCCGGATGGATGCGGCGCTGCCAGGTCGCGCGAATGCCGTCCACACTGGTTGCCTCGACCCGATCCGGATAGCGATCGAGGAAATCAAGCGGCAGACGGTAGAAGCCGATGATCGACAGCCAGTCAGCGATCTCGCGGTTGCTGTCAAGCCGCAGCGGGAACCCCCCCACGATGTTCTTCTTGGCATGCTCAAGCTCCATCGCCGTTGGTCCTTCCTTGACGAAGCGGACGAGGTGCTCACGCAGCAAGGCCTCCGCTTGCCCCGCCTGGTCAAGCCGGGTCTGGAGCCCCATCTGGAACGGTCCCAGGACGGCCATGGGCAACAGGTAACTGTACACGCTGTAGGCCAGGCCACGCTTCTCGCGGATCTCCTCCACCAAGCGGGAGGAGAAGCCGCTGCCGCCAAGCACGTGGTTGCCGACATAGAGCGGGAAGTAGTCCTCATCCTTGCGCGCCATACCAAGCTGCCCGGCCAGGATGGTCGCCTGGGTGGAGGGGAAGGAGATACGCACGATCTTGCCCTCGACCGGTTCTACGGGATTGGGCAACGGCGGAAGGGGTTCGCCCCGGGGAACAGCCGCGGCCAAGCGTTCGGCCAGTTGCTCGGCCTGTGCGCGACTCAGATCGCCCACCAGGGCGATCACCATGCCGGCGGCGACGTAATGGCGACGGTGAAAGTCGCGTACGTCCTCGACCTTCAGTGCCTGAAGACTGTCCGCCTCGCCTTCCGGCAAGAAGGCGTACGGATGGTCACCGTAGAGGGCCTTGTAGAAGGCACGACGGGCCACCTCCCCCGGCTGCTGCTCGCCAGCCTTCAGGCCAAGCAAGGCGCGGTCGCGTTCACGACGGAAGTCCGCCTCGGCCAAGCGCGGCTGTCCCATGACGGCGACGAAGGTCTGTAAGGCTGGCTCGAGCCGGGCGGGGTCGCTCAGACTGCGCAGGCTGAGGGTGACGGCGTCCTGACCGACCGAGACACCGAAGCGCGCACCTACGTTCTCGAAGGATTCGGCCACGGCCTGCGCGTCCCACTCGCCTGCCCCTTGATCCAGCAGCGCGGCGGTCAGGTTGGCCAGGCCATGCGCCGCACCATCGCGCGCACTTCCGGCATCGAAGCTGACGCGAACATCGACCATCGGCAGGGCGTGGGTCGCAACGAACAGCACCGGTACTCCAGCGGATGTCGTCCATTGCTGAATGGGCAGGCCGGCCCAGACGGGGACGGCCACGAACAAGAGCAGCAGGCCGCGCAACAGATCAGCGAACATGACGGGCACCTCCCATACTTTCCAGACGCAGCGGCGTCGCCCCGGACTCGAGCGGCAGCGGGTCAAGCACCCCGACCGTCAGCCGATCGTCGATCAGGTACTTACGCGCCACGGCCTGGACCTGCTCGGCAGTCACCGCCTCGATGCCAGGCACCAACTCGCTCAAGCGTCGATACCCCAGGCCAACCGCTTCATAGACCCCAAGACGCATGGCCTGGTAGAACACCGAGTCGCGTCCATAGATCTCAGCGGCGATGACCTGCGCTTTGACCCGCGCCAACTCCTCAGCGCTGACCGCTTCCTCACGCAAGCGGGCGACCTCTTGACGCAGGACCTGCTCGAGCTGACCCACCGATACCCCTTCAGCGGGTACTGCGGAGATCTGGAAGAGATCGTGCAGCCGACTGTCGGGGTCATACGCCGCGCTCACCTCACCGGCCAGGCGCGACTCGCGCACCAGCCTCTGCTGCAGACGTGCACTCTGGCCACCATCCAGGATCCCCTCCAAGACCTTCAGCGCATACGCCTCCCAGGCAGGTACATCGTCCAAGAGCACCGGCACCCGGTACCCCATGAGCAGGGTGGGCAGCCTGGCCGGGGCACGCAGCACCATGCGCCGCTCCCCGACCTGCTCGATCGCCTGGCTGCGCTCGCGTGGGGCAAGACGGGAGGGTTTGAGCGGCCCGAAATGCTTGAGCGCCAGGCGCTTGACCTCCTCGGGCGTCACATCCCCCACTACCACGAGGATGGCGTTGTTCGGCGCATAGTGGGCGCGATACCAGCGACGCAGATCCTCGACCCGGAGCCGGTCAAGATCCTCCATCCAGCCGATGATCGGATGATGGTAGCCACCGTTGAGCCAGGCGATGGCCTGGAACTGCTCGTACAGACGCGCGTTGGGGTTGTCCTCCGTACGCATGCGACGCTCCTCCTTGACCACCTCGATCTCCTTGCGGAAGTCCTCCTCACGCAGGAGCAGATTGCGCATGCGGTCGGCCTCGAGCCTGAAGGCCACCTCCAGGTGCTCTTTGGCCAGGGTTTGGAAATAGGCGGTGTAGTCGCGGCTGGTGAAGGCATTCTCCTGCCCACCATGCGCAGCAATGATCTCGGAGAACTTGCCGGCGGGCACCTTGGGTGTGCCCTTGAACATCATGTGCTCGAGCACGTGCGAGATGCCTGTCAGCCCACCGGGTTCATCACTCGAGCCGACCTTGTACCAGACCTGCGAGGTTACCACTGGAGCGCGGTGATCCGGCTGGACAAGGATGCGCAGACCGTTGGGTAGGTGATCCTCAAAGACTTGGGGGGCGGCCTGCGCGAGGCTTGCGCACCACAAGCCGAAGCACAACAAAATCCATCGCGGCATAACGGGTCTCCGTGAACGTTCGGGCCAAAATGTTTCTGGATGATACGATACAGGGACATCCCTAGCGTGCGACAAGAGCATTCCATGTTTGGTTTCCTGCGCCGTTTCCGGCAGAACGACAAGGCCATCACCCCCCCCCAGGCCGAACCGATCGTCCCCGAGCCCCTTGTGCCTCCTCAAGAGGCCTCTGCCCTCACGCAGGACCCACCCCTACCCTGCATTGAACCCAAGCACGCTTCCGCATCCCAGGAGGGCGGGGCGACCGGCGGACTATGGTCCGGCCTGCGAAGTAAACTCGCGCGCACCCGCGCCAGTCTGACCGAGGGGCTGGCGAGCCTCGTGCTGGGCAAGAAGCAGATCGACGATGAATTGCTGGAGGACCTCGAGACCCGCCTGCTGCTTGCCGATGTCGGCATGGAGACCACGCAGGAGATCATCGCCGCCCTTACCCGACGCGTGTCGCGCAAGGAGCTCAAGGATCCTGAGGCCCTGCTCGAGGCCCTGTACGAGCATATGGTGCGCCTGCTCGAGCCGGTGGCCCAACCCCTGATGATCGCCCCGGGCAGGAAACCGTATGTGATCCTGGTGATCGGCATCAATGGTGCGGGTAAGACTACCACCATTGGCAAGCTTGGCCAGCGTTACGCGCAGGCCGGGCATAAGGTCATGCTGGCGGCGGGGGACACCTTCCGCGCGGCTGCCGTCGAGCAACTGCAGGCCTGGGGGGCGCGCACCGGGATTCCGGTCATCGCCCAGGGGCAAGGGGCGGATGCCGCCGGCGTGGTGTTCGATGCCCTGCAGGCCGCCAAGGCACGCGGCACAGACGTGCTGATCGCGGACACGGCCGGGCGCCTGCACACCCAGGGTGGCTTGATGGAGGAGCTCAAGAAGGTCAAGCGCGTACTGGGCAAGCTCGATCCCGAGGCCCCGCATGAGGTGCTTTTGGTGCTGGATGCGAGCATTGGTCAGAACGCGCTGAACCAAGCCGTGCAATTCAACGAAGCGCTGGGTGTGACCGGACTTGTCATCACCAAGCTCGACGGCACGGCCAAGGGCGGCATCGTGTTCGCCATCACCCGCAGGCTCGGCCTGCCGATCCGCTTCATCGGTGTGGGGGAGAAGGCCGAGGACCTCCGCCCGTTCAATGCGCGCGAATTCGTCGACGCCCTGCTGGACCACGAGCCCTGACGCCCGGAGGGAGGTCATGATCGAGTTTTCCCGGGTCAGCAAGACCTACCCGAACGGGCAGACGGCCCTGCAGGAGGTCAGCTTCTGTCTGCCGGCCGGCCGCATGGCCTTTCTCACCGGTCCCTCTGGCGCCGGGAAAAGCACCCTCCTCAAGCTGATTCCGCAGATCGAGCGCCCAAGCGCAGGCAAGGTGCTGATCCATGGCACTGACATCGGCCGACTGGCAAGCTGGCGCGTCCCGCACCTGCGCCGCCGCATTGGTCTGATCTTCCAAGATCCGCACTTGCTGAACGAATTGAGTGTCTTCGACAACATTGCCCTGCCCTTGCGCGTGCAGCACTACCCACGCGAGGAGGCCGCCCGCCGGGTTCGCGCCGCGCTGGACAAAGTCGGCCTGCTTGATCGCGAAAAGGCGCGCCCGCAAGAGCTCTCTGGCGGCGAGCAGCAGCGCGTCAACATCGCCCGAGCCCTCGTTGCGAAGCCCTCCATCATCCTGGCGGATGAGCCGACCGGCAATCTCGATCCTGAACTTGCGTTCGAGATCATGCGCCTGTTCACTCAATTCAATGCCGCGGGCGTGACCATGCTGATTGCCACCCATGCCTTGGGGCTGATCGATCAGTTTGACGCCCCACGCCTGATGCTGCGCGAGGGACGCTTGCGCATGGAGGAGGCATGAGCCGTATCCACGCTCAGCGCGGACATACCACCCAAGTCCGCTTTCATGCCTGGCTTTCTCATCACGGTGAAAGCCTGCGTGACGCCCTCGGCCACCTCAAACGCCGCCCCTTCGGCCACCTGCTGAGCATGCTGGTGATTGCCGTCAGCCTAACCATTCCCATCACTCTCCTTGCCACCTTGCACGGCATACGCACCGGCCTTGCGGGCTGGTCGAACGAGGCCGCCCAGCTGCAACTGTTCCTCAAACCGGAGGCGAGCAACAGCGAGGCTGATGCCCTACTACGTTCGCTGCGCCAAGATCAGGCGATCGTGGAGGCACGCCTGATCACACCGGAGGAAGGGCTGACCATGCTTGCCCGCACCCATGCACTCGACGGCCTGCTGGATGAACTCAAGAAGGACAATCCCCTACCGGCCGTGATCGAACTTTGGCCCCACTCGGCCGCAGACCTGGAGGGGTTGCGCGCGCGCCTGGCCAACCGCCCTGAGGTCGACACGGTACGGATGGATTCGGAGGCAATCCAGCGCCTGCGTGGACTGATCGATGCCGGCGAGCGCCTGACGCTGATCTTCCTCCTCATCCTCGCCCCTGCGCTGGCGATTAGCGTCGGCAACACCATCCGTCTGGAACTCGAGCGACGCGCCGACGAGGTACGCCTCCTGCAGCTGATCGGAGCCACGCATGCCTTCATCCGCCACCCGCTGCTCTATGCCGGGGCCATCCTCGGCCTAGGCGGCGCGCTGCTTGGCCTCGTGTTCGCCGGCCTGGCCACGCACCTGCTCGTTCGTGCTGCGGCTCAGAGCGGTTGGCAGATCGTCCTACCGGCTGTGCCGCCTTACCTTTTGCTCACCATCATCCCCGCCGGCGTGGTGCTTGGCATCCTGGCGGCCTGGCTGGCCAGCGCGCTGCAGATCCGTCGCATCCGACCGTCTTGAACCGCGCCCGGGCATTGGGAACCTTGTTGCGGAATTAGCACTCGAAGAACAAGAGTGCTAAATTCACCCAAATCATCCACAAAGGTTCAACCCATGCAAGAACTCGACCAGCTTTCCACCCTACCGACCCAGCGCGAGGCGTTTGCCGCCTATTTGGCCGAGGTGCGCCAAATCCCGCTACTTGCTGCGGAGGAGGAATACCGTCTGGCGGTTCGCCTGCGCGACGATAAAGATCTGGATGCCGCACGGCGACTGGTGATGGCACACCTGCGTTTCGTGGTGCACATTGCGCGCAGTTATACGGGCTACGGCCTGCCGCTAAGCGAACTGGTGCAGGAAGGCAACATCGGCCTGATGAAGGCGGTACGCCGCTACGAGCCGGACCGGAAGGTGCGCCTGATCACCTTTGCCGTGCATTGGATCCGGGCCGAGATTCACGAGTTCATCCTGCGCAACTGGCGCATGGTGCGGGTGGCTACCACCAAGGCCCAACGCAAGCTGTTCTTCCGTCTGCGCGGCATGCATGACGGCGAGCACTGGCTGAGTCAGGAAGAGGCCCAAGCCATCGCTGGGGAGCTCAATGTCCCGGTCAAGGAGGTACTTGAGATGGAGTCCCGCCTCATGGGGCGCGACGTCGCCATCGAGCCGGAACAGGAGGAGGATGCGCACCTGGCCCCACTCGCCTGGCTCGAGGCCCCGGACAGCGATCCGGCCGAGGCGCTGGAGCGGATGGACGACCAAGACTTCCGCCTGGAGCAGCTCGAATCCGCTCTTGCAAGCCTTGATGCCCGCAGTCGCGACATCGTTCGCCGCCGTTGGTTGATCGAGGGGGAGAAGGCGACGTTGCACGAACTGGCCGCCGAGTACCAGGTCTCTGCCGAGCGTATCCGCCAGATCGAGCAGGCCGCCATGCGCAAGATGCGTCAGGCCATCAGCGCCGAATGAACCGGGACGGAAGGTTCGTTGACCGCCCCCTGCGCCACAAAAGGCCCGCACATGTGCGGGCTTTTTTCACCGTTGGGTCAGGCCCCTGCCGACGGACAGGACGATCAACTGAAGATCACGCTCAAGAAGATTAGCCAGGAGAAGACGATCAGGCCGATGATGAAGGTGAAGGCTGCGTTCTGGAAACTAAACATATTGGCCATGGTCATGGATTCCTGTGATCAATGTTTGGTTGTGTGTCTGCCGCTGGCCTTTGCCGTGGCTCCGCGGAAGATCCCTGTGGTCTGGGAATACGTGGGTCGTCGTCATCCATGAGGATACGATGCGCGGGCCCTTCGAGGTCGTCGTACTGACCGCTGCGCACAGTCCACACCACGGCCCAGATCATGACCCCCATCACGACGATGCTGAGGGGGATCAAGACATAGAGAATATCCACAGACCTACCCGTTTTATTGGCGCAAGCTGCACATTCCCCCTAGCGCAGGGAGTTGAAAAAGGGCTTCCTGCCTTTTTCAACTCGGCTCACCGCGAAGTGAGTTTTTCGCGAGGTCCTCATCTCGTCAAGATTTCAGCCGTGGAGGGCCGAAGGGCCCGAGCGGAGGGACCAGCGGTGCCCTCAATGGATCCAAGCACTTAACGTGCTTGCTCATCGTGCAAGCCATCCACAGCTTGCCCTACCAGGCTGTCGATTCAAGTTTCTCAATGGCCTACTCACGGCGCAAGCGCAAGGCATTTAATACCACGATAATGGAGCTTAATGACATGCCGATCGCTGCGAGCCAAGGAGGAACAAAGCCCGCAGCGGCCGCGGGCACAGCAATCAGATTGTAACCAAGCGCCCAGGCAAGATTCTGGCGAATGATGGCCATGGTCCGGCGTGCGACGCGCACCCCGGCCGGGATGTGACTTAGGTTTTCGGATAGCAGAATCATATCCGCCGAGGCCTGGGCCAGCTGGGTGCCCCCCCCCATGGCCAGCGAGACCTGAGCCCCGGCGAGGACTGGCGCATCGTTCACACCATCCCCCACCATCACCACCACCTCGCCCCGCTCCTGCAGCTGATGCAGGTGGCTCAGTTTATCCTGGGGCAGCAAGCCACCACGCGCATGGGGGATACCGAGCTCACGCGCCACCCGTTCAGCCTCCTGCGGCCGGTCCCCGCTTAGCAGAGTGATTGCAAGCCCCAGTTCGCGCAATTCACGGATTGCACCGACAGCCTCCTTGCGCGGCGCATCGCGCAGCACAAACCAGGCCAACGCTCCGCCCGTGTCGGCCAGCAGGACGACCGTCCCGACCGACTCTGGGATGAGCGGCACAGGCCGCCCGGACAAGGCCATGGCGAAATCCGCCACGCCAATGCGGAAGCGACGGCCACCGACACTCCCCTCCATACCCTGCCCTGGTACGGCACGCACCTCGTCCGCGGCCTCCCCATGTCCCGCCTTGCTTACGATAGCGCGCGCCACGGGGTGCTCGGAGGCTCGCTCGAGCGCCGCCGCCCAGGCGAGCGCCTCGGCCTCGCTTGCCTTACCCAAGGGAATGATGCGCTCGAGCGAGAGGTGACCATCGGTCAGGGTACCGGTCTTGTCGAACACCACATGCGTGGCTCGGGCCAGGGTTTCGAGGGCATGGCCACGGGTCACCAGCAAGCCAAGACGGGTCAGCCGGCCGGTAGCTGCGGTCAGGGCGGCGGGCGTGGCGAGGCCGAGGGCACAGGGACAGGTGACGGCGAGCAAGGACACGGTGATCCAGAATGCGCGGGATGGCTCGTGCAGCCACCACCACACTGCCACCAGCACGCTGACCACGAGCAGGCCGAGGATGAACCACTGCGCCGCACGGTCCGCCAGTTGCCCAATGCGCGGCTTCTCGGCCTGGGCGCGATCCAGCAGGCGGAGGATGGCGGACAAGACCGTTTCCTCGCCAACCTTTTCCACCCGCACGAGCAGCGGGCTCTCGACATTCACCGCACCACCGATCACCGCATCCCCAGGACCACGCTCACGCGGCACGCTCTCCCCAGTCAGGAGCGACTCGTCCACGCTGCTGTGCCCTTCCAGTACCACACCGTCAGCTGGAATGCTCTCGCCGGGACGCACCCGTACGCGGTCCCCCGGACGCAGTTCGGCCACGGCGACCCTATGCTCGATGCCGTCCTCACCGATGCGGGCAGCGATGTTTGGCAACAGTCTCACCAGGGCCTCGGCCGCCTCGCCTGCCTTATGCCGGGCGACCATCTCGAGGTAACGCCCAGTCAAGAGCAAGAAGGCAAACATGGTGACGGTGTCGAAATACACCTCGCCGGTGTTGGTCACCGTAGCCCAAGCACTGGCGAAGAAGGTCAGGGCCAGGGTGATACTCACCGGCAGGTCCATGCCCAGGCGTTTCTGCCGCAGGTCGCGCCAGGCGGAGGTAAAGAAGCCAAGCGAGCTGTAGAAGATCACGGGCAGGGTGATGACCAGGCTCGCCCAGCGCAGGAATTGTCGCAGCCCCTCATCCATGCCGTAAAAATCACCCGAATACAGGGCAATGGCGATCATCATCACCTGCATCATGCCAAGCCCCGCCACCCCCACGCGCCGGAGCGCCTGGGCACGCTCGCGCTTGAAAGCGGCCTCCTGGCGCCCAGCATCGAAGGGGTGGGCCTTATAGCCAATCGAGGTGATCGCCCGAAGGATTTCGCTCAACTGGATCTGGCGCGCATCCCATTGCACCCGGGCGCGCTTGGTGGCGTAGTTGATGTTGAAGGCCAAAACGCCCGACAAGGCACGCACGTGTTTCTCGTTCAACCATACGCAGGCGGCGCAGGTGATGCCCTCGAGGATCAGGGCCGCCTCGCGGATGTCCCCCTGGCCGCTGACGAAGCTGCGCTGAAGCGCTTCGCTGTCATACAGGCGCAGTCCCTCGAGCTCCTGCGGGACCAGCTCATGCGCACGGTCGGCCGGCTGGGTGCGATAGCTATAGTATTCCTCCATGCCACCGTCGACGATCGCCTGGGCCACGGCCTGACAGCCCGGACAGCACATGGCACGCTCTTTCCCCTGGATGCGCACGACATAGTGCGCCCCTGGCGGGATGGGTAGGCCGCAATGGAAGCACTCGCCCTCCCCGGGCAAGGGACGGAGGTCAGACATGGCGCAAAAGACGCCGGTCACGAGGGCGCGACATCCGTCGCGGCCCGCACCTCATGGGTGTCCGTGCCACGCTGGACGGTGATCACCACCTGCCAAAGGCCGGCAAGGGGCGGGGTCATCTGGGCGCGGTAGAGGCCAGGTTCCACCTCGCGCAGGGTCAGGTTGAAGTCCTCGCGCTGGTTGGAGGGGCGCAGGAAGCGCACACTGACCTCGGCACCGCTAATGGGCGCACCATGGCGATCACGCGCCCGCACCTGGAAGGCCACCTCCCGACCCTTGACTGGATCCCCTAGCCAGCCGTAGTCCACCTGCCAGCCGCGCTCCTTCTGCAACTCGACCTGATGCAAGTATTCGTTATAGAGCGCTTCCTTCTTCTGGTAATCATGCGAGGTCACGCCAGGAAAGTAAGAGCTGACCGCCTCCCCCTGCCTGGGCTTGGGCAGCAGCCAGGCACTGACGCGGCTATCCAACCCGCCAGTGGCGACTGTGACGAACACGGCATCGAGGGCAATGATCACCGCGAAGAAGCCAATGATCAGCCCCGCTCCCCGGCGGAAACCGCGCCCTTCGTCCTGCCGCCGCTGCTCTCTTTGATGAGCCTGCACGCCAAGGATGAAGACCACCATCAGGTAGATTGCAAGATGCATGGCCAGCACATCGGCACCGGGCCAGTTCAGCAAGGCGAACGGCAGGTAGAAACCAGGTGTGAGGATGGCAAGGATGACCGCCGACTGACGCCCCCCAAGGCGAACCAGGCGGTTCAACCCCAGAAAGGCGAGGACGATCAGCAGGAGGCCTACACCGAGTGAAATCAGGATGGACATGGGTCGTGATCAACGCGGCATGTTGAAGGTGGCACTCATCGCCACAGGTTCGATGTGACCATCCTTGTCGGTCAGCACGAAGCGGAAATGCTGCTGCGTACCCTTGGCGCCCGCCGGCAGCTTCACCCTCACCAAGAGATGAAGCAGCTTGTCGGCCGGTACTTCGATGTCTTTCTTGGCCCCGGCAATCTCGATCTCCGCGTCCTTCAACCCCTCAACGCCAAGATCAAGACGGAGCGGGCGGGGGATCTTGTTGTTGATCTTGATCTCGTAGCTGTTCTGTACCCGGCCATCGGTCAGGATCACCGCCAGGGGGTTGCGCACCTGGTTCACGGAGAAGTCCATCGGTGCCTGATGCAGGACACCGTAGGTCAGGAACCCGATGACCACCAGGATGGCTAGACCGTAACCGATGGTCTTCGGCTTGAACACCCGTGGTTTGACCCCGGTTTCAATTTCCTGCTCGCTGGCATAACGAATTAGACCACGATCCCAGCCCTGTTTATCCATGATTTCGTTGCAAGCATCGATGCACAGACCACAGTTGATGCAGGCGATCTGCAGACCGTTGCGGATGTCGATGCCGGTTGGGCATACCTGAACGCACAGACCACAATCGACGCAGTCCCCATGACCGGCGGCCTTGCGCTCTTCCCGAGTCTTCAGGCCGCGACCGAGGTGGATGCGTCCCTTCTCACCCTCGCCACGTTTATAGTCGTAGGTGGGGAGGAGGGTCTCCTTGTCGAACATCACTGTCTGGAAGCGAGAATAAGGGCACATGTAGATGCACACTTGCTCGCGCACGAAGCCAGCCACGACGAAAGTGGTCAGTGTGAGAAAACCGATCGTGAAATAGGCTGGATAAGGGGCGCTCCCCGTGAAGAAATCGACCACCAAGCCATAGGCATCGGTCCAGTAGGCGGTGAAGGTGAATCCGGTGATCCATGCAAAGACCAGCCATACCGCCCACGTAAGCCCCTTCTTGCTGACCTTCTCGGCATTCCAGGGCATCTTGTCGATGTTGATGCGTTTCTGCCGATCCCCTTGAATCCAGCGTTCGATGAATATGAACGCATCCGTCCACAGGGTCTGGAAGCAGAAATAGCCACAGAAGGCACGGCCGACCACGCCCGTCACGAAGAATAATAGCCAGGCAAAGATGATCAGCGCGCCAGCCAGCCAGTAAATATCCTGCGGATGGACGACGAGGTCGAAGATGTAGAAGCGGCGGCCTGGGATATCGAAGAGCACCGCCTGCGAAGGCCCTTCACCACGATCCCAGCGCAGCCAGGGGAGGGAGAAGAATACGGCATAGGCCAGCACCAGCACCCCCGTCTTGAAAGTACGGAAGGGGCCCTTTACCGACTTCGGATGAATGGCGACGCGCTTCTGGTAGAGCTTTTCTTCCGTACCGACGGACATACCTCGGCTCCCGTGCATGCATGACCCAATGCTGATGATCATACACCAGATGGGGTCTTGGCTTGCGCAAAGAAAAATGCCGGCAAGGCCGGCATTTTCAATGCATGAAACGCATCGATGCGCTTACTTGCCGCCACCCAGTTCGTGCACGTACACGGTCAGCATCTTGATCTCCTCAGGCTTGAGGCGACCGCCAAAGGCTGGCATTTCGCGATGAATACCCTTGTTGATCACGCCGGCGATCAGCCTCTTCTTTTCTTCGATGGAGCCTGCTGCCGGGATATTGATCACAGACCAGGCCTTGTCGGTCAGATTAGCCGCACCCATCATCGGATTGCCCTTGCCATCGGCACCATGGCAGCCCATGCACATGGCATAGCCCTGTTTGCCGCGCTCGGCAGCTGCGGCATCCACTGCCTCACCGGACAGGCTCAGCACATAGCTGGCCAGGTCATCGAGGGCCTGGCCCTGGATATTGGCAAAGGCGGGCATGTTGCCTTTGCGGCCCGAGGTGATGCTGGCCTGGATTTGATCGACCTTACCACCCCACAGCCAGTCGTCGTCCGCCAGGTTGGGAAAGAGTGGCAGGTTGCCCTGACCGCCCTGACCGTGACACGCGGCGCAATAGTCACCAAAATAGCCTTTGGCCATAGAGCGCGCGAAGGCCATCATGTCGGGGTTGGCGAGGATTTCCTCGTAGGAGGCGGCACCAACCTTCTCGATGTGCTCACGCTGCTTCAGCGCTGCCGGGCTGCTCTGCATCTCCTTGATCAGCTGGCTGCGGGAGTTCCACGGCATCTCCTTGGTCTGGCCGTTTTCCTCCACCGTGACGGTTGCGATACCACGGGTGAAACTCTTACCGATCGGCCACGCAGGATAGATGATCCAGTAAATGATGGAGAAGACGATGGTGGCATAGAAGGACCACAACCACCAGTTGGGCAGTGGGTTGTTGTACTCGCGCAGATCACCGTCCCAGACGTGACCGGTCGTTTCAACCTGCTTGGACTTATGAGCGGGATTCGCCATGACTATTTATCCCCTTGTTTCGACGCAGGCTTTTTGTCCTCGTCGTCGATAAACGGAATGTTCTTGTAGGACTCGAGCCGATCCTTACGCTGCTTGCCGGTATAGACGTAGAGCACGATGCCCACGAAGGTGGTAAAGAAGATGAGCAGGGCCAGCACCTTGCTGTTGCCAAGATCACCCAACCAAGCCCAGAGTTCAGACATATCGTGCTCCCAGTGTTTCTATGCGGCCTATCAGCGGAATTTGGCAAAGTAGCCCTCTTCGTACTGTTTGAAGTCCACCAGGGTGCCTAGCATCTGCAGGTAGGCCACCATGGCGTCCATCTCGGTGATGCGGGACGTGTCGCCATCCCAAGCGCGACCACGAGCCTCCGCCTCGAGGGTGGCCTTGGCGTTTGGGATGTGCAGTTTGTCCGCCATCTCCTTGCCATACTCGGCCACATTGGCCTGGTACTCCTCCTCGGTGAGGGAGTACGGCACGCCCGTCATCTTGAGCGCCTTCATGCGGTTCTCAATGTCGTCGTACTTCAGCTCGTTCTGCAGAAGCCAGGGATAGGCCGGCATGATGGACTCGGGCACAACGCTCTGCGGGCGGATCAGGTGCTGGGTGTGCCACTCGTCGGAGTACTTGCCGCCGACACGGGCGAGGTCTGGACCCGTGCGCTTGGAGCCCCACTGGAACGGGTGGTCGTACTTCGATTCCGCCGCCAGGGAATAGTGGCCGTAGCGCAGCATCTCATCGCGGAACGGACGGATCATCTGCGAATGACAGGTATAACAGCCCTCGCGGATGTACAGGTCGCGGCCACGCAATTCCAGCGGGGTGTATGGACGCACGCCCTTGACCTCCTCGACCGTGTTCTTGATGTGAAACAGGGGGACGATCTCGACCAGACCGCCGATACTGATCACCACCAAGGTCAGGATGATCAGAAGACCGGCATTGATTTCAACGCTTTCGTGCTTCATCGCTCGATCTCCACTCTCATCGCACCACGGCCGCCGCGCCCGCCATCTCGACGGCCATGCCGCGCTTGGCCTGGGCAATGGTCATGTAGACGTTGTAAACCATCAGCAGGACGCCGGCGAAGAAGAACATGCCGCCAAGGACTCGCACGACATACGGCAGGTGCATGAAGCTCACAGTCTCGATGAAGGTGTAGGCGAGGTTGCCGTACTCATCGAAGGCGCGCAGCATCAGACCCTGGCCGATGCCGGCCACCCACAACGAGGCGATATAGAGCACGATGCCGATGGTCGCCAACCAGAAGTGGGTGTAGATCAGCTTGGTGCTATACATCTCCTTCGCACCCCACAGACGTGGGATGAGGTGATAGAACGAACCGAAGGTGATCATGGCGACCCATCCAAGGGCACCGGAGTGCACATGGCCCACGGTCCAGTCGGTGTAGTGCGACAGCGCATTGACACTCTTGAGCGACATCAGCGGACCTTCGAAGGTCGACATCCCGTAGAAGGACAACGCCGTGATCATAAACAGCATGATCGGGTCGGTGCGCAGCTTGTCCCATGCACCGGAGAGGGTCATGATGCCGTTGATCATGCCACCCCAGGACGGCAGCAGCAGCAAGATGGAGAAGGTGGCCGCCAGGGTGGAGGTCCAGTCCGGGATCGCGGTCCAGTGCAGGTGGTGAGTACCTGCCCACATGTACAGGAAGGACAGCGCCCAGAAGTGAACGATGGACAGGCGGTAGGAATACACCGGACGGCCTGCCTGCTTCGGCACGAAGTAGTACATCATGCCGAGGAAGGCAGCGGTCAGAAAGAAGCCCACGGCATTGTGCCCATACCACCACTGAGTCATCGCATCCTGCACGCCGGAGAACAGGCTGTAGGACTCCAGGCTGGTCAGGCTGACCGGCACCGCGAGGTTATTGAAGATATGCAGCAGGGCTACCGCAAGGATGAAGGCGATGTAGAACCAGTTGGCCACATAGATATGCGGCTGGCTGCGGTTGCGCAAAGTCATCACATAGATCAGGGCATAGACGACCCATACCACGGCAATGGCCAGGTCGAGCGGCCAGACGAACTCGGCATACTCCCGCCCCTGGGTGTAGCCCAGCATGTAGAGCACAACCCCCGCAGCGATGCCAATCTGCCAACCCCAGAAGGTGAACTCGGCGAGCGGGCCGCCCCACAAACGGGTCTGACAGGTGCGTTGCACCACATAATAGGACGTCGCGAACAGGGCGCTGCCGCCGAAACCGAAGATCACCAGCGTGGTGTGCACTGGACGCAGGCGGCCGAAGGTGATTTCGGCAATATCGAAGTTCAGGAACGGCCACGCCAGTTCACCGGCGATGTAAACCCCCACAAACATGCCAAGGACGCCCCACACGAGCGCCATGATGGCAAACTTTTTTACTATGTCATAGTTGTACTGCTCTGTGGCAACGGCCGTGCTCGTTGACATCTCGAGTCTCCTCCCAAGGTTAATGCTTGTTGTTCGGGGTCCCGGAAGGGGGACCTTCCCCATACCCTTTGCTGGCGGGTGATGTTACTGCAATGTTAGACCCCTCTAAAGTTCTTAGTTTTCCTGGCTTTTTTCTTGGATATTCAAAAAAACACGCAGTATTTCAACGTGTTTTCAAACAACCAAAAGCAAACGAAATGCTTGGATCAAAACATTTGATCACCGTCTGAGAGAACCGAGAGGAATGCGCACCTCCCCTTGTGCATCGGCCACATAGCACCCAGCCTCCCCGCCCCAAGCCTGGCCATGGATGACCTCGTAGCTCACGGGCAACATTCCCGCCGCGTTACGATGCACCTCGTACGCAGCACACACACGCTCCAGCCGTCCCTTGCCGGTCAAGCCACGCGCTCGCCCAAGGGTGCCATTGTGTGCACCAATGCCCTTGAGACTGCGCATGATGGATTGCACATCCGGGTAATCGAGCCGGATACGTTCGACATCCATCACCGGATCGCGCAGGCCTGCACGCACGAGCGCATCGCCCAAATCGTGCATGTCATAGAAGAGATGGACATGGGTGTGCCCAGGGTCGGCCGCCTGCCAAGCTTCGCGCAGTTCGCGCAGGGTATCGGGCCCAAGGGTTGCAAACAGGAACACCCCACCAGGCCGGAGTACACGACGCACCTCCCGGAACACTTGTTCGGGCGCATGGCTCCACTGCAAAGTCAGGCTGGAAAACAGCAGATCGACGCTCGCCTCGCGCAAAGGCAACCGTTCCATGTCGGCACAGACGAGATCCGGCTTGCGCAGCCAGGGCTGGTGCTTCTGGGCCTCCCTCAGCATACCGCGCGAGATGTCAAGACCAAGCAGCCGAGCCCGCGAGAAGCGTTTGCGCAAGGCGCGCAGCGCCGCCCCCGTACCGCAACCAAGATCGACGACAATCGCAGGAGACAACCTCAGCCACTCGAGGCGAGAGAGCAGCTCCTCGCGTACGATGCGTTGCAGCCGAGCGTGCGCGTCGTAGCTCGATGCAGCCAGGTCGAATGAGCGCCGGACACGCCCCTTCTCCAGTTCATACTCGCGCATAGTGGACCTTCTTCACCGTTGATCGAGCCAGCGGCCAAGGAGGCCGGGGGCATGCAGGAACGGGGCATGCCCGGCCCCTGCCTGGATATGGATCTCCGCTCGTGGCAAGGCCTGACGGTAGATCTCCGCCACACAAGGGGGGACGATGCGGTCCCGCTCGCCAAGCAGGACCTGCACCGAGAGCTCCAGCCCGCCCAGGGAGGCACTAAGGTCCGTATCACGCAGGATTGCCAATCCCGCCCGTAAGGCTGCCTCAGCAGCCGGAGGCGACTTTGCAACGGCCTGCCCAAGCCGGGCGCGCACCTCACGTGCCCCCTCTACACCCACCGCCTGCAGGGCAAAGAAGCGCTGCAGAGTAAGGGTTCGATCCTGAACTAACCCTGCCATGAACTGCTCCAGGGTATCGGGCGCCATGCCACAGGACGACTCCCCCACCGCGACGAAGCGCGGCGTGGCGGCAAGCAAGATCAGGCGCGCCACGCGCCGAGGTGCGCGCCGGGCCACCTCCAGGGCCAACAGGCCACCCAGCGACCACCCCACCCACACGGCCCGCTCCGGCGCACGGGCCAGGAGGTCCTCCGCCCAGAGACCGACATCAGCCCCAAGACCCGCATCCCACGGTCGGCCACCATGCCCTGGCAGGTCGAGCGCCAGCGCAGGCCCTGCGGCAAAGACCGGCACCGCATGCCAGATCGCCGAACTCATGCCCCAGCCATGCACCCACACCACCGGCAACTCCGGTTTGGCGTCGTCCCCTTGCCCACGTATCATCGCGCTCCCGAAGATATCTATCTCATTGACTCCATCCATGATCTGGCTTGACCTTGCCCTGCCGCTTGGCGCCTACCTGCTCGGCTCTTTGTCCACCGCCATCATCGTCAGCCGTCTGCTCGACCTGCCCGACCCACGCACCATAGGCTCCGGCAACCCCGGCGCCACCAATGTTCTGCGCACCGGGCGCAAGGGTGCCGCGCTCGCTACTCTGCTGGGCGACATGCTCAAGGGGTTACTGCCGGTCGCGCTGGCTCGTCTGCTGGAGGTTGGGGAGATCACCCTGATCGCAACCGCACTGGCCGCCTTTCTCGGCCACATCTACCCGATCTTCTTCCAGTTCCGCGGCGGCAAAGGCGTAGCCACGGCCCTGGGTGTGCTGCTTGGCCTCGCCCCCTGGCTCGGCCTCGCCGCGCTCGGAGTATGGTTGCTCGTGGCGGTCACCCTGCGCTATTCCTCGCTCGCGGCGCTGATTGCCGCCGCAACCGCCCCCGTGATCGCCTGGGGTCTGGGTCTTAGCACCGCCACCCTCATTGGCATCACCTGCATGAGCGTCCTGCTGATTGCGCGCCACCGCGCTAACATCCAACGTCTGCTCAACGGCACCGAGAGCCGCATCGGTGCGAAACGCGGCGTCTAAGACAGCCCCTTCAGTTCGCCAAGCGGCCAGCGTGCCCGCGCGGCAAAGGTCTTTACCGACCCGCCCTGACCGGCTTGCAGCCGCAGCCACCCCGCGTAGGCGATCATGGCAGCGTTGTCGGTACAAAACTCCAAGCGGGGAAAGAAGACCTTGCCGCCACGTGCCTGCAGCATGCCCAAGAGCGATTCGCGCAGGCGCCGATTCGCCCCCACCCCCCCCGCGACCACCAATTGGCGCATGCCGGTTTGCTCGAGCGCTCGCTCGCATTTGATCACGAGGGTCTCGACGATGGCCTCCTCGAAGGCATAAGCGATGTCCGCCTTGCCCTGTTCATCCTCCACCCCTGCCAGGGCCAGCAGCGCACGGGTCTTCAAGCCGCTGAAGCTGAACTCGAGTCCAGGCCGGTCGGTCATCGGCCGCGGGAAGCGATAGACGCCCGGCCGCCCACGCTCGGCCAGCCGGGCCAACGCCGCCCCCCCGGGGTAACCCAGGCCCATCAGCTTGGCGAGCTTGTCGAACGCCTCACCGACCGCATCATCCAGGGTCTCGCCAAGCGTCTCGTAATGCCCCACTTCCGGCACGGCCACCAGCATGGTGTGACCACCGGAGACCAGCAGGGCAACGAACGGTGGGCGTAGATCGGGATGGTCGAGCATCGGCGCCAACAGGTGCCCTTCCATGTGATGCACGCCGAGGGCCGGCACGCCGAGGGCATAGGCCAGCCCCGCGCCGAAGGCCGTGCCCACCAGCAGGGCACCAAGCAAGCCCGGCCCTTCAGTGTAGGCCACCCCACCGATCGCCCCCCGCGCAACCCCAGCCGCCACCAGCAACTCCTCAACCATTGGCAGGAGCCAGCGCACATGGTCGCGCGAGGCGAGCTCGGGTACGACCCCGCCATACTTAAGGTGCACATCCTGCGTACGCACACGATGCCCAAGCAGACCGCCCTCGCTGGCATACAGCGCACAGGCCGTCTCATCGCATGAGGTTTCGATTCCAATAACGATCATGCCAGACTTCATGACTTTCAAAGGGACTATTGTTGCATTGCTTGCCCCAGGCCGTATAATTTTGGCCTTCTTGCAAGCCCTGCCCGTGCCGCTGGTCGGCTGGACAGGCGTGAACCGGTTCAGAATTTTTATTGTTTGGAGTCCAAATGCCTTCCGTCCGCGTCAAAGAGAACGAGCCCTTCGAAGTCGCCGTACGCCGCTTCAAGCGCACCTGTGAAAAGGCCGGCATCATGTCCGAATTGCGCGCCCGCGAGTTCTACGAGAAGCCGACCGCCGAACGCAAGCGCAAGCTGGCTGCCGCCATCAAACGCAACCAGAAGCGTCTGGCGAAGGAAGCCGCTCGCCGCACCCGCCTCTACTGACCAATCGGACATTGGACATGACGGAGGCGAGCTCCGCCCTCAAGGCGCGCATTCTCGATGACATGAAGGCGGCGATGAAGGCCGGCGACAAGGCTCGTCTTGCCGTGATCCGTCTCATTTCTGCCGCGATCAAACAGAAAGAGGTGGATGATCGCATCACCCTCAGCGATGCAGACGTCATCGCCGTGCTCGACAAGATGGGCAAGCAGCGCCGCGAGTCCATCGAACAATACAAGGCGGCAGGCCGTATGGATCTTGCGGAGCAGGAAGGCTTTGAGCTGGAAGTCATTCAGTCCTACCTTCCCACCCCGCTGAGCGATGCACAGATGGATGCCCTCATTGCCGAGGCCATCGCGGCCACCGGTGCCACGAGTGTCCGCGAGATGGGCGCCATCATGGCCAAGCTCAAACCGCAGATTCAGGGGCGTGCGGACATGGCCCAGGTGAGTGCCCGCATCAAGTCCGCCCTCGGCGGTTGACCACGAACTCCGTCAAGCCGCACGGATTCGAAGCCTCGCCCCATCGGACATGACATGGGTGCGAGGCTTTTCCATCTAATCGACCTTACACGAGACGCCGTCATGGGTAACGTCTTTCAATTCCTTGATGTCCCCCGCCAGGATCCACCCAAGGCCAAGGCCGAGGTGCGTGTGCATTTCTATGGGGAAATCTACGGCCAGTTCGATCCACAGACCGCCGCCCAGCAGGCGGACCGCTGCCTATCCTGCGGCAATCCGTACTGCGAGTGGAAGTGCCCCGTTCACAATTACATCCCCAACTGGCTGAAGTTGATCGCCGAGGGCAATCTGTTCAGGGCCGCGGAGATGTCGCACAAGACCAACTCCCTGCCCGAGATCTGTGGCCGCGTCTGTCCGCAGGATCGTCTGTGCGAGGGCGCCTGTACCCTCAACACCGACAGTTTCTCCGCATTTGGTCAGGGCTTCGGCGCCGTCACCATCGGTGCCATCGAAAAATACATCACCGACGAGGCGCTCAAGCAGGGGTGGCGTCCGGACATGAGCGGCGTCACCCCGACGGGCAAGCGCGTCGCCATCATCGGTGCAGGCCCGGCAGGCCTCGGTTGCGCGGACGTTCTGGTACGCAATGGCGTCAAGCCGGTCGTATTCGACCGCTATCCACAGATTGGCGGCCTGCTGACGTTCGGCATTCCACCTTTCAAGCTGGAGAAGGAGGTCCTGAAGACCCGTCGCCGCATCATGGAAGAGATGGGTGTCGAGTTCTGCCTGAACACCGAGATCGGCCGCGACATCCCCTTCCAGTCCCTGCTGGACGAGTACGATGCCGTCTTCCTCGGCATGGGCGCCTACACCTCCATGAAGGGCGGCTTCCCCGGCGAGGACCTGCCAGGCGTGTATGAGGCCCTGCCCTTCCTGATCTCCAACATCAAGCGTCTGCTCAACCTCGAGCAGAACCCTGCGGACTTCATCGACATGAAGGGCAAGCGCGTCATCGTCCTCGGCGGAGGCGACACCGCGATGGACTGCACTCGGACCGCAATCCGCCAGGGGGCGATCACGGTCACCTGCGCCTACCGACGCGATGAGGACAACATGCCCGGCTCCAAGCGCGAGGTCGCGAACGCGAAGGAAGAAGGTGTGCGGTTCCTGTTCAACCGCCAACCGGTCGAGATTGTCGGCAATGGCCGCGTGGAGGGGGTCAAGTTCGTGCAGACCCGTCTCGGCGCCCCCGATGCACGTGGCCGCCGCAGCCCTGAAGTCGTGCCAGGTTCGGAGGAGATCGTGTCGGCCGATGCCGTACTGGTCGCCTTCGGCTTCCGCCCTTCCCCTGCCCCATGGCTGGCGGATTTTGGCATCCAAACCCAACAAGACGGCCGCGTGATCGCCCCCGCCCATGGCCCTTTCCCATATCAGACCAGCAATCCGAAGGTCTTTGCTGGCGGCGACATGGTGCGTGGCTCCGACCTCGTCGTGACCGCCATATTCGAAGGCCGTGAAGCCGCCAAGGGCATCCTCCATTACCTGGGGGTTTGAGTCCTCTTCTCTTGACGGGCCGTTGACAAAACCCTTCCAACGGCCGAGTCAGGCAAACCATGAACGGCTGACATGACCTTCAGGCACGCTCTAAGGAAACGCTGAATAAGGCGGCGAGCGGGATGGGATGCAAGGCGATGGGTGCGCGGTGACCGAGACATATCCATGCGATCGGAGCGGGGGCGCACCGCACAATGCCACAAACCAGTCGCGCAAACTTATTTCAGTGTTTCCCTAAGTGTTTGGTCATCGGGGATAATCGTTGGCCCCTCCTCGCGGTCCCCTTTGGCCGTCCATGAGCAAAGCCTTAAGGTTGGGCCCTGGAGACCACCCACTTCGCGGTGAGCCGAACTGAAAAGAGGTAGGTACCTTCTTTTGCAACACCCTGTGAGGGGCTCCCTCGGGTATCTTTGATTCAGCATTCAAGACCGTTATGAACGCACTCGAGAACGACCGTCTCCTGCGCGCCCTGCTGCGCCAGCCCGTGGACCGCACCCCGCTGTGGATCATGCGCCAAGCCGGCCGCTACCTGCCCGAATACCGCGCCACACGAGCCAAGGCCGGCAGTTTCATGAACCTGTGCAAGAGTCCAGAGCTGGCCTGCGAGGTCACCTTGCAACCGCTCGAGCGTTTCGCTCTGGACGCGGCCATCCTATTCTCTGACATCCTCACTGTGCCGGATGCGATGGGCCTTGGTCTTGGTTTCTTCGAGGGCGAGGGCCCGCGCTTTGCCCATCCCGTGCGCTCGGCTTCTGACATCGACCGTCTGCCCATTCCGGACCCGGAAGGAGAGCTGAAGTATGTGATGGACGCCGTGCGCACCATCCGCCGCGAGCTGAACGGCCGCGTGCCGCTGATCGGTTTTTCCGGCAGCCCGTGGACCCTCGCGGCCTACATGGTCGAAGGCGAGGGCAGCCGCGATTTCTGTCGTGCCAAGGCCATGATGTTCGATCGCCCGGACCTGATGGAGCGCTTACTGGAGAAGATCACCCAGGCTGTAGCCAGCTACCTCAATGGCCAAATCGCCGCCGGCGTGCAGGCCGTCATGCTGTTCGACACCTGGGGCGGCATGCTCACCCCGCGCGACTACCTGCGTTTCTCGCTTGCGCCGATGCAGAAGGTCATTGCCCAGCTCACCCGCGAGAGCGAGGGACGCAAGGTGCCGGTGGTGCTGTTCACCAAGGGCGGCGGTCAGTGGCTGGAGGCGATGGCCGACAGCGGTGCCGACGCGCTGGGCCTGGATTGGACCACCGATATCGGCGAGGCACGCCGTCGTGTGGGTGACAAGGTAGCCCTGCAGGGCAATATGGACCCGAACGTGCTGTATGCCTCGCCGGAGCGCATCCACGCGGAGGTCGCGGAGATCCTGGCAGCTTTTGGACCCGGCAGTGGCCATGTCTTCAACCTCGGCCATGGTATCCATCCTGGCATCGATCCAGAGCATGTCGCCGCCCTCGTGCAGGCCGTGCATGAACTCAGCCCGGCCTATCACGCCATCGGCTGATCACTGCCGCGATCCGGGGCGTGGTTCTCCAAACTTGCCCAACTGACCTCCCCGGGGTGCTCAAGGGGACTTCGGCCCGCTCACGCCTCCAACCTCCATGGCCGCAAGCAGGCGCTCCACCTTGTGCAGGGATGCCCGTTCCATGGCCCTGCCCTCACCATGACCAGCAGGTGATTCGCGCAGGGCCTTGGGCGGCATGACCACCAGATCCACGGCATACTCGCCCGCCAAGAGCGAGAACAATGGATACGACCTGACCGAGCCGTCACGATAACGCAGGTTGCGCTGCCCCTCACGGAAAGGTATGTGGGCATTCAATAGATGCAGCATGACCTGCTCCGGGGTATCCGCGAACAGGTGCAGGGTGATGGGGCTGTTGTCGTCCGCCGTACCGGATAACACGGAGCCGACCAGACGGGGCTCGAAGTCGGCCAGAAAGCGCATGGCCTTGACTGCCTCCTGGCGCATGCGCCGCAGCGCCTCGGGCTGATTGGGGCGGAATAAGCGCTGGTAGGCGCACAGATGTTCTTCCACCTCATCGCACGATGGCTCATCCTGCCCAGGAACACAGCCGATTTCGGCTGCGGCCTTGCGCTTGGCCGCCTCACAGTCCAGTCCCTGCCCCTCGGCCATCAGTCTTGCGGCCCGCTCGGCCCACTGCACACGCAAGCTCATCAGAACAACTCTTCTACGACCTGAGGATCCCCGATCGCCGCAGAAACCACCTCGGGTGGAAGGTTTTCACGCATGACGGCGGTGGTCACCCGCGGATAGCGGGCGTCAAAATACTCGATGATTGCACCAGGCGTGCCCGCAGGGACGACCTGACCGGTTTGAGGATCGATGCTGGCGGTGATGATCCCCCGGGGGGGCTTCAACTCCTGTACCGGCCGGTCCTTCAAGGCCACCTGCATGAAATCGACCCACATCGGTACGGCGACCTTGCCGCCGGTTTCCGATCGACCGAGCGGGCGGTAATCATCAAACCCCACCCATGCCGTAGCCACAATGCCTGGACCAAAGCCACAAAACCAGGCATCGCGCTGGTCATTGGTCGTGCCGGTCTTACCTCCGATATCCGGTCGCTTGAGCGCTCGACCGGCAGAGGCCGCGGTACCGCGCTTTACCACATCACGCAGCATGACCTGCATGAGCCAGGCGTTCTCCGGCGAGATCACGCGTGGCGCCTGACCTGCCACGCCCGGCCGGCAACGCCCAAGGGATGGTGCCCCCTCCGCGCTCGTCCGTGGCCGCTCGCTCCCCACGCCCTTGGGCAATACCGCGAGTTCGTTGTCGCAAAACTGTTGCGGCAAGGCCTCGAACAGGACGCGCCCCCCCACGTCTTCGACACGCTGGATGAAATAGGGCTCGACCCGGTAGCCGCCGTTGGCGAACACCATGTAGGCCGATGCGAGCTCCCAGGGGGTAAGGGCATAGCTCCCCAGGGCCAACGAGAGTGTGGGTTGCCACCGTTCCACTGGCAGCCCGAAGGACTTGGCGTAACGCAACACCACCTCCGGGGTGATCGCCTCCATGAGCCGCACCGAAACCAGGTTCTGCGAACGCACCAAGGCCTCGTGCAGGCGGGTCGGCCCGTAGAACTTCCCCTCGAAGTTCTGCGGTCGCCAATCCTCCTCGTGGGTCGCGGCCTTCTCGTATACCAAAGGATCGTCACTGATCACACTAGCTAGGGTGAAGCCGTTCTCCAGCGCCGCCGAGTAGAGGAAGGGTTTGAAAGACGAGCCTGGCTGACGCTGAGCCTGAATGACGCGGTTGAATTTGCTGAGGGTGAAGTCGTAGCCCCCTTCGAGGGCCAGCAAGGCGCCGCTTGTACTATCGAAGGCCACAAAGGCCCCGGCCACCTGCGGCACTTGCGCAAGCGTGTAACCGCTCTCCCCCGGGCGCAGACGCACGATGTCGCCCGGCGAGAGGACATCACTCACCGCTTTCGGACGGGGCCCGAGCGTATCCTCGCCAAGATAAGGGCGCGCCCATTGCAGGGACTCGAGGTCCAGCACATGCCGCCTCCCTTGCCCATCCACCACGGTGGCCTGCCTCGGCCCCACCTTGAGCACGACCACCGCGATAAGCCCCTCCACCGGTCGCTGGGCACGCGCATGGCGGGCCGCCGCCTCGGCATCCCCCTCCGGGAATTCGACGCGACCTTCCGCCCCACGCCAGCCATGCCGACGATCATAATCGAGCAGGGTCTTGCGCAGGGCGAGGCTTGCCGCGCGCTGCAGCTCGGGATCTAGGGTGGTGTAAACGCGCAAGCCCATTTCGTAGGCCGCTTCGCCGAATTGCTCCACCATGCGCGAGCGGACCATCTCGGCCACATACGGGGCACTGACCTCGACCTCGGCGCCGAGGAACAGGGTGGTTTGCACCGGCTCCTGCTGAGCCGCCTTCGCCTGCGCGTCGTCCAGCCAGCCAAGTTCGCTCATCCGGCCCAGGATGTAATCCCGTCGGATCTTGGCCCGTTCGGGATTGACCACCGGATTGAACTTGGAAGGGGCCTTGGGCAACCCCGCGAGCATCGCTGCCTCGGCAGGGGTCAGCGCGTCGAGCGGTTTGTTGTAATAGATCGACGCTGCGGCCGCGACACCGTAGGCTCGGTTGCCGAGATAGATCTTGTTCAAATAAAGTTCGAGGATCTGGCGCTTGCTCAGCTCGCGCTCGATCTTGAGCGCAAGCAGGATCTCCCTGAACTTGCGGCTGTAGGTCTTCTCGCTGCTGAGGAAGAAGTTGCGCGCCACTTGCATGGTGATGGTGCTACCGCCCTGCCCCTTGTGGCCCGTGCGCAACAGTTCCCACCCTGCGCGGAACAGCCCCTGCATGTCTACACCAGGATGCTGATAAAATCGGTCATCTTCCGCGGCGAGGAAGGCTTTTTCAACCAATTCAGGCACTTGGTCGATCGAGACGGGGATGCGCCGTTTCTCGCCGAACTCCGCGATCAGCCCCCCATAGCGGTCATAAACCCGCAACGGAACCTGGTACGGGGTGTCTCGCAAGGCATTGACATCGGGCAATTCCTTACTATAAACATGGTACGCGACACCCCATGCACCAAGTGCAAGGAGTGCAACAAGAACAACGAGATAGAAAATGGACTTGAAAAGTAGCTTTAGAAGGATCATAAGTATCTGAGCCATCCGGCGCACATGACTTCGGGGCAGATGGATAGGGCGTTTGATTCAAGACCGGAACATCCTTGCGACCTTGATCAAACCACAGGTCACAATAACGCAAAAGGGCGCGATAGAGGAAAACCGCCGTGTTTCGCCGAAGCCAAAAACAACCCTTGGTGGGGCTGGATATTAGCTCGACCGCGGTCAAGCTGATCGAGCTTAGCCGAACCCGCGACACCTATCGCGTCGAGGCCCTGGCCATCGAGCCCCTGCCGGAGCGGGCCATCCAGGACAAGTCCATCCTGGACCCGGAGGCCGTTGGCACGGCGACTCGCAAGGCGGTGAAAGACTCTGGCACCCGATCCAAGCGCGCCGCGATCGCGGTTCCCGGCTCCCTCGCCGTATCCAAGGTCGTCACCCTGCCTGCCGGTCTGAGCGAAATGGAACTGGAAACGCAGGTCCGCATGGAGGCCAACCAGCACATCCCCTTCCCGCTCGAGGAAATCAATCTCGACTTCGAAGTCCTCGGCCCCACCCCCGGCAATCCCGGCACCGTCGATGTCCTGCTCGCCGCCACCCGTTCCGAAAACATCGAGTCCCGGGTTGCGGCGGTAGAATTGGGCGGACTGCAGGTGGAGATCGTCGACATCGAGCCATTCGCGCTGGAAAACGCCTATCTCGAGCTGTTGGCCCCCAGGCTTTTGGACATCACGCCCGACATGGCAGTCGCCCTGTTCGATATCGGCTGCACGGTCACGAGCCTTTCCGTATTCCATCAGGGCAAGATGATCTACACACGGGAACACCCCTTCGGCGGCTGCCAGCACACGGACGAAATCATGCGCCGCTATCAGATGACCCGTGCCGAGGCCCACCGCGCCAAGCGCCAGGGTGGGTTACCAGAAAGCTATGTGGAAGAGGTCCTCGAGCCGTTCATCGAACTGACCACCCAGCAGCTCAATCGCTTCCTGCAATTCTTCTACGCCGCCCATCCGAATATTCATGTCATGCGGCTTCTGCTGGGTGGGGGCGTTGCCGTCCTCCCGGAACTGAACGAGCGCATCGCCCACAGCACGGGGATCGAAACCACGACCGCCAACCCGCTCATCGGCATGAGCCGCGCGCCGCGGGTCTCCAGTCGCGTCGTCAATGAGGACGCCACAGCCATGCTGATCGCCTGTGGCCTGGCCCTGAGGGGTTTCGACTAATGCCACACATCAACCTCCTCCCCTGGCGTGAGAACCTACGCAAGCAGCGTCAGCGCGCCTTCGTCAAACACGCCGGGTTGGCCTTCGCCCTGGGCCTCGGCCTCGTTATCTTCGGCCACCTTGTGGTCCAGAACCAGATCGACGACCAAGAGCGACGCAACGCCTTCCTGAACCAAACCATCGCCGGCCTCGACCAACAGATTGCGGAGATCAAGGCGCTCAAGGAAACCCGCGCCAAGCTGGTGGCACGCATGGAAGTGATCGAGCGCCTGCAGCAGACCCGCTCCTACGTGGTACACGCCTTCGATGAGATTGCACGCACCGTCCCGGAGGGCATCATCCTGACCAAGGTCGCGCTAAAGAACGACCGGCTGCTCGAGATCAATGGTATCAGTGACACCACCGCGCGGGTGGCCGACTACCTGCGCAACATCAACCGTAGTCAGTGGCTGAGCAACGCCTCCATCGTCGGCACCGGCATCCTCGCCCAGGACCTGTCCAAGCCGGGCAGCCAGACGCCCGCATCGGGCCTCAAGGGCGAGTACGCCTTCCAGATCACCGCCCAATTCGGCCCGCCCGCCGCCGCGGGCGGTGTCCATGACGAGGAGGCCGCCAAGCCATGAACCTCCAGGATCTTCGTGACATCGACCTGCAGAACATCGGTCGCGCACCGCTGCCTGTCCGTCTGACGCTGATCGGTCTGATCATGGCCGCCACCCTTGCCGCAGGCTACCAACTCGACATCCGCGACCTGATCGAGCAGCGCGACGCGATCCGCGCCAAAGAGCCCGAGCTCAAGCAGCAAGTCGAGCTCAAGCAGCAGCAGGCCGCCAACCTCAACGCCTACAAGGCCCAGCTGGTCGAGATGGAGAAGGCCTTCGGCAACCTGTTGCGCCAGTTACCCAGCAAGCAGGAGGCGGAAAACCTCATCGTCGACGTGGCCCAGACCTCGCTCGCCAATGGCCTGAAGAATCAGCAGATCCAGCCCGGCCAGGAGATCATCCACGACTTCTACGCCGAGCTACCCTACACCTTGCGTCTGCAGGGTAGCTTCCACCAATTGGCCAAGTTCGCCAGCGACACTGCCGCCCTGCCGCGCATCGTCACCCTTCACGATTTCACCGTCTCAAAGGATCCCAAAGGGGACAATGAGCTGCTGAACATGGAGATCACCGCCAAGACATACCGCTATCTCGAGGAGAGCGAGATGCCCAAGCCGGATCCCAAGCAACCCAAAGCGAAAGGCA
This sequence comes from Halothiobacillaceae bacterium, assembly GCA_051297135.1. Taxonomy (GTDB): domain Bacteria; phylum Pseudomonadota; class Gammaproteobacteria; order Halothiobacillales; family Halothiobacillaceae; genus Thiofaba. The sequence goes on from JBEVAM010000001.1 coordinate 128,942, forward strand.
AGTCATGACGCGGCGCACCTCGCTTTCCCCCCTGGCCCTTGGCCTTACCATTGTTGTGCTCAATGCCGGCTGTACGCAGGGCACGGGCGATCTCGAGCAGTTCGTTGCCGAGGTCAAGCAACGCCCAGCCCGGCCCATCGAGCCCATGCCGGAAATCAAGATCTACGAGCCGTTCACTTATACTGCCTTCGACCTGCGCGATCCGTTCACCGCCCCAAAAGCGGCTTTACAGGACAAGGGCAGCGGCCTGCGTCCGGACACCGATCGACGCAAGGAGCCGCTGGAGTTTTACCCGTTGGACGGACTCTCCATGATGGGCATCCTCGAGAAGGACAAGCGCACCCTTGCACTCATCCGCTCCAGCGATGGCCTGATTCATCAGGTCGCGGTCGGCAACCACGCCGGCCAGAACTATGGTCGCATCACCAGCATTCAAGAAGACCGGGTGGATCTGATCGAAATCGTTCCCGATGGCGCAGGGGGGTGGATCGAGCGCCCTGCATCCATTGCCATAAGAGAAGAAACCCAGGGTAACCTGCCATGAAACAGACCACTATGTACAAGCATCGTCTGGCACAAGCCATCGCCCTCACCCTGGGGCTAGGTTTTCATGCAGCCTGGGCAGAGAACATCATTCAGGGCCTGAATGTCAGCCCCTCCCCCGAGGGTGGCATGCAGCTGCGCTTTACTTTGGCGGAACCCCTGCAAACCCCGCCGACTCACTTTAGCGTCGAACAGCCGGCGCGCATTGCCTTGGACTTCCAGGACACCAAACTCGGCCTGGACAACCGCTTTCATAGCATCGCAAGCGGCGCGGTGAATGACGTTCGCTTTGCCGAAGCGGGCGGCCGCACCCGGGCGGTCATTGGTCTCAAGGAGGCGACCCCTTATGAGGTCAAAACCGAGGGCAACGACGTGATCCTGGCCATCCAGCCCGAGGGCCGACAGGCGAGCATGGAGGCGGCCGGCACCCCGCAGCCCCTGACGGACACAGTCGATGCCGCCGAAGTGGACTTTCGTCGCGGCAGCCAAGGTGAAGGCCGCCTGATCGTCAAGCTGAACCGCCCCAACGTGCCGATGACCATGAACACCGAAGGGCGCCGCCTGATCATTGATCTGCCGCAAACCCGCCTGACTGCACAGCAATACGACGTGGCTGATTTTGCCACTCCGGTAAGCAAGGTCAGCGTGCAGCAGCGCGGCATGGGTTCACGCCTGATCGTCGAGACCAACGCGCCCTTCGACAAACTGGCCTACCAGACCGACAACCAGCTCACCGTGGAGGTTCGTCCGCTACCGAAGGAGCAGCCTGCCACAACTGGCCTGGGCCCCAAGACTTACAGTGGCGAGCGCCTTACCCTCAAGTTTCAGGACATCGAAATTCGCCCCCTGCTGCAATTGCTGGCTGACTTCACCGGTAACAACATCGTGGTCAGCGACAGCGTCCAAGGACGCATGAGCCTGCGGCTGGAGAACGTCCCCTGGGATCAGGCCATGGACCTGATTCTGACCACCAAGGGGCTTTCCCAGCGCAAGAACGGCAATGTCATCTTCGTTGCCCCCACTGCCGAGATCGCCGCGCGCGAGAAGGCCGAGATGGAGGCGCGCCAGCAGACCGAGGACCTTACGCCACTCGTTTCCGAGTTTATACAGATCAACTATGCCAAGGCCGCCGATATTGCCAAGCTCCTGCGCCCGGCCGCGGCACCTGCGGCAGGTACACCGGGGACGTCGGCGGCCCGCCCGCTTGGCTTTCTCTCTCCGCGCGGCACACTCACCGTGGATGATCGCACCAACACCCTGCTCATCAACGATACCCCAGAGAGCCTGGACAAGATCCGCGAGCTGGTGAAAAAGCTCGACACCCCGATCAAGCAGGTGCTGATCGAATCGCGCATTGTCATTGCCACCGACGACTTTGCCCGTGAGCTGGGTCTCAAATGGGGTGTGACTGGCGCCTTCAACACCAGCAGCAATCCGGTCTTCCTCAGCGGCAACGCCGCTGGCACTGCGGGCATGGTCGATAACTATGCCGGTGGCAATGCCCCCGGTGTCCCGAGTCTGGACAATCGCTTCAATGTCAACATGCCGGCCGGAAGCTTCTCCAGCAAACCGGTGACCGGTAGCCTGGGCCTGGCCGTACTCGGCTCCAACGTGCTCGTGGACCTCGAACTGCAGGCCTTGCAGGTCGAAGGCAAGGGAGAGATCGTATCCAGCCCGCGCGTGATCACTGCCAATGGCCAGAAGGCCACCATCAAGCAGGGTAAGGAAATCCCCTACCTGCAACAAACCTCTAGCGGTGCCACCAATATTGCCTTCAAGGAAGCCGTCCTCGCCACGGACGTCACTCCACAGATCACACCCAACAATCATGTGATCATGGACATCAAGGTGCAGAAGGACGAGCCGGACTGGACCCGCTCGGTCAACGGCGTTCCCCCCATTGACAAACGTGAGGTCGAAACCAAAGTCCAGGTCAAGAACGGCGAGACCGTCGTGCTGGGGGGTATTTATGAGATCAGCAGCACCGACCAGATCAACAAGATCCCCTTCCTTGGCGACCTCCCCGTTCTTGGCCACTTATTCAAAACCAACGGCATCAAGAACAACAAATTCGAGTTGATCATCTTCGTGACCCCACGCATCATTGAAAACGGCGTGATGGTATCGAGTCATTGATTCTGGCCTCAAGGTAAGGAACGACAAACCATGTGGAATATGACAATTTGGCGCACCTTCGTTGCGGCGGCAGCCGTACTTTCCCTCGCTGGTTGTGGCGGCGGCAGTGGGGGAGGCAACCTCTTTGCGGGCACCGCGCGTATCGAGCTGACTGCGGCCACCAGTACGCTTCCTGTGCAAACCCAATCACCGCTCGTCGAGCCCGTCAGTCCGCTCTACTCCACGACGATAATCGCCAAGGCCTATGGCGCGGATGGCAAGCCCGTGGCAAACGGCACCCCCATCAGCTTCGTCATGGACGGAGGAAACACCTATTCAGGTGCACTCTATCCACAACCGTTCGAGACCGAGGACGTCACAAATCCTGATGGAACAACCACCACAATCAAGAAGGCCTTTTGGAATTATGAGGTCAAAAGCGCCGCTGGCCAGGCCTTGATGATCTTCCATGCCTATGATCGCCCGGGCACGGTCAAGATCACGGCAGCGTTTACCGACCCGGCAACCCAGAAATCTGTTTCCAGCGCCATCAACATCACCGTGGCCTCGGCCATTGCTACGGGGATGCCCGCTACGATCAGCAGCACCTTGACCAAGGCCCCCATCTATGTGGCCAATCAGGGCAAAAACGATACCGCCATTATCGACATCAGGCTTACCGACCCTGCCGGGCAGCCCGTCGCCAACCCCCCTGGCGCCAACGTCAAGGTCGAGCTTCTCAACCCAGAGATTGGTGCCATCTTGCAAGGGGCCAATGGTCAACAAGGCACCATCGTCAATACCATCACCACCAATGGTCTAGCCCAGCTGAGCCTCAAGGCAGGGACCATCTCCGGCACGGCACGCCTGCGCATTTCTGCCGATGCAGCAGACAACAACGTCGAGAACGGCATTGCTCAAGCCATTGTGGATGACATCAGCGTCAGCATTTCCGATGGTCGTATCGCAGCGATTGCCCTGACAGGGCCGTTTATGGATGCAGTACGCGCCAACGCCACTACGCTCGCTCTAGCCCCCGGAGAGTCCTTCCAGGATGGAACCTATTTGCGGGTCATCAGCGCGGTTGCCACCGACAACCTGGGCAATCCGGTGCCCAACACCGAAATCAAATTCAGCCTGATCGACTCGCCCATCAGCGGCTATCCGTCGGCCAACGCCAGCTTCACGATCTCGGGCACGGATGGGGACCCGGCCGAAGGTGGCAATCTGTTCACCGCAGCAAGCGGTCAGTTCACCACCCGTGGCGTGCTTCGAAACGACCGTGTGGTCCTCACGCCGAACGAGCAGGGTGTTGACCGCGGCCTGATCAGCAGCCGGATCATCAGCCAGATCAACAGCCTCTTGGTCAGCTCGCCCTTCCCCAACAACAACGGCCGCAACAGTGGCTCCGTTATCCCTTGGGTCATTGGTCGTGCGCAATACGGGGTGATCGGCGCCAGTGCCTACACCAATGCCCAAGGGGTGGCCACGACCTTCCTCACCTACCCCATGACTCGCCTTGGTCAACCCGCATTGATCACGGCCGAAGGGGACAATGGGGTGAGCCAGGTCATTCAGGCAAGCTACCTGGGCATGCTCGATTACAGCATCACCGCTTCTCAGACGGAGGTACGTGGAGGAGCGAGTACCGACGTCACCCTTTGCGTGCGCGACAAAAACAACGCCCCTCTCCCCCTGACCACACTCCATGTCGCAGGAACCCCCTCGAACGTGAGCATCACCCCCACCCCGCCCGTGACCGGAGCCAATGGCTGTGCGACAGTGACGATCAATGCCAACAACTACACCGGTACGGCGGATATCCCCCTTACCTTCACCGCCGATGGCACCACAGCCAACGCCACCATCACGGTCAAGAGTCAAGGGGCGGGGACGCTGCTTGTCACCAGCGCCACAGCGGGTGCTACCAGCGGGACGATCGTCGTACGCCTGCTTGATGAAGCCGGCAATCCCATCGTTGGCCGTGCAGTGAGTGCAACGGGCACAGCCGAGGATAACGGCACAGCGCCGACAGCCGCCATCACCAGCATCTCCGGCGGAAGCACGGATAACAATGGCAATGCCACGGTGACCGTCAATTACACAGGCAATGCGGGCGATAGCTACACCATCGACATCGAGGCCCAGGGCGGTGCGAAACGCACCGTCACCCTCGTCCATCCGTAATAGCTGAAATAGCGGCCGACGGATCCTGTCGGCCGCTGCGTTTGCAAGGATCGTTCATCATGAAACGCTTGGAACTCTCCCTCATCGCCTCTGCCATTATCCTTTCTCTCTCCACTACCAGCTTCGCAGCAGAAGGTGGACTGGATCCCCTTTTTGGCAGCAGTGGCAAACAGACCACCTCCTTTTCAAGCTGGAACGACGAAGCGCGAAACAGCACGCTCCAAGCCGACGGCAAGATCGTCCTCGTCGGTCGTGCCGGGAACGACCAGGGCACGGAAGACGATTTCGCCCTGCTGCGTTACAACCGGGATGGCCAGCTCGATACCAGCTTCGGCATCGGGGGCAAGGTCACCACGGCCTTTTTTAACCCGGACACCGGCTGGGATGTGGCTGAAGCGGTAGCTATCCAGCCCGATGGCAAGATCATCGCCGCCGGCTGGTCCGTCGCCCCGGCGGGCAACCGCGTCTTTGCCCTGGCGCGTTACTTTCCCAATGGCCAGCTTGACGCAAGCTTTGGGGTCAATGGCTTGGTCACCACGGCCATCCGTGGGGCAGACGACTTCATCCGCGACATTGCAATCCAGGCCGACGGCAAACTGGTCGTGACTGGAGCCAGCCTTGACCCTGCAACGAACCCCAGGCAATACGATATTGCGACTGCCCGCTACCTGCCCAACGGTCAACTTGATCCGAGCTTCGATGGCGATGGCATCGCCATCACCCCCATTGGAGGCTCGGACGAGTGGGCCAATGGCCTCATCATCCAGCGTGATGGCAGGATCGTGGTCGCAGGAGCAAGCTGCAATGCCTTGAGCTGCGACACCTTCAATGGCAACTTCGATTTTGCCTTCGTACGTTACAACCCCGATGGCAGCCTGGATCATTCCTTCAATGACGATGGCAAGGCCACTTTTGCCACAGCCATTCTGACGCACAGCGACGGTGCTACGCGCCTCGTGCTCCAGGCGGACGATGCCCTCGTAGCAGCGGGTGGACGGGACAAAGGCGACGCCAACTACCGCCAGCTGGGCGATTTCGCCTTGGTTCGTGTTCTGCCTAATGGCCAGCTGGATACCAGCTTTGGTAGCAGTGGATGGGTCAAAACGCCCATTGGCCTGGATGCCAGCGGCGCCAATGACATTGCCTACCGCGGCGATGGCAAGCTGGTCGTGGTCGGTGCAGCGGCTTACAACACAGTCAACAACGACTTCGCCATCGCCCTCTACCACCGCGATGGTTCGCTCGATCAGACCTTCGGCAGCGCCGGTACCGGCATTGTGACCCTTCCCTTCGGGGCCAGTGAGGATCATGCCAACGCCGTCAACCTGCAGCCGGACGGAAAGATCGTGGTCACAGGGGCTGCCGACTCCGGGAGCTACCGGCTCGATTTCGCCGCGCTCCGCCTCGAAGGTGCCGATGTCACTCCGGATACCTTCAACCTGGGCACCCGCAACGACGTCGATGCTTCCACGTGGGTCTACGCGCCCCCAGTGACCGTCAAGGGAATCGATGCTCCCACCCTGGTCCTGGCTCGCAACGGTGAATACAGCATCAACAACGGCCCTTACACCACCACTCCCGGCATGGTTCAAGCAGGCGACGTGGTTATCTTGCGCCATATGAGCTCAGCCACCGCTGGTGGTACGGCGAAATCCTCGCTGCACATCGGCGGCGTGGAAGCCGACTTCGTCACCACCACCCGCACCAATGGTGGAGGGGGGGCGGTCGGTCTTGAAGGTCTTGCCCTGCTCGGCTTGCCCATCATGGGGTGGCTCATGCGCCGGCGGCAGCAGCAGATCGGCTGAAATACTGAAATACAATCACGCGTGATCAAACATGGCCTTGCCTTTGGCAAGGCCTTTTTCATTTGTTTTTTGTGACTCAAGCTGGCATAAAAGCGCCCCATGCAACCCACCATCATCCTTATCGGCCCCATGGGGGCGGGCAAGTCCACCTCGGGGCGTTTGTTGGCGCGCAGCCTCGGGCTGACCTTCATCGACAGTGACAAGGTGATCGAAGAGCGCACCGGGGCGAGCATTCCGCTGATCTTCGAGCTGGAGGGCGAAGCCGGCTTCCGTGCCCGCGAACGCGCCGTAATCGATGAGCTGACCCGGGAGACCGGCATCGTCCTGGCTACCGGCGGCGGGGCAATCCTAGCACCGGAGAACCGTGAGGCCATGCGCAACCGCGGCAAGGTCGTCTACCTCCATGCATCCGTAGAACATCAGCTCGCACGCACGGCCCATGACCGCCACCGGCCACTGCTGCAAACCCCCAACCGGCGCGAGAAGTTGGAGGAGTTGATGAAGATCCGCGAGCCGCTCTACCGCAAGGCCGCACATCTTGTGATAGAAACCGACGGCCTCACGCCAAAGACCGTGGTGCAGCGCATCATCCGGGGTTTGGGACTGGAGCGACACTGACCGCTTGAAGCGGCATCCTTGCTACAATGCGGCTATGCCAGCTTCACTGACCCCACCCAAGATGCACACCCTGAACGTTGACCTCGGCGAGCGCAGTTACCCCATCTACATCGGCCAGAGGCTGCTCGACCAAGCCGAACTGCTGCGCCAGCACATCCCTGGCAGGGGTGCACTGGTGGTGACCAACACCACCGTCGCCCCGCTCTACCGCGCAAGGCTGGACCAGGCCCTGGAAGGGTTGCGGGTCGAAACGGTGGTGCTGCCCGATGGCGAGGCCTACAAGTCCATCGAAAGCCTGCAAAAGATCTGGGATGCGCTGGTGCTTGGGCGCTTCGACCGCAACACAACCCTGATTGCCTTGGGCGGCGGGGTGATCGGTGACATCACAGGCTTTGCCGCGGCGAGCTACCAACGTGGCGTGCACTTCATCCAGATCCCCACGACCCTGCTCGCGCAGGTGGATTCCTCGGTTGGCGGCAAGACCGGCATCAATCATCCCGGCGGCAAGAACATGATCGGCGCATTCTGGCAGCCACGCGCCGTGATCGCCGACACCAACACGCTCGACACCCTGCCGGATCGTGAGCTCTCCGCCGGCCTGGCGGAGATCATCAAGTATGGCCTGATCTATGACGAGCCCTTCCTCGCCTGGATCGAGGCCCATATCGAGCGCCTGCGCGCGCGTGATGCCGAAGCCCTCGCTTACGCCATCCGCCGCTCGTGCGCGATCAAGGCCGAAGTCGTCGGCCAGGACGAGCGCGAAAGTGGCCTGCGCGCCATCCTCAACCTCGGCCATACCTTTGGCCACGCCATCGAGACTGCCACCGGCTATGGCAGCTGGCTGCACGGCGAGGCCGTGGGCGTCGGCATGTGTATGGCCGCGCGTATGTCCGAGCTGGAGGGCTGGATCAGCGCGCAGGACGTGGCCCGCACCTACGCCATCATCAAACGCGCAGGCCTGCCTACCCACGCCCCGCTGGGCATGACCCGCGAACAGTTCCAACACCTGATGGGCATCGACAAGAAGGTGCTGGATGGCAAGCTGCGCCTGGTCCTGCTGGAGCACATCGGCAAGGCGAAGGCAACCTGCGACTTCTCGCCCGCCAACCTGATGACCTGTCTCGATGAGTTCACCTCCTCCGCGGAGCCCTACTGATGAGCGCGACCGATACCCCCATGCCCCCCCATCCACTGCATGAGCGGGTCGACTTGATCATCCACCTGCTCAAGTTCAGTGACCGGCTGTTCGCCATCATGAGCTCGGCCACGGACGAGCTCCATACCTTCGCTGACCTGCTCATCAAGCAAGCCGGGGTAGGCCTGCTCATCGCGCATGTCCGCCCTCACCCCACCCTGAGTGCAGAGGACGTAGCCAGCGACCTCGCCAAGGCATGGGGGATCGAACTTGCCCTTGGGGAGTCAGCCATGCAGGCCTTGGAGCAGCGACTGCCCGAACGGCTGCCCGAGCCTCGCCGCGCCGTCGCCATCATCGAGGATGTCGATCACCTGCCCTCCCAAACCCTTGATGAGCTCATCGGCTTCATGCAGCGCCTCGATGAGCAGACGGGTGGCCGGGTACGGCTGGTGTTACTCGGCGGATCCAATTTGGCTGATCAGCTCCGGCAAATGCAGAGTCTGGAGGCTGGTGGCCAGGTCTATGCACTCCATCTCAGCCCGCCTCCCGTCGAGGCCTTTGCAGACATGGCGACCAGCGTCCTGGACGATACGCCCCCCGCCTTTGAGCACTTTACCCCGCGCAGCAGCGCGGCTTCCGCCCTCCCCGGGCGGACCTTGCTCATCGGCGGCATCGCCGCCTCCCTCACCCTTGCCGTGATCATCGCCATGCTGATGCGACCTGGCGAGCCCGAGACCATGAAAGACCAACAGGTCAGCATACCGCTTAAGAGCGAAACGATCCCAAGCCTGCCAGTTGCGCCTCTTCCGCCACCGCCCTCTGGAGCCGTCACCGGCGAACCGGTGGCGCCCGCTGCCCCCACGCCGATGGGTCAGCAAGCGGCCCCATCCAGTACGGGCGCGGGTGGGGCAAACGCCCCCATGCTGGCGGCCCCCACGAGCACATCCCGGCCTACCCCCCTCCCCCCGGCAGAAGGCAAGCCCAGTACATCTGCGCCGATGGGCCAGCAAGCGGCCCCATCCAGTACGGGCGCGGGTGGGACAAACGCCCCCATGCTGGCGGCTCCCACGAGCACACCCCGGCCCAATCCCCTCCCCCCGGCAGAAGGCAAGCCCAGCGCGCCTGCGTCCACGGTGGGGCCGAAACCCAGTGCTCCGGCAACTGTGTCCACGGCGGAGCCAAAGCCTAGCCCAGCTGCGCCCAAACCGGCCGCCCAACCGACGGAGAAGGCCACCAACTGGTATGCCCAGCAGAAGGGTGAGCAGTACGTCCTTCAGGTGATCAGCCTCAGGTCGGAGGCGGAAATGGAGCGTTTCATCAAGCAGAACGGACTGAATGACTGCCATAGCTTCCGCCAGCTGCGCGATGGGCAGACCCTCCACACCCTCACCTGCGGCCTCTACCCCAGCCGCGATGCGGCCAGCCAGGCATCCGCGAGGCTGCCGGCGAATGTACAGGCGGGCAAGCCCTTCCCCCGCAGGATCGACGATATCCGCAAGGTCATGCAGCCGTAACGGACCTGGCCTGCGCGGCCGCCCCATTGCGCCCCGCCTTGTCCAGGGTACATTTCACGTCTAGAATGCTAGACCATTTTGCCCTTGACAAACTGGGCAAGGACGTCGGCCATCCCCTGCGGGCGCCGGCATTCCACATGTCAAGCGAGAGTTGGACACACCCAGCAATGAACACCCTGCCTGCCTCCGGCCTCTACTCCCCCGAATTCGAACACGATAACTGCGGTTTCGGCCTGATCGCCCAGATGGACGACAAACCCAGTCACTGGTTGGTACAGACCGCAATCAAGGCGCTGGCGCGCATGACGCATCGCGGGGGCATTTCTGCCGACGGCAAGTCAGGCGACGGCTGCGGCCTGTTGCTGAAAAAACCGGATGCCTTCATGCGCGCAGAAGCGGCCAGGCTAGGCTTCGAGCTCGGTGAGCTGTACGCCGTCGGCGTGGTTTTTCTCAGCCAGGACAAGGCCCTTGCCGCCCGGGCGCGCGAGACCCTGGAGCGCGAGATTCGCGCCGAAGGTCTGGACTTCGTCGGCTGGCGCGTGCTCCCGACCGATCCCACGCAGCTCGGTCGTCAGGCCCTGGAGAAGTTGCCGGTCATCGAGCACGCCTACGTCAATGCCCCCATCGGCATGGACGCGCGCCACTTCGACACCAAGCTCTACATCGCTCGCCGCCGCACCGAGAAGCAGCTGCTCGACGACACCACCTTCTATGTTCCGAGCCTATCCAGCCAGGTGGTGTCATACAAGGGTCTGATGATGCCGGAAGACCTGCCGCGCTTTTATCTCGACCTGCAGGATCCGCGCCTGACAAGTTCCCAGTGTGTATTCCACCAACGCTTCTCCACCAACACCTTCCCCGAGTGGCGTCTGGCCCAGCCGTTCCGTTACTTGGCCCACAACGGCGAGATCAACACCATTCGTGGTAATCGCAACTGGGCCCGTGCGCGCGCCTACAAGTTCGCCACGCCACTGATCCCGAACATGGAGGACGTGCGCCCGCTGGTCACCGAGACCGGTTCGGACTCGATGAGCATGGACAACATGCTCGAGGCCATGATCGCCGGCGGCATCGAGATGTTGCGCGCCATGCGCCTGATCGTCCCGCCGGCGTGGCAGAACATCGCACACATGGATCCGGAGCTGCGTGCGTTCTACGAATATCACTCCATGCACATGGAACCATGGGACGGTCCGGCCGGCATGGTGATGACCGACGGCCGCTTCGTTGCCTGTGCCATGGATCGCAATGGCCTGCGCCCGGCACGCTGGGTCATCACCAAGGATCGCCACATCACTCTCGCCTCCGAGATCGGCGTATGGGACTACAAGCCCGAGGACGTGGTACGCAAAGGGCGCATCAAGCCGGGCCAGATCGTGGCCGTGGACACCGCCACCGGCACCTTGATGATGCCGGAGGACGTGGATGCCATGCTCAAGGGTCGTAAGCCTTACGGCCAGTGGCTCAAGCAGCACGCCCGCCGCCTCGACTCCGGACTCGAGGCCGACCTGCTGACTAGCACGCCGTTGGACGACGCGCAGCTCGCCGTCTACGAGAAGATGTTCCAGGTCACCTACGAGGAGCGGGATCAGATTCTGCGCGTGCTGGCCGAGTCTGGCCAAGAGGCGGTCGGCTCCATGGGCGACGATACTCCCATGGCGGTCCTCTCGCAGATCGAGCGTTCGCTCTACGACTACTTCCGTCAGCAGTTCGCCCAGGTCACCAACCCGCCGATCGACCCACTGCGCGAGGCGATCGTCATGTCACTGGAGACCTGCATCGGTGCCGAACGCAACCTGTTCGAGGAAACCCCCGAGCACGCCCACCGCTTGCTGCTGGAGTCTCCCGTCCTGACCGAGAGCAAGTTCAAGGCCCTGCTCGCGGTGGACGACGTGGCCTATGCGAACAGTGTGATCGACCTGAACCGCGATGAGAACCTGCCGCTCGAGCAGGCCATCCGTACCATCTGCGATGAGGCCGTCGCTGCGGTGAGGGCTGGCAAGGTCGTGATCGTGCTGTCCGACCGCAACATTGCCCAAGGCAAGCTGCCGGTTCACGCCCTCCTTGCCACGGGCGCGGTCCACCACCGCCTGATCGCCGAGGGTCTACGTTGCGACGCCAACATCGTGATCGAGACTGGCACTGCGCGCGACCCGCACCACTTCGCCTGCCTGATCGGCTACGGCGCCACCGCCGTCTACCCGTACCTGGCCTTTGAGAGCATCGCGGGCATGCAGCGCATGGGCGAGATGAAGGAGGGTCTGAGCTCTGCCAAGATGGCCATGAACTTCGTCAAGGGCATCGACAAGGGCCTGATGAAGATCCTCTCCAAGATGGGCATCTCCACCATCGCCAGCTACCGCGGTTCGCAGCTGTTCGAGATCATCGGCCTGGCCGACGACGTGGTCGAGCTGTGTTTCAAGGGCACCACCAGCCGCATCAAGGGTGCGGGTTTCGAGGAACTGCAGGCCGAACAGGCCGTACTGGCCCGCGAGGCCTGGAACAAGCGCAAGCTGCCGCGCCAAGGCGGCCTGCTCAAGTTTATCTACGGCGGTGAGTACCACGCCTATAACCCGGACGTGGTGCAGACCCTGCAGCAGGCGGTCAACAGCGGCGACTACGGCATGTGGAAGCAATACGCCAAACACGTGAACGAGCGCCCGATCGCCACCCTGCGCGATATGTTCAAGCTGCGATCCAATACCACGCCGATCCCGCTGGAGGAGGTCGAACCGATCGAGCAGATCCTCAAGCGCTTCGACTCCGCCGGCATGTCGCTGGGCGCGCTCTCTCCCGAGGCGCACGAGACCCTGGCCGAGGCGATGAACCGCTTGGGCGCGCGTTCCAACTCCGGCGAGGGCGGCGAGGATCCTGCGCGCTACGGTACCATCAAGATGTCGAAGATCAAGCAGATCGCCTCTGGTCGTTTCGGTGTCACCCCGCACTACCTGGTCCATGCCGAGGTGCTGCAGATCAAGATCGCCCAGGGTGCCAAACCCGGGGAGGGTGGGCAGCTTCCGGGCGACAAGGTCAACGAGATGATCGCCAGGTTGCGTTACGCGCGCCCTGGCGTCGCCCTGATCTCACCGCCACCGCACCATGACATCTACTCGATCGAGGACCTTGCACAGCTGATCTTCGACCTCAAGCAGGTCAACCCGCAGGCGCAGGTCTCGGTGAAGCTCGTGGCCGAGCCGGGGGTGGGCACCATTGCCGCCGGCGTGGCCAAGGCCTATGCCGACCTGATCACCATCTCCGGTTATGACGGTGGCACCGGCGCCTCGCCGCTGACCTCCGTCAAATACGCCGGCAGCCCATTCGAGCTGGGGCTGTCCGAGGCGCACCAGACCTTGCGCGCCAACGACCTGCGCGACAAGGTGCGCCTGCAGGCCGACGGCGGCATGAAGACCGGCCTTGATGTGATCAAGGCGGCCATCCTCGGTGCCGAGAGCTTCGGCTTCGGCACCGGACCGATGATCGCCATGGGCTGCAAGTTCCTGCGCATCTGTCACCTGAACAACTGCGCCACCGGCGTCGCCACCCAGAACAAAGTGCTGCGCATGCAGCACTACAAGGGGGATGTCGAGAAGGTGATGAACTACTTCAAGTTCATCGCCATGGAGGTGCGCGAGTACCTGGCCCAACTCGGCCTGCGTCGCATGGAGGACCTGATCGGCCGGACCGACCTGCTCGAGATCCTGCCCGGCACGACGGCCAAACAGCGGAAGCTCGACCTATCGCCGATCCTCTCCGACATGGGCCTGCGCGACACCAAGCCATGGTGTTGCGCCGTGCAGTACAACACCCCGTACGACAAGGGCCTGCTGGCCGAGCACATGGTGCAGGCTGTGCTGCCCGCCATCGAGACCAAGTCCGGCGGCGAGTTCAGCTTTGAGGTGCGCAACACCGACCGTTCGCTCGGTGCGCGCATCTCCGGCGAGATCGCCAAGCGTTACGGCAACCTCGGCATGGAAGACGCCCCCATCACGATCAAGCTCACTGGTGTCGTCGGCCAGAGCTTCGGTGTGTGGAACGCGGGCGGTCTGAACATGATCCTCGAAGGCGACGCCAACGACTATGTGGGCAAAGGCATGGCCGGGGGCAAGCTGGTGCTCTTTCCACCCAAGGGCAGTCGACTGCCCACCCATGAGACCCCGATCATGGGCAACACCTGCCTGTACGGTGCCACTGGCGGCAAGCTGTTCGCGGCCGGCACCGCGGGGGAGCGCTTTGCGGTGCGCAACTCCGGCGCCTTCGCGGTGATCGAGGGCTGCGGCGATCACGGCTGCGAATACATGACGGGCGGTGTCGTCACCATCCTCGGCCGTACTGGGGTAAATTTTGGCGCGGGCATGACCGGCGGCTTCGCCTACGTGCTGGACGAGGGCAACGACTTCGTCGACCGCTACAACCACGAGCTGATCGACATCCACCGCCTTGTCCCGGCGCAGATGGAACCCCACCGCCAACACCTGCGCGGCATCCTCGAGCAACATTTGGCGGAAACTGGCAGCCCGCGGGCGCGCGACATCCTCGCTCATTTCGAGGAGTGGATCGGCAAATTCTGGCTGATCAAGCCCAAGGCTGCAGAGCTTTCCCAGCTGCTCGACACCCTGGCCTCGGCCGCCTGACCCGGCCCACGCGCCAAAACCCAATCAGGCCCTGCACTGCGGGGCCTTGTTTTTTCCAGCTGTGGACTACACTGATATTCTCCCACCCTTCTTCACGCACCATGTCCCGCATCCCGCAAAGCTTTATCGATGACCTGGTCGCCCGCGCCGATATCGTCGAGGTCATCGGCAGCCGTGTGCCGCTGAAAAAGAAAGGGAAGGAATACGCTGCCTGCTGCCCGTTCCATCATGAGAAATCGCCCTCATTCTTCGTCAGCCCAGAGAAGCAGTTCTACCACTGCTTCGGCTGCGGGGCACACGGAAACGTGCTCGGCTTCCTGATGGCCTTTGAGCGGCTCGACTTCGTCGAGGCGGTCGAGACTCTGGCCGGACAGATGGGTCTTACAGTCCCCCGGGAGGGGGGCCAGTCGCCGCAGGCCCATCCCCATGCCCCGCTGCTTGCCGTGCTGGAGGACTGCGCCCGCTTCTACCAGGCTAAGCTCAAGCACAGCCCACGCACCATCGAATACCTCAAGCGACGCGGGGTGAGCAGCGAGGCCGCAGCTGCCTTCGGACTCGGCTATGCCCCGCCAGGCTTCGATACCCTGGAGCGCGCATTGCGGCCGGACCAACAGGGCCTCGACCATCTCAAACGCGCCGGGATGCTGAGCGAAGGCGAGCGCGGCCGCCTATACGACCGCTTTCGCGACCGGATCATGTTCCCCATCCGCGACCGGCGCGGCCGTGTCATAGCCTTCGGCGGGCGGGCCCTGGGCGACGAAAAGCCCAAGTATCTCAACTCTCCCGAGACCCCCTTATTCCACAAAGGACACGCACTGTACGGCCTGTATGAGACGCGCAAGGCCCTTGGTCGTCCTGAGCGCCTGCTCGTGGTCGAGGGCTACATGGATGTCGTCATGCTGGCCCAGCATGGCCTGCGCGAGGCGGTGGCCACCCTCGGCACGGCCGTCACCCGCGAGCAGGTGGACCTGATGTTCCGCCACACCGCCCAGGTCGTGTTCTGCTTCGACGGTGACGAGGCCGGCCGCCGTGCCGCCTGGCGTGCACTGGAGTCTACCCTGCCCGTGCTGCGCGATGGCCTCGACGCCCGCTTCCTGTTCCTGCCAGAGGGCGAGGATCCGGACAGCCTGGTGCGCCAGGAGGGGGGCGAAGCCTTTCGCGCTCGCATCCAGCGCGATGCACAGGGCTTTGATGCCTTTCTGCTGGACGAACTGGCCCGCCAGGCCGGGGACGATGGTACGCCAGCCGCTCGGGCCCGGCTCAAGACCCTGGCCTTGCCGCTGATCCGGGGGATGCCCGCCGGGGTGCTCCAAGACCTTGTGCTGGACGCACTGGCTGCGCGCGTCGGGGTAAGTGCCGACCGGCTTGTGCCCCGAAAGGATCGGGGTGCCCCCACCCCCAAGGCACACGCACGCCCCGTCAGGCTCGGCGCACCCGGCCGGGCCACGGCCCTGCATAAGGCCATCGTCCTGCTATTGCATTATCCCGACCTGGCTTCCCATCAGGCGCCGGATCCGGCCTGGGCGCTATCCCCCGTCCCAGGTCTGCCGCTCCTAGCGCAACTCATCGATCACCTGCGCCGCCGCCCCACCCCCATGGGCGTGACCCTCGAACACTTTCGTGCCAGCCCCCACGCCCGGGTTTTGGAGGCGATCAGTCGGTTGCCGCCACCACGGGAGAGCGAAGATCTCGATGTTCGCGAGCGCATGTGGCGTGACATGCTCGAGCACATCGCCGCCACCCACAACCGGGCACGCCTGCGGCAGCTGACCGAACGGCCGTTTGCCGAACTTCAACCCCTCGAGCGACAGGAACTTTTGCGGTTGACGACACTCCAATTCGGCCGTGAATGATTCGCCCTTTGTTGGTATTATTCTTTGTTTCATTTGACCCGAGGCTCGTATTCGGCCATGTTCGAAGATCCGCAGTCCAGCATCAAAGAACTCATTGCCCGCGGCAAAGAGCAGGGCTACCTGACCTACGCCGAGATCAACGACGCCCTGCCGGAAGGCCTGGTCGAAGCCGACCAGATGGAAGACATCATCGGCATGATCAACGACATGGGCATCCAGGTCTTCGAAGTGGCGCCCGACGCCGATGAGCTGACCCTGTCCGACAATGCCGTGGCCGCCGACGAAGACGTGGCGGAAGAGGCCGTGGCGGCGCTGGCATCTTCGGTCGATGACGGCGTGGGCCGCACTACGGACCCCGTGCGCATGTACATGCGCGAGATGGGCGCTGTCGAGCTGCTGACCCGCGAGGGCGAGATCGAGATCGCCAAGCGCATCGAGGGCGGCCTGCGCGACATGCTCACCGCCCTCGCTGCCTATCCACCTGCCATGTCCGAACTGCTGGCCGATTTCGATCGCTTCGAAGCGGGCGAGATGCGCCTGGCCGACATCGTCGTCGGCTTTGCCCAGGCGGAAGAACTGCCGGCAGAGGCTGTTGTCGCCGACGACACCATCGATGCTCCAGCCGTCGACGAGGACGAGGACGATGCCTCCGCCACCGATGAAGACGTCGAGGTCGCCTACACCGCCCTCGATCCTGAGGCCGTGCGCGCGCACATGGCCATCCTGCGCGACCTGCATGCCCGCCGCCTCTCCGGAGAGAACGTCCTCCCCGAACTGGAGGCCCGCCTGCTTGAACTCAAGCTCAATCCGCATCTATCCGACCGCATGGTCAACAACCTGCGCGAAACGCTCAACCGCGTGCGCCAAATCGAGCGCCAGATCCTCGACCTGTGTGTCAACAAGGGCGGCATGCCGCGCGAGCGCTTCATCGAGTCCTTCCCCGGCAACGAGTCTCGCATCGATTGGTTAAACGAGCACGTGCGCGACAAGAAGTTCGGCGAACGCCTGAGCGGCTACCGCAGCGAAGTCGAGCGCCTCCAAAAACGCCTGCTCCATATCGAGCGTGAAAACGCCGTCAGCATACGCCAGCTCAAGGACATCAACCGCCGCGTGTCGATGGGCGAAGCCCGTGCACGCAAGGCAAAAAAAGAAATGATCGAGGCCAATCTACGTCTCGTCATCTCCATCGCCAAGAAGTACACCAACCGCGGCCTGCAGTTCCTCGACCTGATCCAGGAAGGCAACATCGGCCTGATGAAGGCAGTCGACAAGTTCGAATACCGTCGCGGCTACAAGTTCTCGACCTACGCCACGTGGTGGATCCGCCAGGCCATCACCCGTTCCATTGCGGATCAGGCCCGCACCATTCGCATCCCGGTGCACATGATCGAGACGATCAACAAGCTCAACCGCGTCTCCCGCCAGATGCTGCAGGAGATGGGCCGCGACCCCACCCCCGAAGAACTGGCCGAGCGCATGGGCATGCCGGAGGACAAGGTGCGCAAGGTGCTGAAGATCGCCAAGGAGCCGATCTCCATGGAGACCCCGATCGGCGACGACGAAGATTCGCATCTGGGCGACTTCATCGAGGACACCAGCGTCATCTCGCCGCTGGATGCCGCCACCAATGCCGGCCTCGCCGAGGCCGTGCGCGAGGTGATGGCCAGCCTCACCCCGCGCGAAGCCAAGGTCCTGCGCATGCGCTTTGGCATCGACATGAACACCGACCACACCCTCGAGGAGGTCGGCAAGCAGTTCGACGTCACCCGCGAGCGCATCCGCCAGATCGAGGCCAAGGCCCTGCGCAAGCTGCGTCACCCCTCACGCTCCGAACTGCTGCGAAGCTTCCTTGAGGCCGAGCACTGAGCTATCCTTCACAGCCCGACTCTCCGTGCTTTCATCAAAGGGCCTATAGCACAACGGTCAGTGCAGGGGACTCATAATCCCTTGGTTGCAGGTTCGAATCCTGCTGGGCCCACCAATTCACCCAGCCCTGATCAAGGGATTGAACAACGGGCCTCCCGCCCTTTTTCACTCTGGAGGCGGCGCTGATTTGTTCATCGCCTTCTCCTAGGGCATGGAGGCCGCACCACGGACAAGGGCGTAAGCCCTTGATTTGCGCAGGAGATCGCCCATGGACTTCCCGGTGAGCATCGTGTTTCGTGACCTTCGCGCTCAAGGCCTTCGGCTTAGGGCTTGCCCTCCCTCGCCTACCTTCAGGCTCTAGCCATAACTGCCTCGAGATTGACCACGTGTTCGTGCGCACCTTCGTCCAAGCCATCCATCGGGTCAGGCGCATGCCAGGCCTGAAGACCCTCGCCGAATTCGTCGAGCATGCTGCCACCAAACAGCCTTTGCGCGGCATGGGGGCGTCTTCGCCCAACGGGATGTCAGCCTGCCAAGGCCGCTGAACGCCTTTCTCGGCGATGGGGCAAGCCCGACCACCTCCCCCTCCAGCTATAATGCCTCCACCTGACTGCAGTCTTCCAGCGTAAGGTGTCCGCCCCATGCAACTGAGTTTCGTGAAGATGCACGGCCTTGGCAACGACTTCGTCGTGCTCGACGGCGTACGCCAGCCGATCCGCCTCACCACCGGGCAGATCCGCTTTCTTGCCGACCGACACTTTGGCATCGGCTGCGACCAGTTGCTGCTTGTCGAGCCTGCCCCCACACCCGACACGCTTTTCCGCTATCGCATCTTCAATGCCGACGGCAACGAAGTGGAGCAGTGTGGCAACGGCGCGCGCTGCTTTGCCCGCTTTGTACGCGACGAGGGCCTGACCGAGGCCAGCATCATTCCGGTCATGACCAGCGCCGGGCGCATCGTGCTGCATGTGGAAGACAATGGCGAGGTGACGGTGGACATGGGCGTGCCCCGCTTAGAACCGGCCGAGATCCCGTTCGAGGCCCCGACCCGGGCCATGGCTTACCCCTTGACCGTACAGGGTGAAATGCATGTTATTAGCGCGGTATCGATGGGCAACCCGCATGCCGTGCTGCGGGTGGAGGACGTGGACAGCGCCCCGGTCGAGACCCTCGGACCGGCGATCGAATCCCACCCGCGCTTCCCCAAGCGGGTCAATGTCGGCTTCATGCAGATTCTCGCCCCTGACCACATCCGCCTACGCGTCTACGAGCGCGGCGTGGGCGAGACGCTCTCCTGCGGCACCGGCGCCTGCGCGGCGGTGGTCGCTGGCCGCCTGCATGGCTGGTTGGTCGATACCGTCAGGGTCGACCTGCCCGGCGGCCGTCTGACCGTCCACTGGCAAGGTGAAGGCCGACACGTGATGATGACCGGTCCCGCTACCCGGGTGTTCGAAGGGAGGATCATGCTATGAGCGACACCTTCATCAGTTTGGATGAGAAGGCCGTGGCCGAATACCTGGCTGAACACCCGGACTTCTTCGTCGGTCACGAGGCCCTGTTGCTGTCCATGCGGCTGCCACACACTGCCCCCGGCACCGTGTCCCTGATCGAGCGTCAGGCGGCCCTACTGCGCGAGCGCGTCGGTGTGCTGGATAAGGCCCTGCGCGAGCTGCATGCGCAGGCGCTTGCCAACGAACGCCTGGCCGCACGCATGCACCAGCTTGCCCTCGCCCTGATCGCGGCCGACGGTCCGTGCGAGGTGCTCGAGGCCGCCCGCACCCGCCTGTGCACAGACTTCGACCTGGTCGGCGTGCTGGTCGGACTGGAGGAAGGTCACGCCCTCGTCACCCCTTGTCTGACGCCGCCCCAAGGCGAGGTGTGGTCTGCCCTGTTTGCGCTCAAGGCACCGCAGATGCCACGCACCACCCCTTCTCTGCGCGAGCTACTGGTCGCCCATGGCCTGCCTGAGACCGCCTCGGTGGCAGCCACCCCCCTGCGCGGCAAAGGTTTTCGCGGCGCCATGCTGCTGGTCAAGCGTGAACCGCAAGGTTTTGCCCCGGACATGGGCACCTTGTTCCTCGAGCAGATCAGCGACCTGGTCAGTGCCGCACTGGATCGCGCCTGATGAGCAACTCGGCCAAGGCATGGCACACCATCCCCCGGCTGAACACCTTCCTCGCCGGGCTTGCCGCGAACAACGCCTCGCCCCACACACGTAAGGCCTATGCGCGTGATCTGGCCGATGCCTGGGGTTTTCTCGCTGCCCAAGGGCTTACCGACTGGTCGCAGACCCAACCCCAGCACCTCCGCCTGTGGCTGGCCAAACGTCATGCGGAGGGGCTTTCCTCCCGCACCCTCGCCCGCCGCCTAGCCGCCGTACGTGCCTTACTGCGTAGCCTGCGCCGCGAGGGGGTGATCGAGCACGATCCAAGCCTTGGCCTGCGGCTGCCGCGCGCCGATCGTCGGCTGCCAGAGACCCTTGAACCCGAGCCGCTCAACCATCTGCTCGACCAACCCGCGGACGATGCCCTCGAGGCCCGTGACTTTGCCATGCTGGAACTGATGTACGGCAGTGGCCTGCGGCTGGCTGAGGTCTGCGGGCTCGCGTTGCAGGATATTGATCTGAGCGAGGGTTTTGCCTGCGTGCTTGGCAAGGGTGGCAAGAGGCGCATCGTGCCAGTCGGTCAGTCCGCCCTTGCCGCCCTGCGCCGCTGGCTGCCGCTGAGGGCGCTGTTTGCCCCGGCAGGGGAGAATGCCCTGTTCGTCAGCCGCCTAGGCCGACCGATTGCCCCACGCACGGTGCAGGGGCGGCTGACCCGGCTTGCGCGCAAGCACGGCTTCGTCGGTCGGCTGCACCCGCACATGCTGCGCCACGCCTGCGCCAGTCATTTCCTGCAAAACAGCGGTGATCTGCGCGCGGTGCAGGAGCTTTTGGGTCATAGTAGCCTTGCCACCACGCAGATCTACACCCATCTCGACTTTCAACACCTGGCCAAGGTGTACGACGCCGCCCATCCGCGGGCAAAGCGGAACAAACCCTGAGCTTGCGCGATCTTAATTCATTGGGGCCTACTCGTTGCGAGTCTTGTCACGTTGCCAGGCCTCCATGGATCCAAGGGCGCCATGGATTCTTCATCCAGGGTCCGCCACCTTACGCCACGGATGCTAGACTTTAGCCTTTCTCAGCCAATTTATCCCCATGGAACAGTTCCACGGCACCACCATCCTCTGCGTCCGCCGCGACGGGCGCACCGTCATCGGCGGCGACGGTCAGGTCTCGCTCGGCCCCACCATCGTCAAGGGCAATGCACGCAAGGTGCGCCGCCTGTACGAGGGCAGCGTGATCGCGGGTTTCGCCGGCGGCACGGCCGATGCATTCACCCTGTTCGAGCGTTTCGAGGCCAAACTGGTCAAGCATGGTGGCAATCTCATCCGCTCGGCAGTGGAGCTGGCCAAGGACTGGCGCACTGATCGTGCCATGCGCCGTTTGGAGGCGATGCTGATCGTCGCCGACCGCCAGACCATGCTCACCATCTCTGGCCTTGGCGATGTGCTGGAACCGGAGCACGACCTGCTTGCCATTGGCTCTGGCGGCGCCTATGCCCAGTCCGCCGCCCGCGCCCTGCTCCTGCACTCCACGCTGGATGCGCGCCAGATCGTCGAGCAGTCGCTCACCATCGCCGCCGAGACCTGTGTGTACACCAACCGTAACTTCACCATCGAAGAGCTCTGAGCTGACCCAGCGGGGGTGGCCTTGCCCCTGCCAACCCGACTGAAGCCTCCATGAATACCTCCATGCAATCCCTGACCCCTGCCGAGATCGTTGCCGAACTCGACAAACACATCGTCGGCCAGCAGGACGCCAAGCGCGCCGTGGCCATCGCCCTGCGCAACCGTTGGCGGCGCCAGCAGGTGGACGAGCCCATGCGCTCGGAGATCACCCCCAAGAACATCCTCATGATCGGCCCCACGGGGGTGGGTAAGACCGAGATTGCCCGCCGCCTGGCGAGGCTCGCCAACGCCCCCTTCCTCAAGGTGGAGGCCACCAAGTTCACCGAAGTTGGCTATGTGGGACGCGATGTGGAGAGCATCATTCGCGACCTTGCCGAGGTGGGCATGAAGATGGTGCGCGCTGTAGCGCAGGAGCGCGTACGCGAGGCGGCGCGCGAAGCCGCGGAGGAGCGTGTGCTCGACGCCCTCCTCCCCCCACCGCGCGACACCCATTCCTGGGGCACGGACGAGAACACCAACAAGGCCTACGCCAACACGCGTGAGAAATTTCGCGCGCGCCTGCGCGAGGGCACGCTTGACGACAAGGAAATCGAGATCGACGTCGAAGGTCCGAAACTTGGTGTCGACATCCTCTCCCCGCCCGGCATGGAAGACTTGGCCAGCCAGCTTAAGGGGCTGTTCCAGAACTTCGGCATCCAGCGCAGCCAGCGGCGCAAGATGCGCATCGCGGAGGCCCTGCGCCAACTCACCGAGGAGGAGGTCGCACGTCGGATCAATGATGAGGAGATCAAACAGGAGGCCATTGAGCTGGTCGAGCAACATGGCATCGTGTTCATCGACGAGATCGACAAGATCTGCCGCAAGGGCGAGTACAGCGGTGCCGACATCTCCCGTGAAGGTGTCCAGCGCGACCTGCTGCCCCTGATCGAGGGAAGCACGGTGAACACCAAAATTGGCATGATCAAAACGGATCATATTCTTTTTATTGCATCTGGTGCCTTTCACCTTGCCCGCCCCTCAGACCTGATCCCCGAGCTTCAGGGCCGTCTGCCGATCCGGGTGGAGCTGACCGCCCTGACCGCTGACGATTTCGTGCGGATTCTGACCGAGCCGGACGCTGCGCTGATCAAACAGTACCAGGCCCTGCTCGCCACCGAGGGTGTCCGCCTGGAGTTCACCGACGCGGCCATTCGCCGCCTGGCCGAGGTGGCCTTTGAAGTGAACGCCACCACCGAAAACATCGGCGCCCGCCGCCTGCACACCGTGCTTGAGCGGCTGCTCGAGAACCTCGCCTTCGAGGCCCCGGCGCGGGCGGGGGAGACCGTGACCATCGACGCTGCAGATGTGGATGAGCGGCTTGGGGCATTGGTGAAGAATGAGGACTTGAGTCGATATATTCTTTGACGCTGGTGTCCAGAGGCGAAGGTTTTTTGCCCCCACTTTTAAGCGGGAGAGGGGCTTTCCCTCGAGGCCGCGTGGAGGTAGCTTTCTGCCACGACAGGATTGAATGTTGGCTTCCACAGCCCTGCCAGGGCGGCCATGAGGGAGAGGCGTCCAGCCGTTGCACGCTGGGGTGTTCCTGCAAACCTTGGTTTCGCCAATTCACACCGATCAAAAAACCATGTCCATCCACCACCCCACTGCCATCACCCTGCACCGCCAAAGCCGCGCCCTCGAAATCAGCTTTGACGATGGCAGGACCTACATCCTGCCCTGCG
Organism: Halothiobacillaceae bacterium; assembly: GCA_051297135.1. Classification (GTDB taxonomy): domain Bacteria; phylum Pseudomonadota; class Gammaproteobacteria; order Halothiobacillales; family Halothiobacillaceae; genus Thiofaba. The sequence continues at coordinate 152,659 of JBEVAM010000001.1, forward strand.
AGTACTTGCGCGTCTTCTCCCCCTCGGCCGAGGTGCGTGGCCATGGCCTGCCCGAGCCACTGCTGGTCACCGGCAAGCGCGGGGTCAACATCGACGCCATCGAGCCGGTCGGCCAGTATGCGGTGAAGCTGATCTTCGACGACGGACACGACAGTGGGCTGTATGATTGGGACTTTCTTTATGCCCTTGGTCGCGACTACGATGTCAACTGGGCGCGCTACCTTGCGCGCCTCGAGGCCGCGGGCAAGACACGGGATGCATGATGAACACGGATTCGACGACTGATTTTGGCTTCCGCCGGGTGGCGGTGGAAGAGAAAGCGAAGCTGGTACGCGGGGTATTCGACTCCGTGGCCGACAAATACGATCTGATGAACGATCTGATGTCGTTTGGCATCCATCGTTTGTGGAAGCGCGTCGCTCTTGCGCGCACAGGCCTGCGGCCCGGCATGCGCGCGCTTGACCTCGCCGGTGGCACCGGAGACCTGTCCGCTGGCATGCTCAGGCAGGTTGGGCGCGACGGTCTAGTGGTGCTGTCCGACATCAATGCCCAGATGCTCAGCCGTGGCCGCGACCGCCTGATCAACGAGGGTTTCGGCGCCGAGGCACAGACCGTGCAGATCAATGCGGAGATGATCCCGTTCGCTGACAACAGCTTTGATGCCGTTACCATTGGCTTCGGTCTGCGCAACGTCACCCACAAGGACAAGGCGCTCGCCGAGATGCTGCGCGTACTCAAACCGGGCGGCCGTGCGCTGGTGCTGGAGTTCTCCCACCCGCGTCACGATCTCATGAAGAAGCTTTACGATCTCTACTCCTTCAAGGCCTTACCGCTGATGGGCAAGCTGGTTGCCGGAGATGCGGAGAGTTACCGGTACCTGGTCGAGTCGATCCGCATGCATCCGGACCAGGACACGCTCAAGGGCATGATGGAAGCCGCGGGTTTTCTGCGCTGCGACTATCTCAACATGAGCGATGGTATTGTCGCCCTGCACTGGGGGTTCAAGGCGTGACACCCGAGCTTGCCGAACCCTTGCGGCTTGCCCTGGAGCGGGTCCTCAACGCTGCGCTGGAGGCTGATCCGGCGACCCGCGCCGGCCTGCGCGGGCTGGTTGGCAAGCGCATTCGCATCGAGCTCAGGGGCTTGTTCGATCTCGACCTGCTTGTGCTGGGTGATACCCTGATCGTTGCCGGCCCCGGCCTGGATGAGCCCGACGCGATCCTTCGCACTTCCCCCTTCGGCCTTTTGCGCGCGCGCATGCGCGGTGATCTGATGCACGACGACGTCGAGCTGATCGGCGACAGCCACCTTGCTGTGCGCACCGTCCGCCTGCTGAGTGGCCTTGCGCCCGACATCGAGACGGCGCTGACCCCCTATATCGGCATGCTGGCTGCCCACCAGGTCGGCCGCCTGTGGCATGGGATGAGGGACGAGTTGCGCCGTTTCACCGACCACCGCCTGCGGGATATGGCCGATGACCTGCGGGATACGGCTGGTCTTACCCCTTACCGCGCCGAACTGGAGCCGTGGCTTGATGCGGTCGACCGGTTGCGGGATCGGGTGGACGCCCTGGAGGCGCGCATCCGGCGTCTGGGTGGGGCCCCCCAATGAACACGACACGCAAGGACGTGGTCTTATGATCCGCCCCCGCATCCTGATCCGCCTGGCCGTTATTCAGTGGGTCCTGATGCGCCATGGGCTGGACGAACTGCTGTTCGCCACGCCATGGTTCAAGCCGCTGCGCTTTATGCTCTGGCTCTCGCCCTGGCGCCTGCTTGGCCGTACCCGCCGCTCGCGTGGAGAACGGCTGCGGCAGGCCTTGGAGGAGCTAGGACCGATCTTTGTCAAGTTCGGTCAGGCCCTCTCCACCCGCCGCGACCTGCTGCCCGAGGACGTCGCCGACGAACTGGCCAAACTGCAGGACCGGGTGCCGCCCTTCCCGGGGTCACAGGCCCGTGTCCTGATCGAGAAGGCGTTTGGCAAGCCGGTCGGAGAGCTATTCCTGGAGTTCGATGAAACCCCGCTCGCCTCTGCCTCCATAGCTCAGGTGCATCCGGCGCGCCTGCTGGATGGCAAGGCCGTGGTGGTCAAAGTGGTGCGCCCCAACATCCTACCGATCATTGAGCGCGACCTTGAGATCCTCCATGCCTTTGCCTACCTTGCCGAGCGTGCCTCGCGCGAGGCACGCCGCCTGCATCCGGTGGACGTGGTCGCCGAGTTTGACAAGACTCTGCACGACGAGCTCGATCTGATGCGCGAGGCGGCCAACTGCAGCCAGCTGGCACGTCACTTCGCCGGATCAGACCTGCTGTATGTCCCCAAGGTGTACTGGGAGTACACCCATCCGAACGTGATGGTGCAGGAACGCATCTACGGCATACCGATCAGCGACCTCGCCGCCCTGCGTGCGGCGGGCATCGACATGAAGGCCCTAGCCGAGCGCGGGGTGGAAATCTTTTTCACCCAGGTGTTTACGCACAATTTTTTTCATGCCGACATGCATCCGGGCAATATTTTCGTTTCCGCCGAAACGCCTGCCGCACCGCGCTACATGGCGGTCGACTTCGGCATCATGGGTGCTCTTACGCCGGAGGACCAGCGCTATCTGGCGGAGAATTTTCATGCCTTTTTCAACCGTGACTACCGCCGGGTGGCTGAGCTGCACATCGAATCCGGCTGGGTGCCGGCCCATACGCGGGTGAACGAGTTCGAGGCCGCGATTCGCACGGTCAGCGAGCCGATCTTCCAGCGCCCGTTGCGCGAGATCTCTTTCGGCCACTTCCTGCTGCGTCTGTTTCAAACCGCGCGCCGCTTCGACATGGAGGTTCAACCGCAGCTGGTGTTACTGCAGAAGACTTTGCTGAACGTGGAGGGGCTTGGACGTCAGCTCTACCCGGAGCTTGACCTGTGGACCACTGCCAAGCCCTTCATTGAGCGCTGGATGCGAGCGCGGATCGGCCCGAAGGCTGCGCTGAACAGCTTGCGCCAGGAGCTGCCACGCGCACTCGCCCTGCTTCCTGAGCTGCCGCGCCTTACTCACGAAGCCCTCAGGGCACAACGACGGCACGCCGAGCTCCTCGAGCTCCAAGCGCGTGAACTTGTCCTGCTGCGCAAGGAACTGGTTCGAGCCCGACGCGGGAGAAGGTTGATGGCTTGGCTCGCCATGACCGCTATGCTGCTGCTTCTGCTTCTGCTCGCGCTAAACGGTAGCCCGGGGGTTATTTTTGTGCTGTCGTGATCTTGGGAGCGGGAATGCCCGTTCGGCGGTCGTCGCCTGGTGTATGGGGGCGGCCGTTTTCATTTGGCCTTCTCGCCATTCTGCGGTCGCGTTGGATCAGCCTCCGGGCGGGGGCACACACTGCGCAGACCGTCGATGTGCTCGAACAGATCGGGCCTGATCGTGGCCCACATGGGATCAAGGATGAAATCAATGCCCTCGCGACGCGCAAGCTTGGCGGCCGGCACGAAGTCCGCATCGCCCGAGATCAGCACGATCTGGTTGACCTGCTGCTTGTAGGCCAGGGAAGCGATATCCAGGCCCAGGCGCATGTCTACGCCCTTCTGGCGCAGGTCCAACCGGAAATTGTCGTCGGTGAGGTCCTCCCAGCGCCGCTTGCCGTTGGTGAGATCCTTCAACACCTCGGCCTTGAGTTGCCAGCGCACCTGGCTAGTCGGGATTTCGCCCATGCGCAGCGCCACCTTGCGCAGGCCGCGCAGTACCTCGTGAAACTCTTGTCGCCACTGCGCCTTTGGCGACTTGGCCAGGTCCAGCGACTTCTTGCCCAGCGGCGTATGCCCCTTCCAGGCCGCCGGCGGCGCGTCATAGACGAAGATGCGGTACAGGCGGGCCGTGCGCCGGCCTTTGGCATCGTTGAGGTGGTCCAGCTCCAGCTTGTGGAGCCTTTCGGCCGCGTCGCGGGCGACGTTGTGCCGCACAGGCGACGAGCGCGCTTGAGGAAGAACTCGGCATCCACCATCACCGCCGTGACGACGGGGGGTGACGTGGCGCAGCAGGTCGACGGCGCGGCCGCCGGAAAAAGAATTGCCCCGGGGTTCGGCGATCCCTGAATCGGTGAGGGAAGGCTTACTGCCAGGGGCGGATGACAAGTTGATCATAGCCTAAGTGTCGGGTCCCGGATGATTGGTTGCTGCATAATCGACGAGGCCTGCTGATGGGCCGCG
>JBEVAM010000002.1:0-150800 GCA_051297135.1 Halothiobacillaceae bacterium
AAGACCCGTCGGGGCAGGAAGAGAATCGTGCGCATATTTGCGCACTTTCTTGAGAGCAGCCGCAGTTGGCTTGAAACGCAGGTGTTGGGGGTGGCGCGCGTGGCTGAAGATGGATATTCCTGTCCATGAGGCCTATTCTGATGCCGTGCGCGGATAAGCAAAAACGGTGCGTTTCTTGCTTGCGTTCCTCACGAAACAAAAGTCACACTTGCCAATCATTGGCGCAAGACCAGAGCTAAGAAGTCGGATTCGGCTGTGCGGTGTGCCCAAGCGGGGCATAGTCACGCACAATCAATGTGTTATTCAAGTGATCGCGGCATAAGGAACACGGATTCGGGTTCTTTGTGCCCACTCATCGGATTTTGTCCATGATCAGCCGCGTGCCGCTCATTCGATCATGCAGGGCGCGACGCTCGGGGTCGAAAAGCATACACAGCACCCCCAGTCCAAACAGGCCCCAGCTTGGAAGCGCAAAAAGGGCGCGAATCAGCATGGCACGCATCGTCGGTGTTCGACCCGACCCGTCCACGAGCCTCACCCCCCAGGCACGCATACCGAGTGTCTGTCCGCCCTTGCGCCAGAAACCCAGATAGAACCCGAGGGCAGAGAGTCCAAGAAAGGCCTGATAGGCCCAATGCCAGGGGCCTTGCTGGGGGAGAGCCTCACCCCCGGTAAGGGGTAATAGCAATGCGGTGAGGACGAACCACAAGGCGAGAATCAAGAGCCAATCGTAGAACAGCGCACCAAGGCGACGGAGCAGACCGACGGGTTGGCCGGTCATCACTCAAGCCCCCGTTCGAGCTCGGAGAGCAGATGCTCAATGAATCCGAAACGCTTGTCCGCCTCATCCATCGGTGCACTGAACCGCAAGGTGTCCTGCCCACCAAGCTGGTAGGTCCTAGGTTCCTTCTGGATCAGCCGGACGATGGTCATGGGGTCGAACGGCGGCTGGGCTTCGAACAGGATGCGACCGCCTTGGGGCCCAGCCTCGAGCTTGCGGATACCAAGCCTTTGTGCGCGGATGCGCATGGCTGCTTGGCGCAAGAGGTTCTGCGCGGGCTGCGGCAGCAAGCCGAAACGGTCGATCAGCTCGACGCGCATCTCGTCCAACTCCTGCTCGCTGGTCAGGCTCGCGATACGCTTGTAGAGAATCAGGCGGGTATGCACATCGGCAACATAGTCCTCCGGCAGCAGGGCTGTCAGGCGCAGGTCCACCTCCACACCATGGCGTAAAGGTTGCATCAGCTCGGGGTGTTGGCCCGATTGGAGAGCCTTGACCGCACGCTCCAAAAGCTCCATGTACAAACTAAAGCCGACCTCGTTCATTTGCCCGCTCTGTGCCTCGCCCAGAAGCTCACCAGCACCGCGGATCTCAAGATCATGGGTGGCGAGGGTGAAGCCAACGCCAAGGTCCTCCAGCTTCTCGATTGCCTCCAGCCGCTTGATGGCGTCCGGCGTCATTGCCCCCTTGGGTGGGGTGATGAGGTAGCAGTAGGCGCGGTGGTGAGAGCGACCGACCCGCCCACGCAGCTGGTGCAACTGCGCCAGACCCAGTTTGTCGGCGCGGTTGATGAGAATGGTGTTGGCACTGGGGATGTCAATACCGGATTCGATGATGGTGGTGCTCACCAAGACATTGAAGCGCTGGTGGTAAAAGTCAGCCATGACCCGTTCCAGTTCCTTTTCCGGCATCTGCCCGTGGGCATAATGAATGCGTGCCTCGGGGATCAACTCGGACAGCTCGCGGGTCATGCGCTCGATGGAATCGACATCATTGTGCAGGAAGTACACCTGCCCACCGCGCTTGAGTTCGCGCAGGATGGCTTCGCGGATCAGCGCCGTGTCCCAGGGTGTCACCAAGGTCTTCACCGCCAGGCGCTCCTTGGGGGGGGTGGCGATGATGGATAGGTCACGCAGGCCTGAGAGAGCCATGTTGAGGGTGCGCGGGATGGGCGTGGCGGTCATGGTCAAGATATCCACCTCGGCGCGCAGGTTCTTGAGCTGCTCCTTGTGGCGCACACCAAAGCGCTGTTCCTCGTCGATAATGACCAGACCCAGGTTTTTGAAGCGCACCTTGGGCGAGATGAGCTTGTGGGTGCCGATGATGATGTCGATCTTGCCTTCGGCCAAATCGTCCAGCACCTGCCGGGTTTCCTTGCCTGTGGTGAAGCGGGAAAGGCCTTCGATTCGCACGGCGAAGTCCGCGAAGCGGTCGCGAAAGTTGCGCAGATGTTGCTGGGCGAGCAGGGTGGTGGGGGCGAGCACCGCGACCTGGCGGCCGCCTTGCACCGCGACGAAAGCAGCACGCATGGCGACTTCCGTCTTGCCAAAGCCCACATCACCGCACACCACGCGGTCCATGGGTTGTCCGCGGGTCATGTCGTGAATGACCGCGTGAATGGCGGATAGCTGGTCGGGGGTTTCTTCGAACGGAAAACCCGCGGCGAAGCGGGTGTAGGCCTCGACGTCGAGCTGGAAAGCATGACCTTTGCGCGCGGCGCGGCGGGCGTGCAGATCCAAGAGCTCGGCAGCGACGTCACGGGTTTGCGCCATCGCCTTTTTCTTGGCCTTCTCCCAGGCATCCGATCCTAGCTTGTGCAGCGGCGCATGCTCGGGGCTTGCGCCAGTGTAGCGACTGATCAGATGCAGGCTGGTGACGGGGACGTAGATGCGATCCCCCCCGGCGTATTCAAGGGTGAGGAATTCCTGTTTGAGCCCACCGACCTCCAACACGGTCAGGCCACGATAGCGCCCCACGCCGTGATCCTCGTGGACAACGGGTGCGCCTTCAGCCAGTTCGGTCAGGTTGTGGATGACACTCTCGGCATCGCGCGTGCGTTTGACCCGCTTGTTGCGCTGGGTGACACGTTCGGCGAAAAGCTGGGCTTCGCTGATGATGGCAAGGCCAGCATCCACCAGCCACACTCCCTCTTCCAGCGGTGCGATGGCCATGAGACGGCGCTCGTCGCTGGTGAGAACGTCCTGCCACCCTTCGACCGGAGTAAAGGAGAGATCGTGACGGCGCAACAAGTCGCTCAGGGCCTCGCGGCGTCCGGGGGACTCGGCGGTGAGCAAAAGCTTGCCGTCGAATTGGGCAATGAATGCACGCAGGGCCCGAGCCGGATCGTCGGCGCGGTGTTGCCAGCCAAGCTCAGGTAGCGGCTTGCAGGAGAAGCGGGTGGCCTGCGGGAAGGCCTGGTCGTCTTCGGCGAGCACGCGCACCTGCAGGCGCTCGTGCAGCAGGGGGTCGAGCTGGTCTTGGGTGAGGAACAGCATCTCCGGCGGCAACAGCGGGCGTTCACGGTCGTGACGCCGTTGTTCATATCGTTCATGCGCCTCGCGTAGAAAGTCGTTCGTGGCCGCATCGAGGCCGGGCAGGCTCAGGCAGATCGTCTTGGCGGGCAGATAGTCGAACAGGGTGGCCAGACCATCGAAAAACAGCGGCAGGTAATACTCGATCCCCGGGAAGGGCAAACCCTGCTGCAGTTGACGCACGAGCTCGCGTCCGGCAGTGTCGAAGACATTCCCCCAGGCCTTGCGCACCTGCCTGATGCTCTCCTCGTCCAGGGGGTACTCGCGCGCAGGCAGGAGTTTGAGCGACTCGATGGTCTCCAGGCTGCGCTGGGTCTCCGGATCGAACATGCGCAGGGATTCGATCTCGTCGTCGAACAGGTCGATGCGCACCGGCAGGGGCTGGCCGCTGGGGAAGAGGTCGAGGATGGACCCACGCACGGCGAACTCGCCGTGTTCCATCACCTGGGTCACCGATCGGTAGCCGGCATCGAGAAGGCGCTGGCGGAAGGCGTCGATGTCTAGCCGCTGGCCGCGGGCGAGCTGGAGGCTGCGGCCGCGCACGTAGTTCGTCGGCGGAAGACGCATCAACAAGGCCGGAATGGAGACGAGCACCACTCCCCGCTCGAGGTCCGGTAAGCGGCCCAGCGTCGCCAGCCTCTGCGCAACCAGATCCTGGTGAGGGGAGAACAGATCGTAAGGCAGGGTCTCGGTGTCCGGGAACACCAAGACCGGCACCTGTGCCTGATCAAGGAAGAAGCCCAGTTCTGCCTCCAGCCGGTAGACCTCCTGCATGCTTGGTGCGATGACCAGCAGCGGGCCTTCATGCCGCTTGGCCGTTTCCGCCAGCAGGAGGGCAAGCGCGGCGCCAGGTGGGCGCCGCCAGTAGAGTGGGTCGCGCGGGCGCAGAGGTAAGGGAGGGATGATGAGGGCATGGGCGGATGCGTTCATGCGCGTATTGTCCCATGAATCGATGGGCTCGAAACGGAGGGGACGGCTCGATCTGGAAAACCGTGAGGCCTGCTATGGCGAACTAGGAGCCGCGATGGGGAAGTTCGGCAGCAATGCCCTTGCTGCCAATGTCATGCAAACCCCAGTGGATCGACAACCTTGGCGGAGTGATTGGGGAGGCAATGCAGAGCTTGCGCCTGCCGCCCCTTGGCACGGCATACAAGGCCATGCTGTCCGGGCTGCTCCACCTTGGTCGGCCGGGGCATGCTCGACCCGGATGAGTGGATGACCCCCTGCTTGCAGCGTTCGATGAGCGGATCCTCATCCATGGAGAGCTTGCCTCAGCCGAGGCATTCCTGGGTCAGGCGCTTGATCGGGCGATGGGGGCTCGGGTCGGTGGTCTTTGACCTGCTATGGAACACCCCGCAATGCGGGGTGTTTGGGCATCCGTCAGGCCGTGCGTTCACTGCGACTGGTTGGGCGACTCGCTGGCTTCTTCCTTGCCTTTGGTGTTGATGCCAAAGAGAGTATAGGCTGGGCAAAACTTGATCAGACCGGTAACCAGCGGAACGATACCGATGTAGCCCCACCAGCCGATGACTCCGGCGATGGCGAGGCCGATCAGGGCAAGCCCGACAAGGATGCGGATGATCATGTCAACAAAACCAACATTTGCTTTCATGGTGGTCACTCCCATAGTGTCGTTGGGTTGAAGGATGAACAGATGGGGGGCGATTCTCGGTCCCGCATGCACTGAGGGACCGCTGTGGATGGTGCACCAATATTCGAGGCGAGTACAGTGTGAGATCGGTTGTTGACCGATCGCTGCAATCCGCGTTCATGCCGAAGGGACGAGGTTGGCCAGTGCCCCTGCGCAGGGGACGGACTGCGTATGTGGCTTGGAGGGCGGCTCATGGGGGCCCGGAGCAGCAGATGGGTGATCACGGTACCGGATGGTTGCTTCATGATCGGGGTTTCAATCCTGAGGTAAACCAAGCGATACGGCTTTCGAGCTATCATTCGTGCCTCTTCAATGCAGAATGGCACGATGATGTTTCGCCCGTATGAACTTTTCATTGGCCTGCGCTACACGCGCGCCAAGCGCCGGAACCATTTTATTTCCTTCATTTCTCTCACCTCCATCCTTGGTGTTGCGGTGGGGGTGACTGCGCTCATCACCGTGCTGTCGGTCATGAATGGGTTCGAGAAGGAGCTGCGCGAACGCATTCTCGGCATGGCTTCGCACCTGACCATTACCGGTCCCGGGGAGCGGCTGGAGGATTGGAGGGATGTCATGCAGCGGGTGCAGTCGCGCCCCGGGGTGGTTGCAGCCGCGCCTTATACCCAGGCGGAGGCGATGCTCTCCCAGCCCTCGGCGGTGAGTGGGGCCATCGTGCGCGGGATCGACCCTCTGCTCGAGGCTACGGTCACCGACGTGGGCGAGCACATGAAGGCCGGTCGGCTGGAGAACCTCAGACCGGGCGAGTATGGCATCATACTTGGCCGGGAGCTGGCGGATGCGCTCGGGGTTGGCGTGGGCGACTCGCTCATGCTGATCACCTCTAACATCGCGATCACCCCGGTGGGGGCCTTGCTACGTGAGCGCCGTTTTACCGTGGTCGGTCTGTTCGAGGTGGGCATGTACGAATTCGACCGCGGCACGGCCTTCATCCACCTGGAGGATGCGCAGAAGCTCTATCGCCTGGGGACGGCGGTGAACGGCGTGCGTCTGAAACTGGACGACATGTTTGCTGCGCCGCGCCTGACCCGCGAGCTGTCCGCCGAACTGGGGGCGGAATACTGGGTCAGCGACTGGACCCGTCGTCACGCCAACTTCTTCCGCGCGATCAAGACCGAGCGTACGGCGATGTTCGTCATCCTTGCCCTGATCGTCGCCGTGGCGGCGTTCAACATCGTCTCCACCCTGGTGATGGTGGTCACCGACAAGCAGGCCGACATCGCCATCCTGCGTACCCTCGGCGCCTCGCCTGGTTCGGTGATGGCGATTTTCATGGTGCAGGGCACCCTGATTGGCGTGGTCGGTACCCTGCTTGGGCTGATCGGTGGGCTGAGTTTGGCGCTCAACATCGACACCCTGGTGCCTTGGCTAGAGCATGCCCTCGGCATCCAGTTCCTACCTGCCGACGTCTACTATATCAGCGAGCTGCCCTCGGACGTGCAGTTGAGTGATGTGGTGCGTATCGCGACCCTGTCCTTCGGACTTTCCGTCCTCGCGACCCTGTATCCGGCTTGGCGCGCCGCACGGACCCAGCCTGTGGAGGCCCTGCGCTATGAGTGAGGTGGCCATGACCCATGAAACCGTCATCCAGTGTGTCGACGTGGGTAAGACCTACGTCGAGGGCAAGCTCAAGGTCGAGGTGCTGCGCGGCATCGATCTTGCGATCGCGGCTGGTGAGCGTGTGGCCATCGTCGGCCCCTCCGGCGCAGGCAAGAGCAGCCTGTTGCAGCTGATGGGCGGGCTAGACGTGCCGAGCAGCGGCGCGATCCTGCTGCAAGGACGCGATCTTGCGCGCATGTCGGAGAAGGAGCGCGGACATGTACGCAACGCCATGCTCGGCTTCGTTTACCAGTTTCACCACCTGCTGCCGGAGTTCTCTGCGCTGGAGAACGTCGCCATGCCGCTGCTGATCCGCGGCGAGCGCGTCGAGCGGGCGCGCGAACAGGCGACGGCCATGCTTGAGCGCGTCGGCCTGGGTCACCGCCTACGGCACAAACCGGGTGAGCTTTCCGGTGGCGAGCGTCAGCGTACCGCTCTGGCCCGTGCGCTGGTTACCCGTCCTCAGGTCGTGTTGGCGGACGAACCTACCGGTAACCTCGATTCCCGCAGCGCGGCTGCAATGTTCGACCTGCTCATGGCACTGAACGCCGAGCATGGCACTGCCCTGGTGGTGGTGACCCACGACCTTGGCCTCGCCAGCCGCATGGACCGGGTGTTACGTATGCGCGACGGTATGCTGGAGACCAACGCATGAACAACGCCGTTGGAAGTGACGGTGGGGTCTTGAGATGACCTACGACGGGCGGAATCGAGGGATGGATTCGGCAATGAGGCTCAAAAGGGGGCGCTGACCCCTTGGGTGCCGGGCGAAGTTTTTGGAATGGGTTGAACGCTACGTCCCCGTGCCGTTCTTGGTGGTGCTGCTTTGCTCGGCCCGTGGCAGGCCGGACGGGTAGACTCGCCGCCTGCGTTTCTTCAGGTGGAGGCTCAAGTAGATGCGCCAGAAGCCCTGGACGCCGTAATAACCGAGGATGGCACCGGTCACCGAGAGCATGAAGTGGCCGACCACGAGCTGCAGGCCGATGGAGGACAGGTTGTCCCACACCCAGCTCCATTCGAAGGGGGTGGGCAGCGCCTTGAACTCTCCGGGCACCACCAGCTGGCCCAGCCAATAGGCCGACAGCTCGATGGGCACCATGGTCAGGGGGTTGGTGAGGAAGACCATCAGCACCGCCAGTGGCAGGTTGCCGCGCAGCCAGATCGCCAGGGCCGCGGCGATCGGGCTCTGGAAGGGGATGGGCAGGAAGGCGGCGAAGAGCCCCAGTCCGAAGGCGCGTGCAACTGAATTGCGGTTGAAATGCCACAGGTTCGGATCATGCAGCAGATGGGCGAAGCGGTTGAGGAATTGGTGCTTCCGCAGGGTGTCCGGATGTGGCGCGATGCGGCGGAAATATTTCTTTGGCATGGGCGGGCAAGGGCGGCTTAGACGATCGGGTGTTTATACGCACGCAAGCTGATGTGCGCAATCGCAGTGCTCATACGGCCCCCTGCTCTGGAAAACCGAAGGCGGCCTCGCGCAGGGCGGCGATCTCATCGCGCAGGCGTGCGGCCTTCTCGAACTCCAGGTTGCGCGCAGCGGCATACATGTCCCTCTCCAGCTGTTTGATCTTCTTTGCCGCCATTTCCGGAGAAAGATAGGCCACTTTGGGCTTGTCGGTGGTCCCTGGTCGCGCGCCGGGGATGCGGTCGTAGCCTGTCTCCAGGATGTCCGCTACGCTCTTGCGGATGCCCTGTGGGGTAATGCCGTGCGCCTCGTTGAAAGCGATCTGCTTGGCACGGCGGCGTTCGGTCTCTTCCATGGCCCGCCGCATGGAGTCGGTGATCCGGTCGGCATAGAGGATGGCCTTGCCGTTGACATTGCGCGCAGCGCGGCCGATGGTCTGGATCAGCGCGCGTTCGGAACGCAAAAAGCCTTCCTTGTCGGCGTCGAGGATGGCGACCAGGGACACCTCGGGGATATCCAGCCCCTCGCGCAAGAGGTTGATTCCAACCAGCACATCGAAGGTACCAAGGCGCAGGTCGCGGATGATTTCCACCCGTTCCACCGTGTCGATGTCCGAGTGCAGGTAACGCACCTTCACCCCGTGGTCGTGCAGATACTCGGTCAGGTCCTCCGCCATCCTTTTGGTGAGGACAGTGATCAGCACTCGCTCGCCCTTCTTGGCGTGCACATGGATCTCGGACAGCACGTCGTCGACCTGGGTGGCGACCGGACGTACCTCCAGCACTGGGTCGACCAAACCCGTTGGGCGCACCACCTGCTCGACCACCTGGCCGCTGTGTGTGAGCTCATAGTCGGCGGGGGTGGCCGAGACGTAGATGGTCTGCGGCATCATGCGTTCGAACTCGTCGAAGCGCAGCGGGCGGTTATCCAGCGCGGAGGGTAGGCGGAAGCCATAATTGACCAGGTTTTCCTTGCGCGAGCGGTCACCCTTGTACATGGCGCCGATCTGCGGCACGGTCACGTGCGACTCGTCGATCACCAGCAGGGCGTCCGGCGGCAGATAGTCATACAGGCAGGGCGGCGGCTCGCCAGCGGCCCGTCCGGAGAGGTAGCGGGAGTAGTTCTCGATACCATTGCAGTAACCGAGCTCCGCCATCATCTCCAAGTCGTACTGAGTGCGCTGCTCCAGCCGTTGGGCCTCCACCAGTCGGCCTGAGGCCTGCAGCTCGGCCACACGCTCCTTCAGTTCCTCCTTGATGAGCTCTATCGCCTCGATGATGCGTTCTTTGGGGGTGACGAAGTGGGTGCCGGGGTACACCGTGTAGCGCGGCGGACGGCGCAGCACCTCGCCAGTCAGCGGATCGAACAGGGTGATCTGCGTGATCTCGTCATCGAACAGCTCCACCCGCACCGCCTCGCGGTCGCTCTCCGCCGGATGGATATCGATCACATCGCCACGCACACGGAAGGTACCGCGGCGGAACTCGATATCGTTGCGTGTGTACTGCATGTCGGAGAGGCGGCGCAGGATCGCACGTTGGTCAATGCGGTCGCCCTTTGCGAGGTGCAAAATCATCTTCAGGTAGGCCTTGGGGTCGCCCAGACCGTAAATGGACGACACGGTGGCGACGATGATGACGTCGCGCCGCTCGAACAGGGCCTTGGTGGCGGACAGGCGCATCTGCTCGATGTGCTCGTTCACCGAGGAATCCTTCTCGATATAGGTGTCGGAGGCGGGGACGTAGGCCTCCGGTTGGTAGTAGTCGAAATAGGAAACGAAATACTCGACCGCGTTGCGCGGGAAGAAATGCTTCATCTCGCCATACAGCTGCGCGGCCAGGGTCTTGTTGTGTACCAGGATCAGGGTAGGGCGCTGCACCCTCTGGATCACGTTGGCGATGGTGAAGGTCTTACCCGAACCGGTCACCCCGAGCAGGGTCTGGCCTGCAAGACCCGCCTTAAGGCCTTCCACCAGCTGGCGGATTGCCTCCGGCTGGTCGCCCGCTGGGGCATAGTCGGATTCAAGCTGGAACGCTTTCGATGCATTGGCGTCGGACATGCGCGGTTGGCTACGGTAAAATGCAGACAATTTCGTTGGGCATCATGCCCATCTAGTGAAGATTTTGCGAAAACTTGAGGCCAGTTTCTTTGGACATCCAACTGTCGCATCGCGTTCAACGGGTCCGTCCCTCCCCCACGCTTGCCGTCTCCGCCCTGGCGGCCAAGCTCAAGCTCGAGGGTCGGGATATCATCAGCCTGGGCACTGGCGAGCCGGATTTCGATACCCCGCGTCATATCCGTGACGCCGCCATCGAGGCGATCAATAAGGGTTTTACCCGCTACACCCAGGTGGACGGTATCCCTTCGCTGAAAAAGGCGATCATCGACAAACTCGAGCGCGACAACGGCCTCGCGTACGCCCCTCACCAGATCCTCGTCTCGGTGGGCGGCAAGCAGAGCTTCTACAACCTGGTCATGGCCCTGCTGGACGAAGGTGACGAAGTCATCATTCCTGCGCCGTACTGGGTGTCCTACCCGGACATGGTGCTGTTGGCCGACGGCCATCCGGTCATTGTCGAAACCGCGCAGGCGCAGGGCTTCAAGCTCACCCCGGGGCAGCTCGAGGGCGCGATCACCCCGCGCACCAAGCTGTTCGTGATCAACAGCCCTTCCAACCCAACCGGCGTGGCCTACACCCGCAAGGAGCTGGAGGCGCTGGGCGAGGTGCTGCGCCGCCACCCGCAGGTGCTGATCGCCACCGACGATATGTACGAGAAGATCCTGTGGGCAGATGAACCGTTCTGCAACATCGTCATGGCCTGCCCAGACCTGTACGATCGCACCATCGTCCTCAATGGGGTCTCCAAGGCTTACGCCATGACGGGCTGGCGCATCGGCTATGCCGCGGGCCCGGTCACGCTCATCAACGCGATGGCCAACGTGCAGTCGCAGAGCACCTCCAATCCCACCTCCATTTCCCAAGTGGCGGCCGCGGCGGCCCTCAATGGCGGTGATGATTGCATCAAGCCCATGATCGAGGCGTTCAAGGCGCGCCACGACTTCGTCGTCGCCGCGCTCAATGCCATAGCGGGCGTATCCTGTCTGCCGAGCCAAGGTGCCTTCTACGGCTTTCCGGACGTGAAGGCCATCATCGCACGCATGGGTCTGAAAGACGACGTCGAGTTGTCCAACAAGCTGCTGTACGACGCGGGCGTTGCGGTCGTTCCAGGCTCCGCCTTTGGGGTCCCGGGGCACGTGCGTCTATCTTACGCCACCTCCATGGAGCAGCTTGAGGAGGCCATGCGCCGCATGGCCAGGGCACTGGCATAAAGAGCCGTTGACCAGAGTGCGCAAACCCTCCTATAATGCGCACCCACAACACAGCCACTCCCCTGTGGCGCAGCGGTAGCGCAGCGGACTGTTAATCCGTTGGTCGTTGGTTCGAATCCAACCGGGGGAGCCAAAAAAGCTTAGCGCCCGTAGCTCAGTTGGATAGAGTATCTGGCTACGAACCAGAGGGTCGGAGGTTCGAATCCTTCCGGGCGCGCCACTACACCCACAAAAGGCCCAGGCAGGCATGCCTGGGCCTTTTGTCTAGAGGGGGCGAGCGCACATGGATCGCGTGGCAGAAAAGATCCATGGATTGTTCACTGCTTTCTTAGGGAAACACTGAAATAAGTTTGCGCGACCGGTTTGCGGCGTTGCGCGGTGCGATCTCCCGCGCCCCCCTCATGGATATGTCGTGGTCACTGCGCACCCCATCGCCTTGCATCCCACCCCGCTCGCCGCCTTATTCAGCGCTTCCTTAGCTTTGATGGCGGCTTGATGCCGATGCCCCCCACCACCCGCATCTTCAGCCGCTCCACCTTGGACCAAGGCGTGCAGCCTTTTCGTCAGCGGACTTGTTGGCACGCGCTTAAGATGGGCAAATACCTCGACGCAGCGGTATTACTAAATCCGAGGCTGCGCCAAGCATAGGCCATCGTGCCATAACGGTACACCCATGGGGGAAAGGGAGAGGTTCGCCGCTTGGGCGGAAAGGGCGCGTGACCGTGTGCTTGAGGTTATGCTGTCGTTTGCATTCATTCGAGAGGCTGGAGCCGTGAACCTCCTCGATCCTCAGGTGCTTTCCACGATCCCACCCTTCGACCGCCTGCCGTCCGAGCTGCGCGCCCGCGCGGCAGCGGCGCTGGACATCGTCTATGCCCCACGCGGCGAGCGTCTGGCCGAGGCGGGGGCGCAGGCCACGGGGCTGTGGATCATCGTTAAGGGTGTGGTAAGGGAGCATCGTGCGGGCGAGGGGGATATCCTCCACGGACCGGGCGAGGCCGTGGGCGCCTCCGGGCTGCTTGCGGGCACGCTACCTGGCCTGCTTGTGGTGGAGGAGGAGTTGATCGCCCACTGGCTGCCCGCGCACGTCTTTCACGCCCTAGGCGAGCAATATCCGGCCTTTCTGAGCTTCTACCGGGAGGATCTTGAAACCAAGCGCCGGGCTCGGGCCAAGGCCCATGCGCAGGGCGATCTGACCCTGCTGCTGCACACCCGCTTGTCGGAGCTGGTGTTGCAGCCGTTGCCTCGTCTCCAAGCCCCCGTGACCCTGCGCGAGGCGGCCCGTGCCCTGCACACTGCCGGGGCGAAGGCGCTTCTGGTGGAGGATGAGGTTGCGGGCTTCGGTCTGTTGACCCAGAGCGATATGGTTGCTGCGCTGGCGCAGACCGACGATCCGGGCACGCTGCTCGAGGCCCGGCGCCCCCTGGTGGCATTGGAGGAGTCGGACGACCTCTTTACCGCCCTGCAGCGGATGTTGCGCCACCATGTCAGCCAGGTGGTGGTTTGGCGTAAGGATGGCCCAGCTGGCCTGGTGCGGCAGCAGGACATCTTGAGCCTGGTGGCCAGCCATACCCCGTTGCTGGATCGTACGATCGAGCGTGCAAATTGCATCGATGATCTTCATGAGCTCGGTGGCCATCTGGTCGAGCTGGTGCGCGGCCTGCACGGGCGCGGCGTGCGAGCCAGGCACGTGAGCGCTTGGGTGAGCGAGCTCAACGCCAAGCTGTATGCCAAGGTTTGGACCTTGGTTGCTCCCCCATCCCTAAGGGATGCGAGTTGCCTGTTTTTGATGGGGAGCGAGGGGCGGGGCGAGCAGCTGCTGCGCACAGACCAGGACAACGGTCTGCTGCTGGCCACGGAGGACGTTGAGGACATGGCTGGGCAGGCGGCCGAGCAGCTGGTGGAGGCCTTGGAGCGGCTCGGCTTGCCGCGCTGTCCCGGGGGGATCATGGCGAGTCATCCGCTCTGGCGGCGGCCGGTTGATGGCCTGACGGACATGATCCGCCAAGCCGTGGCGAAGCCCGAGGGGGAGGCCCTGCTGCGTCTTGCGATGTTGGCCGATGCCCGCGCCGTGGCGGGTCGGGGCGAGCTTATGCAGGCGATGCGCGCCGAGTTATATGCACAGTTGGCTGCGCACCCTACCGTGTTGGCGCGCATGGCGGCCCAAATCTTGGCTTTCGAGACCCCGTTGGGGGTTTTCTCAGGCTTCGTGCTGGAGAAGGGGGCACACCGGGGCGAGCTGGATCTGAAAAAGGGAGGCCTGTTTCCGGTCATGCATGGCGTGCGGGTCTTTGCGCTGGAGGCGGGCATCGGCGAGACCAATACCTTCGAGCGG
Organism: Halothiobacillaceae bacterium; assembly: GCA_051297135.1. Classification (GTDB taxonomy): domain Bacteria; phylum Pseudomonadota; class Gammaproteobacteria; order Halothiobacillales; family Halothiobacillaceae; genus Thiofaba. Next base: position 13,651 of record JBEVAM010000002.1, read on the forward strand.
ATCGAGCGCCTGCGCGAGCTGGGACGTTTTGAGCCGGCCTTTGCCCGTGATCTTGCTGGGGCCTACGACTTCATGCTCAGCTTGCGGCTCACAGCCATGCTGGAAGATGTGAGCGCCGGGCGGCCTGCCACCGATAGCCACATTGCCCCCGCCCGGCTCGACCACTTCGAGCGCGACCTGTTGCGTGACGCGCTGCGTACGGTGGATCGCTTCAAGCGTCTGGTGCACCACCACTTCAAGCTGCATCTGCTCAGCTGAGGTGAGCGGTGGGGGTATGTCTTGTGGCCTATGTGGTCCCATCGCGGATGGGAAGCGTTGTGAATCCGGCGCTTCCCGAGGTTGAACAGCATGGTGCAGCGGCTGAACAGGAAATCGACGTACATCACCGGGTCGCCGAAATGGCCGTTGACCCGATGGGTCTGGCATAAGGGTTTCACGTCGTAACACACATATCGCAGCGCTGGGGTAGGTCGTCCTCCGTGTGCATCGGGGTCAGCACGGCGCCGCGCAGCGGATTGGGACGAAAGACGGTGCAGCCCTTGAGGCCCAGGGTATGGGCTTCTTCGTACAGGCGGGCGAAGTCCTCGAAGGGGGTATCTTCTTTGATGTTGATAGTCTTGGAGATCGAGTGGTCGACGAAGGCTTGCAGCGCGGCCTGCATGCGCAGGTGATCCCGCGGCTCGATGGCCTCGGCCGTGACGAAGGCGGGTGGCAGACCCTCATGGCCGGATTCACGCCAGCGAATCAGGGCGTCGTCTATCACCGCGAAGCGGCGGGTCTCGCCTGGCCCCACGCGCACCTCGCGCTCGGCCTGCTCGGCAAAGATTGGCTCCAGCCCGCTGGAGACATTCCCGGCCAGAAGGCTGATGCTGCCGGCCGGGGCAATGGCTAGCAGGTGGCTGTTACGGATGCCATGGGTTGCGATGCCTTTCCATAAGTCCTTCGGTAGGCCGAGAATGAAGGGGCGGGCGAGATAGGCCGCGCGTTCGAAGAAGGGGAAGGGGCCTTTTTCCTGGGCAAGCTCGATGGAGGCACGGTAGGCGGCGTCGCGTATCGTGCGCATGGCCAAAGTGGCCAGGTGTCGACCCGCCTCGCTGTCGTAACGCACGCCAAGCATGACCAGGGCCGAACCGAGGCCGGTGAGGCCAAGGCCGATGCGGCGGCTGCCTCGGGCTTGTTCGCGCTGCGCTTTGAGGGGATAGCGGGAGAGGTCGATGACGTTGTCGAGCATGCGCACCGCCACCTGCGTCACCCGCGTAAGCTCGTCCAGGTCGAGATGGGCTTGTTTGGTGAAGGGCTTGCGCACGAAACGGGTGAGGTTGAGTGAACCGAGGTTGCAGGCCCCGTACGGGGGTAGTGGAACCTCGCCGCAGGGGTTGGTGGCGCTGATTTGCTCGCGCCAGCCGAGGTTGTTGAGGGCGTTGATGCGGTCGATGAACAGTACGCCAGGCTCGGCGGTGTCATAGGCGGCGCGCATCAGGCGCTGCCACAGGGCGCGGGCGGAAATTCGCCTGAAGATCCGGCAGGGCACGGGACGAAGGCCCCCTGTCCAGCGGCGCAGGATCGTCTCGCCTGGGGCATCGGCGCGCTGGTCCGTCGGGAACACCAGCGCCCAGTCCGAGTCCGCCTCCACTGCGCGCAGGAAGTCGTCGCTCACCTGCACGGAGAGGTTGAAGTGGCGTAAGACGCCCGCTTCGCGTTTGGCATCGATAAAGGCCTCAATGTCGGGGTGGTCGCAGCGCAGGGTGGCGATCATCGCCCCGCGCCGGGCGCCCTGCGAGAGCACGGTAGCGCACATGGAATCCCAGACATGCATGAAGGAGAGCGGGCCGGTGGCCATGCCGGCCGCGCTGCGCGTCTGGCCGCCCAGCGGGCGCAGGGTGGAGAAATCGTAGCCCACGCCCCCCCCTTGCTGCATGGTCAGCGCGCCTTCCTTGAGGGCCTGGAAGATGCCATCCATGGAATCCTCGATCACGCCCATGACAAAGCAGTTGAACAGCGTGACCTTGCGTGTCGTGCCGGCCCCAGCCAGGATGCGGCCCCCGGGCAGGAAGCGGTAGTTCGCCAGAATGGCCTGGAAACGCGCCGCCCAACCATCGCAGTCGTGCGTTTCGCAGCTTGCGAGGGCTGTCGCCACCCGGCGCCAGCTGTCTTCGATCGAGCGCTCGCCGGCCTGGCGGTATTTCACTTCCCACAGGGTTCGAGCCAGGTCGTCCATGACCTCAGCCCTTGATCACGATCAGCGGTTCGACCTTGCACACCATACGCGCCAGATTGGCGTGATGGGTGGCCCAGACCACGTCTGTGACGTCCTTGTAGGCGCCGGGAGCCTCCTCGGCTACGCCGCGCAGGGAGGGGCTACGCACCAGGATGCCGCGCGCGGCGAGCGCGTCCTCGACTTGGCGGCCGCGGAAGGTGTGGGTTGCCTGGTGCCGGCTCATGCTGCGCCCCGCGCCATGGCAGGCCGAGCCCCAGGCCTTGCGCATGCCCTCCTCGGTGCCGGCGAGGATGTAGGACGCGGTACCCATGGTGCCGCCGATCAACACCGGCTGGCCGTGCGGACGCAGGGGTCCGGGCAGGGCCGGGTGACCTGGACCAAAGGCGCGCGTGGCACCCTTACGGTGGACGTACAGCATGCGTTTCTGGCCGTTGACCATATGCTCTTCCAGTTTGCAGGTATTGTGCGAGACGTCGTAGAGCAGATTGAGCTGGGCGTTGGGGAAAAATTGGGCGAAGACTTCACGAACAAAGTGGGTAAGGATCTGGCGGTTGGCGAGTGCGCAGTTGATGGCCGCGCGCATGGCACCGAGGTAGCGCTGGCCGACATCCGACTTGATCGGTGCGCAGGCGAGCTCGCGGTCTGGCAGCACGATGCCATAGCCCTGGGCGGCCAGGGCCATACTCTTGAGGAATTCGCTGCCGATCTGGTGTCCGAGGCCACGCGAGCCACAGTGGATGCTGACCTTGATGTCATCCTTGTGAATGCCGAAGGCAGCGGCGAGGGGCGCGTCGTAGATCTCCGTGACGTGTTGCACTTCAAGGTAGTGATTGCCTGAGCCGAGGGTGCCCATTTCGTCGCGCTGGCGTCGTTTGGCCTGTGCCGAAACCTGTTCGGGGTCGGCGTCAGACATCTGGCCCATCTCTTCGATGTGGGCGAGGTCTTCAGGCACGCCGTATCCCCGCTCCAGCGCCCAGCGCGCGCCGCCGCACAGCATGGCGTCCATCTCGGCATCGTTCAGGCGGATGGCACCGGTGCTGCCCACACCAGCGGGGATGCGGTAGAACAAGGCGTCGGCCAGGTCCTTCTGACGCGCGCGGATATCCTGCGGGTGAAGGCCGGTATGCAGGGTGCGCACCCCGCAGGCGATGTCGAAGCCGACCCCACCGGCGGAAATGATGCCGCCCTGTTCGGGGTCGAAGGCCGCCACCCCGCCGATCGGGAAGCCGTAGCCCCAGTGGGCATCCGGCATGGCATAGGCCGCCTCGACGATGCCTGGCAAGGTGGCGACATGGGCCAGCTGCTCGTGTACCTTGTCGTCCATGGCGCGGATCAGGGCTTCGCTGGCATAGATGATGCCTGGCACGCGCATGGCTCCCGTCCGCGGGATGCGCCAGGTGTAGTTATCCACCTTCTCGAATTTGCCGATCTCCATGTCGTCCCTCACAAGAGAATGGTCAGACATCCACCACGCACTGGGCGATCCATTGGCCGTTCTGCATGCTTACTGAGAGTTCGGTCAGGGTGGCCCCCTTCACCTCCACCACCGGCCGATGCCGTCTCCGGTCCAGCGGCTCACCCCAGGCCGTGGCATGCAGCCGGCCCGGTGTGAGTTCGACCTCGAAGCGGCCAAACAGCATGCGGCGGGTGGCCATGGCGTAGACCAGCGCATTGATCCAGTCGTAAAACAGGTAGTCGAGGTCGGCCCCCTCGAGATCGACCGTCACGCTCTCCCGGCATGCGATCGCCGCTGGATCGACGATGAGCGCGGTCAGCGCGAGCGCCGCTTGGGCAAAGGCCTCGGCCGCCGTCGGCCCTAGGCCGCGCACGCCGATGTCGGCGACATGCTCAAAATGCTCCCAATGTCCGCGCGTGTCCATCGTGGCTCAAGCATGACTCTCTTTAAGTATGGCGTACGCATGGCAAGGCGCAAGACGGCAACCGAACTTGGTTTCCGCTGTGCCCGATGCTATTAATCAACAAAAGATTCATCAAAGGCTTCGCCCGGACATCGGGCATGACGAGGAGACGACCATGCAGCTTCCCCTGCAAATTACCTTTCGCGACATCCCACCTTCAGAAGCCATTGAGGCCGCCATCCGCGAAAAGGCGCAGAAGCTCGAGCGTTACTTCGATCGCATCACCAGTTGCCGTGTGATCGTCGAGGCTCCGCACAAGCACCACCACAAGGGCAAGCTCTACGAGGTGAGCATCAACATCACCATCCCAGGTCATGAGATCGTGGTCAGCCGCGATAATCACGACAAGCATGAGCATGAAGATATCTATGTCTCCATCCGCGATGCCTTCGCGGCCGCCCAGCGGCAACTGGAGGCCCATGTGGAAAAGATGCGGGGCGAGGTGAAGACGCGTGAGATGCCCGCTCATGGCCGCGTGATCGAGATCACCCCCGATCACGGCACCATCCTCACCTCGGACGGGCGAGAGATCTATTTCCACCCCAACAGCCTGCTAAACGAGGAGTTCGAGGACCTGGAAAGGGGGACCGAGGTGCGCTTTAGCGAGGAAAAGGGCGATAAGGGACCGAAAGCGACCAGCGTGCGCGTGATCGGCAAGCATCACGTCGAATAAGCCGCCTTTGGGCTCTGGCGCAAGGGGGGCGATCCCGGTTGTCATAGGCACGGCCAGATCAGCCTCCCATCCCGCCAGACCTTGCAGATGCGATGCAGGGGAACCTCAGGGGTTCCCCTTTTTCATCCCAAAAAATGCTCGCCTTCGTTGCGATACGGCCTGCGCGCCCCGAGAGCAGGCAGTATTTCCGCAATCTGTCCCTCGGCAGGGGCATCACAGCGCATCGGTAGGGTGAGGCGCTTTTCTGTGTCGTCCAAGGGCTCGGTGCTTTGTTGCTGAGCGGCGAGAACCTCCGGGGTGGCCTCGGACGGGTCGCCCCCCAAGCGGGCCCGGGCGAGCAGACGCTGGCGCAGGATGGCCTCGGGGCAGCGCATGGCGAGGATGTGAAAGGGCACGTTCAGCCTTTCGGCCAGAGCGCGGGCGGCCTGGCGCGGAGCAGCCCTAAGGTAGGTGGCGTCGAGGATGACCCCAAAGCCGGCCTGCATCACCCCTTCGGCCAGGTCCAGCAGGCGGACGTAGGTCTGTTCGGTGGCCTGGGGGCTGTAGCGCCCCTTGAAGAGCCCATCTTCGCCACGTTCCGGGAAGAGGCGTTGGCGTTCGATGTCGGAGCGGATGCGGATCAGCCCCGCGCTCTCGGCCAGGATCAGGGCGGCGTGGCTCTTGCCACTGCCGGAAGGACCGTGGGTGATGATCAGCTGCGCTTGACCAGGCTGGGTGTAGCGCTCGGCCAGGTCGACGTAGCGTGCATAGCGGGCGTGCGCCTCCATGACCTGCTCCGGAGTACCACCGAAGGCCACGCCGAGCAGGGCCACCTTGGCGCGGACCATGGCGCGATAGACCTGGTAGAAACGCAGCAGGGCTAGCCCCGCATAGTCGCCCGTGTGTTCCAGATAGCGGTTGAGCAGGCGCTGGGCGTGGGCAGGCAGGCCGCGGTCCTCCAGGTCCATGAGCAGGAAGGCCAGTTCGCTCATCACGTCGATCCAGCGGAAACCATCGTTGAACTCGATGGCGTCGAAGATGACGATGGCCTCGTCCACCAAGGCCATGTTGCCAAGGTGCATGTCGCCGTGCAGTTCGCGCACGAAACCGTTCCGCTTGCGGGCGGCGAGGGTGGGTGCAAGACGCGCGTAGGCGGTCTCGGTCCACTGGCGCAGGCGCTCAAGCTGGGCATGGCGCGCGGCATCCTTTGGGTCGAGCAAGGGTTTGATCTGCTCGAAGTTCTGCGCCATCGGTGCGTACACGGTTGCAGGCTCGCCCAGAGGGCTGTCCCGCTCGACGCGGGGTGCGGCGGCATGGAAGGCAGCCACACGCTCGGCCAGCTCATCCATGCGCGCAAGCGGCAGGCCCTCGCGGGTCAGCACCTGATCGAGCTGGGCGCCGTCCGGGAAGCGGCGCATGACCACCGCGGCCTCGAGCACCTCACCTTCGCCGTCGAGCCTCGGAGTTTCGGGCGTGCCGCGAATCAGTGCCACCTCGAGATAGAGTCCACCACCCAGGCGACGATTCAAGCGCAGTTCCTCATGGCAGTAATGGATGCGCTGGGTAAGATCGGTAAAGTCCAAAAAGCCAAAATCCACGGGTTTTTTGAGCTTGTAGGCCAAATCACCGGTCAGGATGACCGAGGAGATATGCGTCTCGACCAGGCGCGCGGCCGGATCCTGGGTCCGGAGTTGCTGGAGAAGGGCGGCAACGAGGGTGCGGTGCACATCGAGAGCGGCGGACATGGCGGGTTCACATAAGTTAATATGCCAGAAGCATAAATCAGCACGCCGCTTGCATCCATTCCTATGACCTCCCGCCGTTCTCGGCCCGCCCGTGCCAGCACGGGCATGATTGCCCTCCTGCTCCAGCTGTTCCTTGCCCTCCTGCTTGTTGGTGGGCTGCTGCTGGCGCTGTACGCCGCGCATCTCGACCGCCGCGTGCAGGAGCGCTTCTCCGGCAGCCTGTGGGCCCTGCCGGCCAAAGTCTATGCACGGGCGATGGAGTTGTGGGTCGGCCTGCCACTCTCCCCTGCCCAGCTCGAGCGCGAGCTGGGTCGGTTGGGTTATCGCCAGACGGATGCTCATCCGCAGCCTGGCGAGTACCGTAAGGCAGGTGTGGACTTTGAGGTGTATGCCCGCCGCGCGCAGCATGTGGATGGTGAAGAGCCGGAACGCTTACTGCGCATCCGCTTCGCAGGCAATCGCGTCGTCGGCCTCTGGGATGAGGCGCGCAAGCCGGTGGCCTTGGCCCGTCTTGATCCGCCAGTAATAGGTAGTTTCTATCCGGACAAGCAGGAGGATCGCATCCTCCTGCGCCTGCAAGATGCCCCACCGTTGTTGATCCAGACCTTGCTCGCGGTAGAAGATCAAGCCTTTTTCGAGCATCACGGCGTCGATCCGTGGGCCATCCTGCGCGCGATGGTGGTCAACATGGTCAGCGGCCAGCTGACCCAGGGGGGCAGCACCATCACCCAGCAGCTGGCGAAAAACTTCTTTCTCAACAACGAGCGCACGATCTCGCGCAAGCTCACGGAGTTGATCATGGCCATCGAGCTGGAGTGGCACTACAGCAAGGAGCAGATCCTCGAGGCCTACCTGAACGAGGTCTGGTTGGGGCAGGATGGCAATCGTGCCATCCACGGCTTTGGCCTGGCGAGCGAGTTCTATTTTGGCCGTCCGCTGCGGGAACTGGATCCAGACCAGCTCGCCCTACTGGTCGGCATGGTCAAGGGGGCGTCGTACTATAACCCGCGCCGACATCCCGAGCGTGCACTCGAGCGGCGCAATGTCGTGCTCGGCGTGATGGCCGAGCAGGGGTTGATCTCGCCAGATCAGCGCGATCTCTTGCGTCAGAAGGGGCTTGGGCTCTCCGTGACGCCCGGCGGCGGCAGCGGGGGGCACCCCGCCTTTTTGCAACTGGTACGTCGGCAGCTCAAGCAGGAGTACGATGAGCAGGCGTTGCGCACGCTGGGTCTGCGCATCTACACCACACTCGACCCGGAGATGCAAGGGCAGGCCGAGCAGGCAGTGGCGGAGCAGCTGCCGAAGCTCGAGAAGGCGCGCAAACTACCGGACGGGAGCCTGCAGGCCGCAGTGATCGTCACCGAGCCGACCTCGGGCGAAGTGCTGGCCGTGGTGGGTGACCGAGAACCCCGTTTCGAGGGCTTCAACCGCGCACTCGACGCACGCCGTCCGATCGGCTCGCTGGTCAAACCGGCCATCTATCTGACGGCCCTCGAGCAGCCACAGCGCTATGGTCTTGGCACCCTGGTCGAGGATGCGCCGCTTACCCTCGAGCAGCCGGGTAGTCCACCCTGGTCGCCGGAGAACTACGACCGCGAATACCGAGGCCCGGTCCCGCTATTCCGGGCCCTTGCGTATTCGCTCAACCTGCCGGCGGTACGGGTAGGGTTGGATGTGGGGGTGGACAACGTCGCAGCCACCCTCCGCCGCCTGGGCGGTACGCCGCCCGACAAGCCCACCCCGGCGATGCTGCTCGGCGCAGTGGAAATGACCCCGATCGAGGTGGCGCAGATGTACCAGACCCTGGCCGCGGGCGGCTTTCAAACCCCCCTGCGTGCCATCCGCGGGGTGCTTGATGTCGATGGCCGCCCGCTGGCCCGCTACGCCCTGACGGTCCGTCAGGCAGCGCAGCCTGCGCCGGTGTTCCTCGTTACCACCGCGATGCAAGCCACCGTTCGTGAAGGCACGGCGTCCGCCCTTGGCAAGGCCCTGCCAGGGCTGCAACTTGCAGGCAAGACCGGCACCACCAACGATATGCGCGATAGCTGGTTCGCCGGTTTCTCCGCCGACCGTCTCGCCGTGGTCTGGGTGGGGAGCGACGACAACCAGCCGACCAAGCTCACCGGCGCCAGTGGCGCCCTGCCCATCTTCACCCAGATCATGCGTGCCTTGCCGCAGCAGCCGCGCTCCAACCAGGCCCCGGCCGGCGTCGAGTGGGTGTCCATCGACCCAAGCACTGGACTGCTTGCCCCGCCCGGCTGTCCGGTTGCGGTCACGTTACCCTACATCGAGGGTGCAGCACCACGCACAATGAGCGGTTGTGGCGAGGCGCCGATCGATCAAGATAGCCATGAAGAATCCCTGATCCACTGGTTCAACCAACTGCTGCAATGAAGAACATCACCCGCTTGACCGTTCTCGTTACCGCGGGCCTCATGGTGGCCGCCTGTTCCTCGACGCCTTCGGTACGCAAGGAGATCGAACAGTCCGCAGCCAAGCCCAAACCCCTGCCTGGGCCCACGGCCGCGGTGCCTAAGGAACCGGTCGTCCGCACCCTGCCGGGAGCGGGCCTCAAGGAAACCCCGCTGGTCGTCAAACCCTTGCCGCAGGCGGCCCCACCCGCCGTGCCGAGTGTGCCGCTTGCGCCGACCATCGAGCGGGCGCCGGTGGCTGATCTCCCGCAGCAAGCTGGGCCGCCTCAGGCAGGATCTCCTACCTCGTCTCCAACGCATATCGCCCTCGCCACACCTGCCCCGAGCGGCAGTCCCGCGGTGATGGCGCTGACCAAGCGTGCCGATGAGGAAATGCGCGCCAACGACTTGGTGGCTGCCGCCGCCACGCTGGAGCGTGCCCTGCGCATCGATCCGAACAATGCGGGTCTGTGGTCGCGCTTGGCCGAGGTGCGCCTGCGTCAGGGTGACAAGGTGCAGGCCGAGCAACTGGCGTTGAAGTCCAACGGACTTGCGGCCGGCAACCCCGCGCTCAAGGCCCGCAACGACCAGATCATTGCGCAGGCGCGTGGCCGCTGAGCCTGGCATGCGCCCCTCCGAGCTCCTTGGTCCGCACGGCCCGTTTGCCGGGCAGAATCCAAGTTTTGCGGTGCGCGAGTCGCAGTGCCGCATGGCGGACGCGGTGGGGGATGCGCTTGAGCGGCGATCCACCTTGGTGGTGGAGGCGGGGACCGGGGTTGGCAAGACCTTCGCCTACCTCGTGCCCGCCATGCTTTTCCCTGGCAAGGTGATGATCGCCACCGCCACCCGCCACCTGCAGGACCAGCTGTTCCTCAACGATCTGCCGCGGGTGAAGCAGATCCTGCGGGCCAGCCGCGACCTGGCCCTGCTCAAAGGGCGCTCGAACTACCTCTGCCGCTATCGGTTGGAAGGGACGAAGACGCTGGAGTTCATTCGTTCGAGCGACCTGCGCGAGCAGCTTGCCACCCTCGAGGCCTGGGCCATGCGCACCCAGAGCGGCGATCTTGCCGAGTGTGGGGGGGTGCCGGAGGGCTCGCCGATCTTCGGCATGGTCACCTCGACCGCGGACAACTGTCTCGGTAGCGACTGCCCAAGCTTCCAGGACTGCTTTGTGTTCGAGGCCAGGCGGCGGGCGCAGGAGGCGGACCTGGTGATCATCAACCACCACCTCTTCTGCGCCGACGCCGCGCTGCGTGAGGAGGGCTTCGGCGAGTTCCTGCCGGAGGCCGACGCCTTGATCTTCGATGAGGCGCACCAGCTGCCGGAGATCGCCAGCGCCTTTGCCGGACAGACGCTCACCTCGCGCCAGCTGCTCGATCTTGCACGCGATACGCTCAATGAGCAGCTGCGCGACGCGCCAGAGATGGGAGCATTGCGTGATCTGGCCGCCGCGCTGGAGAAGGCGGTGGCCGATGTCCGTCTTGCCTTCGCGTCGCAGCCGCCCCGTGATGCCTGGGGTGTGGTGCGCGACAAGCCCGTCCTGAGCGAAGCCCTGCATGCCCTCGAGCGGGCCCTGAACGAGCTACGCGAGGGCTTGGCGCTTGCTGCGCCGCGCGGCAAGGGGCTGGAAAATGCGCACAAGCGTGCCGAGGCCGCGCTCGCCCTGTTGGCTCGTTTCCGCCAGGCCGAGCACGCCGATGAGGTGCTCTGGTACGAGTTGAGTGCGCGCGGCTTCGCCCTGCACGCCACGCCGCTGGATGCCGCCGCTGGACTTGCGCACGCGCTGCACGGTCGGCCGCGCGCACTGGTGTTCGCCTCCGCGACCCTCACCGCGCAGGGGCGGTTCGAATTCTTCACCCGCCGGGTGGGGTTGGGCAAAGAGGCGGTCACGCTGCGCCTCGATAGCCCCTACGACTATCCGCGCAACGCCTTGCTCTACCACCCGCCCAACATGCCGGAACCGAACAGTCCAGACTACACTCGCGCCATGGTCGAGGCGGTCCTGCCAGTGCTCGAGGCAAGCCAGGGCCGCGCCTTCCTGCTGTTCACCAGTCACCGCGCCCTCAAAGAGGCGGAGCAACTTTTGCGCAACCGCCTGACCCACCCCATGCTGGTGCAGGGTGAGATGCCGCGCCATCAACTGATCGAGCGCTTCCGTGCACTCGGCCATGCCATTCTGCTCGGCACACAGAGCTTCTGGGAGGGGGTGGATGTGCAGGGTGAGGCCCTGAGCCTTGTCGTCATCGACAAGCTCCCTTTCGCCGTGCCGGACGAGCCAGTACTCAAGGCGCGCATGGAGGCGCTGCGCAAGCAGGGCCTGGAACCCTTCGTTCACCACCAGCTGCCGCAGGCCATCCTCACCCTCAAGCAGGGGGCCGGTCGGCTGATCCGTGGCGAACAGGACCGGGGTGTGCTCATGTTGTGTGACCCACGCATTCGCAGCAAGGGTTATGGCAAGCAGTTCCTCGACAGCCTGCCGCCGATGCGGCGCACGCAGTCGCTGGAAGAGGTACGCGTCTTTTTCAGTAACCACGGTGAACGATAGAATTCATCAATGCACGGCATTGAAACAAATCACTGCAGATGGGCAGGATATGGGCTAAGGTCATGAGCACCCCCTCACCAAAAGGAGATGCACCATGACCAAGAAGAAAAGCCCTCTCGCTCCCATCAACATCGGTCTGGATGACGAGCAGCGTCGGGCCATTGCCGCTGGGCTTTCGCGCCTGCTGGCCGATTCCTACAGCCTGTTTCTGATGACCCACAATTTCCACTGGAACGTGGTCGGCCCGCAGTTCAACGCCCTACACACCATGTTCGAGGCCCAATATACCGAGCTCTTCACCGGGATTGACGAGATCGCCGAGCGCATCCGTGCATTGGGCGAAGCGGCCCCGGGCACCTTCAAGCAGTTCGAGAAGCTGGCCTCGTTTGGCATCCCCGAGGAGCGGCTGGATGCCCATGACATGCTCGTCGAGCTGGTCAAGGGCCAGGAGGCCGTGGTACGCACCGCGCGCGACATTCTGCCCGTGGCCGAGAAGGCCAACGACCAGCCGACCATCGACCTGTTGACCCGGCGCATGGAGACCCACGAGAAAAACGCCTGGATGCTCCGCTCCATGGCGCAGGAATGAGGAGAGTTAAGCCCACGGGCTGGGGCGACGGCCTTGGTGGCGTCTGCTCACCTGCTCATAGAGCTCCACCAGTCGCCCAGCCACCTGCTCTTCGCGCCAGGCTTCGACGGCCAGCACGGCCTTGGCTGCAAGCTGGGCAGCCTGGTGCGGGTGGTTGAGCAAGTCGAGCACGCGTGCAGCGAAGCCCGCTGGCTCATGCGGTGCGATGAGGCACCCTTCACCCTCCTGCAGGATGTCTCGCGTGCCCATTTCTGCCAGGGCCACGACCGGCGTGCCTAAGGCCATGGCCTCGATGAGTACCAACCCCTGGGTCTCAGTGGTGGAGGCGAAGACGAAGACATCAGCGGTGCGGTAGAGGGCCTGGAGGGCACCATCCCGCGGTAAGTAGCCGACGAATCGCACCTGTTCCTGCAGGCCTAGTTGTCTGACCAGCCGACGCAGGTGGGTCTCGGCTGGACCCTCTCCGGCCAGCACCAGGCGGGCGTCCGCTCGCTGGACGAGGATATGGGTGAACATCTTGAGCAGGAACTCGATATTCTTCTCGAACGCCATCCGGCCGACATAGAGCAGCATCGGTTGGTCCGCGATCAGTCCCAGGGCCGGTCGGGGATCGGGGGCCTTTGGTTCGCGCCAGGCCGAAAGGTCGATGCCAGTCGGGATGACCTCCACGGGGGTACGCACGCCATAGCGCAGCAGCTGGTCGCGCATGGCCAGGGAGGGGGCGATGAGCGTGTCGACCGCATTGCCCTGGCTCACCGTCAGGCGGCGCGCGGCCAGGCGCAGCAGCGTGCTGGGCAAGAAGGGGATGTAGTGCTCCAGGTACTGCTCGAAGAAGGTATGGTAGGTTTCGACCACCGGAAGCCCAAGCCTGCGGGCCAGACGCAGGCCGGCGTAATGAGCGACGAAGGGGGTGTGAATGTGGAGCAGGTCGTATTCATGGGAGGCGAGGTTTGGGCCAAGCCGCATGAGTTCGCTCCAGCGCATGAGCCGATCCTCTGGGTCGAGCAGCACCCGATGGCCTTGAATTCTGATCAGGCCTTCATCGTCCGCATAAGGCAGGGGATAGGCTGGTGCAATCAGCGTGACTTCGTGCCCGAGCCGATGGAGGGCACAACGTGTGGTCTGGATGGAGGTCGAGACACCGTTCACGCGCGGGAAATACACGTCAGAAACCATCAAAAGGCGCATGCGGCCCTCGTAGCACGGGGTGGTGCGGATAAAATTCCATCATCCTTTCTTTCCAACGTGACAGGCGCGTGAATGGCGCCGCTGTAAAATCTTTTAATGAAGGAGTGACGTATGCGTGCCGTGCTGATGACCGCCGCCGGCGGGCCCGGGGTCCTGCAGTGGGCGGATGTTCCCGAGCCCACCCTATCTCGTCCGAGTCAGGTGAAGGTGCGCCTGCGCGCTGCCGGGGTCAATCCCATCGATACCAAGCTGCGTGCGCGGGGGGTGTTTTATCCCAACGCCTTGCCGGCCATCCTCGGCTGCGACGGGGCGGGCGAAGTGGTGGAGGCGGGCGCGGAGTCTGGTCGCACACCAGGCGACCGGGTGGCCTTCTGCCATGGCGGGCTTGGTCGGGAAGCGGGCAACTATGCCGAGTACACCGTGCTCGAGGCCGCTGAAACAGCCCTCATCCCGGATGGAGTGAGCTTCGAGCAGGCGGCGGCCTTGCCGCTGGTGCTGATCACCGCTTGGGAGTCGTTGCATGACCGCGCCCGCCTTCAGGCAGGCCAGACCGTGCTCATTCTCGGTGGGGCGGGCGGGGTGGGGCATATTGCCATCCAGTTGGCCAGGCTTGCGGGCGCACGTGTTCTGGCCACCTCAGGCACGCCAGAGAAGGCGGCGTTCGTGCGCACGCTGGGGGCAGACGAGGCCATTCTTTACCACGACGAAGACCTGGTGGAGCGGGTGATGCACCTGACCGATGGGCACGGCGCGGATGTAGTATTCGATACGGTCGGGGGGAAGCTGTTTCACCAAGCAATTCGCTGTGCGGCTTATGCAGGTGATGTCGTGACCTTGCACGAACCGTCCGCGGATGCTCCCTGGAAAGAGGCACGCAGCCGCAATCTGCGGATTGGCTTTGAGTTGATGCTAACCCCCATGTTGCACGACCTACCCCAGGCGCGTGCCTACCAGGTGGAGATTCTACGCCAAGGGTTGGGCATGCTAAGCGATGGCCGACTAACGGTGCATATCGGGGCGGTTTTGCCGCTCAAGGATGCGGCTGAGGCACACCGGCGGATTGGCACCGGGCACACCCAGGGCAAGATCATCCTCAAACCCTGAATGGGAGGTTGCCCGGCCCCATGGGTGGGCGGTGCTTCAGTCCGCCGCGTGCGACCGCTCAATGTCGGTCAGAGGCAAGAGCAGGGCCTTCCAGTCTCGTCCGTCGCCGCTTTGCGCCTCGATGGCAACGCCCAGCCTATAGCCTGTACCATAGGGTTCGTACCAGCGGATTTGGCCGCGCAGGAGAAAGGTGCCGGGTTCGCTCGCCAAGCGGAGCCAGAGCTGGACGGGGCGCCTCACGGCAAGGGGCTGGTTGACGAAGAGGCGCAGCCCTGCCGCCGAAATGTCGAGCGTCTGGCAGGGAAAGGTCGCTTTGGGCTCATCCAGGGTGCTGACGAACAGGACGTCGAAATGCGCCCACCTCGGATGCTGACGGCGTTCGATGTTCGAGTGGTTCATGCTCAGCGACGCTCCGTACCGGGTGGAGGGATGGAGATGGACTGCCGTAATTGTCTCAGGGCATGGGCGTAACGTTCATTCTTGAATACGGGGTATGAGCGTTCGGCCAGCATATCGTCGATGAACTGGTTGATGGAGCGTTCCAGCACCGGCCGCTCCAGCCGGTCGGTAAACACCAGCACACCCCGACGCGTGTCCACATGGTAGGCCTTGAGGCGGCGCGGAACCTGGCCCTCGGCGATATGGACGAGGAACCACTCCCCGGGATGGAAGGTCGTATGAATGAATTGGCCCACTACGTGTGGGGGGATGGCGAGGGAGGGTCGGGGCAAGGAGGAGGTCTGTGCAGGCGGCGGGCTCGATCCGGAGGCGGGCGGGGCTTCAGCCTGTGGTTTTTGGGTTTCCGGAGCTGCGCTCTCCAGGGTTTGGCGCAGTTCCTCGAAGGCCTTGTGGAAGCCTCTCTGCTCAAGGCCGTGACGTCTCAGGGTCTCCTGCATCCTGTGCAGCAGGGGTTCCGCGCCCCTAGGGCGGCTCGCATCGCCGGCAGCCGAGAGACGCACTAGTTCCTGCATCATGTTGTGGGCTTGCTCCCAGTCGTCTCCCTGTGGGCCCGTTCGCTGGGCGATCATGAGCATCAGTGGCCCCCAGGTCTGCAGCAGGAAGGTGTGCACGGGCTGCGGAACCGTGCCATGCGATGCCAAGGTGGTGCGGATGGCCTGGGTGGTCACGGTGCGTGCCTCGCTGAAGCCCACCGCGGCGGAGGCGCGTTGCGCGGTGGCCTGCTTCATGGCCGGGGAGAAGTCGCGCGGTAAGTGCTCCGCAGCGCGCAGCTTTTCCAGCACCGTGGAGAAGATACCGAGGTCGTGGGCGAAGTCGCTGCACAAACGGCTGATGACGCGTTCCACGTGCGGCCGCCATGGGGCATGTTCGGCATTTGGTACTCGCGCCAGATCAAGCAGTCGATTCCATAGCTGGCGCACGGGGTGTTTGGCGTCGTGCAGGACCTCGCGATCGAGCAGGGCGGCCTTCATCAGCGGCAGGCGCATGCGTAGCAATGTGGTCTTGAAACTGACGGATAGACCGGGATCGGTCACGGCGTCGTAGATCATAAGGCTGATCAGGTCCATCATGCGTTGGAGTTCGGGGGCAAGGACGGCCTCTTGTGGCAGCTTGGGCACGCCGCGGAGCTGATGCAGTTCCGTGACCTGGTCGGGGACCGAACTGCAGACGTGCGCCTGGATGGCATCCAAATGGGCGAACAGGGCGTCGCGCTCCATCACCCCAGTGGCCGTGTGGTCGACCGTCTCGCCCAGGGTGTGTCCCTCGCCGGTCAGGCTGTGCTTTGCTAGAACCTGCTCGATGCGTCGATACATCTCGCCCATGGTGGGGACGAGCAACTGGTCGAGCAATCGCAGGAGGAGCAGCTGAATGGGAGGCGGGGCAGGCCGTTCGGCCAGATAGGCCGCGATGGCCGAGGTGAAGGCCTGCGGCTCGAGGTTGTCCATCGAAAAGACCGCTCTGGTACCGGCGGCCTGGAGGCCCCGCTCGATGGTGGCGAGCACATCGAAGTGCATCGCCTGGGCGTGGACGGCGAGCCGGTCAAGGGCATGGAGCACCTGTGGGCTCACTTCCGCGTTGGTTTTTCTTCCTTCCCACTGTGCCTCGAGATGCCGGGTAATGGCCCCGGTTGCGTCGCTTCGAAGGCTGCGCAGGTGGTGCAGCATATCCATATGTAGCTCGACCGCGTGCCCTTCGTTCGACTGTTCCGTGAGGGCAAACAGGAGCTCCTCGGCGTGCAGCAGGGCTGTGCCGAGGGCGTCGCGGAAGGCCGCAAGACACGCCTGACGCAGAGGGGCGGCCTGGTTCATGCGTATGCTCTTGCCCGAGCAGATTCGGCGTCAACGATGTGCACAGTGCTCCATGGAGCGGATGTGGTATGCATGATCGTTCATTGCCCTCCCAGCAGATGGGCCTCGGCCCGTTCCAGTTCTTTCTCGGTCCCGTAAAGGATCAGGGTGTCATCGGCTTGGAGCAGCGTGGTCGATTCTGGCATCTCCCCCTTGATCCCGCCACGACGGATGGCATCGGGCAGGACATCCAGCCCGGCGAGGGCCTCGCCAAGGGTGCGTCCCACGGCCCAAGCTCCGGGAGGCAGGGTGATACTGGCGAGCGAGCCGCGCAGGGCGTTGGCGGCATCCACGGGATCGCCGCGGCCCTGGAAGATGTGACGCAGCAAGCCGTAGTGGTCGTGGCGGATGCGCTGGACCCGGTGCAGCACGCGCCGCATCGGTACGCCCAGGCGGGTGGTCAGGTGGATGCCCAGCATGAGGCTGGCTTCGAAGGCATCCGCCACCACTTCGGTGGCGCCCGCCCGGAGGATGTCGTCCATACGGTTGATGGATAACACGCGCACGAGCACGGGCAGATCCTTGTAGTGGAGCCGGACCGCATGGAGGGTCTTGAGTGCCGCCTCGGCATCATGATGGGTGATCACCAGTGCGCGCGCCTTATCGATGCCTGCCGCGCGCAACAGGTCGATATGGGTGGCGTTGGCAAAAAACACGTTATAGCCCGCGCGCTGGGCCTTCTGAATGATGTCGGGATCGACTTCCAGTGCAATGTAGGGGATGTCTTCCTGCTCGAGCAGGTAGGCGAGGTTTTGTCCCACGCGGCCAAAGCCGGAGAGGATCACGTGCCCTGTGAGTTCGGCGCTATGTTGAGCGATCTCCTCGCGTCGTTCGACATAGGTCTGCTGGTAGCCGCGGATCAGGAACTTGGTGATGCGACCGTTGTAGCGTACCAGGAAAGGTGTGGCGACCATGCTCAGCAACACGGTGGTGAGCACGATCTGCACAGCCTCGTCTGACAGCAGGTTGCCGCGCGAGGCCAGCGCCAGCAGGGCGAAGCCGAATTCCCCGCCCTGCGCCAGTACGAGGCCGGTACGCAGGGCCACGCCGGGTTCCTCGCGCAGGGCGACACCCACGCCAAAGATGATCAGCGTTTTCATCAGTACCAGCAGCACCAGCAGGCCGAGGGCACTCGGCAGGTAATGGGGCAGTGTCTGCACGTTGAGCAGCATGCCGATGGTAATGAAGAACAGACCGAGGAGGACGTCCTGGAAGGGGCGGATGTCGCTCTCGATCTGGTGACGGTAGGCGGTCTCGGACAGCATGATTCCAGCGAGAAAAGCGCCCAGCGCCATCGAAAGACCTGCCGCATGGGTCAGTGCGGCGGAGGAGAGGGCCACCAGCAACACCGCCAGGGTGAACAGTTCCGGCGAGCGTGCCTTGGCGATCTCATGGAACAGAGGGCGTAGCAGCCAGTGTCCGGCGGCAAGCAGGAGTCCGGTCACCACCACCCCTTTGCCGAGGGCGATGGCCAGCTCCTGGCCCAGGCTATCCCCTCCCGCAGCCAAGGCTGGGATCAAAATCAGAAAAGGGATGACCGCAAGATCCTGAAAAAGGAGGATGCCGATCGCGGCTCGCCCGTGGCGAGAGTTGATCTCCATTTGTTCGGTCAGCAGTTTGATGACGATGGCGGTGGAGGACATGGCCAGCACGCCACCGACCACCAGGGCCCCAGGAAAGGAAAGACCCATGGCCCACGCCGCTGTGCCCGCGATCAGCGCGGTGATCCCAACCTGGGCCCCCCCCATGCCCAGTACGGCTCGCCGCATGGCGACCAGTCGGTTCAGAGAGAACTCCAAGCCGAGGGTGAAGAGCAGGAAGACCACGCCGAATTCGGCCAAAAATCGCGTATTTTCCGTGTCTGGTACCCAGCCGAGGGCATGCGGTCCGACCAGCGCACCGACGCCAAGATAGGCGAGCAGAGGCGGCAGGTTGAGGCGGCGAAAGAGGGTGACCGCGAGCACGGATGCCGCGAGCAGGAGCAGGACGTCGGTGAGGGGACTATGGTGCATCG
The DNA here is from genome assembly GCA_051297135.1 of Halothiobacillaceae bacterium. Taxonomy (GTDB): domain Bacteria; phylum Pseudomonadota; class Gammaproteobacteria; order Halothiobacillales; family Halothiobacillaceae; genus Thiofaba. The sequence continues at coordinate 32,342 of JBEVAM010000002.1, forward strand.
TTTGAACTTAATCGCTACGTGCAGGTCTTGGCAAGCGGCGTTTGAACGCCCTCCGCGCCCGGACTATCATGACCGGCATGTTTCGCGTCCGAACCGATCCTCCAGCTCATGATTGCGCAAACGACGACCCGTCCGGTGGTTCTCTCCGGTATCCAGCCATCCGGCAACCTGCTCATCGGCCATTACATCGGTGCCATCCGCAACTGGGTCAAACTCCAGGATACCCACGACAGCCTGTTTATGCTGGTCGACCTGCACGCGATCACCGTGCGTCAAGATCCGACGCTCTTGCGCGAGCGCAGCCTGGACTTCATCGCCCTCTATCTTGCCTGCGGCATCGACCCGACCAAGTCCACCCTGTTCGTGCAGTCGCACGTGCCGGCGCATGCCGAGTTGGGTTGGATCCTCAACTGCTATACCTACATGGGCGAGCTCGCCCGTATGACCCAGTTCAAGGACAAGTCGCAGCAGCACGAGGCCAACATCAACGTCGGCTTGTTCGACTATCCCGTGCTGATGGCAGCCGACATTTTGCTCTACCAATCCAACCTGGTCCCGGTTGGCCATGACCAGAAGCAGCACCTGGAGCTTGCGCGCGACCTTGCCATACGCTTCAACAACCTGTACGGCACGGTGTTCACCGTGCCGGAACCGATGATCCCCGAGGTTGGCGGGCGCATCATGAGCTTGCAGGACCCGAGCAAGAAGATGTCGAAGTCTGATCCTAACGAGCAGGCTTCCATCGCCCTCCTGGATGAGCCGGCCAAGGTGCGCAAGAAGCTGATGCGGGCGGTGACCGATTCGGAGACCGAGATCCGCTACGATCCCAAGGCCAAACCGGGGGTCTCCAACCTGCTGACGCTGCTCGCCACCGTCACCGGCCAGAGCATCCAGCACTGGGAGGCGCAGCTGGCCGGGCAGGGTTATGGCACCCTGAAGAAGACCTGTGCCGATGCCGTGATCGCCTTCCTCGAGCCGCTGCAGCAGCGTTATCGCGAGCTGCGCGGCGAGGGGGGGGAGCTGATGCGTCTGCTCGACGACGGCGCGGACAAGGCCGCGGCGAGGGCCGAGGTGACCCTGCGCAGCGTCATGGACGTGCTCGGTTTCATTCCACGTCGATGATTCAGCCTGCGTCACTCCGCCTTACCGACCTGCGCGGCATTCTGCCGCCACGTCGGCGTGATAGTCACAAGGGCGACTACGGCCATGTGCTGGTGATCGGTGGCAACCATGGCATGGCGGGGGCGGCAAGGATGGCCGCCGAAGCTGCTGCCCGCCTTGGGGCCGGACTGGTGAGCATCGCCACCCGCGCCGGTCATGCCCCTTTTCTTGCCGCCACCCGGCCCGAACTCATGGTGCACGGGGTGGAATGTGCCGAGGCCTTGCAGCCGTTGCTCTTGCGCGCCACCGTGCTTGTCCTTGGTCCCGGCCTTGGTCTGGACGATTGGGCGCGTGACCTGTTCGAAATGGCCTTCGCGGCCGGCTTGCCGATGGTCGTCGATGCCGACGCACTGAATCTGCTCGCGGCATCCCCACGGCGACCGGACGCGCCTGTCATCTTCTCTCCCCATCCTGGCGAGGCCGGACGTCTGCTCGGTATTCGCGTCGCGGATGTCCAGGCCGATCGTGCTGCAAGCGTGAGAGCCTTGCGCGAGTCCTGGGGTGGGGTTTGGCTGCTCAAGGGGGCGGGCAGTCTCATCGTGGACGAAAATGGCAGACTTGCCCGTTGTGAGCATGGCCATCCGGCCATGGCCAGCGGTGGCATGGGCGATGTACTCTCTGGCATGCTCGCTGCCCTGTGGGCCCAAGGCTTGGCACCGGGGGATGCGGCCCGTCTTGGTGTCTGCCTGCATGCCGCTGCCGGTGAGTGTGCCGCGCTGGATGGGCGGGGCGTGCTTGCACTCGACCTGCTGCCTCACGCCCGCCGCTTGCTCGAGGCAATCGCCCCATGCTGAGGCTCACGCTTGCCGACGAGTTCGCCACCGAAGCCCTGGGCGGCGTGCTGGCACACACGGCGCCGCCCTCCGGCTGGGTGGCCCTGCACGGCCAGCTTGGGGCAGGCAAGACGACCTTGGTGCGGTCCTTCCTGCGCGCCCTGGGGTATGCGGGGCGGGTGGTCAGCCCCACTTACACCCTGGTTGAGCCTTACGAGATCGAGGGACGCCGCATCGCTCACTACGACCTCTACCGCCTGACGGACGCAGAGGAGCTGGAGTGGATGGGCGCGCGCGAGGATTTCGGCGCAGACACGCTCTGTCTGGTCGAATGGCCGGAGCGCGGTGAGGGGGTATTGCCGCTGCCCGATCTGGCGATCCGCTTGGAGCACCAGCCCGTGGGGCGGGCGTGTTTGCTGGAAGCCTGGAGTCCCACGGGGGGCGCTTGGTTGGCCCAAGTTAAGGGTCGGCTCAAGGAATGGGGCTTATCTCCTTCATAGCATTGAACTTTCGTCGCCTCTCGACTATAAAGATACGCACGAGTTTGTTAAGTGCGCGAGGTGGGTCATGACTTCAGCCCATGAAAGCAACGCCCGTCGGCGTTTCTTGCTTGGTCTGTTGGGATACGGAGCGTCGCTGCTCTGGTTGCCTGAATCCGCCTACGCCGGGGTGCGCACTTTTGTACGCGAGGCCAGCGCCAGCCTGAGCGAGCGCGGCACGCGTCTGGTCATCGACCTCACCGCGCCAGCGGATTACAAGCTCTTCACCCTCGGCCAACCAAACCGTGTGGTGTTGGACCTGAGCAAGACCAGTCTGCCGCGCGATTTCGATCTCAGGCTGCCGGAAGGCAGTATCATCGCCCGTCTGCGCAGTGGCATCCAAAACGGCAGCGACCTTCGCCTGGTGCTGGATGTGCACCAGCCCACCAAGCCCAGTGCCCAGCTTTTGCCTCATCCCGATGGCAAGGGCTTCAAGTTGGTGCTGGACATGCCGCATCCGCCGCTCGGCATGGCTGCCTCCGCCCAGGTGGCGAAGGCCGAGCCACCGGCCGCCCGCTCGGCGCCGGTTGCGGCCGAGCGTCCGGGGCCGGTGCGTGAGCCTCCGCGGGGTGGCTTGCGTGACCTCGTGATCGCCATCGACCCTGGGCATGGCGGCAAGGATCCTGGCGCCATCGGGCGCGACGGCACCCGTGAGAAGGATGTGACCCTCGCCATCGCCCGCAAGCTGGAGGCCATGCTACGTGCGGAGCGCGGCTTCAGGCCGGTGCTGACCCGCAACCGCGATGTCTTCATCCCGCTGCGCGAGCGCACCCGCATTGCGCGCAGGCACAAGGCGGACATGTTCATCTCCCTGCACGCGGACGCCTTTAACGACCCAGACGCACGCGGTGCCTCCGTGTACTGCCTTTCGCTCAACGGTGCAAGCTCGGAGGCCGCGCGCTGGATGGCCGATAGGGAAAACGCCGCCGATCTGGTGGGGGGGGTAAACCTCCGTAATCGCGACGACACCCTGGCCTCCGTCCTGCTCGACCTCTCCCAGACCGCCAGCATACAGGCCAGCCTGGATGTCGGTCAGCGTGTGCTGACCGAACTGGGAGAGATCGGTGCGTTGCACAAGCGCGAGGTCCAGCAGGCTGGCTTCATGGTGCTCAAGTCACCGGATATCCCTTCGATTTTGGTCGAGAGCGCCTTCCTCTCCAACCCGGAAGAGGAACGCAAACTGCGTACCGCGGCCCACCAGGAGAAGGTGGCGCGCTCGGTGTTTCGCGGGTTGCATAGCTATTACGCGAGCAAGGCGCTGGAGGGCACTTACTTTGCCATGCTGTGAACGTTGGGCGGGAGCGCCTCGTCCTTGATCCCGAGCGTCAACCCCCTCATGCTGATCGGCTGAGTTCTTCACCCGTTCAGCATGTCCAGAATCCAGGTCCTTCCCCCTCAGCTGATCAATCAGATTGCCGCCGGCGAGGTGGTCGAGCGTCCGGCCAGCGTGCTCAAGGAGCTGGTTGAGAACAGCCTCGATGCCAAAGCAAGGCGCATCGAGGTGGATATCGAGGGGGCTGGGGTGCGTCTTTTGCGCGTGCGTGACGATGGGTGGGGCATCGAGCGTGAGGACCTGCCGCTCGCCATCGCCAGCCATGCCACCAGCAAGATCCGCAGCCTGGACGACCTACTGCGCATCGACAGTTTCGGTTTCCGTGGCGAGGCCTTGGCCAGCATCGCTGCGGTCTCGGATTTCAGTCTGACCTCCCATGCCCGGGGCGCCGCACACGCATGGCGTATCCACAGCCTGGGCGACCCCGGTCGAGCCACGATCTTCCCTGCCGCACACCCGCAGGGCACCACGGTGGAGGTGCGCGATCTGTTCTTCAATGTGCCCGCACGGCGCAAGTTTCTGCGCGCTGAGCGTACCGAACAGCACCACCTGGACGAGACCCTGCGCCGCATGGCACTTGCCCGGCGCGATGTGAGTTTTACCCTGCGCTCGGGGGGACGGGTGCTCTGGCGCACGGAGGCCGATGAGCCCGCTGAGGTGCGCCTGGCCGCCATCTGCGGTTCATCCTTCGCATCCAGCGCCATCTTTTTTGAGCAAGCGATCGATGATCTCAGGCTATGGGGTTGGCTGGAGCCTCCCACACACGCGCGGGAGCGCAGCGAAGTACAGTACTTTTTCGTCAACGGCCGGGCCGTGCGCGACAAGGTCATCCTGCACGCCGTGCGTCAGGCCTATGCCGATGTGTTGCACGGCGGGCGCCAACCTTCCTACGTGCTGTTTCTTGTGCTCGCCCCGGAAGGTGTGGATGTCAACGTCCACCCGACCAAGCTGGAGGTGCGCTTCCGCGAGGCGCGCCGCGTACATGACTTCCTGTTCTCCACCCTGCACCGTGTGATCGGAGAACTGCGTCCCACCGTGGGGTCGGTGCGTACTGCCCCAGCGCTTGGTCAGGCTTTGGGACAGATGGATGCCTCTCCCCTGCCGCCGCCCACGTCTTGGGCAAGTGACGCGCCTCCTCAGCAGAGCGGTCTGCCGCTGTCGCCCGCTCGCTTCAAGGTGCGCGAAACCCTCGCTGCCTACCAGGCCCTCGCAGAACCTTCAAACGCCTACCCCCCTCTCTTAGGGGGAGAAAGCGTGGAGGGGAGCGAGCCGGATGATTCGGTCCAGACCAAGGCCGCGCTTCCTCCTCTGGGTTACGCCATCGCTCAGCTCCACGGCATTTACATTCTTGCCGAAAACGCCGAAGGTCTCATCGTGGTTGACATGCACGCCGCCGCCGAGCGCATTGCCTACGAGCGGCTCAAGCGTGCGTTGGATGAGGATGGTATCCGTCGTCAGCCCTTGTTGGTACCGATGCCGTTGGAGGTGGACGCGCGTTTGATGGATGCGGCAGAGGAGGGGGCCGAGGCCCTGCGCAGGCTCGGTTTTGTGCTTGCCCCCCTTGGCCCCACGACCCTCGTCGTGCGCGAGGTGCCCACCTTGTTGGCCCAGTCCGACATTGCCAAACTCGCCATCGACACCCTTGATGAAATCGCCCGTCATGGTGATTCTCGCAAGATCGAACAGGCCCTCCATGCCATCCTTTCGCGCATGGCCTGCCACGGCTCCGTCCGCGCTGGCCGCAAGCTCACCCTGCCGGAGATGAACGCCTTGCTGCGCGACATGGAGGCCACACCCCGTGCCGATCAGTGTAACCACGGGCGTCCCACCTGGACCCGGCTGACCCTGGCGGACCTCGATCGTCTCTTTTTGCGGGGGCGGTGAGGGATGCAATCCATCTGGCTCATGGGCCCCACCGCCTCCGGCAAGACCCGGCTGGCGCTGGAGCTGGCGCAGCGTCTGCCGGTCGAGCTGATCAGTGTCGACTCGGCGCTGGTCTATCGCGGCATGGACATTGGCACGGCCAAGCCGGATGCGCAGACCTTGCGGGCGTTCCCGCATCGGTTGATCGATATCCTCGACCCCAGCGAGCCTTATTCCGCTGCCCGTTTTCGTCAAGATGCGCTGGGGGCGATGCGCGAGATCCATGCGGCAGGACGCATTCCGCTCCTGGTTGGTGGCACCATGCTCTACTACCGTGCCTTGGAACAGGGTTTGGCCGATCTACCCCCCGCCGATCCCACGCTGCGTGAGGCGATCCAGACCGAAGCCAAGCTGCGCGGTTGGGCGGCCTTGCACGAAGAGCTCGCCACGGTCGATCCGCAAGCCGCGGCGCGTATCCACCCGAACGATCCTCAGCGGCTTGGGCGGGCGCTGGAGGTGTGGCGCATGACTGGGGTGCCGCTCTCCGTGTGGCAGGCCCGTGGGCGCGCGCAGGCAGTCCCCGCGGTCGGCCGGGTGTTGAAGCTCGCCCTCATTCCCCCGCGTGAACTTCTGCGCGAACGTATTGCCACACGTTTTGCCCAGATGCTCGCAGACGGTTTCATCCAAGAGGTCGAGGCACTGCGTGCGCGCGGTGATCTGCACCTTGGTCTGCCATCCATGCGCTCCGTGGGTTATCGTCAGGTCTGGGAATATCTCGAGGGTGCCCATACTTACGAACGGATGGTCGAGCTGGGCGTGATGGCCACCCGTGGGTTGGCCAAGCGGCAGATGACTTGGCTGCGCAGCGAGCACGACCTGCATGTGTTGGATCTGGATATCGCCCTCGATCGGCTGGTCGCCGGTCTGGAGTCTTGGCTCAGCGGGGGTGTTTTTGCCGCATGCTAACATTTGATCAAAAGCGAATTTGAGGACGATGGCATGGCCAAAGGCCAAACCCTGCAAGAACCCTTTTTGAACGCCCTGCGCCGTGAACGCGTGCCGGTGTCGATCTACCTGGTCAACGGCATCAAGCTGCAAGGGCAGATCGAGTCCTTCGACGCGTATGTGGTGTTGCTGCGCAATACCGTCAGTCAGATGGTGTACAAGCACGCCATCTCCACCATTGTGCCGGTTCGTCCAGTGCAGATGGACATGACATCCGAGGGGTCGGATGGCCATCCAGACAACGTCGATGTCAATGTAGGCGATTGAGTTGCGGATGGAATTGTTCGAACGTCCCGGGGTGAAGACCACCGGGGAGGATGAGAAGGCCGTCCTGCTGCACGTGCGTTCGCGCACGGATGAACCTCCTGGGGCGCTGGACGAATTCGTCGAGCTCGCCCGCTCGGCCGGGGCGGCGGTCGAGACCGTTCTGGTCGTCACCCGCACCCAGTTCGATGCGCGCACCCTGATCGGCAGGGGCAAGGCAGAGGAGCTCAAGCAAGAGGTCGAGGCGCGTGGGGTGAGCCTTGTCATCGTCAACCACGACCTCTCCCCAAGCCAAGAGCGCAATCTCGAGAAGCTGCTTGGCTGCCGGGTGCTCGATCGTGCCGGCCTGATCCTCGACATCTTCGCCCAGCGCGCACGCTCGCACGAGGGCAAGCTGCAGGTCGAACTGGCCCAGTTGCAGCACCTCTCCACCCGTCTAGTGCGCGGCTGGACCCACCTCGAGCGCCAGAAAGGGGGGATCGGCCTGCGCGGCCCGGGTGAAACCCAACTGGAGACCGATCGTCGCCTGGTCGCAGCGCGCATTAACCAGCTCAAGCGCCGTTTGGAGAAGGTGCGCGCACAGCGCCAGGAGGGCCGTAAGGGACGTCAGCGCGCCGAGGTGCCCACCGTGGCCCTGGTCGGCTACACCAATGCCGGCAAGTCCACCCTGTTCAACCGCCTGACCGAGGCGGGCGTGTATGCCGCCGACCAGCTGTTTGCCACACTCGATGCCACCCTGCGCCGCGTGAAGTTGCCGCAGGGCGGGGCGATGGTGCTGGCCGATACAGTCGGGTTCATTGCCGATCTGCCGCACGAGCTGGTGGCGGCCTTTCGCTCCACCCTGGAGGAGACGCGCGAGGCCGCTCTGCTTTTGCATGTGATCGACGCGCAGGGTGAGGGACGGGATGAGCGCATCGCCGAGGTCGAAGACGTGCTGGAGCAGATCGGCGCCAACGAGGTATCGGTGCTCGAGGTTTATAATAAGATCGACTTGATAGGGCGGACGCCGCGCATCGAGTACGATGAGGGAGGACGTCCGCGCAGGGTGTGGATCTCGGCGGCCAAGGGGCTCGGCATCGACCTGCTGTTGGAGGCCATCGAGGCCTGCCTGGCGGCAGAGGTCGTGCGCATCGACGTGTTTCTTACGCCTGCGGAGGCTCGCCTGCGCGCCCGCCTGTATGCCGAGGGGGCCATCACTTCCGAACAGATGGACGAAGGGGGGGGGTGGCACCTCGGCCTACGCCTTCCCGCCGTGCGCTGGAACCAGTTGCTGGCCCACGAACCGGGCCTTCGGCTTGCGCTGGATCGGTAAGTTTTCTTGCCCTTGCTGGCAACCTCCCCATAAAATCCCCGAACTTGAAATCAAATGCCATCTCAAGAGGACAGCTTATGGCGTGGAATGAGCCTGGCGGTGGCCCCCAGGATCCGTGGAAATCGCCCCGTCGTGGTGGCGAAGGCCCGAGTCTCGATCGGTGGCTGAAGGACCTCGGCGGTAAGCTGGGCGGCAAGGGGACGGGTGCCGACGGTATCGGTCTGTTGGCTGGCATCGGACTGGCTGTGTGGCTGGCCTCGGGCGTCTACATCGTCAATGATGGCCAGCGCGGTGTGGTGATGCAGTTTGGCAAGTATGTCGGCACCAGTCTGCCCGGTCCGCACTGGCATTGGCCCTACCCGATCCAGACCGTTGAGACGGTGGATGTGGATCAGTTCCGCAGCAAGCAGATGAAGATGCAGATCCTCACTTCCGACGAGAACATCGTCGACGTCGAGGTGGCCGTGCAGTACAACGTCAAGGACCCCGCCCAGTATCTGTTCAATACCCGCGATCCGGATGGCACCTTGCAGGAGGCCAGCCAGAGCGCGGTGCGCGAGGTGATTGGCAAGAACAGCATGGATTATGTCCTCACCGAAGGGCGGGCCGAGATCCCTGGTCAGGTCAAGGCCGTGGTGCAGGACATCCTCGATCGTTACGCAACCGGACTGGATGTCAAATCCGTCACCCTGCAAGATGCCCAGCCGCCCGAGCCGGTGCAGCCCGCCTTTGCCGATGCCATCAAGGCGCGCGAAGACGAGCAGCGCTTCATCAATGAGGCAGAGGCCTATGCCAACGGTATCATCCCGCAGGCCCGCGGTCAGGCCACGCAGATGATCGAAGAGGCTCGTGCCTACCGTACGCGGGTCATCAAGGCTGCCGAGGGTGAGGCCAAGCGCTTTAGTGACCTGCTGGTCGAGTATCGCAAGGCGCCAGAGGTGACCCGTGAGCGCCTGTATCTTGAAACCGTCGAGAGCGTACTGAGCAAGAGCAGCAAAGTGCTCGTGGACGTGCAGGGGGGCAATAACGTCCTCTATCTGCCGCTCGATCGCATGATGCAAGGGGGCAAGGCTGTCGAGGCACCTGCCGCGCCCCAACCGTCCGCGCCGGTTCAGGCGGCTACCCCCCAGACCTTGCCGCGCGTCGATTCGCGTGCCCGCACTGACCTGCGCTCGAGGGAGGCCCCATAATGTCCGCGCGTAACCTCATCCTGCCCGCCCTGGCGGTCGGCGCTGGCTTGCTGGCCATGTCGACCTTCACCGTGCGCGAATATGACCGCGTGGTCATGTTCCGCCTCGGTGAGATCGTCAAGACCGATTTCGCACCCGGCCTGCATTTCAAGCTGCCGTTCGTCCACAGCATCCGTCGCTATGACGGTCGTCTGCTGAGCATGGATGCGCCACCCGAGCGCTACCTGACCAGCGAGAAGAAGAACGTCATCGTCGACGCCTTCATCAAGTGGCGGATTGCCGACGTGGCGTTGTACCACCGCTCTACCCGTGGCGATGAGCGGGCTGCGGTGGCGCGTCTGTCGCAGATCATCAAAGATGGCATGAAGAGTCAGCTCTCCTCCCGCACCATCCAGGATGCCGTCACCGGCGCGCGCGGCGAGATGATGGACGCCGTTCGCACCGCGGCGAATGTGGAGGCCGCCAAGCTCGGCATCGAGGTGATGGACGTGCGCATCAAGCGCATCGATCTCCCGTCCGAGGTCAGCGATTCGGTCTACCGGCGCATGGAGAAGGAACGCGCCACCGTCGCCAAGGCCTTCCGTTCCCGCGGCGAGGAGCGAGCGAAGAAAATCACCGCGGATGCCGAGCGTCAGCGCGAGGAGATTCTCGCCAACGCCTATGCCGAATCGCAAGCCATCCGCGGTGAGGGTGATGCCGAGGCGGCGCGTCTGTATGCCGAGGCGTACAGCAAGGATCAAGAGTTCTTCGAGTTCTACCGCAGCCTCGAGGCTTACCGGAAGTCCTTCACCGGCAAGGACGACGTCCTGGTGCTGCAACCGGATGGTGAGTTCTTCCGCTATTTCGGCAGTCCGGCGGGTTCGGACAAGCGGTAATCCCAACCATGTCCGATGATTTTTGGGCTGCCCTGGCCCTGATGCTCGTGTTCGAGGGGCTGCTGCCCCTCATCAGTCCGAGGGTCTACCGCCAATCGGTCCAACAGCTTGCGACCCTGCCGGATCACATGCTGCGCCTGGTGGCCATGGGCATCATCATGCTTGGCCTCGTGTTGCTCGGCATCGTGCGTGGGTGAATAGACGATGACACAAGAAAACCGCTGGCTGCTTCCGGCGGGTATCGACGAGCTTCTTCCGCAGGCGGCGTGGACCATCGAGGCCCTGCGCCGTCGCCTGCTCGACCGTTTTCGTAGCTGGGGATACGAGCTCGTCATCCCGCCCATGGTCGAGTACGTCGAATCGCTGCTGATCCATCCCGGGGATGACCTGGACCTGTCGACCTTCAAGCTGATCGATCAGCTGACCGGCCGCTTGATGGGCGTGCGTGCCGACATGACACCGCAGATGGCGCGCATCGACGCGCACAGCCTGCGCCAGGAAGGGCCAACCCGCCTGTGCTACCTGGGTACCGTGTTGCACACGCTGCCCGGCGGTTTTGCCGGCACGCGCGCGCCGATGCAGGTGGGTGCCGAGCTGTTCGGTCATGCTGGCACCGCGAGTGACATCGAGATCCTGCGTCTGATGCTGGACATTCTGGAGGTGGCTGGGGTGCGCGAGGTCTGGTTGGACCTTGGGCATGTTGGCATCTACCGCGCCCTTGCGCGTCAGGCGGGTTTCGATGCAGAGGATGAGGCGAGCTTCTTCGACCTTTTGCAGCGCAAGGCCGTGCCCGAGATCGAGGCCTTCATCGGCGGGCGTCTTCTTCCGGACAAGATCGCTGCCATGCTGCGCGCCTTGCCAAGCTTGCATGGCGAGGGGCTGGAGACTCTCGAGGACGCGCGTCGCCATCTGTCCGCTGCAGGTGGTGCGGTGCACCAGGCACTGGATGACCTCGCCGAGGTGGCCCGTGCGTTGCAAGGGCAGGGCGGGGGCGTGCGGTTGCATTTTGACTTGGCCGAGTTGCGTGGTTATCACTATCACACCGGCATCGTGTTCGCGGCCTTCGTGCCGGGGTGTGGCCAGGCGATCGCGCGCGGTGGGCGCTACGACGGCATCGGCGAGGTCTTCGGTCGCGCCCGTCCGGCAACCGGTTTTTCCGCGGATGTGCGTGCATTGGCGGCCTTCGTCACCCCAACCAAAGAGGGTAGGGGGGCCATCCTGGCCCCCTCCGATGATGACCCTGATTTGACTGCCATGGTGCGCGCGTTGCGCGCGCAGGGCGAGCGGGTCGTATACGCCCTCTCTGCGCAGGGGCTGGGCCCTGAACGCTGGGCGGAGCTTCGTGCACGCGGTTTTGACCGCGTGATTGCATGTGAGCACTCCGCTTGGATCGTCAAAGCATTACCCAACGATTGAGATCTGACCTTCATGGCCAAAAGTATTGTGGTGCTGGGCTCCCAGTGGGGCGACGAGGGTAAAGGCAAGGTCGTCGACCTGCTGACCGATCAGGCTGCCGCTGTCGTGCGCTTCCAGGGCGGTCACAACGCCGGACACACGCTGTGGGTGAATGGCGAGAAGACCGTCTTGCACCTGATTCCCTCGGGCATTTTGCGCGAGGGCGTGGAGTGCTTGATCGGCAACGGCGTAGTGCTTGCCCCGGATGCCTTGCTTAAGGAAATGACCCAGCTCGAGGCGCGTGGTGTGCCGGTGCGCGAGCGTTTGAAGCTCTCGGCCGCCTGCCCGTTGATCTTACCCTATCATGTTGCGCTGGATCATGCGCGCGAGCGTGCCGCCGGGCGCGGCGCGATCGGCACCACCGGGCGCGGCATTGGACCGGCCTACGAGGACAAGGTGGCACGCCGTGCCCTGCGTCTGATCGACCTCATGCATCGCGAGCGCTTTGCCGAAAAGCTCGGCGCGGTGCTGGACTATCACAACTTCGTGCTGAAGAACTATTTCAACGCGGATACCATCGACTTCCAGCGTGTGCTGGATGAGTGCATGGGCTATGTGGAAACCCTTGCCCCGATGATCATCGACGTGACCGAGCGCCTGGACGAGTTACGCAAGTTTGGCAAGAACATTCTGTTCGAGGGCGCCCAGGGCACGCTGCTGGACATCGATCACGGCACCTATCCGTTCGTGACTTCGTCCAACACCACTGCCGGTGCTGCCTCTACCGGCACCGGCGTTGGTCCGCTCGAGCTGGACTACGTGCTTGGCATCACCAAGGCTTACACGACGCGCGTCGGCGCCGGTCCTTTTCCAACGGAGCTCGAGTACGACGCGGCCCAGGACGTCGGCGACCCGATCGGCAAACACCTTGGCACTCGTGGCCACGAGTTCGGCGCCACCACGGGGCGCCAACGTCGCTGTGGCTGGTTCGATGCCGTTGCCCTGCGCCGCGCAGTGCAGATCAACAGCATCAGCGGCCTGTGTTTGACCAAGCTGGACGTGCTGGATGGTCTTGACAACCTGCGCCTGTGCGTCGGCTACAAGGTGGACGGTCAGGTCATGAAGGCCCCGCCGGTCGGCGCGGATGGCTTCGCCAATATCGAGCCGATCTACGAGGACATGCCGGGTTGGAGTCAGTCCACCGTCGGCGTCAAGCGCCTCGAGGACCTGCCGTCCGCCGCGCGCGCCTATATCCATCGCATCGAGGAGGTGTGTGGTGTACCGGTGGACATCATCTCCACCGGTCCGGATCGCGAGGAGACGATCATCCTCCGTCACCCATTCGCGGCCTGAATGGAAGAGGGGGCGGTGTCATGTTTCCGTTCCCCTCTACACGGGCCTCCGCGCGGTCCCTTGTCTGCGTCTGCGCCCGATCCATCTATCCTGCTTCCGGACGGGTATCCATCCCGACAAGAGCACGACGCTTGCGGTATGCTTGCGCGCGGTAACCTTTTTAAGCACTCCATCGAGCCTACGTTTGCATGATCTCAAAGCTTGATCCGCACGCCGAGCGTGAAGCGGAAAAGTACGAAAACCCGATCGCCAGTCGCGAGCTCCTGCTTGAGATGATCAAGGCGCATGGCGGTCCTACGACCTTCGAGCGCTTGCTGTTGGAGCTTGGCTATGACGATGACGAGCGCATCGAGGCCTTGCGCCGTCGCCTGCGGGCCATGGAGCGTGATGGACAACTGATCCGCAACCGCAAGGGTGGCTACGTACCGTTAGATAAGTCCGAGCTGGTGCGCGGTCGCGTGATCGGCCACAAAGACGGCTTTGGCTTCCTGGTGCCGGACGAGGGGGGGGATGATGTGTTCCTTTCCGCGCGCCAGATGCGTGCCCTGCTGCACGGCGACCGTGCGGTGGTGCAGATCACCGGCATCGACCAGCGTGGTCGCCGCGAGGGGGCACTGGTTGAGGTGCTCGAGCGCGCCAATGCCGAGGTGGTCGGCCGCCTGGTGCTCGAGTCTGGTGTGGCCTTTGTCATCCCGGACAACAAGCGCATAACTCAGGACGTGCTGATTCCGCAGGACGCGCTCGGTGAGGCGCAGGATGGGCAGATCGTACGCGTGCAGCTGGTCGAACAGCCCACCTTCCGCAACAAGCCGGTTGGGCGGGTGATCGAGGTATTGGGCGATCACATGGCGCCGGGCATGGAGATCGATGTCGCCATCCACACCCATGGTCTGCGTCATACGTGGCCGGAGGATGTGCTGGCGCAAATCGCGGGATTGTCCGAAGAGGTGGCCGAGGCTGACAAGCTCGGCCGGGTCGATCTGCGTGACGTACCGCTGATCACCATCGATGGCGAGGACGCGCGCGACTTCGACGACGCCGTTTACTGTGAGCCGACCGCCAAGGGCTGGCGTCTGATCGTCGCCATCGCCGATGTCTCCCACTATGTCACCGTGGGCAGTCCGCTGGATCGCGAGGCCTTCCTCCGCAGCACCTCGGTGTATTTCCCAGGCCGGGTCATCCCCATGTTGCCCGAGATCCTCTCCAATGGTCTGTGCTCGATCAAGCCGCATGTCGACCGGCTGTGCATGGTGTGCGAGATGCTGATCAACCGCGAGGGCGACATCATCCGCTCGCGCTTCTACGAGGGGGTGATGCGCTCGCACGCACGCATGACCTACACCCAGGTGGCGAAAATCCTGCTCGACAAAGACGAGGCACTGCGCAAGGAATACGCCCCGATCGTGCCTCATCTCGAATCCCTGCATGGTTTGTACGGCGTGCTGATGGAGGCGCGCACCCGCCGTGGTGCGATGGACTTCGACACCACCGAAACCAAGATCGTGTTCGGTGATGGCCACAAGATCGAGGCGATCGTGTCCTACGAGCGCAATGATGCCCACCGTCTGATCGAGGAGTGCATGATCGCCGCCAACGTCGCGGCCGCACGTTTTCTCGAGCGACGCAAGATCGAGGGCTTGTACCGCGTCCATGAGCGGCCGGCGGCGGAGAAGATCGCCGACCTGCGCACGTTCCTCGGCGAGCTCGGCCTCACCTTGGGCGGTGGCGACAAGCCGGAGGCGAAGGACTTCAATGCCGTGCTCGAGGCCGCCAAGGGGCGGGAGGATCAGCGTCTGATCCAGACCGTGGTGTTGCGGACCATGAAGCAGGCGGTGTACTCGCCGGACAACGTCGGTCACTTTGGCCTTGCGCACCCCAATTACACGCACTTCACCTCACCCATCCGTCGCTATCCTGACCTTTTGGTGCACCGCGCCATCCGCCACATCCTGCGCACCGGTGGGCCTGAGCATTTCCCTTATACGCACGATGAGTTGCGTCTTATCGGCGAGCATTGCTCAAACAACGAGCGCCGCGCCGACGAGGCGACCCGCGATGCTACCGACTGGCTCAAGTGCGAGTTCATGCAGGATCGCGTAGGGGAGATCTTCCATGGTGTGATCACTGCTGTCACCTCGTTCGGCCTGTTCGTCGAGCTCAAGGGCGTATTCGTGGAGGGGCTGCTGCACATCACGGCGCTCGAGAAGGACTACTACCACTTCGACCCGGTCGGTCACCGGCTGGTCGGGGAACGCAGTGGCCAGGTCTATCGCCTCGGTGATACCATCACCGTGCAGGTGGCACGGGTCGACCTGGACGAGCGCAAGATCGACTTCGTCCTGCCGCGTGGTGAGGTCAAGCCAGCGGTGGCGGATGCCAAAGAGGGAGAGGAGACCCCAGTCAGGAAGAAGCGTCGCCGTCGTAAGAAGTCGGGCAAGGGAGGCACGGAAGAGCCTTCTGCGACATCCGTCGAGGCCTTGGTCGATGAGCACGAACCTGGCGATGCGAACGGCAATGTGTCGGTTGATGAGGGGAGTACCGGGGCTGAATGCAAGCCGAAGAAGCGCCGTCGTCCACCGCGCCGATCGAGGACGGAATGAGTCGAAAACCGGTCGAGCCGGGGGTCGAGGAGTGGAAAGGACGCCGTGTCGGAGCGTTCCGGGGACGGGACGAATCCTTCGGCAGTGGCGGGATGAGCTGGCTGTTTGGCATCCATGCGGTCGAGGCCGCGCTGCGCCACGATCCGGCCAATATCGTCCGCCTGCTGTTTGCACAGGGGCGGCGCGACCTGCGCCAGCAGGAAGTGGAGCGCTTGGCCCAAGCCGCCGGGCTTCCCATCACCCGGGTCGAGTCGCGCGAACTTGATCGGCTGACAGGCGTCGAGCGTCACCAGGGTGTCGCCGCCCAGTACCGGGCTGCGCCGACCTATGATGAGCACGACCTCTACGCCATGCTGGATGGCCTGGATGAGCCCGTCCTGCTGCTGGTGCTCGATGGTGTGACCGACCCGCACAACCTCGGTGCCTGCCTGCGGGTAGCCGACGGGGCGGGGGCGCAGGCCGTGATCGCCCCCAAGGACCGCGCGGTGGGGTTGACCCCGACGGTGCGTAAGGTCGCCTCCGGTGCAGCCGAGAGCGTTCCCTTCGTGCAGGTGACCAACCTCGTGCGCACCTTAGAGGGGCTCAAGCGGCGCAACATCTGGGTGATCGGCCTGGCTGGCGAGGCCGATCGCAGCCTCTACCAGACCCACCTGGCCACCCAACCTCTGGCCGTGGTGCTGGGGGCTGAGGGTTCGGGTTTGCGCCGCCTCACGCGCGAGGCTTGCGACGAACTGGTTAACCTGCCCATGCTGGGTTCGGTCGAAAGCCTGAACGTCTCAGTGGCCGCCGGGGTGAGTCTGTATGAGATCCGTCGCCAGCGCCTCGCCGTCGGCTGATGGGTTTTGCCAAGACTGAATTTTCCCCTATAATCCCGCCTTTCCCGCGTAAGACCCTCCAGGTTGGGCGCGGTTCACCCTGCCTGACCGTGTGCGCGGCAGGCTGTTCAATCCGTAGGGAGTATCCATGCGACACTATGAAGTCGTTTTTCTGGTCCATCCGGACCAGAGTGAGCAGGTACCGGCGATGATCGAGCGTTACCGCTCCATTATCGAAGCCGACGGCGGCAAGATCCATCGTCTCGAGGACTGGGGTCGCCGCTCATTGGCCTATCCGATCCAGAAGATCCACAAGGCCCACTACGTGCTCATGAACATCGAATGCGGGCAAAAGGCGCTCAATGAGCTGACCGATGCCTTCCGCTTCAACGACGCGGTTCTTCGCAACCTCGTGATCAAGATGAGCGGTCCAGTGACCGAGCCGTCACCGATGGTCAAGGAAGAAGAGCCCCGCCGCAGCTCCGCAGCGGCTGGTGCGGCCGAGTCCGCCTGATTCTGCTTGCGAGGTATGACTATGTCCCGCTATTTCCGTCGTCGCAAGTTCTGCAAGTTCACCGCCGAGGGCGTTGAGCACATCGACTACAAAGACCTCGCCACCCTCAAGGGCTTTCTGACCGAGACTGGCAAGATCGTTCCGAGTCGTGTGACCGGGACCAAGGCGCGCTATCAGCGCCAGCTGGCCGAGGCTATCAAGCGCGCGCGCTTTCTAGCACTGCTGCCCTATACCGACCGTCACTGAGGGGGGCATGAACCATGGAAGTCATTCTGCTGAGCAAAGTTGAAAACCTGGGCAACATGGGTGATGTGGTGAAGGTGCGCAATGGTTATGCGCGTAACTTCCTGATCCCCTATGGCAAGGCCAAGGTTGCCACCAAGGCTAACGTGGCCGAGTTCGAAGCCCGCCGCGCGGAGCTGGAGAAGGCCGCCGCCGAGGCGCTGGCCGCAGCCCAAGCCCGTGCAGCCCAGCTTGAGGGCGTGTCCGTGACCATCGCCGGCAAAGCCGGTAGCGAGGGCAAGCTGTTCGGCTCCATCGGTAGCGCCGAGATCGCCAAGGCCCTGGTTGCCGCAGGTCACGCCGTCGAGAAGCGGGAGGTCCGTCTGCCGACCGGCCCACTGCGCGCCGTGGGCGAGCATGAGATCAGTCTGCATCTGCATGCCGACGTCAATGTCACCGTCAAGGTGTGTGTGATCGCCGAGGCCTGATCGGCGTGCGCGGGGGCAAGGCCAAGGGGCGCCACATGGCGCCCCTGCTTTTTTTTTTGCGCGCCCATCCGCGCCTATGCATTGGTGAATGCGATCTCTGCGGTTAAAATGTGATTTTGAACCCTTGCGTGTGTCCATGCACCTGACGACCGTCGACTTCGTTCTGCTCGGTGTCATCGCCTTTTCCGCGCTGATCAGTATCCTGCGCGGCTTCATGAAGGAGATGATCTCTCTGCTGACCTGGGTTGCGGCCTTCCTCATCGGCATTCTCTACGCCGCGCACTTGGCGCCCTTCTTGCCGGCAAGCATCGATATCCCCTCGGTGCGTCTTGCCATTGCCTTCGTCATCCTCTTCATCCTGACCCTCATCGTTGGCGGCATCATCAATGCCGTGGTCGGACTGCTGGTGAGTAAGACCGGGCTCTCGGGTTTGGATCGCAGTATCGGAGTCATCTTTGGTCTGGCGCGTGGGGTGTTCCTGGTGTGTGTCCTGATCCTGCTTGGCAGTCTGACGCCGATGCCGCAGGACCCTTGGTGGAAGCAATCTCAGGTCATCCAGAACCTCAGTTCGGTCGCACAATGGATGCGCGATCTGCTGCCGAAGGATTTGGCGCAAAACTTCAAGCTTTGAGATGACCCATGTGTGGAATCATCGGCATTGTCGGGTGTAGCCCGGTCAACCAGACCATCTATGATGGCCTGACCATCCTCCAGCATCGTGGTCAGGACGCTGCGGGTATCATCACCTGCGAGCGTGGACGCCTACACCAGCGCAAGGATAACGGCCTGGTCAAGGATGTGTTCCATACCCGCCACATGCGTCAACTGGCCGGGAATTACGGCATCGGCCATGTTCGCTACCCGACGGCTGGCAACGCCTCCGCTGCCGAGGCACAGCCGTTCTACGTCAATGCTCCCTACGGCATTGCGCTGGGGCACAACGGCAACCTGACCAATGCCGAAGAGCTGCGCAAGGTGGTGTATGAGCAGGACCTGCGCCATCTCAATACCACCTCCGATTCGGAGGTCCTGCTCAACGTGTTTGCCCATGAGATGCAGCGCTGCGGCAAGCTTGTGCCGACCTTCGATGACGTATTTGATGCCATCAGCCGCGTCCATCGTCGCATCAAGGGCGGTTATGCGGTCATCGGGCTGGTGGCGGGCATAGGGATCTTCGCCTTCCGCGACCCGTTCGGCATCCGTCCGGTGTGCTTTGGTGTGCGGGCAAGCGAGGGTGGGCAGGAGGTGATCATCGCCTCCGAGAGCGTGGCGGTGGAGGCGCTCGGCTTCAAGTTGGTGCGCGACCTCGCGCCCGGCGAGGCCATCTTCGTTGGTGAGGACGGCAGCATCCACACCCGCCAGTGCGCTGACCACCCGATCCACGCCCCCTGCATCTTCGAGTACGTCTATCTGGCGCGGCCGGACTCCATCATCGATGGGGTGTCGGTCTACAAGGCTCGCATGCGCATGGGCGAGAAGCTGGCCGAAAAGATCAAGCGCGAGTGGCCGGACCATGACATCGATGTGATCATCCCGATTCCGGACACCAGCCGCACCGCCGCACTCGAGATGGCAGTTGCCCTCGGCGTGCCCTACCGCGAGGGCTTCATCAAGAATCGCTACATCGGCCGTACCTTCATCATGCCGGGTCAGGCGCAGCGTAAGAAGTCCGTACGCCAAAAACTCAACGCCATCGACCTCGAGTTCGAGGGTAAGAACGTGTTGCTGGTGGACGATTCCATCGTGCGTGGCACGACCTCGGCCGAAATCATCCGCATGGCGCGTGAAGCCGGCGCGCGCAAGGTCTACATGGCCTCCGCCGCCCCTCCCGTGCGTCATGCCAATGTTTATGGCATCGATATGCCGACTCCGGAGGAGCTGATCGCCCACGGTCGCAGTGAGGAAGAGGTCGGCCAGGCGATCGGTGCGGACCGTCTGATCTATCAAGACCTCGATGATCTGATCGACGCCGTGCGTCAGGGCAACCCTGCGCTCACCCGTTTCGATTGCTCCTGCTTTACAGGGGAGTACATCACCGGTGACGTGAGCGAGGAGTATCTCGCTGCCCTTGCCCGAACCCGGGCCGACGAGGCCAAAGAGCCTAGGCAGGAAGGTCGTTCGCGCGATATCGTCGCGGTTGGGTTGTACAACGCGGATTGAGGCGATGCGTACTTGGTTCTTGCCATCGCTGATTGGGGTCTTGAGCATGGCCGACTTCGCCAATGCCCATGACACCCTACCGCCGCAAGGCCTTGAGGCCTCCAATGCGGTGCGCGCGGTCGCGGCCCAGTGGCAGCGTGCCGGACAACCCTATGTTGTGGTCAGCATAGCCACCCAGCGCCTCTACCTTCTGCAAGATGGGCGCTTGCTCAAGACCTACCCGGTGTCCACCTCCGCCTTCGGTCCCGGTGCCCAGGAGGGGAGCAACCAGACCCCCCTCGGACTGCATCGCATCCGAGCCATGATCGGTGCTGGCGAGCCGCTGGGCATGGTGTTTAAATCCCGCAAACCGACGGGGCGCATCGCCGAGATCATCAAGGAGCCCATCGACGTGCCCGAGGATGAGGTCACCACCCGCATCATGTGGCTGGAGGGCTTGGAACCCGGCGTCAACCAGGGCGGCAGGGTGGACTCCTATCGCCGCTACATCTACATCCACGGCACCCCGGAGGAGGGACTCATCGGTCGCCCCGCCTCGCACGGTTGCGTGCGCATGTACAACGCGGATGTGATCGACCTGTTCGAACGCCTCAGCGAAGGCACACTGGTCTACATCACCCGCTGACCGGGCGGCTACACTGCCGAAAATACCAAGAGGTAGCCCCATGCATTCCGAGCAAAGCGACGAGTTCGGCTTCGACACCCTCGCCATCCGCACCGGTCACCAGCGCACCCCTCAAGGGGAGCATAGTGAGCCGATCTTCCCCACCTCCAGCTTCGTGTTCGCCCATGCCGCCGAGGCGGCGGCGCGCTTTTCCGGGGCCAAGCCTGGCAACATCTACGCTCGTTTCACCAACCCCACCACCCGCATCTTCGAGGAGCGCCTGGCCGCGCTGGAGGGAGCAGAGGATTGCGCCGCCACCGCCTCCGGCATGGCTGCCATCCTGAGCCTGGGCCTTGCGTTGCTTTCGGCCGGGGATCACGTCATCGTCTCCAAACAGGTGTTTGGCACCACCACCGTGCTGTGGAACAAGTATTTCGCCAAGTTTGGCATCGAGGTCAGCCATGTCGACCTGACCGACCTGGATGGCTGGCGTGCGGCCCTCCGCCCCAACACCCGCCTGTTGTTCCTGGAAACCCCCTCCAACCCGCTGACCGAGATCGTCGATATCCGCGCGGTGGCCGACATCGCCCATGGTGCAGGTGCCTTGCTGGCGGTGGACAATTGCTTCTGCACGCCGGCCTTGCAACGCCCGCTGAAGGAGGGGGCGGACGTCGTCGTCCACTCCGCCACCAAATTCCTCGACGGACAGGGCAGGGCGATAGGCGGCGCGGTCTGCGGGCCGAAGAGCATCACCGACGAGATCGTCGGCGTACTGCGCACCGCCGGGCCGACCATGGCACCGTTCAATGCCTGGATTTTCCTCAAGGGACTGGAAACCCTCAATCTGCGCATGAAGGCCCATAGCGCCAACGCGCAAAGGCTGGCCGAATGGCTGGCCGCCCATCCGCGTGTCTCCAAGGTCTACTACCCCGGCCTCGCCAGCCATCCGCAGCACGAACTGGCCAAGCGTCAGATGAAGGGTTTTGGCGGCATTGTTGGCTTCGAGGTCGAGGGTGGGCGCGAGGCCGCCTGGAGGGTCATCGACCACACCCGCCTGTTCTCCATCACCGCCAACCTCGGCGATGTGAAGAGCACCATCACCCATCCCGCCAGCACCACCCACGGCCGCCTGAGTGACGCGCAGCGCGCCGCAGCAGGGATCAAGGAAGGGTTGATCCGGCTGGCGGTGGGCCTGGAGGATGCAGAGGATCTGATCCGGGATCTGGCGCGCGGGTTGGATGCGGCCCATGGATAAGCCCAATACGCTGTCCATGCAGAGGATGTGCCAGCACGAACTATACCATCCCATGATCCGGAGCCTTTCGCTTCGCGCATGCTGGGGCGGATCGAGCGGCCGCTTGGCGACGGCTTCGGCTTGCGAAACCTCGGGTGTGTTTCGTCGCTCCTGGGCATCTCGGTGAGGGCCAGGTCCAATGGTTGCAAGAATGCAGCCGATGCGTGCGCAGGCAGGGGTGGTGTTACCTGGACAATGAGGTGGACGTGATCGCCCGCACGGAAGCCAAGGCCATTCTGCGGTCCCTGCTCGAGGCGGCCCTGCATGCCGTGGATGGGCGCCTCCTCGTCGCCCGTGCCTTGCACGAGCGGGCCGAGCCGTTCGCGGGGGTGATCGCCCTCGGCAAGGCGGCATCGAGCATGCTGGAGGGGGCGTTGCAGGTCCAGCCTGATGTTCCTGCCCTGCTCATCACCAAGGACGGTCATGTTCCCCCCAGGCTTCGGAGCCATGTGGGCGTGGAGGTGAGGGAGGCCGCTCACCCCTCGCCGGATGCACGCAGCCTCGTCGCCGGTCAGCGCCTGCTCGAATTCATCGCCGCCTCCCCCCAGGAGCGCCCTCTGCTGTTCCTACTCTCCGGCGGGGCATCAAGCCTGGTCGAGGTATTGCCAACGGGGGTCACACTGGAGGACTGGCGTCGGGTGAATGCCTGGTTGCTCGCCAGTGGGCTGGATATCCATGCCATGAACGCGGTGCGCAAGCGCCTCTCCTGCATCAAGGGCGGTCGGTTGCTGGAGCACCTGGGAGGCAGGCGCGCCGTGGTGTTGATGATCTCCGATGTGCCCGGAGGCCATCCCGCCAGTATCGGCTCGGGGCCCTTGATGCCGAGCGTTGATGTGTTGCTGCCGGAGGGCTTACCGGAGTGGATCGAACGTCTGCTTGCAACCGCACCCCCGAGCCCTGCGCCGGAGGATGGGCGGTGGAGACAGGTTGAATCGCACATCATCGCCACGAATGGCATGGCCTTGGATGGGGCCGCACGGGCAGCCATGGGCCTTGGCGTGCCCATTCACCGCCATGCCGAATTGTTGCAGGGTGAGGCGGCTGACGTGGGTGGGCGGCTGGCGCGCTGGCTCATGGACACGGCCCCACCGGGTTTGCATCTCTGGGGTGGGGAGACCACGGTGCACCTGCCACCTGAGTCCGGTCGGGGCGGGCGCAACCAGCACCTTGCCCTGAGTGCGGCGCTCGCTCTCGATGGAACCTCAGGCATTACCATGCTTGCGGTAGGCAGCGACGGTACGGACGGCCCGACCGCGGACGCGGGGGGCTGTGTGGATGGGGTCACGGCAGCGCGCATCCGTGCAGCGGGTGTCGATCCCGTGTGGGCGCTCGGTGCCGCGGATAGCGGTACGGCCTTGGCCGCCGCCCATGCCCTGGTTCGCCTGGGGCCGACTGGGACCAATGTCATGGACCTCGTGCTGGCCCTCAAAGAGGCACCCGCGCTGAAGGCCTTGGATCGCCCCATGCAACAACGTCTGCCCTGCGAACGCCATCAGGTCTGAGTCGAACTGTCCATTGGGCCGAGACCTGGACGTTGATCATTCTCGCGGGTGGAGGGCTGGCATGAGTCCTGCGTGGGGCCTGGCTTGCCACCTTCCCGTGCCTTGTGCCCTTTGGGGGAGGCATGGCGTTCCAGTATTGCTCCTTGCAGCGATATGGACGGCATCTTTGCGCCCGGCCCTTTCCGGCTTTGCTAAACTGCGCAACCTTGTCGCCTACTGAGCGAGCCTGGCATCCCTATCCTGCGAGCCTGTCATGAAGAAGATCCGCACCCGTTTCGCCCCCAGTCCCACCGGTTACTTGCACATCGGCGGCGCACGCACCGCGCTATTCTCTTACCTGTATGCACGGCGTCATGGCGGCGACTTCATCCTGCGCATCGAGGACACCGACCTCGAACGCTCCACCCCCGAGTCGGTCAATGCGATCCTTGAGGGCATGGCGTGGCTCAACCTTGAATATGACGAGGGGCCGTTCTACCAGACTCGGCGCTTTGATCGTTACAAGGAAGTCATCCAGCAGCTGCTGGAGAGCGGCCATGCCTATTACTGCTACATGTCGCGCGAGGAACTGGACGCGCTGCGCGAGGCGCAGATGGCGCGTGGAGAGAAGCCGCGCTACGACGGCCGTTGGCGCCCAGAGCCGGGTAAGGTCTTGCCCAAGCCTCCAGCCGGAGTGCAGCCTGTGGTGCGCTTCAGGAACCCGCGCGATGGGGAGGTGGTGATCGAGGACATGGTGCGTGGTCGCGTGGTCATTCGTAACGAGGAACTGGACGATTTGATCATCGCCCGTTCGGATGGTACCCCCACCTACAACCTGACCGTCGTGGTGGACGACTACGACATGGGCATCACCCACGTCATCCGCGGGGATGATCACCTCAACAACACCCCGCGTCAGATCAACATCTTCCGCGCCATGGGCGCCGAGCCGCCGGTATACGGCCACTTGCCGATGATCCTAGGTCCAGATGGCACCAAGCTATCCAAGCGCCATGGGGCAGTGAGCGTGATGCAATATCGCGATCAAGGCTATCTGCCCGAGGCCCTGCTCAACTACCTGGTACGTCTTGGCTGGTCCCACGGTAATCAGGAGGTGTTCAGCCGCGAAGAGATGATCCGCTTGTTCGACATGGCCGATGTCAACCAGTCTGCCTCGACGATCAATCCGGAGAAGCTCTTGTGGCTCAACCAGCACTACCTCAAGACCAGCGATCCATCGCATGTGGCCCGCCACCTGAGCTGGCATCTGGGCAACCTCGGGGTTGATCCCGCCAAAGGGCCGGAGTTGGAGGATGTGGTCGTCGCCCTGCGTGAGCGTGCCCGTACCCTGGTTGATATGGCCCAGCAGGCGGCCTGCTATTTCCGTGATGACATCGGTTACGATGAAGAGGCTGCGACCAAGCACTTGAATGCCGCTGCCGAACCCATCCTGCGTGCTGTGCTCAAGGCCCTGGAGCAGGTGGAGGACTGGCGTGTGCCGGTGCTCGAGACCCTGATCAAGGACCAGGTCAAAACCCTCGGCATCAAGTTTCCCCAGCTTGCCCAGCCGCTGCGGGTCGCTCTGACCGGCTCCACCGCCTCGCCTTCGATCGATACCACGCTCGCCTTGACCGGACGGGAGCGCAGCCTCGTTCGCTTGCAGAAGGCCATTTCCTTCATCGAGGCGTCAAAATCGGCTTGACGCTGCGGGGGGGGGTGCGTAAGATGCGCACCCATCCCAACGCCGTGGGGCTATAGCTCAGCTGGGAGAGCGCTTGCATGGCATGCAAGAGGTCGACGGTTCGATCCCGTCTAGCTCCACCAATCGAATTTCCATGTTCGGGGCTATAGCTCAGCTGGGAGAGCGCTTGCATGGCATGCAAGAGGTCGACGGTTCGATCCCGTCTAGCTCCACCAAACACGAAAAGGCCCAAATGCAAGCATTTGGGCCTTTTTGTTTCTGCGCCTCCCCATGGGGCCTTCGATGGCAGGCTGGTGGCGTTTTACACAGGAGCGAACCATGAACCGCGCATTCAAGATCATGCTCGTGCTCGGCATGATCCTCACCCTCGTCGGGATAGGGGTTGGCTTTACGGCCATGTTCATCGATGCCGACAGCAGTCTGGCGATCTACTTCATAGGCATCGTGCCGATTGGTTTTCTGATGACCTTTGCCGCCCTGACCGGCTGGATCCTGGCTGGGGGGAAGTAGTCCCCGGAGGGCAAGGGGCCGGCCGCTGGGCGGAGGCGTTCATCGGCTCAATGCGTGCTTGCGCATCTTGGCACGGAGGCGTGGTGTCGTGGTCGCGTTCATGTGCGGCTTCAGATGCATCGCCTCCAGGCTTCCGTATGATCTCTTGGGTCAGAAGTCGTGCACGCCCGATGATCAATGCATGAGTCATCCAAGACTCAGTGGTGCATGGGCTGCCATCGTTCAAGGTGATCTGATGGGCCACGACAGGGACACCCCGCCAAGCCATGGCAAAGTGGAGTATGATCCCCGCTCTGCCATGCTTGGGGCCTCATGGGTGAACCCATCTTCTCCATCCCTGACCTTTTTTGCCAGTACCGCCAAGGGCCTGGTTTCCGTCGTGGCCGAGGAATTGCGCCAGCTAGGCGCGCAGAGCTTGCGTGAACATCCGGCGGGGGTGCATTTTTCCGGCGATCTGGCCCTCGGCTACCGGGCTTGTCTGTGGTTGCGTTCAGCCAGTCGGGTATTGATAGAGATCGCCCAGATTGGGGCTGAGGATGGCGACCACCTTTATGGCGGCGTGCGTGAGCTCGACTGGTCTGCCTGGATCAATCCAGGGCGCAGCTTCGCGGTCAGCTTCCATGGCTCGAATCAGTCCATCCGGCATACGGGCTTTGGTGCGCAGAAGGTCAAGGACGCCATTGTGGATGCCTTTCAGACCCGCCACGGCCGCCGTCCGCTGGTCGATCCCCGTCAGCCGGACCAGATGGTGCACGTCCACCTCTTTGGACGTCGGGCGCGCATCGCTCTTGATTTGGTCGGCCTCGAGGCTCTGCACCAGCGTGGCTACCGCCATCAAGCCGGTGAGGCGCCCCTGCGCGAGACGCTGGCCGCTGGCCTGCTCTGGCGCGCCGGTTGGCCGGCGATCGCGGCCGAAAGCGGGGCTTACCTCGACCCCATGTGCGGTTCAGGCACCTTGCTGATCGAGGCCGCCTGGATGGCGGGTGACGTGGCCCCGGGTCTTTTACGTCCCTCCTGGGCGCTGACGCATTGGCCACAGCATGATGCGGCTCTCTGGAGCAGCTTGCTTGAGGAGGCGCAGGCTCGCCGTACCCAGGGCCTTGATCGCATTCCCCTCATTCTTGGTTTCGACCGTGATGCGCGCATGCTGCCGGTGGTGCGCGCCAACCTTGGGCGTGCCGGGCTGTTGGAGCATGTCCGTGTCGCTCATGGCGCGGTCGAGACGGTGTCTCTGCCCGATGATCTGCCCGCCCGCGGCCTCATGCTGACGAATCCACCCTATGGCGAACGCTTGGCCAGCGTGGGCAATCTACCTGCCCTGTACGCGGCCCTGGGCAATCTCATGGCGCGAGCCCTGCTGGGCTGGGAGGCGGCCTTGATCCTGCCGAGGGATGCCGAGGCCTGGCATCTTGGTTGGCGCGCCTATCGCTCCCACGTCGTATTCAATGGGGCGCTCGAGTGCCGGTTGTTGCGCATCCATGTCCAGGAGGACCAGAGGCTGGCCCCGCGGGGCGAGGATGATGACTCAGCCGCACGCCTGATCCGCGCTTGTGCCCCTCGGGCGGAGTCCGATGGCGCGCGCATGCTGGCCAATCGTCTGCGCAAGAACCTTAGGGAGCTGGGCCGTTGGGCCGCGCGCGAGGGGGTGAGCTGCTACCGTGTCTATGACGCCGACATGCCCGAATACGCGCTGGCGATCGACCTCTATCACGATGTCGCGGGCAAGCGTTGGGTGAATGTGCAGGAATACGCGGCCCCGCCGTCGGTCTCGCAGGAGGCCGCCCGTCGGCGTCTGCACGAGGCGATGGCCGTCCTGCCCGAGGTGCTTGCGGTCATGCCCGAGCAGGTCTTCCTGCGGGTGCGGGAACGCAAGAAGGGGAAGAACCAGTATGCGAAGCGGGCCGAATTCGGCGTCTTTCACGAGGTCAGGGAGGGTAAGGCCCGTTTGCTTGTGAATTTCACCGACTACCTCGATACAGGTCTGTTTCTCGACCACCGTATCACCCGCGGCTGGCTAGGTGATTGGGCCCAAGGCAAGGATTGCCTCAATCTGTTTTGTTACACGGGGGTGGCGAGTCTGCACATGGGCCTTGGCGGGGCGCGTTCGACCACCTCGGTCGACATGTCCCGCACCTACCTGGACTGGGCGCGCCGCAACCTCGAGTTGAACGGTCTGGTGGGTGGTGCGCACCGGCTGGTCCAGGCCGACTGCCTGGTCTGGCTGGACGAGGCCGCTCGGGCAGGTGAGCGCTTCGACCTGATCTTTCTCGATCCGCCTACCTTCTCTAGCTCCAAGCGCATGCAGGGTACCTTGGATGTGCAGCGTGACCATGTGATGCTCATCCGCAAGGCGATGGCCCTGCTGCGCCGTGGTGGTCTGCTGGTGTTCTCCAACAATTTGCATCGCTTCAAGCTCGACCATGAGGCCTTGACCGATCTTGTCATCGAGGATCTGAGCCGGGCGTCCATCCCGCGTGATTTCGCCCGCAACCCGCGCATCCACCAGTGCTGGAGGCTTGCCTTTGCGCGCTGAATGGAGATAATCCGATGAGTTTCATGGAATGGACGGGAAGCGAGTGACCAAGACCGTCGTCCCACGCTGGGTTTTTGCGCTGGCGATGATCACGGCCCTGGCGGGCTGCTCGGTGGTGACTGAGCGTGACGTATCTAAGCTGCGTGATCTACCCACCCCTGCGGCTGAACCACCCGCCAGTGCAGATGCCGAGGAAGCCCTCAAGGTGGCCCTGGCGCAGCGTGGGACCCGCTATCGTCCCGGTGGTCAAACGCCCAGTGAGGGTTTTGATTGTAGCGGCTTGGTGTACTTCTCCTTCAACAGCGTAGGCATTCGCCTGCCGCGTTCCGCTCAGGATATGTTCCACGCCACCCGGCGCATCGACAAGTCCCAGCTCCGTCCAGGCGATCTCGTTTTCTTCCGTCAGCGTTCCTCCCGTATTACCCACGTAGGCATCTACGCCGGCAACGGCCGGTTCGTCCATGCGCCGACCAAGGGCAAGGATGTCGAATTGACCTCGTTGAGCGATCCTTATTGGAGCAAGCGCTTTGCCGGAGCGGGTCGGGTCGATACGGGTGCCTCGACCCTAGCTGCCAACTGAGGTTTCAAGCATCCTGATCTCGCAGCCCAGTCGGCCGTCCTGCATCCTCACTCCGATGAAGTCGCCTACGGCCAGTTCCGCCGTGTGCGTCACGGTCTTTCCCTCCGCATCTTCGATGATCGCATAGCCACGGTTCAAGGTGGCGAGCGGGCTGAGTACATGCAGATGGCTGGCGAGATGGCACAGGCGCGCTTCGTGGTTGGAGAGGGTCTGCGTCATGCGGTGGAGCATCGCTGTGCGCAGGGCTTCCAGGCGGTCCTCCGTCCGCTGGAGCCGTTGGGCGGGGTGTTGACGCATCAGGCGCAATTCCAGCGTGGTGAGCGTGCCTTGGCGCGCGAGCAGGGCGCGTCGTCCGCCGTAGTGCAGGCGCTCCGTCAAATGCTGCAAGCGCTCGCCCATGCGTTCGAGCCGCAGGCTTGGGTGGAGGGCGAACAGGTGACGGCTGGCGGAGTCGAGCTGCTGAGCGCGGCGATCCAAGCCATCCTGCATGCGCCGCAGCAGGCGTGCCTCGAGCGCACGCAGCCGATCGGCCATGGCCAGGGCATCCGGTACGGCCAGGCTTGCTGCGGCACTGGGGGTTGGGGCACGGGCATCGGCGACGAGATCGGCGATGGTAAAATCGGTCTCATGGCCCACGCCGCTGATGACGGGCAAGCGACTTGCGGCAATCGCCCGTGCCACTCGCTCCTCATTGAATGGCCACAAGTCTTCCAGCGACCCACCACCGCGCACCAGAAGCAGCACATCGCAAGCCCCATCCTCATTGGCCTGGCGCAGGGCGGCTACGATCTCATCGGCCGCGCCCGCCCCCTGCACACTGGTGGGATAGATGCGTATCGGAATCAGTGGGAAGCGACGTTCGAGCACATGCAGCACGTCGCGCACGGCCGCGCCGGAGGGCGAGGTGATGATGCCAATGCGATGGGGTAGGGCAGGCAGCGGGCGTTTGCGCGCGGCCTCGAACAACCCCTCGGCAGCGAGGCGCCGTTTGAGCTGTTCGAAGGCACGCTGTAGGGCGCCGAGGCCGGCTTCCTCCATATGCTCGACCACCAGTTGCAGGTCGCCACGTGGCTCATACAGCGTGATGCGTGCGCGCACCAGCACGTGAGCCCCGTCTTGCGGGCGGAAGCGCAGAAGGTTCGCGCGATTGCGAAATATGGCGCAACGCAGTTGGGCTTCGGCATCCTTGAGGGTGAAATAGAGGTGCCCGGAACTTGGACGGGCGAGATTGGAAATTTCTCCCTCCACAAGGACGATTGAAAAATGTCCCTCGAGCAAGACCTTGATCTCGCGGACAAGGGAGGAGACGGTCAGGGGAGAAGGCGGCGTGAGCATGGTGCCAGTCTAGCAGCCTGAGGCCCGTTGTATATCCCCTGAAACGATAAGCGCCGGGAACAGGCTCGGCGCTGGACCAAGGCGAAGTCAGGCGGCGATCAGGGCTTATAGGGCCCCGCGTTCTTTTGCTCGTTGGCTTGCTTGACCGCCATATCGGCTTCGAACTTCACGCGCTTGGCCAGCTTGATGGCCTCATCGTATTTGCCCTCAGCGGCGGCCTTTTCGGCGGCCTTCATGTCATCCTCGGTCTTTATCCATACGTTGTTGGCCTTCTGGGCCTCGGCCAGGGATGCCCTGGCCGTCTTCATGGCGTCCTCATACTCGGCGCTGTCAGAAACGGCCGAGCCGTTTGCGCAGGCAGTCAGGAGGGCGAAGGAGCCGGCGACGGCAATGGTCTTGAGCAGGGCATGGAACTTCATGGTCGTCTTTTCCTCATGGTGGCCGTGGGGTTTTGGGTTTGGAGTTTGTCTTAAGGCCGTGTTCTGGATGAAGCACTCATGACTCGATGTCTTCCGGTCATGACCCATACGTCCGGAATATATTCGGAGCTCATGCGAAGGGGGCCGGTCAAGAAAGCCCGGCATCCGCCCAGTTGCGGGGGCGGCGCCTCGAGGAGTTCGCGCGAGCCCAAGATGGGCTCGGTCGGAAATCCTCTGGCCCTTGATGTGATCGAGTTTACCGGGAGTGGTGCAAACTCTATAATTGCAATAATTTTTGTTGCGGAAAGTCCCTCTTATGGTACGCATTCTCGAAGAAGGCCTGACCTTCGACGATGTTCTCCTCGTTCCGGCGCACTCCAGCGTCCTGCCGCGGGATGTCTCCCTTGTCACGCGCATCACGCGCAACATCACCCTGAACATTCCATTGGTGTCCGCAGCCATGGACACCGTCACCGAAGCCCGTCTGGCCATTGCCCTGGCCCAGGAAGGCGGTATCGGCATCATCCACAAGAATATGACACCTGAGCAGCAGGCCCATCATGTGCGTCAGGTGAAGAAATACGAGAGCGGTGTGATCAAGGACCCGATCACGGTCACCCCGACGACCACGATCCGCGAAGTCAACGCCATGGCGCGGTTGCACAACATCTCCGGCTTTCCAGTGGTGGACGGCGACCAACTGGTGGGAATCGTGACCCATCGGGACGTGCGTTTCGAGACCAATCTCGATGCCCCTGTGCACATGGTCATGACCGGGCGGGATAAGCTGGTGACCGTACAGGAGGGCACCAGCCGCGACGAGGTGCTCGCGTTGTTGCACAAACACCGCATCGAGAAGATTCTGGTCGTCAATGGCGATTTTCACCTGTGTGGCATGATCACCGTCAAGGACATCCAGAAGTCGACCGACTTCCCCAATGCCTGCAAGGATGAGCAGGGTAGATTGCGTGTGGGCGCAGCGGTGGGTACTGGGGGGGACACCGAGGCGCGTGTCGCCGCGCTGGTCGAGGCCGGCGCGGACTTGATCGTGGTGGATACCGCGCACGGTCACTCACAGGGCGTGCTCGAGCGCGTGCGCTGGATCAAGCAACATTACCCTGACGTGGATGTGATCGGTGGCAATATCGCCACCGGCGAGGCCGCGCTGGCTCTGCTCGAGGCTGGCGCGGATGCGGTCAAGGTCGGCATCGGCCCGGGTTCCATCTGTACCACGCGTATCGTGGCGGGCGTGGGGGTGCCGCAGATCACCGCCATCGCCAACGTCGCCAAGGCCTTGGAAGGCACCGGTGTGCCGATGATCGCCGATGGCGGCATCCGCTTCTCCGGAGACGTGGTCAAGGCCATCGCGGCCGGTGCGCACTGTGTGATGGTCGGCGGCATGTTCGCCGGCACCGAGGAGGCGCCGGGCGAGGTCGAGCTCTACCAGGGACGCTCCTACAAGGCCTACCGCGGCATGGGTTCGATCGGTGCGATGCAACAGGGCTCCTCCGATCGCTACTTCCAGGGCGACAAGGCGGCCGACAAACTGGTGCCGGAAGGCATCGAGGGCCGCGTGCCATACAAGGGGCCGCTGTCCGCCATCGTGCACCAGCTGATGGGTGGCCTGCGTGCTGGTATGGGCTACGTTGGCTGTGCCGATATCGAAGCGCTGCGTCACAAGCCCTCGTTCGTACGGGTGACCTCGGCCGGCATGCGCGAGAGCCATGTGCACGACGTGCAGATCACCAAGGAAGCCCCAAACTACTGGATCGACTGACCGGCCAGTCCGTCACCTCGCCCGGCCTTGGCCGGGCGTTTTGCTTTCCGTGCATTGAAGACTATGCAGCATGACATCCACTCCGACCGCATCCTGATCCTCGATTTCGGCTCGCAGTACACCCAGCTCATCGCCCGTCGGGTGCGCGAGGCAGGCGTATATTGTGAGCTCCATCCGTGGGATATGGATGAGGTTGCCATTCGCGCCTTCGCCCCCAAAGGCATCATCCTCTCCGGTGGGCCTGAGTCGGTGACGGCGGACAATCCACCGCGCGCGCCCGAGGTCGTGTTTCAGCTGGGCGTGCCGGTGCTTGGCATCTGCTATGGCATGCAGACCATGGCAGCCCAACTCGGTGGCCGGGTGGAGACCCACCACCACCAGGAGTTCGGCTATGCCCAAGTGCGTGCCCGCGGCCACACCGCGCTCTTGCAGGACATCGAAGACCACACCACCGAAGAGGGCTGGGGAGTGCTCGATGTGTGGATGAGCCACGGCGACCGCGTGGTCGAAATGCCGGCAGGCTTCAAGCTCATGGCCAGTTCCGAAGGGGCCCCGATCGCCGGCATGGCGGACGAGACCCGTCATTTCTACGGCGTGCAGTTCCACCCAGAAGTCACTCACACCCGCCAGGGGGAGCGCATCCTGCGCCGGTTCGTGCTCGAGATCTGCGGCTGCAAGGCCCTGTGGACCTCGGCCAACATCATCGAGGACAGCATCCGCCAGATTCGCGCGCAGGTTGGCAAAGATGAGGTGATCCTCGGGCTCTCCGGCGGGGTGGATTCCGCCGTGGTTGCTGCCCTGCTGCACAAGGCCATCGGCGACCAGCTCACTTGCGTGTTCGTCGATAACGGCCTGCTGCGCCTGCATGAGGGCGATCAGGTCATGGCCACCTTCGCCAAGCATATGGGCATCCGCGTCATTCGCGTGGATGCCGAGCAGCGTTTCTTCGACGCGCTTGCGGGGGTCGAAGATCCGGAGGAGAAGCGCAAGATCATCGGTCGCGTGTTTGTCGAGATCTTCGAGGAGGAAGCCAACAAGCTGATCCATGCCAAATGGCTGGCACAGGGCACCATCTACCCGGACGTGATCGAGTCCGCCAACAGCCAAACCGGCAAGGCGCATGTCATCAAGTCGCACCATAACGTTGGCGGCCTCCCGGCGCACATGCGCCTCAAGCTTTTGGAGCCCTTGCGCGAGCTGTTCAAGGACGAGGTGCGCAAGCTGGGTCTGGAACTGGGGCTGCCGTATGAGATGGTCTATCGCCACCCGTTCCCGGGACCGGGGCTTGGCGTGCGCATTCTTGGCGAGGTGAAGAAGGAATATGCCGACCTGCTGCGTCAGGCGGATGCCATCTTCATCGAGGAGTTGCGCAAGCATGGCCTGTACGACAAGACCTCTCAGGCCTTCGCCGTGTTCTTGCCTGTGCGCTCGGTGGGGGTGATGGGTGATGGTCGTCGTTACGACCATGTCGTTGCTCTGCGCGCGGTGGAAACCATCGACTTTATGACCGCCCGTTGGGCACACCTGCCTTACGAGTTTCTCGACCATGTTTGCCGCCGTATCGTGAATGAGACGCGCGGCATCTCGCGCGTGGTCTATGACATCACCGGCAAGCCACCTGGCACCATCGAATGGGAATGATCCCCATCCGGCGGCAGGTCTGACGTGTCCGACACCTACTGGATGGAACAGGCCCTGGTGCGGGCCCGGCGAGCGGAGGCCGAGGGCGAGGTTCCGGTCGGTGCAGTGCTGGTCAAGGACGGCCTGCTGGTGGGAGAGGGCTGGAACCGCCCCATCGGCACCAATGATCCGACGGCACATGCCGAGATCAATGCCCTGCGCGACGCCGCCGAACGACTAGGCAACTACCGCCTGCCCGGTACCACCCTCTATGTCACCCTCGAGCCCTGTCCGATGTGTGTGGGGGCGATGATCCATGCGCGGGTGGCACGGGTGGTGTTCGGGGCGCACGATCCCAAGACGGGGGCCTGCGG
This sequence comes from Halothiobacillaceae bacterium, assembly GCA_051297135.1. Classification (GTDB taxonomy): domain Bacteria; phylum Pseudomonadota; class Gammaproteobacteria; order Halothiobacillales; family Halothiobacillaceae; genus Thiofaba. The sequence goes on from JBEVAM010000002.1 coordinate 66,433, forward strand.
CGGGGCCATCGATCTTGTCCATCATCCTAGCCACAACCACCACCTGGTCGTGGATGGCGGGGTGCTCGCCGAACCCGCTGCCGAGCTGTTGCGTACCTTCTTCCGTCGTCGACGGGCGGAGTTCCGAAGCCCGCGTTGAATCAACGTAAAAAGGCCCACACTTGCGTGGGCCTTTCCGGGTCATCGTGGCGGGGCCGTGCGCCCCGCCTGGCGTTTTGATCAGCGGCTGCCGTAGACCAGCTCGGCGCGGCGGTTCTGGGCGTAGCAGGACTCGGTGTGCTGATCGCACACCGGCTTCTCTTCGCCATAGGCGACCACGGAGATCTGCTCGGGGGCAGCACCTTGCAGTACCAGGATGTCGCGCACGGCATTGCCGCGCTTCTCGCTCAGGGCGACGTTGTATTCATTGCTGCCGCGCTCGTCGGCGTGGGCCTCGATGGTGACCTGACGCTTCGGGTTGCCGGCCAGGAAGGCGGCATGTTCGCGCAGCATCGTGCGGTATTTTTCGCCGACGACAAAGCTGTCGTAGTCAAAGTAGACCACAGAGTTGGCCTGGGCCGGCTTGCCGGCGTACAGGGCGCTCTCGTCATAGCCACCTGCGCCGATACCGGCGGTGGATGCACCGTTCATGGCGCCCGTGGCGGCGCCAGCTTCTTTCTCCGGAGTGGAGCTACAGGCGGCCACGGTCAGGGCAGCCAGCAGGGCGACGGAAAGTTTCAGTTTGTTCATGCTTGAACTACCAGGTTTCGATGGGATGGGTCAGGAAAAAGCGCTTGACGCTGGCCGATGGTTCGGCCAAATGAGGTGCAGAATTATATAGGTATTTGATGCGCTTTGAATGCCCCACCGACGTCTCATGGCGGGGGATGTGCTGCCTTTGGCGGGGTGGGTGATCTTGGGGGATGTATAATGCGAGCCATCGTCCATCGTCATTCGCCATAAGGCGCGTTGCCGTTTGAAACAGGCCCATCCATCTCCATCGCGCTCCTCCGCCACGCTGACTGTGCACCTTGGGCGCAGTCTGCGGGAGGCGCTGTTCTACCTGATGCTCGCGGCAGCCATCTTCCTCCTGCTCGCCCTAGCATCTTATGACGTGCGCGACCCCGGCTGGTCGCAGGCCTCGAGTAACAACGAGCCGATCAACCTCGGCGGCTGGCTGGGGGCCTGGCTTGCCGATCTTTTGATCTATCTTGGTGGATACAGCGCCTATGCGGTTCCCATCGGCCTGCTGGTGGCGGGTTGGCTGGTCTATCGTGGCCACCGCGAGGACGGACTTTTTTCGCGTAAGTGGCTGGCGGTCCGCGCGTTTGGTTTCGTGCTGGCCTGGCTTGCGGCTGCCGCCCTGTGTTCCTTGCACCTGCTCGGCCCCCAGGCCGAGGTCTCGATGGGGGGCGGCGGGGTGCTCGGCCGGATGGTGGGCATGAGCGTGGCCAGTCTTTTCGGTCTTGCGGGGGGGACGGTGGTTTTGCTCGCCTTGTTACTCTCCGGTTTCACCCTGTTCAGCGGCTTTTCCTGGCTGGCCTTGTTCGAGTTGATCGGCGGTTGGGTGTTGGCGATTCCGGAGCGCTGGTTGGCGCGAGCGGCACCGAGGGCAGTGCCCGCTGACCTCGAATCCTCGGTACCCACCCAGGGTATGCCTGCCGCGGACGAGCCCCGGCAGCCCTCCCCCATCCCCCCCACGGATCTCCTGCCGCAGGAGATGTCCCCTGCTGCGGCCAAACCACCTCTCAGCCCGGACGTCCGACCCATCAGCCCCGCGTCGGCAGAGTCTTCCTCGGAACCGCGTCCCCAGCCACGCCGTGCTCGTCCAACACCCGCTCGTGGCGCCACAGGCGGGGGACTACCGGATGTCAGTCTGCTCGACCCACCACGCCCGCGCGTCGGCGGGTACAGCGCTGAGGCCCTGCAGGCCATGTCGCGCCTGATTGAGGAGCGTTTGCAGGAGTTTGGCGTGCAGGCACGCGTGGTGGCGGCCCAGCCCGGTCCCGTGATCACCCGCTTCGAGCTGGAGCCCGCCGCCGGGGTGAAGGTCAGCCAGATCAGCAACCTCGCCAAGGACCTCGCCCGCAGCCTGGCAATGGTCAGCGTACGGGTGGTGGAGGTCATTCCGGGCAAATCGACCGTAGGTCTTGAGGTGCCAAACGCCCAACGTGAGGTGATCGCGCTCTCGGAGATCATCAATTCCAAGCCCTACCGTGATGCGGTATCGCCGCTTACCCTGGCGCTTGGCAAAGACATCGCCGGTGAGCCAGTCTGTGCCGACCTTGCCCGCATGCCACACCTGCTGGTGGCGGGAACCACCGGATCAGGCAAGTCAGTCGGCGTGAACGCCATGCTGTTGTCGATGCTGTTCAAGGCCACCGCGGACGAGGTGCGCTTGATCCTGATCGACCCGAAGATGCTCGAACTCTCGATCTACGAGGGCATTCCCCACCTGCTTGCACCGGTGGTGACCGACATGAAGGAGGCGGCCAATGCCTTGCGTTGGGCGGTGGGTGAGATGGAGCGCCGTTACCGCTTGATGGCGGCGCTCGGCGTGCGCAACCTGGCCGGGTTTAACAAGAAGGTGCGCGAGGCACGCGAATCCGGTCAGCCGATCACGGATCCCCTCTACAACCACACCGAGGCGCTCGACCCGAATCTTCCTCCACCCGAACTCGAGCCCCTGCCGTACATCGTGATCGTGGTCGACGAGTTTGCCGACATGATCATGGTGGTCGGCAAGAAGGTGGAAGAGCTGATCGCGCGCATTGCGCAGAAGGCGCGCGCGGCCGGTATCCACCTGATCGTCGCCACGCAGCGCCCGTCGGTGGATGTGATTACTGGTCTCATCAAGGCCAATATCCCGACCCGCATTGCCTTCCAGGTCTCGAGCAAGATCGACTCGCGAACCATCCTCGACCAGATGGGCGCTGAGACCCTTTTGGGTCATGGTGACATGCTCTTCTTGCCTCCGGGCACCGGCCTGCCCATGCGTGTCCATGGGGCCTTCGTCTCCGACCAGGAGGTGCACGCCGTGGTCGAGGCCCTCAAGGCGATGGGCGAGCCGCGTTACATCGAAGGCGTGCTGGAGGAGCAGTCGATTACCCTGCCGGGCGAGAAGCCCATGGTGGGCGGGGAGGGCGGTGAGCGCGATCCGCTCTACGACCAAGCAGTCGCCATTGTGCTCGAATCGCGCAAGGCCTCCATCTCCTACGTGCAGCGTCGGTTGAAGATCGGTTACAACCGCTCGGCGCGGCTGATGGAAGAAATGGAGCGTGCCGGTGTGGTCGGGCCCCTTCAGGCCAACGGCCAGCGCGAGGTGCTGGTGCCGGCGCGCGAGTGATGCGTTTGAACCCCATGTCCTGATCTGGCGTCCAAGCCACTGTATTTTCCATCGGAATCCCCATCATGCTTCGTTGGATCGTTCTGCTTTTCGCCTCGCTTCCCATTCTGGCTTATGCGGGCGCTGGGCTCGATAGTCTCGACACCTTCCTCAAGGAGATGCAGAGCCTGCAGGGGAAGTTCGTCCAGATCCAGTACAACACCGAGCGCCGGGAAACCCAGCGCGCGAGCGGCACCCTTGAGCTTGCTCGCCCCGGCCGCTTCCGCTGGGTATACAGGGAGCCTTACCATCAAGAGCTGGTGGCGGATGGCACCTCGTTGTGGATCTTTGATCAGGACCTCAATCAGGCGACCGAAAAACCCCTGCGTCATGCCCTTGGCCAGGCCCCCATCATGCTCTTGATGGAAAACCGTCCGTTGGATCAGGACTTCATTCTCACCGAGCTCGAGCCAGATCAGGGCATGGACTGGGTCGAGCTCAAGCCGCGCGGGGAGGTGGCGGACTTCCGCGAGGTCAAGCTTGCTTTTCGCGAGCGCATGCTGGCACGCATGCAACTGACCGACGCCTTTGGGCAAATCACCCTGATCGAGTTTTCCGCCATGCACCTCAACCCCAGGCTTAGGGAGGAGCGCTTTCGTTTCACTCCGCCCATTGGTGTGGACGTGGTGCGGGCGTTGAAGTAAGGGCATGGCGGATCTGTTCATCCAGGACGCCCTGCCCTGGCGTCCGCTCGCGGACCGCATGCGGCCACGTACCTTGGCCGAGGTGGTCGGTCAGCGCCATCTGCTCGATCCGGGCCGACCCCTGCGCCGCGCGCTGGAGGCTGGCCATCTCCATTCCATGCTGTTTTGGGGGCCGCCTGGCACCGGTAAGACTACCCTGGCCCGGTTGATTGCCGACAGTGTCAACGCGCGCTTCCTCACTCTTTCTGCCGTACTGGCCGGGGTCAAGGAGGTACGCGAGGCCGTGGATGATGCCAGGCGGATTGCGGCTGAGGAGGGGCGTCCGACCCTGCTGTTCGTCGACGAGGTGCACCGCTTCAACAAGGCCCAGCAGGATGCCTTCCTGCCGCACGTCGAGGCGGGCGTGATCGCGCTGGTGGGGGCGACTACGGAAAATCCCTCTTTTGCCCTCAACAACGCGCTACTCTCCCGTTTGCGCACCTACGTGCTCAAGCCGCTGGATACGGCAGCACTGGCCAGTCTGATGCGTCGTGCGCTGGATGATCACGAGCGTGGTCTTGGCGAACGCGGCCTTATGGCCGACGATGCGGCCCTGCGCAGGCTGGCTCACGCCGCCGACGGCGATGCGCGGCGCGCCCTCAACATGCTGGAGATGGCGGCTGACCTTGCCGAGCATGGCGTGATTGACGATGCGGTACTGGAACAGGTGGCGGAGCAGGGCCCGCGCCGTTTTGACCACGGCGGGGATGACTTCTACGATCAGATCTCCGCGCTGCACAAGTCCCTGCGAGGCTCCGATCCAGACGCCGCGCTCTACTGGCTGGTGCGCATGCTGGATGGCGGTGCCGATCCCGAATACATTGCCCGTCGTCTGGTGCGGGTGGCCTCGGAAGACATCGGCAATGCCGACCCCCGTGCCCTTGGCTTGACCTTGGAGGCGTGGGAGACCTACCAGCGTCTAGGAAGTCCCGAGGGGGAGCTGGCCTTGGCGCAGGCGGCCCTCTACCTTGCGTTGGCGCCCAAGAGCAACGCCGTTTACATGGCCTTCCAAGCGGCGATGAAGGATGCGCGCGAGCAAGGTAGCCTCGAGGTGCCGATGCACCTGCGCAATGCCCCCACCAAGCTGATGAAGCAGCTCGACTACGGCAAGGGTTACCGCTACGCGCACGACGAACCGGAGGCCTTTGCCGCTGGCGCAGTCTACCTGCCTGACGTGTTGGTGGGAAGGCAGTACTATCAGCCAGTGGAGCGCGGCTTGGAGATCAAGCTGCGCGAAAAGCTTCTGCATTTGCGGCGGCTCAACGCGCAGGCCTGCTCCCAACAGAGGGATCCTTCATGAAGAAGAGCCTTTTCTTTGTGGCATGTTTGTCCATGGCCGGGTTGGCTGAGGCCGACAAGGCCCTCGAGCGCGAGGCGCCTCAGTCCGCTTCGGAATATGAGGCGGAGGAGAGCGCGAATCGACTTCGCGGTAAGGCCGCGCTGAAACAATCCATGGATGGCTTGTTTCCGCATTTCCCTAACTTGGGTAAGTAAGACGTGTCTTTCTGGTTTGCTTTGGGCATTGCTGGTGCCCTCGGTGCGATGGCGCGCTATGGACTGACGGTGTGGATTGCCCAGGAGTTCGGGCGAGGATTTCCGTGGGGGACGCTGGCGGTCAATGTGCTGGGCTCTGCGTTGATGGGCTTTCTGGCTGTCTTTTTACTCGATCGTCTGCACTGGCCAGTGGAGTGGCGTACCGTGGTGCTCACCGGCTTTCTTGGGGCCTTTACCACGTTCTCTGCGTTTAGTGTGGATACCATCTACTTGATGGAAAAGGGAGAGTGGCTCAAGTCGAGCGCCTACATCGTGGCGAGCGTGATCCTCTGCTTGCTCGCCGCGCGCTTGGGCATGCTCGGCGCGGAGCGCCTTTGAGTTTTTCCATGCCTCTTGATCGAGGTAAACTGGTCGCACAGATCAAGGCCTGGGGCCGGGATCTTGGCTTCCAGCAGGTTGGCATTGTCTCCACCGATCTTTCCGCGTATGAGCCGGGTTTCGTGCGTTGGCTGGACGCTGGGATGCACGGTGCGATGGACTACATGGCGCGCCATGGTCTGAAGCGCCTGCGTCCGGCCGAGTTGCTACCGGGGACTCGGAGCATCATCAGCGTGCGCATGGACTACATGCCGGCCGCCCTCGCCAATGCCCCGCGCGTGCTGCGGGATGGTCGACTCGGCTATGTCAGCCGCTATGCCTTGGGGCGCGACTACCACAAGGTGCTGCGCACACGGCTTCAGCGGCTCGCGGAGCACATCGAGGCAATCATCGGCCCCTTTGGCCACCGGGTGTTCGTCGACAGCGCTCCAGTGTATGAGACCGGTCTGGCCGAACAGGCGGGGCTTGGTTGGAAAGGCAAGCACTCGCTGGTGCTCAGTCGGGGCGCGGGATCCTGGTTTTTCCTTGGGGAGCTGTTCACCGACCTCGATCTGCCACCCGATGTCCCGCCCGCTCAGGGACACTGCGGGCGTTGCATGGCGTGCATGGAGATCTGTCCGACCGGCGCCATCGTTGCTGAGGGGGTGGTGGATGCCCGTCTTTGCATCTCCTATCTGACCATCGAGCACCCGGGCTCAATCCCCATTGAACTGCGCTCCAAACTTGGCAACCGCATCTATGGTTGTGATGACTGTCAGCTGATCTGTCCCTGGAACCGCTTTGCCAAACCGACCACGGAGGCGGACTTTGCTCCGCGGCATGGGCTGGATGCACCCGATCTTTTGGCCCTATGGGCCTGGACGGAAGAGACATTTCTGCGCCGCACCGAAGGCTCTGCCCTACGTCGCATGGGGTTCGAGCGCTGGCGGCGCAATCTCGCCGTGGCTTTGGGCAATGCGCCGCCGGATGCGGCCATCATCGAGGCGCTGCGTCAGGGGTTGGAAACGGCCTCCCCGCTAGTGGCAGAGCATATTGTCTGGGCGCTTGCGCGACAGCAGGCTGCTGCTGGTTGCGCCGATGGGGAGGGCGGTGGACAGGGGGCGGAAGGGTGTTGAACAGGCGGCAATCCTCGGCGGTCAGTGGCGGGGCATCCAGGGGGGCTGGGCAAGACGCTCGGCCCAGTCGCCCATGATCAGATGGCGCGGGCCTGCTGTTCGGCGTTGCCGAGGTAGCTCGCAGGGGGCATGGATAGCAGGCGATCCTTGGCCTCGCGGGGAATCTCGAGCTGCTCGATGAAGGCGCGCATGGCGGCGGCATCCACCCGCTTGCCGCGGGTCAGTGCCTTGAGTTTCTCGTACGGCTGCTCGATGCCGTAGCGGCGCATGACGGTCTGCACCGCCTCGCCTAGCACCTCCCAGTTGGCGTCCAGCTCAGCCAGCATAGCTTCGCGGTTGGCCTCGAGCTTGCCGAGACCCTTGGCCAGGGACTGGTAGGCGATGCTGCAGTGAGCCAGCGCGAGACCGAGGGTGCGTAGCACGGTCGAATCGGTCAGGTCGCGCTGCCAGCGCGAGATCGGCAACTTCTGCGCGAAGTGGGTGAGCAGCGCGTTGGCAATGCCGAGGTTGCCCTCGGCGTTCTCGAAGTCGATCGGATTGACCTTGTGCGGCATGGTGGACGAGCCCACCTCGCCGGCTACGGTGCGCTGCCTGAAGTGGCCGAGGGCGATGTAGCCCCATACGTCGCGGGCAAAGTCGATCAGCACGGTGTTCAGGCGCACCAGCGCGTCGGCATACTCGGCGATGTAGTCGTGCGGCTCGATCTGGGTGGTGTAGGGGTTCCAGGTCAGGCCCAGGCTCTCGACGAAGTCGCGGGCGAAGGCCGGCCAGTCGAGATTCGGGTAGGCAGCGAGGTGGGCATTGTAGTTGCCGACGGCGCCGTTGATCTTGCCGAGGATTTCGACTTGCGCCAATTGTTCGCGCTGACGCTTGATGCGGTAGGCGACGTTGGCGAATTCCTTGCCCATGGTGGTAGGAGAGGCCGGTTGGCCGTGGGTGCGGGAGAGCAGCGGGGCGTCGGCCAGCTCGTGCGCCATCTTGCGCAGGGTCTCGAGGATGCCGTCGATGCGCGGCAGGAGGACCTGGCCGCGCCCCTCGCGCAACATGAGGGCATAGGCGAGGTTGTTGATGTCCTCGGAGGTGCAGGCAAAATGGAAGAACTCGGCGATGGCGGCAAGTTCCGCGTTGTTCTGCACCTTTTCCTTGAGGAAATACTCTACCGCCTTGACATCGTGGTTGGTGCTGCGCTCGATGTTCTTGATCCGTTGCGCATCCTCGAGCGAGAAGTGTTCGACGATGCCATCCAGAACATGGTTGGCGTGTCCGGAGAGGGCGGGAACCTCGGTGATGTCGGGGTGGCGGGCCAGAGCCTGCAGCCAGCGCACCTCGACCAGCACGCGGTGACGGATCAGCCCGTATTCGCTAAAGATGGGACGCAGTTCTTCGGTCTTGTCGGCATAACGCCCATCGGCGGGCGAGAGGGCGGTCAGGGCGGAGATGGCGTGACTCATCGGCATGGCTCGTTCGAGCAGTGTATTGAAACTGGTTGGCGAGTTTAGCACGCCGCCTTCGTGATGGCGGCGGGCTGTGGCACCGCATCCTGATTTGTGATTAAATGCCTGCGCCGCGCGGATGGCCACAAAGGCAACCCCTACCAGGTCGTTGAAAACGCTTCGATCACCGGCCTGACAGGGAAGATAAGCCATGGCTGGCTTGCACGAAGTTCGAGCAATCAAGCGTTCGAGCTTTCAAGGCCACCGCGAATTCATCGTTGAAAGAGGGCAGGAGGCCTGTTTCAACACGCTGCCAATAATCCACACGCGCATCGTCAGCTGATCGGCGGGGTGCCGTGCAAGCCCGAGGTCTCATTCCGGGCCTGCAGGTCGTCGACGGGATGCGCGGAGGCCTAACCCCAAGAGGAGTTCAATCCATGGCTCAAGTCAGCATGCGTCAAATGCTGGAGGCGGGTGTCCACTTCGGTCACCAGACCCGCTACTGGAACCCGCAGATGGCGCCGTACATCTTCGGCGAGCGTAATAAGATTCATATCATCAACCTGGAAAAGACCGTGCCTATGTTCAATGAGGCACTGAATTTCCTGGGCAAGGTGGCTGCCAACGGTGGCAGCATCCTGTTCGTGGGCACCAAGCGCTCCGCCCGTGAGGCCATCGCTGAGCAGGCTACGCGTTGCGGCATGCCGTTTGTCAACTACCGTTGGCTCGGCGGCATGATGACCAACTTCCGCACCGTCAAGCAGTCTGTCCGTCGCCTGAAGTCTCTGCAGGCCATGTCGCAGGATGGTAGTTTCGAGCGCCTCTCCAAGCGTGAGGTCTTGGATCTCGTGCGTGAGATGGAAAAGCTCGAGCGCAGCCTGGGCGGTATTCAGAATATGGAGCGTCTGCCGGACGCCCTGTTCGTGATCGATGTCGATCACGAGAAAATTGCCGTCAGCGAGGCCCGCAAGCTGGGTATTCCGGTCGTGGCCGTGGTGGATACCAACAGTTCCCCCGAGGGTGTGGACTATGTGATCCCGGGCAACGATGACGCCATCCGCGCCATCCAGCTCTATGTCACTGCAGCGGCTGATGCCATCGTGGAGGCCAAAAACGCTGTCACGGTTGCGGGCGATGATTTCGTGGAGGTGAGCGAACCCGCTGCCTGAGTGTGCGCGCCGATCCGGCGCGGCCATTCATCTTGCAACGGGTCCTCGTGGCCCGTTGTTTTTGTTAGAGAGGAAAAGTTCATGAGCACGATTACTGCGGCCATGGTGAAAGAACTGCGCGAGCGTACCGGCGCGGGGATGATGGAGTGCAAAAAGGCGCTGACCGAGGTCGGTGGCGATATCGAGGCGGCCATCGATTGGATGCGCAAGCAGGGTATGGCCAAGGCCGATAAGAAGGCCGGTCGTACTGCCGCCGAGGGTGTGGTGGTGATCAGCGTGGCGGATGATGGCAAGAGCGCCGCCATGGTCGAGATCAACAGTGAGACCGACTTCGTTGCCAAGAGCGACGACTTCGTCCAATTCGCCAACGAAGTGGCGAGCATCGCCCTCAAGAACGCACCGGCCGATGTCGATGCCCTGCTGGCCTGCAAGATGGCGAGCGGTGAGGATATGAACACCGTGCGTTCCGCCCTGGTCGCCAAGATTGGCGAAAACATCCAGGTGCGTCGCTTTGCCCGCATTGAGACCACCGGCGTGATCGGTGTCTATCGTCACGGCGAGCGCATCGGCGTACTGGTCGATATGGCCGGTGGCAACGCCGAACTGGCCAAGGACATCGCCATGCACGTGGCCGCCAGTCGTCCCGTGTGCGTGTCTGAAGCCGATGTCCCGCCCGAATTGGTCGAGAAAGAGCGCGAGATCTTCTCTGAGCAGGCTGCCAAAAGCGGCAAGCCGGCCGACATCATCGCCAAGATGGTCGAGGGGCGTCTCAAGAAGTACCTTGCCGAGGTGACTTTGACCGGCCAGCCTTTCGTCAAGGATCCTGAACAGAGCGTCGGCGCACTGCTGAAGAAGGCCGGTGCTGAAGTGAAGAGCTTCGTCCGCTTCGAGGTGGGCGAGGGCATCGACAAGCAGAAGACTGATTTTGCTGCCGAAGTCATGGCCCAGGTCAAGGGCGGCTGATCCGCCTCCGGCCCCGGCTCGTCCGGGGCCCTCTATTCCCCAACTTCGTCAGGTGTGGATGATGCAAGCGAAACCCCTTCATTACCGTCGTGTTCTTCTCAAACTAAGTGGTGAGGCGCTGATGGGGGATTTCGACTATGGGATCGACCCGGCCGTCGTCAAGCGCCTAGCGCAGGAAGTGATGGCCCTGCGTGCGCTGGGTGTCGAGGTCGCGCTCGTCATCGGCGGCGGCAACATCTTCCGCGGCGCGGGCCTGGCCGAAGGTGGCATGGACCGGGTGACCGGCGACCATATGGGCATGCTGGCTACGGTGATGAATGCCCTGGCGATGCAGGATGCCATCGAGCGTCTGGGGGGACAGTGTCGGGTCATGTCCGGGCTGTCCATGCACCAGGTATGCGAGGACTACATCCGCCGCCGCGCGGTGCGCCACCTGGAGAAAGGGCGCATCGTCATTTTTGCTGCCGGCACCGGTAACCCCTTCTTCACCACCGATACGGCAGGCAGCCTGCGTGCGATCGAGATCGGCGCGGACCTGCTGATCAAGGCGACCAAGGTCGATGGCGTCTATGACAGCGACCCGCGCAAGAACCCGCAGGCGCGCCGCTACGATCACCTGACCTTCGATGAGGCGATCAACAGCCAGCTGGGCGTGATGGACGCCACGGCCTTGGTGCTGTGCCGCGACAACAACTTGCCGCTGATGGTGGCGGACATCAACGTTCCCGGCCTGCTCACGCGCCTGGTGGCGGGTGAGCGGGTCGGCACCCTGGTCACTCGGGAGATCCAAGCATGATCGACGACATTCGCAAAGATGCCGAGCAGCGTATGGGCAAAAGCCTCGACGCGCTGAAGACAGAGTTGAGCAAGCTGCGCACGGGACGTGCTCATCCTTCCATCCTCGATCACGTGAAGGTCGAGTATTACGGACAGGAGGTCCCGCTGTCCCAGGTGGCCAAGATCGTGGCCGAGGATGCGCGCAGTCTGACCGTTACGCCTTGGGAGAAGGACATGGTGAGCAAGATCGAGAAGGCCATCATGACCTCCGACCTTGGCCTCAACCCGATGAGCGCGGGCATGGTGATCCGCGTGCCGATGCCGCCGCTGACCGAAGAGCGTCGCCGCGATCTGGTGAAAGTGGTACGCCACGAAGGCGAGAACGCCAAGGTGGCCATCCGCAACATTCGCCGGGACGCCAACGGTGCGCTCAAGACCCTGCTGAAGGAGAAGGCGATCAGCGAGGACGAGGAGCGCCGTGCTCAGGACGCGATTCAGAAGCTCACGGACAAATATATCGCCGATGTCGATGCCTTACTTGCCGCCAAGGAGAAGGAACTGATGGAGGTCTGATCCCCTCCTCATTCTCCTTATCCATGTCCCTCCAGGCGAAGCTCAACGTACCCGCACACGTTGCCATCATTATGGATGGCAACGGGCGCTGGGCCGAACGTCGCGGCTATCCGCGCGTGCTCGGTCATCGCCAAGGTGCCACTGCCCTGCGCGCTACGGTGCGCGCCTGCGCCGAGCGTGGGGTGAGGGTGCTCACTGTGTTCGCCTTCTCAAGCGAAAACTGGCGTCGGCCTGCGTCGGAGGTCGACGCCCTCATGCAGTTGTTCCTCCAATCCCTGCAACGCGAGGTCCGCCGTCTGCACGAGGCGGACATCCGCCTGCGCTTCATTGGCGAGCGCGGCCGTTTCGATCCCAGTCTGCAGGCGCGCATGGCCGAGGCCGAGGAGGTCACCGCTGGCAATGAGCGCATGACCCTGGTGGTGGCCGTCAACTACGGCGGGCGCTGGGATATCGCTCAGGCCGCGCGCGCACTGGCGGGGGAGGTGGCGGTCGGCCGTCTTGCGCCGGAGGCGGTGGATGAACTCGCCCTTGCCCGCCATCTCGCCTTGGGCGATCTGCCCGAGCCGGATCTCTTGATCCGCACCGGCGGCGAGCAACGCATCAGCAATTTCCTCCTCTGGCAGCTCGCCTATGCCGAGCTGTATTTCACCCCGGTGCTGTGGCCGGACTTCGACGCCGCGGCATTGGACCAAGCCCTTGCTTGGTATGCTGGGCGTGAGCGCCGTTTTGGCCAGATTTCGGCGCAACTTGCGGAGCTCGACCGTGCTTGAGCAGCGCATCCTCACCGCGCTAGCGCTTGCGGCTCTTCTCATTCCCGCGCTGTTCTTCCTGCCGCGCGCGGGGTTTGCGGTGCTAGTGGGGGTGGTGGTGTTCGCGACCGCCTTCGAGTGGGCAGCCTTGGTCCGGCTTGCGGGGGGATCCCGTCTCGTGTTTGCCTTGTTGCTCACCCTCGCGGGCACTCTCCTGCTCATGCTCGATGGCGCGCTTGGCTGGGTGTTTGGTGCAGCGGTGCTGCTCTGGTTGGCGCTTGCTGTCCGTCTAGCGTTGGGTGAACGTGCCCCTACCTTCGTGCACGGGCGTACCTACAAACTCATCCTCGCGCCCTTGGTACTGTGGCCCGCCTGGTTGGCGATGGACGCACTGCGCAACCTGCCGGACGGCCCTCTGTGGGTGTTGGCGACTTTCATGGTGGTGTGGGTGGCAGATTCGGCCGCCTACTTCAGTGGTCGCTGCTTTGGTCGTCACAAGCTGGCCCCTGCGATCAGTCCCGGCAAGACCGTCGAAGGGGTGGTCGGTGCGCTCGTTGCCGTTCTGTTGGTGGGCTGGGTGGCGCATACTGTCGACCCCTATGCCAACCTGCCGCTGCTGTCCTGGTTGCTGCTCCTGTTTGCCGTCACCCTGATCTCGGTCATAGGTGATCTGCATGAGAGCCAACTCAAGCGCGAGGCGGGGGTGAAGGACAGCGGATCCCTACTGCCGGGACATGGCGGCATGTTCGATCGGGTCGATAGCCTGCTTGCTGCCGCGCCGTTGATGGCCTTTGGTCTGTTGAAGCTCGGGGTGCTGCATGGCTGATTCACATCAAGGGGTGTGCATCCTTGGGGCGACGGGCTCCATTGGCCAGAGTACCCTCGACGTGTTGCGCCGCCATCCGGGACGCTGGCGGGTCGAGTCGTTGGGGGCTTGGCGGGACGTCGAGGGCATGCTGGCCGCTTGCCGTGAATTTCGTCCCCGTTGTGTGGCCATGGGCGAGCGTAGCGCCGCGGCGCGCCTGCGCGAGGCCTTGCGCCTGGAGGGGCTTGCGATCGAGGTGCTCGAAGGGGCTGCGGGTATGGAAGCCATCGCGGCGGATGCCGCCAGTCCCATCGTGGTAGCGGCCATCGTTGGTGCCGCCGGTCTGCGTCCGGCCCTGGCAGCGGTGCGCCAGGGCAAGCGGGTGCTGCTGGCCAACAAGGAGGCCTTGGTCATGTCCGGTGCCCTCTTTATGGAAGAGGTGAAACGCCAAGGTGCCACCTTGCTGCCACTGGATTCGGAACACAACGCCCTGTTCCAGTGCTTGCCACGCCCGGATGCGGCGCGTCATCTTGAGTTTGGGGTGAGCGAGCTGATCCTGACCGCATCGGGTGGGCCCTTCCGCCAGCGTCCGGCCGATCAGCTCGCTTGGGTGACGCCCGAGGAGGCCTGCGCCCATCCCAACTGGTCGATGGGGCGTAAGATCTCGGTGGATTCCGCCACCCTGATGAACAAGGGGCTGGAGGTCATCGAGGCGCGCTGGTTGTTCGATATTCCACCTGAGCGTATCCGTGTGCTGGTCCATCCGCAGAGCATCGTCCACTCGATGGTCGCCTACAGTGACGGCTCGGTCCTGGCCCAGATGGGCAATCCGGACATGCGCACCCCCATCGCCCATGCATTGAGTTGGCCGGAGCGGATCGAATCAGGTGTCGCTCCGCTCGACCTGACTCAGGTGGCGGCCTTGCAGTTTGAGCAACCGGACCTTTTGCGATTTCCCTGTCTGCGATTGGCCTTCGATGCCTTGCAGCAGGGCGGGGTCGCGCCGGCCGTGCTCAACGCCGCCAATGAGGTGGCGGTGGAGGGGTTTCTCGCCCGTCGCATACGCTTCACGCAGATCCCGGTCCTGATCGAGGCGGTTCTCGAGCAGGCTCCCTCCGTCGCGGCCGACACCCTGGAGGCCGTATTCAGGTCGGACCTTGATGCGCGCGAGCTTGCCGCGCGCTGGATCGCGGCGTATGGGGAGCGTTTCTGATGCACGTGCTCACCAGCATCCTCGGCTTTATCCTTGCGATCGGTCTGCTGGTCGCGGTGCATGAATGGGGGCACTTCTGGGTGGCGCGTCGACTTGGTGTCAAGGTGCTGCGCTTCTCCATTGGCTTCGGTCACCCGCTGTACAGTTGGCGGTATGGGGAGACCGAATATGTCCTTGGCAGCTTGCCTTTTGGCGGCTACGTCAAGATGCTTGATGGGCGGGATGGGCCGGTGGATCCGGCCGAGGCACACCGGGCTTTCGATCGGCAGGGGGTTGGCAAGCGCGCCGCAATCGTGGCCGCGGGGCCGGCTGCGAACCTAGTCTTTGCCGTCGTTGCCTATGCCCTCATGTACATGGTTGGGGTCACTGGACTTGCGCCGATCCTGGACGTCCCCCCCGCTGCGACTCCAGCGGCACAGGCAGGGCTGCGGGGTGAGACGGAGGTGCTGGCGGTCAATGGGCGTCCGGTGCGCACCTTCGATGCCCTGCGTGTTGCGGTGCTGGATGCGGCGATGGGAGACCAGCCCATTCAGTTGCGTGTTCGCGAGCAGGGGGATGAACGCACGCTTGAGCTGCCCGGCGCGCCCTATGGGCTGCTCACGGACACCGATGAGCCGCTTGCGCGCCTGGGCCTACGTCCTTGGGAACCGCGCGGGAGCATCGTCGTGCGCCGGGTGGAGGAGGGCGCCGCGGCGGCCTTGGCCGGCCTGAGGGTCGGCGATGTGGTGACTGGGGTGGAGGGCGTGCCAATCTCTCGCGCCCGTGAGCTGGTGGAGGCCATCCGTCAGCATCCCGGCGAGCGGATGGAACTGAACATCCTACGCGATGGTCGGCCGCAGACCGTCAGCGTGATACCTCACATGCGTCGGCACGATGGCGAAGTGATCGGCTACCTCGGGGCCGCCTTCGGAGTCGATATCCCCGATGAAGTGCGGCAGCGCTTGCTGGTGGTCGAGCGCCTTGGCGTGTTGGAGGCGATCCAGGCGGGTCTCTTGCGCACCTTGGATATGAGTGTGCTCAGCCTGCGGGTGATGGGCAAGATGCTCACCGGCGAGGCCACACTCGAGAACATCAGCGGGCCGCTTGGCATCGCCGATATCGCTGGCCGCAGCCTAGTGCTTGGCCTGTCCAGCTTTCTTGCCTTTCTTGCCCTGGTGAGCCTAAGCCTTGCGATTCTCAACCTGTTGCCCATTCCCGTACTGGATGGCGGGCACCTCTTGTTTTATCTTATCGAAGCCTTGCGTGGCCGACCGTTGTCGGACGAGGCACAGATGCTTGCTCAGCGCGTCGGTATGAGTTTGCTGCTTGCGCTGATGGCCCTGGCCCTTTTCAATGACCTGACACGGCTCTTCTTCTAGGCCACGACGACACCGCCCTTTTTGGACCCTGACCATTCATGAAGATGTTTGCCCGCTCGATCCTGCCGCTGGCCCTTGGTGTCGCACTCTCCGCTCAGGCAGCGGAGAGTCCATCCACTTTCACCCTACGGGACATCGAGGTGCAGGGGCTGCAGAACATTGCCTCGGGCACTGTCTTCACCTATCTGCCCTACCGTGTCGGCGACACCTTTACCGAGGCAGACAGCACCCGGGTGATCCATGCGTTGTACAAGACCGGCTTCTTCCGTCGTGTCGATGTTGCACGGCGTGGCGAGGTGTTGGTGATCAAGGTGGAAGAGTTGCCGACCATTGGCGAGTTGACGATCACTGGCAACGACAAGGTCGAGAAGGCCGACCTTGAAAAGGCGCTCAAGTCCGCTGGGCTTGCCAAGGGGCGGGTGCTGAACCGCCAGGCCCTTGAGCAGATGGAGCAGGAGCTGCAGCGTCTCTATTTCAGCATGGGCCTGTACGGCGTGCGCGTGAACACCAAACAGACCGAGCTCGATGGCAACCGTGTGGCGCTGGAGGTGGAGATTCTCGAGGGCACCCCGGCCAGCATCCGCACCATCAATATCGTTGGCAACAAAGACTTCAGCGAGAAGGAGTTGCTCAAACAGTTCGATCTTGGGCCGACCGCCTGGTACCAGTTTTTTTCCGATCGCGACCAATATTCGCGCCAAAAACTGGCCGCGGATCTGGAGAAGTTGCGCTCGTTCTACCTCGACCGGGGCTACCTCAAGTTCAACGTCGACTCGACCCAGGTCTCCATCTCGCCGGACCGCAAGGACATCTACATCAGCATCAATATCACCGAGGGCGAACAGTACAGCGTCAGCGAGGTCGGATTTGCCGGCAATATGATCTTGCCTGAGGAGGAGTTGCGCCGTCTTCTCACCATCAAGCCGGGCGAACGATTCTCACGCAAGGCCCTGACCGAGAGCACCAACGCGCTGATCAAGCGCTTGAGTAACGAAGGCTATGCCTTCGCCAACGTCAATCCGGTGCCCGAGCTGGATGAGGCCAACAGGACGGTCAAGCTGACCCTGTATGTCGATCCGGGCAAACGCATCTACGTGCGCCGCATCAATATCGTCGGCAACTACAACACCGACGAAGAGGTATTCCGCCGCGAGATACGCCAGCTGGAGGGTACGTGGTTCTCCGGCGAGAAGGTTGAGCGCTCCAAAGAGCGTCTGCAGCGTTTGAGTTATGTCGAATCGGCCTCCATCGAGACCAAACCAGTTCCCGGAGTGGCCGATCAGGTCGACCTGAACGTGGGCGTGACCGAGCGCCTGTCCGGAAGCTTCAGTATCGGCGCGGGGTATTCCCAATCCGAGGGTATTCTGTTGAACCTAGGATTGTCGCAAGCCAACTTCCTCGGCACGGGTAACAGTGTCGCACTCAACATCGAGCGCAGTGGCCTGCGCAATATCTATAGCCTCTCCTACCTCAACCCTTACTGGACGGTGGATGGTATCAGCCGCGGTTTTTCGGTCTACTTCAGACAAATGGATGCCACGAAGGTAACCTTGAGCCGCTATTTGATGGACTCCTATGGGGGGGATATCAAGTTCGGCATCCCGCTGTCCGAGTATACTGGCGCACGCTTGGCGGTGGGTCTGGATCACAGCCAGCTGAAGCGGACGACCAGCTCGCCGGACTGGGTCAAGGAAGAGAGTTATGATTTTTATACCCTCACCCCAAGCTGGTATTGGGATACCCGTGATCGGGCCATCTTCCCCAATCGCGGTGGTTACACTCTGGCAAGCCTGGAAGTGGCGGGGCCGGGCAGTGGGCTTGAGTACTACAAGGCCAATCTCAGCCATGACCATTACTTCAGCTTGAGCACCAACTATGTGTTCAAGGTGGGTGCCGTGGTGGGGTACGGCGACAGCTATGGCAAGGCCTACACCTATATTGACCAAAACGGCGTTGAACGTACCACCACCCTGCCGCCGTTCAAGAACTATTACGCGGGCGGTATCCGCTCCGTGCGAGGCTTTGAGGACTACAGCCTCGGCCCACGCGACAATCTCGGCAACGCCATGGGCGGGGCATTCAAGCTGGCGGGGACGGCCGAGTTGAGCTTCCCCTTGCCCTTCCTCGGCGAGGAGAGTGTCAAGAATGTGCGCATGGGCCTGTTCTATGACATCGGCAATGTATTCTCGTCCTACGATGCCTTCGTGGCCGACGAGCTTCGCACGTCTGTCGGCGTATCGCTGATCTGGCTCTCGCCGATCGGCCCGCTGACCTTGAGCCTGGCCCAGCCGCTGAATGACAAACCGGGTGATCGTACCCAGATGTTCCAGTTCGCCATTGGCGCTGGTTTCTAACCAACCCATCCAACCAAACCAAGTCGGAGTTCAACTGTGTTCAAGCAGACCGCCCTCATTGCCGCAGCCCTGGCCCTGGTCCTCTCTGGCAGTGCCTGGGCCAAGGAGCTCAAAGTCGGCTTTGTCAACTCGGCCGTCCTGCTCGATAAGGCGCCGCAGGCCGAAGCTGCGCGCAAGCAGCTGGAGAAGGAGTTCTCCGCCCGCGAGCGCGAACTGGTGGAAAACCAGAAGGCCGCCCAGGCACTGGAGCAGAAACTCTCCCGCGAAGGCGCGGCCATGAGCGAGGCTGAGCGTTCTCGTCAGGAGCGTGAGCTGAACCGCCGCATGCGCGAACTGCAGCGTCAGCAGGCGGAGTTTCGCGACGACCTGAACCTGCGCAAGAACGAGGAACTCGCCAAACTTCAGCGCATCGTATTTCAGGTGATCAACGAAATGGCCAAGGCCGAGGAGTACGACTTGATCCTCAGCGATGGCGTGGTCTATGCCGGCCCGAGTGTGGACATCACCAACAAGGTGCTCGAGCGTCTGCAGACGGTCAAATAAGCCGGTTCCAGCTCCAGGCGAGTGAGGATTTCACGGTGAAGCTAGGGGAGCTGGCGGAACGGATCGGGGCCCGGCTTCTAGGCGATCCGGACCACGATGTTTTGCGCGTCGCCACCCTCGAGCAGGATGACCCCCACGCCCTCGGTTTCATCCAGGACGCGGCCTATCTGTCTGCGCTCAAGGCCAAAAAGGCTGGGGTGGTGATCCTGCCACCGGTCTTTGAGCAGGCCTATGTCGGCCCGCGTTTGCTCAGTGATACCCCCCAGCTGAGCTTTGCTCGTGCCGCGCGTCTGCTCCATCCCCGTCCTGTCCGGCAAGGTATTCACCCCTCCGCGTGGGTGGAAACGGGGGCACAGATCGATGCCACGGCATGGATCGGCCCCCTGACGGTCGTCGCCCGAGGGGCGAAAATCGGGGCCGGCGTCCAGATCGGGCCGCAATGCTTTGTTGGGGAGGGTAGCAGCATCGGTACCGACACCGAGTTGGTCGCTCGTGTGACGCTGCTGGACGGGGTAAGGATTGGGGCGCGCTGCATCATCCATCCTGGGGCAGTGATCGGCTCCGATGGCTTCGGTCTTGCTCACGCTCACAGCCACTGGGAGCGGGTGCCGCAACTTGGCGGTGTCCTTATTGGCGATGACGTCGATATCGGCGCCAATACCACGGTGGATCGGGGTACTTTGGGCGACACCGTGATTGCCAACGGGGTCAAAATCGACAACCTCGTGCAGATTGCCCATAACGTCGTGATTGGCGAACACACCGCCATCGCGGGCTGTGCGGGGCTTGCTGGCAGCTCCCGCGTTGGCCGCCATTGCATGCTTGCAGGTGGTGTGGGGCTTGCTGGCCATCTTGAGCTTGCGGACAGGGTTCAGGTCACGGGCATGTCCATGGTCACTCGCTCCATTCGCCAGCCCGGTGTCTATTCCGCAGGCACGCCTTTGGATACCAACCAGAAGTGGCGTCGCAATGCTGCCCGCTTCAAACACCTCGATGACATGGCGCGGCGCATCGAGGCCCTTGAGCGAGCATTGCGCAGCAAGGATTCATCAGAGGAGTGACGCGTGAGTCGCGTATTGAATATCCAGGAGGTCATGCAGCACCTCCCGCACCGCTTTCCCTTTCTGCTTGTCGACCGCGTGCTCGACTGGGTGCCGAACGACTACCTGATGGCGCTCAAAAACGTCACCTTCAATGAACCCTATTTTCAGGGCCACTTTCCGGTGCGCCCGATCATGCCCGGCGTGTTGATCGCCGAGGCCATGGCCCAGGCCACCGGTATCCTTGCCTTTGCCAGCCAGGGCGACAAGCCGAACGATGACAGTCTCTATATGCTGGTTGGTTTGGATGACGTAAGCTTTCGTCGCATCGTCGAGCCGGGCGACCAGCTCACCCTGTATGTGCGCCAGAAGCGTCTGATTCGCAACCTGGGCATTTTCGAGTGCGAGGCGCGAGTAGGCGATGAGGTGGCTGCCAGCGCCACGATCAAGTGTATCGCCAAGGATGTCAGCGCATGATCGATCCACGTGCAGTCGTCCATTCCAAGGCGCGGATTGGCGAAGATGTCAGTATTGGTCCGTTTTCGGTCATCGGTGCGGATGTTGAGATCGGGGATGGGACCTGGATCGGTCCGCACGTGGTCATCAATGGGCCGACTCGCATCGGACGTGAGAACCGAATCTTTCAGTTCGCCTCCATTGGTGAAGCGCCGCAGGATTTGAAGTATGCCGGTGAGCCAACGCGGCTTGAGATCGGTGACCGCAATACCATCCGTGAAGGAAGCACCATCCACCGCGGCACGATCCAGGGTGCGGGCGTGACGATCATCGGCAATGACAATCTGTTCATGGCCACCACGCATGTGGCGCATGACTGCCACATCGGCAGTCACGTCATCATGGCCAACTGTGCCTCGCTCGCTGGGCATGTGGTGGTGGAAGACTGGGCCATCCTCAGCGGTTTTTCGGTGGTGCACCAGTTTTGTCGTATTGGTGCGCATAGTTTTGCAGGTGGGGCGACCAAGATCACGCAAGACATTCCGCCGTTCGTCATGGTTGATGGCGCCCGTGCGCGGGCGATTGGGATCAACAAGAACGGTCTTAAGCGGCGCAATTTTTCGGAAGAGACCATCCGTGAACTGCATCGTGCTTTCAAGTTGCTGATTCGCAACCGGCCTACCAAGGAAAACTGGGATGAAGCCGAGGAAATGGCTGCTACCTGTCCCGAGGTGCGCCAGTTTCTCGACTTCATCCGTGCCAGCCAGCGCGGCATCGTGCGTTGACTGGGTGTTGCACAAGCACTTTCTGTCTTTATTTCAAATACGCTCACCGCGAAGTGAATCTTCTTGAGGGGGCCCTTATCGTGCACAGCGAAGGGCCCGAGAGGAGAGGTCAACGGTAGTCTTATGCAGACTAAGCGCTGAGCGCGCTTATCTTCGTGCCAACCGTTCATGATGGACTGTCTGCATCCGCGTTGTATCGGATGATGCCGCATGGCTTGTGTTCTGGTTCGACTTTAAGTGCACGAAGTGCAGCATCATGAGGCATGATCAATGAGTTATGATCAATGTACGCACGCTTGAATACGGATTGGGGTGATGACTGAGTTTCGCATCGAAAAAGACAGCATGGGCGAGCTTAAGGTGCCTGCCAACGCCCTGTGGGGCGCGCAGACCCAGCGCGCGGTGGACAACTTCCGTATTAGTGGACGCCCCATGCCACGTGCCTTCCTGCGCGCCCTCGGCTTGGTCAAGGCGGCCTGTGCCAAAGTCAA
Organism: Halothiobacillaceae bacterium; assembly: GCA_051297135.1. Classification (GTDB taxonomy): domain Bacteria; phylum Pseudomonadota; class Gammaproteobacteria; order Halothiobacillales; family Halothiobacillaceae; genus Thiofaba. Next base: position 88,176 of record JBEVAM010000002.1, read on the forward strand.
TGCCAAGCTTGGCCTGCTCGACCCCACGCGTGCGGAGGCCATTCAGCGTGCCGCCTTGCAGGTGGCGGCAGGCCAGTTTGACGAACAATTTCCGGTCGAGGTCTTCCAGACCGGTTCTGGCACCTCCAGCAACATGAACGCCAATGAGGTGATTGCCCGTCTGGCCTCGACCAGCATGCATCCAGTCCATCCGAACGACCACGTCAACATGGGGCAGAGCTCCAATGACGTGATCCCTACGACGATTCATGTTGCGGCCGTGCTGGAGATCCAGGAACGCTTGCTGCCAGCCATGGCCCACCTGCGGGAGGTCATCGAGCGTCGGGGCGCGGCGTGGCAGGACGTGGTCAAGACCGGTCGCACCCACCTGATGGACGCCATGCCCATCACCCTGGGCCAGGAGCTCTCCGGCTGGGCCAAGCAGCTTGCCGCCGCCGAGGCGCGTCTGCGGGATACCCTTACCCGCCTGCGCACCCTACCACAGGGTGGCACGGCGGTGGGCACCGGGGTCAACACCCCCAAGGACTTCGGCACCCACGTTGCTGCCGAGCTCGCCCGCCTTACCGGTATCCCATTTGTACCCATGGACAACCTGTTCATGGGCCTGGCCAGCCAGGATACGGCGGTCGAAGCCAGTGGTCAGCTGCGTGCCCTGGCTGTGGCACTGATGAAGATCGCCAATGACCTACGCTGGATGAACTCCGGTCCGCTGGCAGGGCTTGCGGAGATCCGCCTGCCCGCGTTGCAGCCCGGCAGCTCCATCATGCCCGGCAAGGTCAATCCTGTGATCCCCGAGGCGGTGATGATGGCCTGCGTGCGGGTCATGGGGCATGACACCGCCATCGGCATCGCTGGCTCCAGCGGCAACTTCCAGCTCAATGTCATGCTTCCGCTCATTGCCGATAGCCTGCTCGATTCGATCCATCTTTTGAGCAACGCCTGTAGATCGCTGGCGGACAAGGCCATCGTCGGCATGGAATTGAACCGACCGCAGCTGGAGGCGGCACTTGCACGCAACCCCATCCTCGTCACTGCACTGAATCCGATCATCGGCTACGAGAAGGGCGCGGCGATTGCCAAGCGCGCCTATGCCGAAGGGCGCACCCTGCTTGAAGTCGCACGGGAAGAAACCGACCTCGACGAGGAAACCCTGCGTCGCCTGCTCGACCCTGCGGCCTTGGTCCAGGGCGGCATTCAAGCAGGGATGAGCGGGGCCGGGGGCTGACCTCCTGCCCTTTGCGACGTGCCCTTGGGGAGCTCCTCATCGCCTTCTGGAAGAGGGGGCGAAGGTGAGAACATCAACGCTTGGCGAGCATCTCGATTGCCAGGTCCGCCATCCGTTCCACCCCGCCGCCCGGGCCGAGTTTTTCTTTGACCTCGGCCAGGTCTTTGCGCATGCGTTCGGCATGGTTCGCATCCTCCAGCATGCGCCTGATGTCGGCGGCCACGGCTTCGGGCTTGGCTTGGCCCTGGACGAACTCCGGCACGATCCGGCGTCCGGCGACGATGTTGGCAAGTCCGATGTCGGGGATGTGGATCAGCGGCCGGAGCAGGGTGTAAGTAAGTGGCGAAACCTTATACACGATGGCCATGGGAACCCCCATCAGCGCGGCCTCCAGGGTGGCGGTCCCCGAGGCGATCATGGCGGCGTCGCAACAGGCCAGGACGTCGTGGCTGCGCTCATGGACGACGTTGACCCTCACGTGGCTCGAGTCTAGGTAAGGCCGGAGGAGTTCCTCGGGGATACTGGCAGCGCGCGGCAGAATGAATTGTACTCCCGGCTTCGCGGTGGCTAGCCTTGCGGCGGCCTCCAGCATGACCGGCAGGAGGCGCTGGATTTCGGCCTTGCGGCTTCCGGGCAGGAGGCCCACGACGGGGTGCTTTGCGGACAACCCGAACTCTTCCAGCAGCTTTGTTCGCGGGGCGCTGGCCTGCACCCTCCCCGCGAGCGGGTGGCCGACATAGCGCACCGGGATGCCATGCGCCTCGTAGAACGCCGTCTCGAACGGGAAGATCACCGCCATCATGTCGATGGCTGCGCCGTACTTCTTCACTCGCCCGGGTCGCCAGGCCCAGACCTGCGGGCTGACGTAGAACAGCACTTTGATGCCGCAACTCTTGGCATGGCGGGCAAGTTTGAGGTTGAATTCCTTGTAGTCCACGCAGATGAGCAGGTCGGGACGCAGTGCGCACACCGCTTGTTGCATGGTTTTGAGCGCGCTCTTGATGGCGCCATAAGAGCGGAACACCTCTCCAAGACCGACCACGCCGAGGCCGGAGGCATCGACGCTCAGCTCGATGCCTGCCTCGCGCATGGCGCTGCCTCCCATGCCGATTCCTCGTAGGCCGGGGAGGCGCACCTGCATGGCGCGAAACACAGCGGCGGCGTGTTTGTCTCCGGAGGCTTCCCCGGCAGAGAACATGACGAGGGGGGGGCGGGCCTCGGCTGTTGTGTTGGAGCGTTCAGCCAAGGGCGCGGCGAATGACATGGCAGATGCGTTCGATGGAGGTGTCTGGCAGCTCTGGGTAGATCGGCAGGCTCAAGCAGCGGCGAGCGACTTCTTCCGCGACCGGCAGGCGCAGGTTAGGGTAGTCCGCCTTGAACGCATTCTGCTGGTGCAGCGGGATGGGGTAGTAGATCGCGCTGGCGATGCCTTCCGCCTGCAGGGCCTGCTGGATGGCCTCGCGCCGGTCGGTCAAGAGGGTGTACTGGTGAAAGACATGGGTGCCGCGGCCATCCTCGAACGGGGTGGTCACCGGCAGCCCGGCCAGCCCGACGTTGTAGCCATGTGCGACACGGCGGCGCTCGCGGTTGTAGGTGTCGATGTGCCGCAGCTTGGCGCGCAGGATGACGGCTTGCATCTCGTCCAGCCGACTGTTGTAACCGATGATGTCGTGATGGTAGCGGACCTTGCTGCCGTGGTTGCGCAGCATGCGCAGCCGTTCGGCGATCTCGTCTGAATGGGTGGTGACCATACCGCCATCGCCGAAGCAGCCGAGGTTTTTACTTGGGAAGAAGCTGAACGCCCCCGCATCCCCAAGGCTGCCGGTCATGCGTCCGGCGACGTCCGCGCCGAACGATTGGGCGCAGTCCTCGATGATCTTGAGTCCATGGCGTACGGCCAAGGCACGGATGGCCACCATGTCCGCCGGCTGGCCGAACAGATGGACCGGGAGAATGGCACGGGTTTTCGGGGTGATGGCCGCCTCGATCAGGGCCGGGTCGATGTTGAAGGTCCGAGGGTCGATGTCGACGAACACCGGGCGCGCCCCGACATAGCGGATGGCCTCGGCGGTGGCAATGAAGGTGAAGGGTGAGGTGATGACCTCATCGCCTTGTTTGATTCCGGCGGCGAGTAGGGCGAGGTGTAGGGCTTCGGTGCCGTTGGCCACGCCGATGGCGTGCCTAACACCGAGGTAGGTGGCCGCTTCGTCTTCGAAGGCGCGCACGTTGGGGCCGAGAATGAACTGGGTGGATTGCAGGGTGGCGGCCAGGCCGGCGTCGATCTCCGCCTTGAGGGCCTGGTATTGGGCGGAAAGGTCGACCATTGGGATCGTCATGGCGGGTACTCGTACAAAAGCGAAAAGGAGGGGTCAGGATGCAGGAGGGCGCAGCAACGCGCTGATATCCTCGGCGGTAGCCAGGGCGCGGCGGCCGGCCTCGCCGGGTACGCGCGGGGGGCGGCCGTGAATGGCGCAATCGACGAAGTGACGGATCTCCTCCAGCAGGGCATCGCCACTCTCGAAACGTCTCTCCTCGGAAAGGATTTCCGGCACGCCGGGGAACATCTCAGCCTCACCGCGGCGATGCGTCGTCAGCACGCGGTTTTGGAAGTCCACCGACAGGTAGGCGTCCTTCTGGAATAGGCGCATCTTGCGTTCGCTCTTGAGGCTGATGCGGCTGGCGGTGACATTGGCCACACAGCCGTTGGCGAAGCTCAAGCGGGCATTGGCGATATCGGTGTCGCCGGTGAGCACGCAGGCGCCGCTGGCCTCGACATGGGTGATGGGGCTGTCGACGATGTCGAGAATGATGTCGATGTCGTGGATCATCAAATCCAGCACCACGCTCACGTCCGTGGCGCGCGGCTTGAAGGGGGCAAGGCGAGTGGATTCGATGAAACGTGGCTGATCCAGTACGCCCTCCAGGGCCAGAATGGCGGGGTTGAAGCGTTCTAAGTGGCCGACCATGAGCACGCGGTTTTTCTCTCGAGCGAGGCGGATCAGCTCGTCGGCCTGTTCGACCGTCGTGGTGATGGGCTTCTCGACCAGCACGTGGCTGCCCGCGGCGAGGAAGTCACGCGCCACCTCAAAATGCAGGCTGGTCGGTACTGCAATGCTCACCGCATCCACCTCGCCCAGCAGTTCGCGGTAGTCTGTCAGCCCCCGGCAACCATGCTTGGCGGCCTGGCTTGCGGCAGTCTCGGGATTGGCGTCCACCACGGCCGTCAGTTCACATTCCGGTAGCAGGGCATACTTGTCCGCGTGAAACTTGCCAAGGTAGCCGGTACCGATCACTGCACAGCGAAGTCTGCTCATCCGTTATCCCATCGAATCCCTTAAGGACATACTGAAAAATTCATGGCTTTTTAGCTTGGCTTGCCGCAAAGTCGATTTGTGATCTTCTCCGTGGATCAAAGACTTATGTCCTTGTTTGCGGCAAGGTATCCATGCCCTAGGAGGAGGCGCTGATCAGTGCTTCCCGAAGGGGAGGAATGCTTGTGAAAATATTTAATTATAGGTCTTTTGTCATGTCCGCTGAATCATATCCCCTGTTCGATGGCCCAACCAGGCTACCCGTAGCGTATGTCGCTGGGGTGGATGAGGCAGGGCGGGGGCCGCTCGCTGGAGCGGTCTATGCCGCAGCGGTCATCCTAGACCCCGCGCGGCCCATCGAGGGGTTGAACGACTCGAAGAAGCTCAGCGCCCAGCGGCGGGAAGCCCTGTGCGAGGTCATCCAGGCACAGGCACTGGCCTGGTGCATCGCCTCTGCCAGCCGCGAGGAGATCGACCGCCTCAATATCCTCCAGGCCAGCCTGCTTGCCATGCAGCGCGCGGTCGCAGGCCTTACTCATACGCCCACGCTGGTGCTAGTGGATGGCAACCGTGCCCCAGGCTTCCCTTGTCCAGCACAGACCATCGTCCGTGGTGATGCCTTGGAGCCTGCCATCAGCGCGGCCTCCATCCTCGCCAAGGTGGCGCGTGACCGCTCCATGCTAAAGCTGCATGCGCTGTATCCCCAGTACGGTTTCGATAAGCACAAAGGTTATCCCACCGCAGAACACCTGGCCGCCCTGGTCGAGCATGGACCCTCGCCCGAGCATCGGGTGAGCTTTGCCCCGGTCAAGCGCCTCTTGAGGGGTTGAAGGGCCAGCTGGATTCGGCCAGCACAGTGGTCATGCCGGCATCCTCGACGCGCTCCAGGCGCAGCCCCTCCGGTGTGGCACTCAAGAGCACCGCCCCCACCCCCCAGTCACCCAACACCGCGCGAATCTTGCCGTCCTGCTGATGAATGGCCGGACGGTGGGTGTGGCCGTGGATCAGCACATGCACATCCAGGCGCGCCATGAGCGCGGCGACTGCTCGCGGATGGACGTCCATGATGTCCGTGCCCTTGCGTCCTGTGGCCTGACGGCTCTGCTCCCGCAGCCTTGCTGCAAGCCTCTGGCGCGCACCAAGGGGGAGATGGCGCAGGATGAAGCGGGTGATAGGATGGCGCAGTCTTTGGCGTAGGCGTTGGTAGGCGAGGTCATTCGTGCAGAGCTGATCGCCATGCACCAAGGCTGCGGGATGGCCATAGAGCTCGATTACCACGTCCTCTGCCAACAGGTGAAGGCCAAAGCGGCAGGCAAGGCGCGGACCGATCAGGAAGTCGCGGTTGCCGTGCTGGAAAAAGATTGGAACACCGGTATCGCTGAGACGACGTAGCAAGGCAAAGGCAGGGAGGAGGTTGGGATCGATCGGCGCATCATCGCCGATCCACACCTCGACCAGATCGCCGAGGATGTAGACCGCCTGCGCCTTGCGCAGGCGCGGCTCGAGGGCAAGCAGCCGGCGCGTGATCTGCGGTGCCTGCTCATGCAGGTGCAGATCGGCGAGGAAGAGAGTTTCTTGCGCCAAGATGCCTTATTCGATGGTTTCGAGGCGTGTGATCTTCTCGATCACCACGTCGTTGCATGGCACATCGCTGTGGCCGGCGCGCATGCCGGTGGGCTCCTGGGCGATGGCATCGACCACATGCATGCCTTCCACCACGTTACCGAACACGCAGTAGCCCCAGCCGTTCGGGGTTGGGCTGGTGTGGTTGAGGAAGGTATTGTTCTTGAGGTTGATGAAGAACTGACTGGTGGCCGAATGCGGGTGCGGCGTACGGGCCATGGCGAGGCTGCCGCGGATATTCGGTAGGCCGTTGGTGGCCTCGTTCTCGATCGGGGCGCGGGTGGGCTTGTTGGCCATATCGGGCGTCAGGCCGCCGCCTTGGATCATGAACCCCGGGATCACGCGGTGGAACAGCGTACCGTCATAGAAACCCTCGTCGACATAGGCCAGAATATTGGCCACGGTCTTGGGCGCGGCTTCGGCATTCAGCTCGGCGACAATGTCGCCCAGGCGGGTGGAAATCTTGATGCGAGGTTGACTGGGCACGGAAAGCTTTCCCCAAGGTGGGTGGAAGCGACATCATAACGTAATCCCTCGGCACAAAAAAATGCATGAAAGTGCTTCGCACGACCGGAAATTGGGTTTAGGATAGCTCTGCGTTTGGCACGTCAGAGACGGCAACGCATGCTCGAAGACCTTCGGGTCACGTCAGAGTCACGCTGCGTCATGGGTTGATTCTGATGTTTTTTTCCATGACGCATGTTCAAGACTGATTGGTATGATCAATATTTACGTGGGCAACCTGTCCTTTCGCACCGATGATGCGGCCCTTCGCCGGGCTTTCGAGGGTTTTGGTGAAATCGCCTCTGCCAAGGTCGTGATGGATCGTGAAACCGGCCGTTCCAAGGGCTTTGGCTTCGTCGAGATGCCGAACCGCGAGGCGGGTCTTGCCGCCATCAAGGCTCTCGACGGCCAGGAGATCGATGGCCGAGCCTTGCGCGTGAACGAAGCCCGTCCGCGCGAAGAGCGTCCGCGTCGCGAAGGCGGCTTCGCCCCGCGTCCGCGCCGCTTCTAAGGAAACGCTGAACAAGGCCGCGCGCGGGATGGGATGCAAGGCGATGGGTGCGCAGTGACCGAGACATATCTCCATGAGGGAGGGCGCACCGCGCAACACCGTCGACCGCCCACGCAGTAGCTTATTCAGTGTGTCCCTAACAGGGGGCTGAAGGAAGGGTTTTCTGCCTTTTTTCAGCTCGCCGCGTCGCGGCACATGTCCGCGACGCGCTCCAAAGATCAAGCCCTTGGCGTGCTTGGTCTTCGGCCTGCCAAGCCGCGAGGGCACGGCGGTTTCGCCGCTATGCCAAAAACAGCAGCCGTCCAGTCCTGAACGTGCTGTTAGAATAGAAAGGCCACGCCTTTGGGGTGGCCTTTTTCTTTGCCCAAGCCCTTCGCCATGCTGCACATCTACAACACCGAATCCCGCGAAAAACAGGTCTTCATCCCCATCGAGCCCGGCAAGGTCCGCATGTACGTGTGCGGCATGACGGTGTATGACTACTGTCACCTCGGGCATGCGCGAGTGATGGTGGTGTTCGACATGGTCTACCGTTACCTCAAACAGCTAGGGTATCAGGTGACCTATGTGCGCAATATCACCGACATCGATGACAAGATCATCCAACGCGCTCATGAGCGCGGCGAGACCATCCAGGACCTGACCCAGCGCTTCATCGACGCCATGCACGAGGATGCCGACACCCTCGGCTGCCTGCGTCCGGATCATGAGCCGCGCGCCACCGACTCCATCCCCGCGATGTTGGCGATGATCCAGACCCTGATCGAGAAGGGCTATGCCTATGTCGCCGCTAACGGTGATGTGTACTACGACGTGAGTCGGTTCGCGGGTTATGGTCGCTTGTCCGGCAAGCATCCGGAAGACCTGCGCGCTGGCGCGCGGGTGGAGATCGGCGAGGCCAAGGATGATCCGCTCGATTTCGTGCTTTGGAAGGCCGCGAAACCCGGAGAACCGGCCTGGGCGTCCCCCTGGGGCCCTGGTCGTCCGGGCTGGCACATCGAATGCTCGGCCATGTCCACCACCTGCCTCGGTCACAGCTTCGATATCCACGGCGGTGGGATGGACCTGCAGTTCCCGCACCATGAAAATGAAATCGCCCAGAGCGAGGCGGCGACCGGGTGCCACTACGTCAACTACTGGATGCACAACGGATTCGTGCGCGTGAATGAGGAGAAGATGTCGAAGTCGCTCGGCAACTTCTTCACCGTGCGTGAGGTGCTCAAGGACTTCCGCCCGGAAGAAATCCGCTTCTTTATCCTCAACAGCCACTACCGCAGTCCGCTGAACTATGGTGATGAGCAGCTGCGCGCCGCGCGCAGTGCCCTCACACGCCTGTACACGGCCCTGCGCGATGCCGGTGATGTTACCGGAGCGGCCCTCCTGCCAGAGTTTGTGACACGCTTTACCCAGGCGATGGATGATGACTTCAACACCCCTGAGGCCATTGCGGTGCTCTTCGAACTGGCCGGTGAGGCGAACAGGCACAGCGGCGAGGTGCGTCGCCAGGCCGCGGCTACCCTGAAGCACCTCGGGGGCATGTTGGGGCTCTTGAACGAGGCACCGGAAGCCTTTCTGCGCGGCCGCGTACGTCAGGGCAGTTTGAGCGACGAGGTCATCGAGGAGCTCATCCGGCAACGACTGGAGGCCCGCACCAGGCGTGATTTTGCTCGTGCCGACGCGATCCGTGAGCAATTGGCCCTTGACGGCGTGGTGCTGGAGGATGGCCCTTCTGGCACGCGCTGGCGGCGTGAGGGCTGACTTGCGCCAATCGTTGCGCCTGCGCGAAGCGACCCAAGACCGTTTAGTTGGGGCAGTGGACGACACGAAACCCCGTTCGGGGCGCTTGCGGCGCCTGGCAGATTGTGTGGGGCGCCTTGAAAACACGGTTGCTGCTAGACTTTGCGTCCATGCTCAACCTCAGCCATCTCTCCCTCCGCCGCGGTGCGAAGCCATTGTTTCGCGACGCGAGCCTCCAGATCCATCCCGGTCAGCGCGTGGGCGTGACCGGGGCCAATGGCTGCGGCAAGTCCAGCCTGTTCGCCCTGCTGCGCGGTGAGCTCTCGCCCGATGCGGGCGATGTGACCTATCCGTCGAACTGGGTGGTGGCGCACGTGGCGCAGGAAACCCCGCCGGATCCGCGCCCCGCCATGGACTATGTCCTTGACGGCGATAGCGAGCTGCGGGCTATCGAGCGCGCCATGGCCGAAGCCGAGCGGGTGGGGGAGGGGACGCGCTTGGCCGAGTTGCACGGACGGTTGGAAGTGATGGGCGGCTACGATGCGCGCGCGCGCGCCGCGCGCCTGCTGCACGGCCTCGGTTTCGCGCCGGGGACGGAGCTCCGTCCGGTGGCCGAGTTCTCCGGCGGTTGGCGGATGCGCCTCAACCTCGCCCGCGCGCTCATGTGCCGCTCTGACCTGCTGCTGTTGGATGAACCGACCAATCACCTTGACCTCGAGGCGGTGGTCTGGCTAGAGGATTGGTTGCGGAGCTATCGTGGCACCTTACTGCTGATCTCGCACGATCGCGACTTTCTCGACGCCGTTTGTACCCACATCGTGCATATCGAGAACGAGGTGGTGACGCTCTACACCGGCAATTACAGCGCGTTCGAGCGCCTGCGTGCCGAACGCCTGGCCACCCGTCAGGCCGAGTACGCACGTCAGCAGCGCGAAATCGCCAACATCCGCGGTTTCGTGGAGCGCTTCAAGGCCAAGGCGAGCAAGGCTAGGCAGGCACAGAGTCGGCTCAAGGCGCTCGATCGCATGGAGCTGATTGCCGCCGCACACGCCGACTCGCCCTTCCATTTTGCCTTCCGTCCGCCCGAGAAGCTGCCGAATCCGCTCCTGCGTCTGGATGGGGTCAGTGCGGGCTATGGCGAGCGGCCGGTGCTATGCGAAGTGAAGCTGACCCTCGCTCCGGGGGATCGGATCGGTCTTTTGGGTGTCAATGGCGCGGGTAAATCGACCCTGATCAAGCTCTTGGCGGGCGAGATTGCGCCGCTTGCCGGAGAGCGTCTGCCAACCAAGGATCTGCGTGTTGGTTACTTTGCTCAGCACCAGCTCGAGCAGCTTCGTCCGGATTGGACAGCGCTCGAACATCTGCGTCATGAACATCCTCAGGTCCCCGAACAGGATCTGCGCGACTACCTGGGCGGTTTCGGTTTCGTGGGCGATGTGGCGCTTTCGCCGGTCGCGCCGTTCTCGGGTGGCGAGAAGGCCCGCTTGGTGCTCGCCCTGCTGGTTTACCGCAGGCCGAACCTGCTTCTGCTCGACGAGCCGACCAACCATCTCGACCTCGAGATGCGTCATGCCCTGTCGCTGGCGCTGCAGGACTTCGATGGGGCCATGGTGATCGTCTCGCATGATCGGCACATGCTGCGCACCTGTGCTGATCGCTTGTGGCTGGTGCATGGCGGGCGGGTGGAGGAATTTCCGGGCAGCCTGGATGACTATCCGCGCTGGTTGGTGGCCCAACAGGTCGCCTCCCGTCCGGTGGCGGAGGTCGTAACCGCTGCCGAGCATAGTGCCGCCGCGCGTAAGGACCGTCGCCGCGTCGAGGCGGAGTTGCGCAGGCGCCTGCAGCCTCTGCGCCGGGAGCTGGAGCGACTGGAGGCCGAAATGGGGCGTCTCGCCAGGGAAAAGGGGGCCTTGGAGACCACCCTCGCGGATCCTGCGATCTATGCCGAGGCGAACAAGGAGAGGCTCAAGCGCCTTCTTGCGGACAAGGCGCGCGTCGATGCCGCTCTCGAACAGGTCGAGGAGGCGTGGCTGGCGGCCAGCGAGGTGTTGCAGGAAGCAATGCGGGCGAGCGAGGACTGACCCTTGGGAGTTCGTTCAGGCCTTAAAATGCGGGTAAGGCTTTGGCGGTTCCGGTGTCAGCACGGTGTCCGTCGGAGGCCCTGGGAGCAGCTCGGGATAATCGAGGATGAAGTGCAGACCGCGGCTCTCCTTGCGTGCCATGGCACAGCGCACGATCAGCTCGGCCACCACGACGAGGTTGCGCAGTTCGATCAGGTTATGGGTGACGCGGAAGTGGCCGTAGTATTCGTCGATTTCCCGCTTGAGCAGGTCGATGCGGTTGAGGGCACGTTCCAGTCGCTTGGTGGTGCGCACGATGCCGACGTAATCCCACATGGTCTGCCTAAGTTCGTGCCAGTTATGGCTGACTACGACCTCTTCATCGGAGTCGGTCACCTGGCTCTCGTCCCATGCGGGGATGTTTGGCAAGGGGCTGGCCGCCCGCATGCGGCGGGCGATATCCTGCGCGGCGGCTCGGCCGTAGACCAGGCATTCGAGCAGCGAGTTGCTCGCCAGCCGGTTGGCGCCGTGCAGGCCGGTGTGGCTGACCTCGCCAATGGCATAGAGGTGGTCGATGTCGGTGCGCCCGTGCATGTCCACCATCACCCCGCCGCAGGTGTAATGCGCGGCGGGTACCACCGGGATGGGCTGACGGGTGATGTCGTAGCCATACTCCAGACAGCGGGCATAGATGGTGGGAAAGTGCTCACGCACGAACTCCGGCGGTTTGTGGCTGATGTCGAGATAGACGCAGTCCAACCCGAGGCGTTTCATCTCGTGGTCGATGGCGCGGGCGACGATGTCGCGCGGTGCCAGCTCGCCACGCGGATCGTAACGGTGCATGAAGGGGGTGCCATCCGGCAGCAGCAGGCGCCCACCTTCGCCGCGCACGGCCTCGGAGATTAGATAGGTCTTGGCGCGCGGATCAAAGAGGGCGGTGGGGTGGAATTGGATGAACTCCATATTCGCCACCCGGCAGCCGGCACGCCAGGCCATGGCGATGCCATCGCCGGTCGAACCGTCCGGGTTGGTGGTGTAGAGGTAGACCTTGCTCGCGCCGCCGGTGGCCAGCACCACGAAACGGGCGCGGAAGACTTCCACATGCCCGGTGTTGCGGTTTAGGGCATAGGCCCCGACACAGCGGTCGCCCTCGAGCCCCAGGCGGCGGGCGGTGATGAGGTCGATTGCGGTATGTTGGTCGAGCAGGGTGAGGGTTCGGCGCGCGCGGGCGGCGCGCAGGAGGGTGCTCTCCAGCGCCGCACCGGTTGCGTCCTGGACGTGGGCGACCCTACGATGGCTGTGCCCCCCCTCGCGGGTCAGGTGCAGACGCCCCTTTTCACGGGTGAAAGGCATGCCCAGGCGTTCGAGCCAGCCGATGAGGTCGCCAGCCTCTGCGGCGATACGCTCGACCACCTCGCGATGGGGCAGGGTTGCACCGGCGTCCAGGGTGTCCTGGACATGGCTGGCCACACTGTCCGTGGGATCCAGCACGGCCGCGATCCCCCCCTGAGCCCATTGGGTGCTACCCTCGAACATGGCATTCTTGGCCAGCACCCCGACCCGCAGCCCTTCGGGCAGATGGAGCGCGCAGGTCAGTCCAGCGGCCCCGCTGCCCAGGATGAGCACGTCGAAGGTGTGAAAAGCTGCGGCCATGCGGAGGATCCCATCGTTCGGTCCGTTAACGTTGTATGATTTCAACGATATTGGCAATCCTGCTCTGACGGAACCTTCCCGCCCCGCAACCGTCTACTCTTCTGCGCGTGGGACGTGATGCGGGAATCACCTAGGAATGCAGCACGCATGTCGTCCAGTCCGACCGACCAGCAACTCGTGGCCCATGCGCGTGAAGGCGACCAGCGTGCCTTTGAGTTGTTGGTGCGTAAGTACCAGCACAAGGTGCTCAAGCTCATCATGCGCTACGTGTGGGACATGGACGAGGCGATGGACCTGACCCAGGAGACTTTCGTCAAGGCCTGGAAGGCGCTAGGTTCATTCCGCGGGGACAGCGCCTTCTATACCTGGATCTACCGAATTGCCGTCAACACGGCCAAGAATCACCTGGTCAGCGCGCAGCGCGAGCCCCACACGGTGGACCTGGATGCCGACGAAACGGACCAGTATGCCGCCGAGCCGGGTCTGACCGACACCGACACGCCGGAGGGCGAGGTGCTCGGGAGCGAATTGCATCGCGTGGTCATGCAGGCCATCCGTGATCTGCCGGAAGACCTGCGCACCGCCATCACCCTGCGGGAACTGGAAGGGTTGAGTTATGAGGAAATCGCCGAAGTGATGGGGTGCCCCATCGGCACCGTCCGTTCGCGGATCTTCCGTGCGCGTGAAGCAATCGACAAGCGCCTGCAGTCCTTGTTGGGCTGAGTGAGGTGGAGGAATGCAGATGGACAAACCAAGTGTTGACGAAGCCCTATCCGCTATGTTGGACGACGCCCTCAGCCGCCATGAGATCGACCAGCTGCTCGAGCAATTACGCCATGATCCGCGGGAAGGGGCGGCGTGCGTGGGGCGCTACAGCTTGATCGGCATGGCGATGCGAGGCGAGCTGGCGGAAGTCCCTTCGCGCGACATGACGGCACGCATCATGGCCAGCATTCGGGCCGAACGGGTTGCGCCGGTCCACAAGGCCACGCTTCTCGACACCCTGCGGGATTGGCTGGGCACCTGGCGTCTTCCCGCCTTGGGCATGGCTCTGGCAGCCAGCGTGGCAGGTATCACCGTGCTGGTGATCCATCTTGCGCGGCAGGGCCCGGATGATACGTTCGTTGCCCTCACTGCCCCGCAGCTGCCCAGCGTCCAGGTTGTGACCAAGCACGCGCAGGAAGTGCAAGAAATGGATGCCATGCCTGACCCCTATCTCGTCCAGCATTTGACCCATGCCGAGTGTGGTCCGATGACCTCAATGGTCTCCAATGTTCGCCTGGTAGCTTACGAGCGCCCCTGATGCCTCTTGCCTTGCATCGCCTGCTCTCCATCGCCTTTCTCCTCGGGCTTTCCAGTGCTGCGGGTGCCTCGCCGGGCAGCGCATCGCTCCTCCAGCGCATGGCGCACACCATGCACACTACCAATTACGAGGGGCTGCTGCTGCATGTGCAAGGGCGGGACGGTGACAGTCGCACCATGCACGTCTTCCATCGCTTCGATGCGCAGCATGGCGAGCGCGAGCGTCTGGTGAGCATGGATGGCCCGGCACGGGAGGTGTTGCAGGAGGGCGACCGTTGCACCTGTGTCTGGCCACGTGCGCGGCTGGTGGTCACCGGCCGTTCACCCTCCTGGCAAGGACGCCTGTCCGCCGAACGCTTTGGTGAAACCGGTCAATTGGCCAAGTTCTACGATTTCGTGCAGAACGGAGATGCACGGGTGGCCAACTTGACCTGCAAGGTGGTCAGATTGGTGCCTAAAGACGCCTACCGGTATGGTTACCGCCTGTGCATCCACGAGCCAAGTGCCATGTTGCTCCGTCTCGAGGTGCTCGATGGAGAGAGGCGGCTGGAGATGAGCCAGTTTGCCAGCCTGCACATCGTGCCGGACATGGGCGAGGACGTCATGCGTTTGAGCACCGATATCCAGGGCTTCCGCGTGGTGGAGGTGTCGGCTGGGGGGGAGTCCTTCGAGCCGCGCTGGATCGCCACGACCTTGCCGCCTGGCTATGTCTTGCGCCATGCGGCCGAGCGACGCAACCCGCACAACGGCAAGTTGCTGGAACATCTCATCTATTCCGATGGCCTGGGTAACGTGTCCGTCTTTATCGAGCGTCAATCTGAGCAGGTGCCGCCTCCACAGGTTGGAAGCGGCGCCATGCAGCGCGTCACACGTGACGTCGACGGGTTCCGCCTGACCGCCATCGGCGAGGCCCCGGAGGTCACCATGCGTATGATCCTCGACGGCCTACGTCCACGGACGGCGCCCTGATATGCTCGAGGCACGGGGCAGAGTCGTCGCCATCGAGGACGGCGTGGCCTGGGTCGAGACTCCACGGCTGTCCGCCTGCGGCAGTTGTGCCGCAAAGGGACATTGCGGCACTGGCCTGCTGGGGGATGCGCTGATGGGCGGCAGGGTTAGTCGCATCGCGGTGCGCGACACACTCGGTGTGCAGGTGGGGGATGAGGTCGTGCTCGGTCTGCCGGAGGATGGTATCGTGCATGCCTCGCTGCTGCTCTACGGTTTGCCCCTTGCAGGCTTCGTCGGTGGCATGGTCCTGTTCCAGGCGGCCGGAGAAGGCTGGGCCCTGTTGGCGGGGGGGCTTGGCCTTGCTGGAGGCCTGCTGCTGCTTGGCCCCCTCGGACGACGTGTCGCGGAGCGGCAGGCCGAACCTCGTATCCTTGCCCGTATCCAAGGCCCCGTGCTTGCCCGCTGGGATGTCCATCCATGAAGAAGTATCTCTTTGCCCTGCTGCTGGGGCTGACTCTTACAGGCTGTTCTGAACCGAAGGTCGTACTGCCTGATTTTAGTGATCTCGTCGAGCGTGCTGCGCCCGCGGTGGTGAATATCAGTACCACCCTCAAGTCCCCCCCTCGGCCTGAGGCGGTGATACCGAATCCGTTTCCGGAGCATTCCACCCTGGGTGAGCTGTTCCGCTACTTCTTCGAGGCCCCCGGGCAGGGGGATGAGGGTGAGGAGGAAGGCTCACTCGGCTCCGGCTTCATCCTCGAGGAAGATGGCTACATCCTTACCAACCAGCACGTCATTGCCGATGCGGAGCAGATCGTGGTGCGCCTCTCTGATCGGCGCGAATTGCCGGCAAGGGTGGTCGGACAGGATGTCACGAGCGATATCGCTCTGCTCAAAGTGGAAGCGAAAGGACTGCCGACCCTGCAGGTAGGCAATGCGGACGAGTTGCGCGTGGGCGAATGGGTGGTCGCCATCGGCACGCCGTTCGGCTTCGACCATTCCGTCACCGCAGGCATCGTCAGCGCCAAGGGGCGTGGTATCCCCAACGACAGCAACCAGACCTACGTGCCCTTCATCCAGACCGATGTGGCGATCAATCCCGGCAACTCGGGGGGGCCGTTGCTGAACATGCGTGGCGAGGTGGTGGGGATCAATTCACAGATCTATACCGAGTCCGGCGGCTACATGGGACTGTCCTTTGCCATCCCGGTGAATCTTGCGATGGATGTCGTCGCCCAGCTCAAGCGTCAGGGGTATGTCTCGCGGGGCTTCCTTGGCGTGCAGGTGCAGGACATGGATCGTGATCTGGCTGCAGCCTTTGGCCTTGACCGTCCGGTTGGCGCACTGGTGGTGCGGGTGCTGCCCGACACGCCGGCCGAGTTCGCCGGCTTGATGCCTGGGGATGTTGTACTCGAGGTCAACGGCGAGCCGCTGAGCGATGCCAGCAGCCTGCCCATGCTCGTTGGCCGCATCCCGCCGGGCGAGGAGGCAAAGCTCACCGTCGCCCGGGAAGGAAAATGGGTCACCCTGCGCCTGCGTGTGGTCGAAACGCCCAATGCAGCCGTGGCCCCCCGGACTCCAAAGGTCGAGGGATCGACCATGCCCACCTGTGTTCCCCGGGGGCATGCGCAGCTGCACGTTGGCTGACGTCGCCCCGCCATGAGGCGGGGTTGCTGGTATACTCCGCGCCTCCCTGCCTACCGATTGCTCTCCATGGATCAAGCCCACATTCGTAATTTCTCCATCATCGCCCACATCGATCACGGCAAGTCGACCCTGGCTGACCGCTTCATCCAGCTCTGCGGGGGGCTTGAAGCGCGTGAAATGGAGGCGCAGGTGCTCGATTCGATGGACATCGAGCGCGAGCGCGGCATCACCATCAAGGCGCAGAGCGTGTCGCTGCGCTATGTGGCGCGCGATGGCCAGGAGTATGAGCTGAACATGATCGACACCCCAGGTCATGTCGACTTCTCCTACGAGGTGTCCCGTTCGCTCGCCGCCTGCGAGGGGGCGCTCCTGGTGGTCGACGCCTCGCAGGGGGTGGAGGCGCAGTCGGTGGCCAACTGCTACACCGCTATCGACCTCGGCCTCGAGGTGGTTCCGGTGCTGAACAAAATGGACCTGCCGAATGCCGACCCGGAGCGTGTGGCCAAGGAGATCGAGGACATCATCGGCATCGACGCAAGCGATGCCGAACGTGTGTCCGCCAAGAGTGGCCTGAACGTCCCCGAACTGCTCGAGACCCTGATCAAACGCATCCCGCCGCCGTCTGGCAAGGAGGCAGGTCCGCTCAAGGCGCTGATCATCGACTCTTGGTTTGATAACTACGTCGGCGTGGTGACGCTGGTGCGCATCGTCGATGGCGAGCTGCGCCTGAAACAAAAGATTCGCATGATGGGCACCCGTGGGGTGTTCGTCGTCGACAAGCTTGGTGTGTTCACCCCCAAGCGGCAGGATCGCGAGGTGTTGAAGACCGGCGAGGTCGGCTTCATGATCGCGGGCATCAAAGAGATCGACGCGGCCAAGGTAGGCGATACCATCACCGACTTCGAGAATCCTGCTGACGAACCGTTGCCGGGCTTCAAGGAGGTCCAGCCGCGCGTGTTCGCCGGCCTCTACCCGGTCGAGTCCGAGGACTACGAGAATCTGCGCGAGGCGTTGCGCAAGCTGCGTCTGAACGATGCCGCACTGCATTTCGAGCCGGAGGTGTCGCAAGCGCTGGGCTTTGGTTTTCGTATCGGTTTCCTTGGCCTTCTGCACATGGAGATCATCCAGGAGCGCCTCGAGCGCGAATACGACCTGGACCTGATCACTACTGCGCCGACCGTGGTATATGAGGTGGTGACCACCCAGGGCAAGGTGCTGCACATCCACAATCCCGCCGACCTGCCGCCGATCTCCAACATCAGGGAGATGCGCGAGCCGATCATCGAGGCCAATATCCTCGTGCCGCAGGATTATGTCGGCAACGTCATCACCCTATGCATCGAAAAACGCGGGGTGCAAAAGCAGATGCTCTACCTCGGCAGCCAGGTCTCGCTCAAGTTCGAGCTGCCGCTGGCCGAGGTGGTGATGGACTTCTTCGACAAGCTCAAGTCGGTCAGCCGTGGCTACGCCTCGTTTGACTACCACTTCCTGCGCTTCCAGCAGGCACCCTTGGTCAAGCTCGACGTGCTGATCAACGGCGAGCCGGTAGACGCCCTGTCGATGATCGTGCACCGACAGATTTCCGAATCGCGCGGGCGTGAGCTGTGCGAGAAGCTCAAGGAGCTGATTCCGCAGCAGCAGTTCGAGGTACCGATCCAGGCGGCGATCGGCGGCAAGATCATTGCCCGTACGAACATCAAGGCCTTGCGCAAGAATGTTCTGGCGAAATGTTACGGCGGTGATGTCTCCCGCAAACGCAAGCTGCTGGAGAAACAAAAAGAAGGCAAAAAGCGGATGAAGTCCATCGGCCGAGTAGAGGTGCCGCAGGAGGCCTTCCTCGCTGTGCTGCAGATGAACAAGAAGTAAGACGCTCCATGAATTTCGAACTCCTCCTGGTGCTGGCTACCCTGTTCACCGGCGTGGTCGTCGGGATCGACCGGCTGTACTTCCGCCGCGCGCGCGAGGAGGCGCAGGGCAAGGAGCCGCTGCTCGTCGAGTATTCGCGCAGCTTCTTCCCAGTGCTGCTGGTCGTGCTCCTTGTGCGCTCGTTCGTTGTCGAGCCTTTTCGCATCCCCTCGGGCTCGATGATGCCGACCCTCGAGGTGGGTGACTTCATCCTGGTCAACAAATTCGCCTATGGCATCCGTCTGCCGGTCATGCGCACCAAGCTGCTGTCGGTGGGTGAGCCGAAACGCGGTGATGTGGTAGTGTTCAAATACCCGCAGCAGCCCGAGGTGGACTACATCAAGCGTATCATTGGTCTGCCGGGGGATCGTGTGCGCTACGAGAACAAGCAGTTGTTCATCAACGGGCAACCGATGCCGCTCAAGCCGCTCGGCATCTACCCCGGCGATGGCCCGCAGGGGCGCATGCTGGGCGCGCATATGTTCGAGGAGGATCTCGCAGGGGTGTTTCACGCCATCCTTCAGCGTCCGGAGGCCGAAGGCCCGGAGGGCGAGATCATCGTGCCTGCGGGGCAGTATTTCGTCATGGGCGATAATCGCGACAATAGCAACGACAGCCGTTATTGGGGCTTTGTGCCCGAGGAAAATTTGGTCGGCCGCGCCATGCTGATCTGGATGCATTTCGATGGCGAGGCCATGCGCGTCGACTCTTCTCGCATTGGCAAGATTATCCATTGAGTTAAAAGGAGAATCATGGTGGATTACAAACAGCAGCGTGGCATGAGTTTCGTCGGCATCTTGATCACCGCATCCTTTCTTGGAGTGCTCGTTGTGGCGGGGCTTAACATCCTGCCGCTCTATATGGATGACATGAAAGTGAGCTCCATCTTCCGCACCTTGGAGAAGGAGGGGAACGCTCAGATGTCGCGCAGCGACATCGTCAAGTTCATCCAGAATCGTCTGAGTATCAATGATATCGACGACAAGATCGCCCTTGACGGACTTCAGGTCGAAACCTTCCCGGGCAATGGCAAGCGGGTGGTGTTGGAGTATGAGGCCCGTGCGCATCTGCTTGGCAACCTGGATGCGGTGGCGACCTTCCACCACGAAGTCGTCATTCGTTGATGATGGCCGTCTCCCTCAAACATCTGGAAGAGCGCATTGGGCATGGCTTCAAGGATCCGGCCTTGCTCGAGCTTGCCCTGCGTCATCGCAGTGCTGGCGGTCGGCATAACGAGCGGCTGGAATTTCTCGGTGACGGCTTGCTCAACTTCGTTATTGCGGACGAGCTTTATACGCGTCGTCCGAAGGCGAGCGAGGGGGAGCTCTCCCGCTATCGCGCGAGCCTGGTGCGCAAGGACACCCTGGCCGAACTGGCCGCCGAGCTCGATCTGGGCGACTACCTCATCCTTGGCAGCGGGGAGCTCAAATCCGGCGGCTATCGGCGTGGCTCGATCCTGGCGGATGCCTTCGAGGCGGTGATCGGCGCCGTCTACCTGGACAGTGGGTTCGAGTCTGCGCGTGCGCTGATCCTGCGCCTGTACCGTGATCGCCTCGAGCATCTCTCCGTGCATGCCGGTCAGAAGGATCCGAAGACCCGTCTGCAGGAATGGCTCCAGGGGCGTCAACGGCCCCTGCCCGAATATCTCGTGACCGATACCATCGGCCAGGCTCATGCCCAGACCTTCGTGGTCGAATGTCGGGTGGAGGGACTCGAGAGCCCCACCATCGGTCGCGGTACCAGTCGCCGCCGCGCCGAGCAGGCCGCCGCCGAGGCGGCCCTGGCACAGCTCCAGCTCAAGGCACGTGAAGCATGACCCATCGCTGCGGCTATGTCGGCATCATCGGCCGCCCCAACGTGGGCAAGTCGACCTTGCTCAACACCCTGATCGGCCAGAAGATCAGCATCACCGCGCCCAAGCCGCAGACGACGCGGCACAGCATCATCGGCGTCAAGACGCTGCCGGATGCGCAGATCCTCTACGTCGATACGCCTGGCCTGCATAAGGATACTGGCCGTGCCATGAGCCGTGTCCTCAACCGCACCGCCCAAGGCATCCTCGAAGGGGTGAACGTGGTGGTGTTCATCATCGAGGCCATGCGCTGGACGGACGAGGATGCCGAGGTGCTCGAGCGTTTGCGCAGCGTGAAGGTGCCCATTCTGCTTGCGATCAACAAGGTCGATCTGCAGGGTGATAAGAAGGCCCTGCTGCCTTTTCTGCAGACCGTGGCCAGCCGCTTTGAATTTACCGAGATCATTCCCATCTCCGCACGCAAAGGCAGCAACCTTGCGCGCCTGGAAAAGGCCGTCGCCGAGCGTCTACCCGAGGGGCCCGCGGCGTATGATGAGGACACCCTGACCACCGCGAGCTCCCGCTTCATAGCCGCCGAGTTCGTGCGCGAGCAGATCACCCGCCTCACCCATGCGGAGGTCCCCTACGGAGTCACGGTCGAGATCGAGAACTACACGATCGAGCCGGGGCTTACGCGTATTGACGCCTTGATTTGGGTCGAGCGGGAAGGGCAAAAGGCCATCCTGATTGGCAAGGGTGGTGAGATGCTCAAGGAGATCGGTCGTCGCTCCCGCATCAACCTCGAGAATCTGCTCGGCACCAAGGTGTTTCTGCGCTTGTGGGTGAAGGTCAAGGGGGGCTGGTCGGATGACGAGCGCGCCCTGCGCGCACTGGGGTACGGCGAGTTTTGATGTCTGTGAGACCCGAGCACGGGGAGGAGGGCTACATCCTTCACGCCCGATCCTGGCGCGACACCAGCCTGCTGCTCGAGGTGTTCCTGCGGGAAGGGGGGCGGCGGGGCGTGATCGCGCGTGGGGCGCGCAGCAATAGCCGTCTGCGTGCCCGCCTGCAACCCTTCCGCCGCCTGTGGCTCGACCTTGGCGGACGGGGCGAGCTCGCTCAGCTGCGTGCCGTCGAGGAGCTGGCTTGCTTGCCGTCGCTGAGGGGGGGACGGGTCCTGGCCTGTGGTTATTACTTGAACGAACTGCTGATGCGCCTGCTGCCGCGTGATGACGCCCATCCCAGGCTGTTCGACCGCTACGCCGAGGCGCTCGCATCCTTGGCCAGCGGCGCGTCTGAGGCCCCCACCCTGCGCCTGTTCGAGCGGCACGTGCTCGAGGAGCTGGGCTGGGCCCCGGTGTGGGATTGCTGCGCGGATGGCGCGCCGGTGGAGGCGGAAGGGATGTATCATGTCCACCCCGAGTCCGGCGTGTGTCGAGCCGAGGGCGCCTCCGCCACGGTGCGCGGCGCCAGCTTGTTGCATCTGGCCAGAGGTCGTTGTGACGACCCTGCCACGGCACGCGAGATCCGCTTGATCCTGCACGGCCTGCTGGCTCCCCACCTCGGTCCAAAGCCCTTGCGCTCGCGCGAGCTGTTGACCGCGGCCCTCAGCCCCGCTCGGGAACCCCTCTCATCCATCGGCTGAAGGAAGCCACCACCGTGAACCATCCGCATGACATCCTTCTTGGGCTGAATATCGACCATGTTGCCACCCTGCGCCAGGCCCGCGGGGAGCGCTATCCCGAGCCGGTCCATGCCGCCCTCCTGGCCGAGCAGTCCGGCGCTGATGTCATCACGCTGCACTTAAGGGAGGACCGCCGTCACATCCAGGATCGTGACGTCGAGCTCTTGCGTGGCCTACTGCAGACCCGCATGAACCTCGAGATGGCGGTGACCGAGGAGATGCTCGGCATCGCCGAGCGCCTCAAGCCGCAGGACTGTTGCCTGGTGCCGGAGCGCCGCGAGGAGCTGACCACCGAAGGCGGTCTTGATGTACTAGGCCAAGAGGCGCGCATCGAGGACGCCTGCGCTCGCCTGCGCGAGGCTGGTGTGCGAGTGTCGCTGTTCATCGACGCCGACCTTGCTCAGGTCGAGGCTGCGGTGCGTGTCGGCGCGCCGGTGATCGAGATCCACACCGGCCACTATGCCAATGCCCACGGCGAGGCCCGCCGGCGCGAGTTCGAGCGCATCGAGCGCGCGGCCGTCCACGCGGCGGAATTGGGGCTGCAGATCCATGCTGGCCATGGCCTGCACTACCACAACGTGCAGCCGATCGCAGCCCTTCCCATGATGCGCGAGCTCAACATCGGTCACGCCATCATCGCGCGCGCCATCTTCGTGGGGCTACCTGCGGCCGTGCGTGAGATGAAGCGGCTGATGGTCGAGGCGCGGCTGATGAGTCGTTGAGGGCCGTATGATCCACGGCATTGGCACCGACATCGTCGCCGTGGGGCGCATGCAGCGCTTGTGGGAGCGCTATGGCGATGCGCTCGCGGCGCGTCTGCTCGCGGACGAGGAGCGTAAGTGTCTGGCCGGGCAGGTCGACCCGGCCCGTTTTCTGGCCAAGCGCTTTGCCGCCAAGGAGGCCGCCGCCAAGGCGTTCGGCACCGGCTTTCGCGACGGGCTCGGCCTGCGTCACATCGCCCTTGCGCATGACCCCCTTGGCAAACCGATGCTGCGACTCGGTGGCCGCGCGGCCGAGTTGGCCGAGCGCCTTGGCGTCCGCGATTGTCATCTTTCTCTGAGCGATGAGGCCGAGTATGTGGTCGCCTTTGTCATCATGACGCGTTGAGGATCACCGCATGAGTCCCATGACCCTGCCCACCCTGTCCGGTGTCATTGGCCACACCCCCTTGGTGCGCCTGCGGCATCTGACCGCAGGCCGCAACAACCTCATCCTTGCCAAGCTCGAGGGCAACAATCCGGCGGGCTCGGTGAAGGATCGGCCGGCGCTGTCGATGATCGAGCATGCCGAGCGGCGCGGCGAGATTTGCCCTGGCGACACCCTGATCGAGGCAACCAGCGGCAACACCGGGATCGCGTTGGCCATGGTCGCTGCCATCAAGGGCTACCGCATGGTGCTGATCATGCCGGAGAATTTGAGCATTGAGCGCCGCCAGGTCATGCGTGCCTACGGTGCCGAGCTGATCTTGGTCAGCAAGGAGGAGGGTATGGAAGGGGCGCGCGACCTCGCCCTCGCCATGCAGGCACGTGGAGAGGGGAGGGTGCTCGACCAGTTCGCCAATCCGGACAATCCGCTTGCCCACTACGAGACCACCGGCCCGGAGATCTGGCAGGCCACGGGTGGGCGCGTGACTCATTTCGTCAGCGCCATGGGTACTACTGGCACCATCATGGGCACCTCGCGCTATCTCAAGGAGCAGAACCCCTGCGTTACGATCGTCGGTGTGCAGCCGGCTGAAGGGGCCTCCATCCCCGGTATCCGGCGCTGGCCGGAGGCCTACCTGCCGAAGATCTTCGATCCAAGCCGGGTGGACCGGATCATGGAGGTAACCCAAGAGGAGGCCGAGGCGATGACGCGCCTCTTGGCCGTGCGCGAAGGCTTGCTTGTCGGCCTCTCCTCCGGCGGGGCCATGGCTGCCGCGCTTCGTCTGGCTGAAGGGCTCGAGCATGCCGTGATCGTCACCATCGTCTGCGACCGCGGCGACCGCTACCTCTCCACCGGGGTCTTCCCTGCCTGATTCCACGCCCCAAGATTCCATGTCGAACAAGCGCAAGGGCCTGATCTTCGAGGCCAACATCACCGGTTTTTCTCACGAGGGGCGCGGTGTCGCCCACCACGAGGGTAAGGTCGTGTTCATCGACGGCGCCCTCATGGGTGAGCGCGTCAAGGCTCGATTGCTCAAGCCCCATCGCCGCTTCGACGAGGCAGAGGCGATCGAGGTGATTCAGGCCTCCCCCGACCGCGTCGAGCCGCGTTGCGCACATTTTGGTGTGTGTGGCGGCTGCATACTTCAGCACATGCGCGACACGGCGCAGATCCATGCCAAGCAGGGGGTGCTGCTCGATAACCTGCGCCAGCTCGGCAAGGTTGAGCCCGAGCACATCCTTCCACCACTGACCGGGCCGTTGTGGGGCTACCGTCGTCGCGCCCGCCTGGGCGTGAAGTGGGTGGCCAAGAAGGGCAAGGTGATGGTCGGCTTTCGCGAGCGTGGCTCGCCCTACCTTGCGGAGCTTGCCCGCTGCGAGGTGCTGGATATGAGCGTGGGCGAGCGTTTGGAGGAACTCGCTGGTCTCATCGCCGGCATGGATGCCAAGGAGCGCATCCCGCAGGTCGAGGTTGCGGTGGGTGACAACGTGACTGCCTTGGTCTTCCGCCACTTGGTCCCGCTCTCTGCGCATGACCGTGCATGTCTTATCGACTACGCCAAGGACACCGGCCTGCACCTGTTTCTGCAACCTGCCGGCCCGGACAGCGTGCACCGTCTGTGGCCGGAAGAAGGGGAACTGTATTACGCCCACCCTACGCACCAGGTGCGCATCGATTTTCTGCCGGTCGACTTTACCCAAGTCAACGGCGAGCTCAATCGCAAGATGGTCGACCTTGCGCTCGACCTGCTTGACCCGCAACCCGAGGAGCGCGTGCTCGACCTGTTTGCGGGGCTGGGCAACTTCACCCTGCCCATCGCCCGCCGCGCGGCGGAGGTCGTTGGGGTGGAAGGCGATGCGGCCATGGTCCGTCGGGGTGAGGCGAGCGCCCGCAACAACGGCATCAGGAACACCCGTCACTTTGTCGGCAACCTGTTCGAGCCGGACCCTGGCTTGTCATGGATGCTGGAGACATACGACAAGATCCTGCTCGACCCGCCGCGTGCTGGGGCCATGGAGATGATGCCGTTCCTGGCCAAGATGCGCCCCAAGCGCATCGTCTATGTCTCCTGCAATCCTGCCACTCTGGCGCGCGATGCCGGCATCTTGGTCAACGAGCATGGCTATCGGTTCAGGGCGGCCGGTGTGATGGACATGTTCCCGCACACTGCGCATGTCGAGTCCATCACGGTGTTCGAGCCCAAAACATAACGCCTAGGACAGGGGCATCGTGGCGACGAACCGTTCAAACGCGCTCGGCGAGCATCCGCTGGTACAGTTCAAGATACTGGCCGGCGCTTTTCGCCCAGCTGAAGTCGCAGCGCATACCCGTGCGCTGGAGGGCCTGCCAACGTGCCTTGTTGCGGAAGTGACTAAGTGCTTGTCCCACTGCCCAGATGATTGCTGGGGCGTCGAGATAGCGCATCACGATCCCGTTGGCCGTCCCGTTCGCGAGGGTCTCCGGGGTGATGTCGACGACGGTGTCGTTGAGCCCGCCGACCCCGTGCACGATCGGCAAGGTACCATAACCCAGGCTGTACATTTGATTCAGCCCGCAGGGTTCGAAGCGCGAGGGCATGAGAAACACGTCGCTGCCGGCTTCGATGCGGTGGGCCAGAGCCTCGTCGTAACCGAGACGTACGCTCACACGCCTGGGATGGCGCGCCATCAGTTCCATGAAGCGCATCTCGAGTGCCTTGTCGCCGCTGCCAAGCACGGCCATCTGAACCGGCATGGCAAGCATCTCATCGGCCGCCTGCAGGATGAGGTCCTGTCCCTTTTGTTCAGTCATGCGTCCGATGATGCCGATCAAAAGGGCCTCGTCGTCCTGCGCAAGCCCCAGTTCTGCCTGCAGAATGCGCTTGTTTTCACGCTTGGCGTCCAGGTGCTCGGCGTCGTAGTTACGGGGCAAGGCGGGGTCGTGGGCCGGGTCCCATTCGCGTGGGTCGATGCCGTTGAGGATGCCGACGATATCCGCTTGCCGGTATCGCAGCAGGCCGTCCAGGCCGTTGCCGAACAGAGGCGTCTGGATTTCCCGAGCATAGCTTGGGCTGACGGTGGTGATGAAGCGGGCGCCGTTGATGCCGGCCTTGAGGCAATTCATCTCGCCCCAGTGCTCAACCCCGTGCGGTTGCCACAGTGTCCAAGGCAACCCTAGGCGTTCGAAGGTCGCGCGGTCGAACACCCCCTGGTAGGCGAGGTTGTGGATCGTGATCAGGCGAGCGGGGCTGTGGGGATGGAGTTGGAGCAGGGCGAGCAGCAGGCCGCTTTGCCAGTCGTTGGCATGCACGATGTCCGGCTGCCAGCCGATCCCGGCACGATCCAGGGCGATGAGTTCACAGGCACGACAGAAGAGGGTGAAGCGCTCGGCGTTGTCCGGCCAGGCACGGCCTTCGGGGGTGTTGTAAGGGTTGCCAGGGCGCTCGCTGAACAAGGGATGCTCGACCAGCAACACCGGTACATCGTGGCCAGGGAGGATCGCTTCAAGGATGCGGCAGGGGCCGAAGGGCTCCACGTGCAGCTCGCTCGAGGGATGCCAGGCGGGCAGTCGCGCCAGGGTGTCGGCATAGGCCGGCATGATGATACGCACATCGACGCCCTGCGCCCGTAGGGCGGAGGGGAGGCTGCCTGAAACATCGCCCAATCCGCCGGTCTTCATGAGCGGATGGGCTTCGGAGGTGGCGAACAAGATGCGCAAGGGTCGGTTCAAGGTCGCTTCCGGACAGAGGGTGTTCATTCGGCCTGCAGGATAAGGGCACCGAGTGGCGGCAGGGTCAGGCGGATGGAGAAGGGCAGTCCATCCCAGCCGCTTGGCTCGGCCTCGGCCTCGGTTGGACCAATGCCGCTTCCGCCGTAGATCTTGGCATCCGTATTGAGCAGTACGCGGTAACGCCCCGGGGCAGGTACGCCAACCCGGTAGCCCTCCCGCGGGATGGGGGTGAAGTTCAGCACCACCAGCACCTGCCGGTCGTTATCCTGGCGCAGATAGCTCAGCACGGAGTGTGCGGCGTCGTTGCAGTTTATCCAGCGGAATCCACTCCCGTCGAAATCGCGGGCATGCAGGGCGGGCAGTTTTCGATACAGCCGGTTCAGGTCGCCGATCAAACGCTGCACACCGGCGTGAAGCGGGTACTGCAGCACCCACCATTCGAGTGCGCGGTCAAAGGCCCATTCTGCCACCTGGCCGAATTCTCCACCCATGAACAGCAACTTCTTGCCAGGATAGGTCCACATCATGCCGTAGAGCAGGCGCAGATTGGCGAAGCGCTGCCACTCATCGCCAGCCATCTTACCCACCAGCGAACCCTTGCCGTGCACGACCTCATCGTGGGAGAGAGGGAGGACGAAGTTTTCCGAGAAGGCATACAAGAGCCCAAAGGTGAGGTCGTTGTGATGGTGCTGGCGGTGAATGGGGTCGCGGCTCAGGTAGCTGAGTGTGTCGTGCATCCAGCCCATGTTCCACTTCATGGTGAAGCCGAGGCCGCCGACCTCGGTCGGCCGGGTCACACCCGGCCAGGCGGTGGATTCCTCGGCGATGACCCAGGTGCCGGGGAAGCGGCTGTGCACCACGCGATTGAGTTCGCGTAGGAACTCGATCGCCTCGAGGTTCTCCCTTCCGCCGTACTGGTTGGGCAGCCAGTCATGCGGGTCGCGCGAGTAATCGAGGTAGAGCATGGAGGCGACCGCATCCACGCGCAGGCCGTCGATGTGGTATTCCTCCAACCAGTGCACGGCAGAGGCGAGCAGGAAGTTGCGTACCTCATTGCGGCCGTAGTTGAAGATGTAGGTGCCCCAGTCGCGATGTTCGCCACGGCGCGGATCGGCGTGCTCGTACAACGGGGTGCCATCGAAGCGGGCCAGCGCCCACGTGTCCTTGGGGAAGTGGCCAGGGACCCAGTCGAGCAGGACGCCGATGTCGTTTTGGTGCAAATAATCGACGAAGTAGCGGAAATCATCGGGGGTGCCGAAACGGCTGGTGGGGGCAAAGTAGCCGGTGGTCTGATAGCCCCAGGAATCGTCCAGCGGGTGTTCGGTGATCGGCAGCAACTCGATATGGGTAAAGCCGAGGGGTTTGACGTAATCGACCAGCTGGTGGGCAAGGGTGCGGTAGTCGAGAAAACCGCCGTCTTCGCGGCGACGCCATGAGCCGAGATGGACCTCGTAGATCGACATCGGTCGGTTGAGCCAGCCCTCCTGCTTGCGGTTTTGCATCCATGGTGCATCGTTCCAGATGTACGTGGATGGGGCAGGCACGCGGGCAGCCGTGCCGGGGCGGAGCTCGAATGCGCCACCGTAGGGGTCGGTCTTGAGCAAGATGGCGCCGCTTTCACGGTTGCGTAGCTCGTACTTGTACAGATCGCCGGGCATAAGTCCCGGAATGAACAGCTCCCACAGCCCGCTGCTGCCCCGGTTGCGCATCATGTTGCGTCGGCCGTCCCACTGGTTGAAATCACCCACCACGCTGACACGCTCGGCATTCGGTGCCCACACGGCAAAAAGCACGCCATCGATGCCGTCCACCTGGTGGGGATGAGCACCCAGCACGCGATAGACATGCCAGTGGCGGCCCTCGCCAAACAAGTACATGTCCAACTCGCCAAGTTGGGGCTCGAAGGTGTAGGGGTCGATCAGCTCGAAGGTATGGCCATGTTGGTCGGTACAATGCAGGCTGTAATGTCGGGGTAGGTTGTCGTCTGGACCTTCCCACTGCCACAATCCGCGCGGATCGATGCGTTCCATGGCGGGGCCCTGCGGTCCGAGCCTGACCGAAGTGGCCTGCGGCAGCAGGGCGCGCACGCAGGACCAACCCTCGCCCAGGGGATGTCGACCAAGCAGGCTGAAGGGGTCGTGGTGGCGTCCATCAAGCAGACGGGCAATCGATGGATCCATGAAGTCTCCCAGCGGTTGATGCTGCAGTAGTTTCTTAACAGTACTAGACTCACAATATTAGGGCTAGGTTAAAGTTGAAAAAGCGGTTTTTTGCCAAGGAGCACTTCGATATGCCGATTACACATCCGCAGCGCATCGTCAGCCGTATTACCCGGGATACCCTGGCCTTGGTCTTGGCAGGGGGGCGAGGGTCCCGTCTCAAGCAGCTGACCGACTGGCGGGCCAAGCCCGGCGTGCCCTTCGGTGGTAAATTCCGCATCATCGACTTTCCCCTCTCCAACTGTGTCAACTCGGGTATCCGCCGCATCGGTGTGTTGACCCAGTACAAGGCGCATTCGTTGATCCGCCACATCCAGCTCGGTTGGGGCAATTCCAATCCGCAGATGGGCGAGTTCATCGAGCTGCTACCGGCCCAGCAGCGCATCCACGAAAACTCATGGTATGCCGGCACCGCGGATGCCGTGTACCAGAACCTCGACATCATCCGCTCTCATAACCCCGAGTACGTGTTGATCCTCGCCGGGGACCACATCTACAAGATGGACTACGGTCTCATGCTGGCCTATCACGTGGAAAAGCAGGCCGACCTGACCATCGGTTGCATCCAGGTGCCGCTCGAGGAGGCCAAGTCCTTCGGGGTGATGAGCATCGATGCCGACGGGCGGGTGCAGCGCTTTCAGGAGAAACCGGAGAACCCGGAACCTATCCCGGATAAGCCTGACACTGCCCTCGCCTCGATGGGGATTTATGTGTTCAACACCAAGTTCCTGTACGAGCAGTTGATCCGCGATGCCGATGACCCAAAGTCGGAGCATGATTTTGGCAAGAATATCATCCCGGCGGTCATCAACAACGACTACCGTGCGTTCGCCTACCCCTTCCGCGACGTGCAGAGCGGCAAGCAGAGCTACTGGCGCGACGTGGGGACGGTGGATTCGTACTGGGCCGCCAATCTCGAGCTGATCGGTGTCACCCCGGAATTGAACCTATACGACAAGAACTGGCCGATCTGGACCTACCAGGAACAGCTGCCGCCGGCCAAGTTCGTCTTCGATGACGAGGACCGCCGCGGTATGGCAGTAGATTCCATGGTCTCCGGCGGTTGCATCATCTCCGGTGCCATCGTGCGCCACTCGCTGCTGTTCTCCAATGTCGTCGTCCATGAGCATGCCCTGATCCAGGACAGCGTCATCCTGCCGAACGTCACGGTAGGCGCGGGTGCGCGGGTGCGTAAGGCAATCATCGACAAGGGCTGCATCATCCCGCCGGGAATGGTGATCGGCGAGGACCTGGCCGAGGATCGCAAGCGCTTTGAGGTCACCCCCAAGGGCGTGGTGCTGGTGACCCCGGAGATGCTCAACCAGTCCCTGCACCATGTCCGCTGAGGCCGATGCGATGGCCAGTCGCTTGCATGTCGTGCTGCTGTGGCACATGCATCAGCCCGAATATCGCGATCCGTTCAGCGGCCAGTACCAGCGTCCATGGACCTACCTTCACGCAATCAAGGACTACGTGGACATGGCCGCCCACCTCGAGGCCCATCCCGAGGCCCGAGCGGTGGTCAATTTCGTGCCTGTTCTGCTCGAACAGATCGAGGACTACGCCAGGGCCTTGCGCGCGCACCTCGACACGGGCAAACCTCTGCCGGACCCGCTCCTGGCTGCATTGGCTGCGGGCCATGCACCCGCAGCGGTCGAGGGACGTACCGCACTGATCGAATCCTGTCTGAAGGCCCACGAGCAGCGGCTGATTCAGCGTTTCGCACCCTATGCCCGGCTGGCGCGAATCGCGCGGGATATCCTCGCCCATCCGGAGGACTTGGTCTACCTCGATGAATCCTTCTTCGTCGACCTCAACGTTTGGTATCACCTGGCCTGGCTTGGGGAGAGCGTGCGCCGCCAGGACGCGCGCGCCCGCCGCCTGATCCACAAGGCCAGCGGCTTTGATGCGGGGGATCGCCGTCAGCTCTTGGAGTTGCTTGCCGACCTGATGGGAGGGGTGATCGAGCGCTACCGGCAACTGGCCGACTGTGGCCAGGTCGAGTTGAGCATGACCCCTTATGCCCATCCCATCATGCCCCTGCTCTTGGACATGAGCTCCGCGCGCGAGGCTTGGCCCGAGGTGGTGCTGCCCGAGGTCACCGACTATCCTGGCGGGGAGGAGCGAGTGCGCTGGCATCTTACGGAGGGGTTGCGGGTGTTCGAACGCTTCTTCGGCCACCGCCCCGCCGGCTGCTGGCCATCCGAGGGAGGGCTTAGCGAGCGGACCCTGCCCCTGCTGGCGGAGGCCGGTTTTCGTTGGTGCGCCACCGGCAGCCAGGTTCTGCACAACAGCCTGCACCAGGCCGGTCTGTTCGAGAACTATCGCCATTGCCTGCACCGCCCCTACCAGTACAGCATGCATGGCAACGGCGGGAACGGCGTGGCCAAGGCAACGCCGACCCTGTTTTTCCGAGATGACGGTCTCTCCGACCTGATCGGCTTCCGCTACATGGACTGGCATGCCGATCATGCGGTGGAGGACCTGATCCGCCATCTGGAAACCATCGCGGATGCCTGCCACGACGGCCAGTATGTCACATCCATCATCATGGACGGAGAGAACGCCTGGGAGTACTACCCAGAGAATGGCTATTACTTCCTCGATGCCCTCTATCGTCGCCTGGTGGAACACCCCCGCCTGCACCTGACCACCTATCAGCAGTTGCTGGATGAGGCCCCACCGATCACCCCGATCCCGCGGCTCGTCGCCGGAAGCTGGGTCTATGGCACCTTTTCCACCTGGATCGGCGAGAAGGACAAAAACCATGCCTGGGTGCTGCTGGTCGAGGCCAAGAAGGTCTATGATCGCGTCGTGGCCAGTGGCCGCCTGACGGACACGCAACTTGCGGCCTGTGAGCGGCAACTTGCCATCTGTGAGGGCTCCGATTGGTTCTGGTGGTTTGGTGACTACAACCCCGCGGATGCCGTGCGCGATTTTGAGCGTCTGTTCCGTTTGCACCTGCGTCGGCTTTATGAGCTCCTGGGGGAGCCTCCGCCTGAGGTCCTCGAGCATATCCTGGCCGAAGGTCACGGCATGCCCTCCATGGGCGGGGTCATGCGCACGGGGCAGGCCGGATGAAAGGAGGGGGACTCGACATTCTGAGCCATCGCTGCGCAGGCATCCTTCTCCATCCGACCTCGCTGCCTGGCGGGACGCTGGGCGATGAGGCCCACCACTTCGTCGACCGTCTTGCCGCCTGCGGCATCACTCTCTGGCAGGTGCTGCCGCTTGGTCCAACCCATGCCGATGGTTCGCCCTACCAGTGCCTCTCATCCCACGCCGGTAATCCCTCCCTGATCAGCCTGGAACATCTGCGCTGCGCGGGGTGGCTAGGCCCTTCCGGCACCAGCCTACGGGAGGCGTTCGTTGGCTTCATGCGCTGCGCCCGGCCGGATGAACGCGCGGCGTTCTCTGCTTTCCTGGAAGAGGAAGCGGCATGGTTGGAGGACTACGCCATGTTCGTCGCCCTACGCGAGAGACATGGCGGGCGAGCTTGGTATGACTGGCCTCCCATGCTGCGTGACCGCGATGCGGATGCGCTGCGTCAGGCGCGGGTCGAATTGCGCGAGCGCATTGATCTGGTGCGCTTCGAGCAGTTCGTCTTCTTCCGCCAGTGGCATGCGCTCAAGTCTCACGCGCGGCAGCAGGGTGTCTTTCTGTTCGGTGATGTGCCAATCTACGTTGCGCACGACAGTGCCGAGGTCTGGGTGCGTCCGGATCTGTTCACCGTGGACGCGCAGGGGCGGGCAGAAGAAGTGGCTGGCGTGCCGCCTGATTACTTCTCCGCCCATGGCCAGCGCTGGGGCAACCCGCTCTACCGCTGGGAGCGGCACGCAAGCGACGGCTTTGCGTGGTGGAAGGCGCGCTTTGCTACCCAGTTCAAGCTGTTCGACCTGGTGCGGATCGATCACTTCCGTGGTCTCGAGGCCTACTGGGCCATCC
This sequence comes from Halothiobacillaceae bacterium, assembly GCA_051297135.1. Taxonomy (GTDB): domain Bacteria; phylum Pseudomonadota; class Gammaproteobacteria; order Halothiobacillales; family Halothiobacillaceae; genus Thiofaba. The sequence continues at coordinate 121,096 of JBEVAM010000002.1, forward strand.
CGGCCGCCTGCGAAACCGCCATGGATGGCCGTTGGGTCAAGGCTCCAGGGGATATGCTCCTGACGGCCTTGCGCGAGCACTTCGGCCACCTGCCGGTGGTGGCTGAGGATCTTGGCATCATTACCGAGGAGGTCGTGGCGCTGCGTCAGCGTCATGGCCTGCCCGGCATGCGCATCCTCCAGTTTGCCTTCGACGGCAATCCCGATAACCCCTACCTGCCGCACAATCACACCCACGATTCTGTGGTCTATACCGGCACTCACGACAATGACACCACCCTTGGCTGGTGGTCCAGCCTGGATGATGAGGCCAGGAAGCGGGTGCTCGACTACCTGGGTCATATTCCCGAGCCCATGCCCTGGCCGTTGATCCGCGCGGCTCTTGAATCCGTCGCCAACCTCGCCATCCTGCCCCTGCAGGACGTGCTTGAACTTGGCAGCGAGGCGCGCATGAACACCCCGGGCACTACCGAGGGTAACTGGCAGTGGCGTTTTACCTGGGGGCAATGGGATGAGGCGAGGAGTGAGCGACTGCGGCGGGAGATCGAGAGGTACGGCCGACGCCCGGGGGGTGAGATCGAGTACGCGCCCTCATAGCTGGCAAAGGCCGTTCACCGTCATGATTTCTTGGCCCGCGAGCGGGCCTCTGCATCAGCTGCGCATTGGCTGAAGCAAATCAGCGGGCTTCGGCGTCCAATTTCCAGCGTGCCCAGACGCGGATCACCACATGCCTGGGCATGGCGGTGCGCGACACCTTCCATGGACGCACCAGTCCCTCGAGGTGCACACTCTCCTGTGCGACCTTGATGGCCCACAGCGATTCGGCAGGATGAGCCGGACGCGGGTTCAGACGCTCATGCAGGAAGAATAGGGCGATGAAGTGCGGCACGGGCAGTGTGGCCAGCATCAGGCCGAGCAGCAGGGTGAACAGGCCCATGGCGGGATAGCCGCTGACGATGAGTGAGGGATCATCGCGGAACAGCGGCCAGAGGAAGCTTGCTCCTGCGGTCAACAGGACCATGGAGAACGGGATGCGCCGCTCGGCGAGCGTGCGGTGGGCGCTGTTCAGCAGCCGGATGAAGCGGGGCTCATCCATCGTTTTGGGCTCCGTCAGGCAGAAGGGTCGTCCTTGTTCTGTGTACGCTCGATGGTGCGTAATTTCAAGTGCAGCGCTGCCTTGGCCATGAGGTGGGCGCTCACCGGGGCGGTGATGAACAAAAACAGGGTGACCAGGATCTCGTGCATGCTCGGGGTTTCCGAGCGTAGGCTGAAATAAATTGCGGACACCACCAGAATGGCCCCCACACCGAGGGTGGTGGCCTTGGTTGGGCCGTGCAGGCGCATGTAAAAGTCCGGCAGGCGAAACAGGCCGATTGAGCCGACCAAGGTAAAGAACGCGCCAATCAAGACGAGTGCGGCAAGTATGAGGTCGAGCATTGCTTTCTACTCCATGATGTCGCCACGCAGCAGATACTTGCTGAGCGCGACCGTGCCAACGAACCCCATGACCGCGATCAGCAGTGCGGCCTCGAAGTACAGGTCGCTGCCGAGGTGGAGTCCGAACAGGATCAGGAGGGCGATCGAGTTGATGTACAGGGTGTCCAGGGCAAGGATGCGGTCTGGAGCGTCCGGGCCGATGAGGAGGCGGGCGAGGCTCAGGGCCAGAGCGAGGCTGACCATGGCCATGGCATAGGGCAGGACGGCGGCGAGCATCAGGAAAACACCTCTTTGAGCGGCTGCTCGTAGCGGGTCTTGATCTGGCGAATCTCGGCCTCGATGTTAGTCACATGCAAGGCATGCACCAGCAGGAAACGGCGATCCGGGGAGAGATCGCAGGACACCGTGCCTGGAGTCAGGGAGATGGTGTTTGCCAGGAGGCTGATCGCAAGCGGCGACTGCACGTCGAGCGGGATGCGCATGAAGCCTGGCTGCAGGGCATCCACTGGCCCGAGGATGCGGCGTGCGACGATGATGTTCGCGACCAGGATGTCCCACAGCACGATGCCGACGAACCGCAGCAGGATCGCGGGATGGCGGATGTGCACCGGCTCGGGCCAGAAGGGGGCGGTCAACTGGGGGATGAGCACGGCCAAGAGGCTGCCGAGGACCAGGTGGCCGGCGGAGAGGCTGTTGTTGAGCAGCATCCAGATCAGCAGCAGGGCAAGACTGAGGATCGGATGGGGTAGGATGCTACGGAACATACTCATGATTTGCTCCCGATGGCAGCGGTGGAGAGCACGGCGTCCACGTAGCCGTGCGTGTCGTGCAGCTGCAGGGCGGTCGCCTCGAGCAGAGCGGTGAGTGGTTGGGCGAGAACCACCATCAGCGGCGCGGCGAGCAGAAGTCCCAGCACAGCGGGCAGGGCGGCCTTTTGCGGCGACAGGCCCGTGGAGGGGGTGTCGGCCTGCGACTGGTAGAACAGGATACTGCCGCTGCGCGCCAGTGCGACGATGATGACGAAGCTCGAGACCAGGATCACAGCGTAGTGAATGGCCATGTGCGGGTCGCCCAGCGCCGCGTTCAGGATGAGCAGTTTGCCGAAGAAGCCCGACAACGGCGGCATGCCGGCCAGGGTCATGGCGAGCATGAGGAACAGTGCGCCGAGCAGTGCGCCACCTGGCATGCTGGCGCCAGGCTCCAGCCGGTCCCTGTGCTCGCCCCGCGCGCGGGTGATCAGGTCGGCCAGCAGGAAGAAGGCGGCGGCCAGAAGGGTCGAGTGGATCAGGTAGTAGAGTGAGCCGGCCGAGGCTGCAGGGGTGGCGAGGCCGAAGCCGATCAGCAGGGTGCCGACCGAGGCGAGTACTAGGTAGGCGATCTGCACGCGCAGATGCGTGGCGGCCATCACGCCGAGGGCGGCGAGGCTCAAGGTGATCCATCCTGCAAACTGCAGCCATGGGGTGATAAGCCCTGCGAGTGGGCCTGCCTGATCGCCGAAAAGCGTTCCGTGCACGCGCACGATGGCGTAGATGCCGACCTTGGTCATGATGGCAAACAGGGCGGCCATCGGTGCGCTGGTCTGTGCGTAGGCGGCAGGCAGCCACAGATAGAGCGGGAAGGCGGCGGCCTTGATGCCGAACACCACCAGCAGGAGCAGCCCCGCGCCCGCGATCAGGCCATGGTTTTCCGCTGGCGCGGAGGCCACGCGGTTGGCCATGTCGGCGAGGTTCAGGCTGCCGAGCACGCCGTACAGCGCCCCCACGGCGAACAGGAACAGGGTGGAGCCGACGAGGTTGATCACCACGTAATGCAGCCCGGCCTTGGTACGAAGCCGTCCGCCGCCGTGCAATAGCAGGCCGTAGGAGGCGAGCAACAGCACCTCGAAAAACACGAACAGGTTGAAGACGTCGCCAGTCAGGAAGGCACCGTTGAGGCCAAACAGCTGCAGTTGGAACAGCACGTGGAAGTGTGGGCCGCATTCGTCGACCTTCGTTGCGATGGCATAGGCCAGGCTGGCGAGGGCCAGCAGCATGGTCAGGCCAATCATCAGGGCGGAGAGGCGGTCGAGCACCAGCACGATGCCGAAGGGCGGCACCCAGTTGCCCACGGCGTAGACGCGGTGGACGCCGTCCGCGGCCACCCCGACCAAGGCTAGTGCCAGCCCAGTCAAGCTCAGCACGGCAGTGAAGTTGATGATGCGCGCAAGGCGCAGGCCACCTGCGGTGGTGAACAGCAGGATGAAGCCCGTGATCAGCGGCAGCAGGACGGGCCAGGCGACGAGCGTGCTCATGCGCGCTCCTCCGCTTTCGTCGCACGGTCACGGCCGGAGGCGTCAACATGCAGGCCATCGACATGATCGTTGCCCATCTCGCTTTTTGCGCGCAGGGCGAGCACGATCACGAACGCGGTCATCCCGAAGGCGATCACGATAGCAGTCAGCACCAGGGCTTGCGGCAGCGGATCGGTGTAACCGGGGGCGGTGGGGGTGATGATGGGCGGCAGGCCAATGGTCAGGCGTCCCATGACGAACAAGAACAGGTTCACCGCGTAAGAGAGCAGGGCCAGGCCGAGCACGACCGGAAAGGTGCGCTCGCGCAGGGAAAGATAGACGCCGCCCGCGGTGAGCACGCCGATGGCCAGGGCGATCAGCAGTTCCATTTCAGTGTTTCTCCTGCATGGGCGTGTTCCTCTCGGCCTGGCCAAGGCGGCCAAGCTGCACCAGGATCAGTACGGTCGCCCCGACCACTACGAGAAACACGCCGAAGTCGAAGGCCATGGCGCTTGCAAGCTCGAACTCCCCCACCACTGGCCAGTGCAGGTGGGTGAAGGTGGAGGTGAGGAAGGGGTAGCCGAGTCCTACGGCGACGAGGCCAGTGCCCGTGGCGAGGGCGAGCCCTGCGGCAATGATGCGGTGCATGTCCATGCGCAGGCGGCTTGCGGTCCAGTCGATGCCATGGGCGAGATATTGAACGATCAGCGCCACGGCGGTGATGAGCCCGGCAATGAAGCCGCCCCCCGGCAGGTTATGGCCGCGCAGCAGGATAAATACAGCGACCAGCAGGGTCAATGGCAGCAGTAGGCGGGTGAGGGTGGCCATGATCAGGGAGTGGTTGGACGGGCTCCATGGACGGCCTGTGGCATCTGTGGTCGGCACGGGCAGCCTCAGGCCGTGCAGCAGGGCGACGATACAGAGCCCAGCAAGCGCCAGGACGGTGATCTCGCCGAGGGTGTCGAAGCCACGGAAGTCAACCAGGATCACGTTGACCACATTGGTGCCCCCCCCGCCGGGGAGGGCCTGTTCGAGGTAGTAGCCGGCGATGGTGTCGAGTGGGCGGGTGAGGACGGCCAGGGTCAGTAGGGTGGCACCCAGGCCTGCGAGCAGTGCGAGCAGTGCGTCACGCCCGATGCGCAGGCGGCTGGATGCGACCGGCGTCTGCTGCGGCAGGAAGAAGAGGGCCAGCAGTAGAAGCACAACCGTGACGACCTCGACGGACAGTTGGGTTAAGGCCAGGTCGGGCGCGGAGAACTTGACGAAGGCGAGCGCCACGATCAGGCCGACCACGCCCATGGTGATCAGCGCGGTCAGGCGCTGGTGGTGCCAGAGGACGGTGGCGAGGGTGGTGAGCATGAGGGCGAGCGCGGCGGTAAGCGAAACCGCGTCCACCGGCAGCATGCCCACCGTCCCAAGGAGTGGGGCGGCCTGTCCGGCAAAGCCCGCCACGGTGACGGCGAGTGATGTGAACACCAGCCAGGCGATGGCATCCTGTAGACTGCCGCGATCGAGGGTGTGGGTGATGGCATGAGCGAGCCCATGCAGACCGTTCATCAGGGCGTTGTACGGCACCCGCGCGTCGAGGTGACCGATGGTGCGCTCGTGCCAGTCAAACAGCGACCGTCGCAAGACATAGACCAGCACGCCAAGGGCGAGGGCGGTGAGCGACATCATCAGTGGCTGGTTGAAGCCATGCCAGAGCCCTAGGCTGTAGGCGGGCACGTTGCCTTGAAGGGTGCCATCCACCGCGACCGAGAGCAGTGGGCCCACGGTCAGGTTGGGCAGGATGCCGACCGCAAGGCAGAGTACCACCAGGATATCGACCGGTACCTTCATAAAGCGTGGGGGCTCATGTGGGGTCTTGGGCAAGTTTGCAGGCTCACCGTTGAAGAAGACGTCGTGAATGAAGCGCAGCGAGTAGGCCACCGAGAACGTCCCGGCGAGGGTGACCAGTGCGGGGATCAGCCAGGCCAGGGGCAGGTGGTTGCCCGCCTCCACTGCCTGGGCGAAGAACATCTCCTTGCTCAAAAAGCCGTTGAGTAGGGGCACGCCGGCCATTGCCGCTGCCGCGATCATCGCCAACACGGCGGTATGAGGCATGTAGCGCAGCAGGCCGTGGAGGCGACGCATATCGCGGGTGCCGGTCTCGTGGTCGATGATCCCGGCGACCATGAACAGTGAGGCCTTGAAGGTTGCGTGGTTGATGATGTGGAACACCCCGGCCACGACCGCGAGCGGCGTAGCGAAACCAAATAGTAGGGTCATTAGGCCAAGATGGGAGATGGTCGAGTAGGCCAAAAGCCCCTTCAAATCGTGTTTGAACAGTGCGGTGTAAGCGCCGAGCAGCAGGGTGGTGAGGCCTGCGCCGCCGACGATCAGGTTCCACTCCAGTGTGCCGGAGAGGGCTGGGAATAGGCGGGCGAGCAAGAATACGCCCGCTTTGACCATGGTGGCGGAGTGCAGGTAGGCCGAGACCGGGGTGGGTGCGGCCATCGCGTGGGGCAGCCAGAAGTGGAACGGGAACTGGGCCGATTTGGTGAACACCCCCAGCAGGATGAGGACCAGGATGGGTAGATAGAGCGGATGGGCGCGGATCACCTCGCCCAGCGCAAGCACCTCGCTCAGGTTGTAGCTGCCGACGACGTGGCCGAGCATCAGCACGCCGGCGAGCAGGGCCAGCCCACCACCGCCGGTGATGGCCAAGGCCATGCGCGCGCCCTCGCGGGCGTCCCTGCGGTGATGCCAGTAGCTGATCAAGAGAAAGGAGGAGAGCGAGGTCAGCTCCCAGAACACCACCATCTGGATCAGGTTTTCAGACAGCACTACGCCCAGCATGGAGCCCATGAAGAGCAGCATGTAGGCATAAAAACGCCCCATCGAGTCGCGTGCCGAAAGGTAGTAGCGCGCGTAGAGTACGATCAGCAGGCCGATGCCGAGGATCAAAAGGGCGAACAGCAGGGCCAGGCCGTCCAGGCGGAAGGCGAAGGACAGACCGACGGCTGGGAGCCAGTTCCACGACTGGACTATCGTCTCGCCGCCGAAGGTGGTGTTGGCCGCAGACAGCAAGGTCAGCAGGGCGGCGACCGTGACGGCACCTGCGCTCCAGGCGGAGGCCAGACGGTCAAAGCGGGTGGTCCAGGCGGTCAGTACGGCCCCCAGGAAGGGCAGCAGGACGACGAGGGCGAGGCTCATGCGTTTAAGGTTCGTCTATCTATCAAGCTCGAAGGATTGACCTTGAACCTTAACATGACCCGGTAGGGGGGCCTACCCTGTCGTCCTCAGGCCTATCGGGGTTGCAGGACGCATGGAATGCATGGTGGTGGTTCCGAAGGGACTGATCTTGAGTCCATCGCGTATGGTAACAATTAAAGCCATGATCATGCTTGATGATGTGTGCATACCTAGGATTCCTCCGGCTCTGATCATGGCGGCTTTGGGGTGTTTCTTGACGGTGTGAGGCGCGGTGTGGGTTTGGTAATATTTGGGGTTTGTAACGTATTTGGGCCTGTTAGCCGTGACCATGTATCTCACCGACGATCTGCGCATCGTGGGCATTCAGGAAGTCATGCCGCCCGTGGAAGTGCGCCGCAAGCATCCGCTGACCGAGCGCGGGGCGGAGACGGTGTTTTTCGCGCGCCAGGCCATCCACGCGATCCTGACCGGTGAGGATGACCGCTTGCTGGTGATCATGGGGCCCTGCTCGATCCACGACGTGCAGGCCGCACGCGACTACGCTCGTCGCTTGAAAGGACTGGCTGCCGAGGTGAAGGATGACATCCTGTTGGTCATGCGTGTCTATTTCGAGAAGCCGCGCACCACGGTGGGCTGGAAGGGGTTGATCAACGACCCGAACCTCGATGGCAGCTACCGCATCAATGAGGGGCTGCACCTTGCTCGTCACCTGCTGGCTGACCTCGCTGACATGGGCGTGCCGGCCGCGACCGAGTACCTCGACCTGATCAGCCCGCAATACGTCTCCGATCTGGTGAGTTGGGGGGCCATTGGTGCGCGCACCACCGAGAGCCAGGTGCATCGCGAGTTGGCCTCGGGGCTCTCCTGCCCGGTCGGTTTCAAGAACGGCACCGACGGTGGTTTGCAGGTGGCGATCGATGCCATTCGCGCAGCGGAGCGCCCGCATCATTTTCTTTCGGTGACCAAGGAAGGGCGTTCGGCGATCTTCTCCACCCGTGGCAATGAGGACTGCCACATCATCCTGCGCGGTGGTAAGCAGCCCAATTACGATGCCGAGAGCGTCGCCGCCGCCGTGGCTGCACTGGAGAAGGCCGGTCTACCTCCGCGCATCATGATCGACTTTTCGCACGCCAACAGTCGCAAGGAATACCTGCGCCAGATCGATGTGGCGCGCGACGTGGCCGGGCAGATTGCGGCGGGCAACCGCCACATCATCGGTGCCATGATCGAGAGCCATATCGTTGCTGGTCGCCAGGACGTGCACGATCCCTGCAATCTGACTTACGGCCAGAGCATCACCGACGCCTGCATCGGCTGGGAGGACAGCGTCAAGGTCATCCATGATCTTGCCGACGCGGTGCGCGCACGCAGGCACAAGGGGTAAGCGCGGATGCTGGACCTTCTCATCGCTGGCGGCTGGTGGATGGCGCCGATCGTGTTCGCCTCCGTGGTTGCGCTTGGTATCATTATCGAGCGGGCCTGGAGCCTGCGGCGTGCCGCGGTCTTGCCGTCCGGCGTGGTGGAGGAGATTGAGCGGCTGATCCAGCGTCGTGAACTCACCGCCGAGCGGTTACGCGCCATTCGTCGGCGCTCACCGCTTGGACGGGTGTTGGTGGCTGGGCTTGCCCCCTACGCGATCAGCCGCGAGGAGATGAAGGCCAGGATCGAGGACGCCGGACGCCATGTGGCGCATGAACTCGAATGCTGCCTGACCACCTTGGGCACCATCGCCGTCATCAGCCCGCTGCTTGGTCTGCTTGGCACTGTGGTGGGAATGATCATGACCTTCGATGTCATTACTACCCAAGGGCTAGGGCGGCCGTCCGATCTTGCGGGCGGTATTGCCACCGCATTGTTGACCACCGCGGCGGGGCTGATCGTGGCCGTGCCGAGCGTGATCGCCCACCGTGCCTTTCGCGCCCAGGTTGATCGGCTGGTGATCGACATGGAGCGTGAGGCCATGCGCCTGCTCGATGGCTTGTTCGCCAGCGAGGAGCGCGCGACCCTGCAGGAGACGGGCCAGCCCTCCGCAAGCTCCTCTGTGACGCAGGTGGGATGAGGCGTTCATGAACTTCCGTTCGCGTCGGCGCGACGAGGTTGGCCTTGACCTCACCCCTCTGATCGACGTGGTCTTCCTCCTGCTGCTATTCTTTATGCTTACCACCACCTTCGTGCAGACCACTCGGCTCGAGGTGGATCTGCCCGAGGCGGGGCAAGGGAAGGGCGTCGAGCGCAAGATGGAGCCCTGGGTGATCGAGATCGATGCTGCGGGGCGCTATGCCCTCAATGGCAAGGTGGTCGAAGCAGAGCAGCTTGCTGCCCGTCTGCGTGCCACACCGGGGCTCAGCAAGAACACCCAACTCCTGATTCGGGCGGATGGCCGGGCGGCCCATCAGAGCGTGGTGCGGGCCCTCGATGCCGCCCGTGCCGCTGGGCTGGTGCACGTGGGTCTCGCCACCGAACCGGCCCCGCCTGCACGATGACGGAGCGCACCCACACCTTGCACGGGGTGGAGACCTACCGTCGCCTGCTTGGCTACGTGCGTCCGCACTGGCGTGTGTTTGCCCTTGCCATCCTCGGCATGATCGCCGCCGCGCTCACCGACGTGGCCTTCGCCGCGCTGATGAAGCCGCTGCTCGATGGCAGCTTCGTTGCCAAGGACCCTGCCGTGACGCAGTGGGTACCGCTGGCCCTGGTGGGGGTCTTCCTCGTCCGCGCCGTGGGCGAGTTTGGCGCCAAGTACGGCATGACCTGGGTGGCGCGCAAGGTAGTGAGCACCCTGCGCCAGCAGGTGTTTGATAAGCTTCTGCGCCTGCCCACGCGTTTTTTCGACCATACCCAGTCGGGCGATCTGCTTGCCCGTCTGACCTATACCGTGGAGCAGGTTGCCAGCGCCGCCACTGGGGCCTTGACGGTGCTGGTGAGGGATGGCCTGTCGGTGATCGGGCTCTTGGTCTGGATGTTCTGGCTCAGTTCCCAACTGACCCTGTTCATCTTGGTGGTGGCGCCGGTCGTCATTGCCCTCATTGCCCTGGTGAGCCGCCATTTTCGCCGCTACAGTCGACGCATCCAAACCTCGGTTGGCGAGATTGCGCAAGTGGCGGACGAAGTCATTGGCGGCCATCGGCTCGTGCGTGTCTATGGTGGCGAGGCCTATGAGCGTGGCCGCTTTGCCGAAGCCAACGAGAAGAACCGCCGCGCCTTCATGCGCATGGAACTGCTGGATGCCTCCAGCACGCCCATCGTGCAATTCTTGGTCGCGCTGGCCATTGCCAGCATCATTGCCTTTGCCACGAGTGGTGAGCGCTTGGAGCAGCTTACGGTTGGCACCTTCATCTCCTTCATCACCGCCCTGGCGATGTTGCTCTCGCCACTTAAGCGTTTGACCAGCCTCAATGCCACCCTGCAAAAGGGGATTGCTGCTGGCGAGCAGCTGTTCGCCACCCTGGACGAAGTTGAGGAGCGGGACGAGGGGCGACATGTCTTGAGTCGGGTGACGGGGTATGTGCGCTTTGAAGGGGTGCGTTTTGCTTATGGTGAGGGCGAGCCGGAGGTGTTGCGCGGCATCGACCTCGACGTCCCGGCGGGCACGACGGTGGCCATCGTTGGCCAGTCCGGCAGCGGCAAGACCACCCTGCTCAACCTGCTGCCACGCTTTTACGAACCCACGGCCGGGCGCATCTTGATCGATGGGGTGGACATCCGCGAGCTGCCGCTGGCCACATTGCGTGCTCAGCTTGCCTGGGTGGGGCAGGAGATCACCTTGTTCGATGACACCGTGGCCAACAATATCGCTTATGGCAGCCTGCAGGGCGCGTCGATGGAGGCTATCCACGCTGCAGCGGACCATGCCCAGGCCACGGGGTTCATCGAGGGGTTGCCGGAGGGCTTCGAAACGCGGGTGGGTGAGCGCGGCGTGCTGCTCTCCGGTGGCCAGCGCCAGCGAATTGCCATTGCCCGTGCTTTGCTTCGCCAGGCGCCGATCCTGCTGTTGGATGAGGCCACCTCAGCGTTGGACGCCGCCTCCGAACGTTTGATCCAGCAGGCGCTGGAGAAACTGATGCGCCATCGCACCACCCTGATCATTGCCCACCGCCTTTCCACCATCCGCAATGCCGACCGCATCGTGGTGATGGATGCGGGGCGTATTGTCGAGCAAGGGCGACATGAGGAACTGTTGGCGCAGGGTGGGCATTACACGCGCTTATACCGCCTGCAGTTCAGCGAATCTGGAGATGGCGAGGGGTGAGGGCACCGGACTTCTGGCAGAGCCCTTCGGATCCACGCAGTCTGCTGCTCGCGCCGCTTGGCTGGGTATGGTGCCGTCTTGCCCGTCGTCGTTGGCTTGCCTACCGCAGTGGCAAGAAACATCCTGAGCGTTTGCCGACGCCGGTCGTGGTGGTTGGCAATATCACCGCAGGAGGCAGCGGCAAGACTCCTTTGACCCTGTGGCTGGCGCGCATCCTTCTGTCCGCGGGTTGGTGTCCCGCTGTGCTCAGCCGCGGTTACGGTGCAAGGATCGAAGGCGAGCCTCGGCGGGTGCGGGTGGACAGCTCGGCCAGCGAGGTGGGGGATGAGCCGCTGCTGCTCAAGCGTCGGCTAGGGGATGCGGTGGAGGTCATCGTGCACCCCGCGCGGGTGCAGGCTGGACGTCTGGCCATCGCCCTTGGGGCGGATGTGCTGTTGCTCGATGACGGTTTGCAGCATCTCAAACTCGCCCGTGATCTGGAGATTGCCGTGGTCGATGGTGTGCGGGGCTTGGGTAATGGTCGCTGCCTGCCCGCTGGGCCCTTGCGCGAGCCGGCAGAGCGTCTGCAAGAGGTCGATGCCGTGGTGATCCAGGGCGGACAGCCTCACGCTGGGGCGTGGGGTATGCGTCTTGTGCCGGGGGCTGCGGTCAATCTCATCGATGGCAGCCGCCGTCCGCTGTCGAACTTCATCGGATCACCTTGCGATGCATTGGCCGGTATCGGTCATCCCGAACGGTTCTTTGCCATGCTGCGTGGCTTTGGCCTGCAGATCGAGGGCCATCCCTTCGCCGACCACCATGCCTTTACTGCTGCCGACCTTGCGCCTTTTGAGGCTCGTCCGCTGCTGATGACCGAGAAGGATGCGGTAAAATGTTCACCCTACGCCCAACCCAACCACTGGTATGTCCCTGTCGAGGCTGAGGTGGATGCGGGGTTGGCCGAGTTCATCCTAGTCCGCCTGGAGTCCTTACGCGATGGACAAACGCCTGCTCGAGATCCTTGCCTGTCCGGTGACCAAGGGGCCGCTGATCTATGACAAATCTGCCCAGGAGCTGATCTCCATCGCCGCTCGGCTGGCCTACCCGATTCGTGATGGCATCCCGGTGATGCTGCCTGAGGATGCCCGGCAGCTCTCCGAAGAGGAGGCCGAGCGCCTACGAGCCCAGCACCCGGCCGACTTCTGATGGGCTACAAGCTCGTCATCCCCGCCCGTTACGGCTCCTCCCGCCTGCCGGGCAAGCCGCTGCTGCCGCTTGCCGGTCGGCCACTGATTGCGCATGTCATCGAGCGTGCCCGCGCTTGCCAAGCCGACGAGATCATCCTTGCCACCGAGGATGAGCGCATTTTCGCGGCTTGCGAGCCGCTTGGGGTGCGTGTGGTGATGACCTCGGCCCGCCATGCTACGGGCACCGACCGCTTGGCTGAAGTGGTCCACCTCATGGGCTGGCCGAATGACACCCTGGTCGTGAATCTGCAGGGCGATGAGCCGCTGATCCCAGCCGACCTGCTGGATCGGCTGGCGGATAACCTGGTGGCTCATCCGCAGGCCGCCATCGCCACCCTCTGCACACCGATCCATTCTGCACGCGACCTGTTCGATCCGCACGTAGTCAAGGTGGTGCGCGATCGGGCCGGGTTTGCACTGTACTTCAGCCGCGCACCCATCCCCTGGGCGCGCGACGTCTTCGGCATGGAGGCGGAGCGTCACCACGATCATGCCTTCCGCCACCTTGGGCTGTACGCCTATCGCGCGGGCTTCCTGCGCAGCTTTGCCGAGTGGCCAGAGGCGCCGATCGAGGGGCTGGAAAAGCTCGAGCAGCTGCGCGCCCTATGGCAGGGGGCGCGCATCCATGTCGACGTGGTGGCCGAGCCGCCCGGGCACGGGGTAGACACGCTGGAGGACTTGGCACGAGTCGAGGCGATGTTGGTGCACCGCTTGGAAAACGCTAAATAAGGCCGTGAGCGGGATAGGATGCAAGGCGATGGGTGCGCCGTGACCGAGACATCGCCATGCGATCGGCGCGGGAGGTTGCACCGCGCAACGCAGCAGACCGTGAGCGCCAACTTATACGGTGTTTTCCTTGTAGGAGAGCCCCCTCGGGTCGAACTTGTACGTAAAGTGCGTGTGTCGTGGCCCCATGGCTCACGGTGGCTGTGTCGCGTCTGTCCCTGAAAACAACTTTGAGGCCAGGGCCTTGGCCTCCTGGTCGGTCATGAACTGCCGTGCAACCGGGTGCAGCCGGTTGCCGAGTTCGCTGATCAGCGGCACCTGAAAATGGCGCGGGACGTGACGGTGCGGCTGGCCGTAGAGGTTGTCCTGGAGGGTGGCATGGCCTTGCTCTCTAAGCACGAGCATGGGGCCCTCGCGCAGGATCTCGACCAGGCACAGCCTGCGGCCCTCGATCAGGGCCTCGCGACCCAGCAAGCCGCTCAGGTGTTGGAGCAGGGTATCGTCGTTCATCGGACATTGGGTAACGGAAGGTTGTAGAGTATGCAGTGGGAATTGCTCGCCCGCGAGGTCTTGTATCAGGGGTTTTTCCGTCTGGAGCGCTATCACCTGCGCCACCAGCGCTATGCCGGTGGGTGGACCGACATCATCCGGCGCGAGATCTTCGAGCGCGGGCATGCCGTCGCGGTGCTACCCTACGATCCCAAACGCGATACGGTGGTGATGCTCGAGCAGTTCCGTCCTGGTGCGTTGGATGCCCCAGGCGGGCCGTGGCTGAGGGAGTTTCCCGCTGGCATGATCGAGCCTGGTGAGTCGCTTGAGGACGTGGTGCGCCGCGAAATGCTCGAGGAGGCCGGCCTGGTTCCGACCCGGCTCGAGTACATCACCCGCTGCTGGGTCAGCCCCGGGGGGACGACGGAAAGCCTCTACTTGTACTGGGCTGAGGTGGACAGCGAAGGTGTGGGCGGCCTGCATGGTCTTCCGCATGAGCACGAGGACATCCGCGTCAGCGTCGTGCCACGCGAGGAGGCCTTGGCGCTGTTGGAACAGGGGCTGATCTGTTCGGCAGCCCCCATGATCCTGATGCAGTGGTTGGCCCTAAACAGTGACCGCTTGCGGGGCATGGTTGGTGTGAGGTAAGACCTGAACCTGGATTGTCCAGGGGAGCGATCCGGTCGTCTTTCCCCGTCTGAGCAAGAAGTGGAGACCCTACGTGGGGTGTGGCAAGGCTGTAGCTTGCCCCCGGTATGTGTGTCTTGACCTCTTTAGGACACGCCAATGCCTATGGTGTGGTTCATCATTTGCGGCTTAGTGCTCGAGTGTGGCCGCGATGCGGGGATGCAGGCGTCCGGCGGGCCTCCCGCGGGGTGTTACAATGCAAAAAATGATCCATCGTCTCCGGGAGTTCAGATCCATGCTCGAAGCTTACCGTTTGCACGTTCACGAGCGCGCTGCCCAAGGGTTGCCGCCGCTGCCGCTGACCGCGGAACAGACCGCCGCCCTGGTCGAACTGCTCAAGGATCCTCCCGCGGGCGAGGAGCAGACCTTGTTGGAACTGATCACTGAACGTGTGCCGCCCGGGGTGGATCCGGCCGCCTACGTCAAGGCCGCCTTCCTTGCTGATGTGGCGAAAGGGACGGCGACCTGTCCACTGATCGACCGCAAGCGCGCGACCTTTCTGCTTGGCACCATGCTTGGTGGCTACAACATCCAGCCGCTGATCGCCTTGCTGGACGATGAGACAGTCGCAGAGGAGGCTAGCAAGGCCTTATCCGGTACCCTGCTGGTGTACGATGCGTTTCGCGACGTGGAGGACAAGGCCAAGGCGGGCAATCCGTATGCACAAAAGGTCATGCAGTCTTGGGCCGAGGCCGAGTGGTTCAAGAGTCGCCCGCCGCTTCCTGAAGAGATCACCGTCACCGTGTTCAAGGTGCCGGGCGAAACCAATACCGACGACCTCTCCCCGGCCACTGAGGCCTGGAGCCGCCCAGACATCCCTCTGCATGCCAAGGCCATGCTGATCAACAAGATGCCTGGTGGGCTTGCTACCATCGAGCAGCTCAAAACCAAGGGTCATCCCATCGCCTATGTAGGCGATGTGGTTGGCACGGGTTCCAGCCGCAAGTCTGCCATCAACTCCCTGCTCTGGCACATAGGGCAAGACATCCCCTTCGTGCCGAACAAACGCACCGGCGGGGTGATCCTGGGCGGCAAAATCGCTCCGATTTTTTTCAATACGGCCGAGGATTCCGGTGCCCTGCCGATCGAGGTGGACGTATCTGCCATGGAGACTGGTGATGTGATCACCCTTCGCCCTTATGCGGGTGAGGTGCTCAAAAAGGGTGCGGTCATTGCGCGTTTCGACTTCAAACCGACCACCCTGGCCGATGAGGTGAGGGCAGGGGGACGCATCTCGCTCATCATTGGTCGCGCCCTGACCGACCGCGCCCGTGCCGCCCTCGGCCTGCCTTCCTCCGATGTGTTCGTGCGTCCATCCGCGCCGAGAGATAGCGGCAAGGGGTTTACCCTGGCGCAGAAGATCGTCGGCCGCGCTTGCGGCGTTCCGGGGGTACGCCCCGGCACCTACTGTGAGCCGCGCATCACCACCGTAGGCAGCCAGGACACCACGGGGGCCATGACGCGTGACGAGCTGACTGAGCTGGCCTGCCTCGGTTTCTCCGCCGATCTCGTCATGCAGTCCTTCTGCCACACTGCGGCTTATCCAAAGCCGGTGGACATCAAACTCCAGCACACCTTGCCGGAGTTTATTCAAACCCGCGGTGGTGTATCCCTGCGTCCTGGCGATGGCGTGATCCACTCCTGGCTTAACCGTATGATCTTGCCGGACACCGTCGGTACCGGCGGCGACTCGCACACTCGCTTTCCGATCGGCATTTCCTTTCCGGCGGGTTCAGGTCTCGTTGCCTTTGCCGCCGCGTTGGGTGTGATGCCGCTGGACATGCCCGAGTCCGTCCTGGTGCGTTTCAAGGGCCAGATGCAGCCGGGCATCACCCTGCGTGATCTGGTCAATGCCATTCCCTATGTTGCCATCCAGAAGGGTCTGCTGACGGTCGAGAAGAAGGGCAAGAAAAACGTCTTCAACGGTCGTGTGCTGGAGATCGAAGGGCTGCCGAACCTCAAGGTCGAGCAGGCCTTCGAGTTCGCCGATGCCTCTGCTGAGCGTTCGGCCAACGGCTGCACCGTGCGGCTGGCCAAGGAGCCGATCATCGAGTTCCTCCAGTCCAACATCACCTTGCTCAAATGGATGATTGCCAACGGCTACGAGGACAAGCGCACCCTCTCCCGCCGCATCGAGGCCATGGAGAAATGGCTGGAGAACCCGGAGTTGCTTGAACCGGATGCTGACGCCGAATACGCCGAGATCATCGAGATCGATCTCAATGAGATCAAGGAGCCGCTGCTCGCTTGTCCGAACGACCCGGACGACATCAAGCCTCTGTCTGCAGTTGCTGGCGACACGATCCACGAAGTCTTCATCGGCTCCTGCATGACCAACATCGGCCACTACCGTGCGGCTGGCAAGGTGCTGGAGCAACATCATGGCGCCGTGCCGACCCGTCTGTGGATTGCCCCGCCGACCAAGATGGACCAGCACCAACTCATCGAGGAGGGCTATTACAGCATCTTCGGCAAGGCTGGCGCGCGTACCGAGATCCCGGGTTGCTCGCTGTGCATGGGCAATCAGGCGCGCGTGGCGGATGGTGCGACGGTCATGTCCACCTCCACCCGTAATTTTCCCAACCGCATGGGCAAGGACACCAACGTCTACCTCGGCTCCGCCGAGCTTGCTGCGGTTTCCGCCATACTCGGCCGCTTGCCGACCGTGGAGGAATATATGCAGCACGTGAAGATGCTCGAGCCTCTGGCTGATGACGTGTATCGTTACCTCAACTTCCACGAGATCGCGGAATACAAGAAGGTGGCAGACAAGGTCATCCCGATCGTTGCTGCATGAGACGACGGGCCCCGAAGTCCTTCACAGAAGGGCACTGCTCTGGCATAATGGGTGGCTCTACATCGGGGTGTAGCGCAGCCTGGTAGCGCACCTGTATGGGGTGCAGGTGGTCGGAGGTTCAAATCCTCTCACCCCGACCAATCCAATCCATCGGTCAGAAGGGTCGCCTGGTGCGGCCCTTTTTTATTCTGGGCGTGAACGTTGTGAGCCCAGACAAGGCCGAGAAAGCGCTTGACGTGTCGATCACGACATTGCGCTCCATGGCAGCCGCATGGCATCAGAGACGACTCGATGGCATGAGGGAAGGTCGTGGAGGCGGTGCGAGTATGCTCATCACGCAAGACATCGTGCTCGCCTTCAGCGACATGCAGGCGACCGACTTTCACGCACGGTGGGGGTGGTGCTTTGGCTTACGACGGGCACTGGCTGACTGGCAATGATGGCAGCGAGGCATGCCAAACAGCCCACCGCGGCCGCCCTGTGTTGCCCAGCCTGGGAACGTCGCGAAAGTTGGGTGAGCGATGGGGCGTGCGGGCATGACCGATTGGTTTGCCGCGAAACGAGGCTGGGGCAAGCTCGAAGCGCCCTTGCCAGTCCAGCGCTTTGGGCATGGAGTTGGTAGTTGGTGCCCGGAGCGGGGGTCGAACCCGCAAGGCCTTGCGGCCGAGGGATTTTAAGTCCCTTGCGTATACCTATTTCGCCATCCGGGCAGAAGGTGGCGGCATGCTAGCACGTGCGCTGACTCACTGCCCAGCGTGTGCATGAGTCTGGCAGTTTTTTGGTATTTGGGTTGATGTTGGAGGAAGAAGGATAGGGGGCGCTGAGCGAAGGTCTTTGCTCTGACGCGGCTGGGATGTCCTTCAGCGCCCTGGACCGCATTGAACCGGCCTTGACCCTGTTGCGCGCATTGATCCAGCGTTTATGCCTGAGTCTGCAAAAGGGGTGAGGCAAGAAAACGACGTGACCCGCACGGAAGCGGGCCGTGTCGATGAGTTCTGGAGGCTGGACCCGGAATTGAACCGAGGTACACGGATTTGCAATCCGCTGCATCACCACTCTGCCATCCAGCCGGGATATTGCTTGACGGGATAGAACTGGAGCGGGAAACGAGACTCGAACTCGCGACCCCAACCTTGGCAAGGTTGTGCTCTACCAACTGAGCTATTCCCGCTCGGGAGGTTGCAGATTGTAGGGCTCCGCACGCTCCTGTCAAGAGATCATGCGGCGGGAAATGCCTGGCAGGGGAGGGCGCAAAGCCCGTGCTGGTATAGAATATGCATTTTGCATTTCCTGGGTTTTGCGCATGCTCATCCTGCCTGGCCGTTCGGCGTTTTCTGCCGCCCGTCTCGACAAATTGCTCGCCGATCTTCGCCGTGACGAACCACGCATTGCGGCGATCGCCGCGCAACTGATGCATTTTGTTGATTTGGAGTTGACGCTCACCGCCGCTGAGCATCGGCGACTGGAGGCCGTGCTCGACTATGGTTTTGGCGAGGTGAAGGGCTATGAGGATGCGCAGTTCGTGGTCATCCCGCGTCCGGGCACCATCTCGCCGTGGGCGAGCAAGGCGACGGATATCGCTCATAATTGCGGCCTATCCAAGGTCCGCCGCATCGAGCGCGGCATCCTTTATACCCTGAAGACCCGCGATGGCCAACCCTTGACCGAAGGGCAGTTCGAGGTTGTGGTGGCCATGCTACACGATCGCATGACCGAGGTCGTGGTGTACGCGGTGGAGGATGCGGTGGTCCTGTTCCGCACCACCGAGCCCAAGCCGCTGCGTTGTGTGGACATCCTCGTCGGCGGGCGCCTGGCGCTCGAGCAGGCCAACCGCGACTGGGGTCTTGCGCTGTCGGAGGATGAGATCGACTATCTGGTCGAGAACTTTCAGGGCCTGAACCGCAACCCGACCGACGTCGAGCTTATGATGTTCGCGCAGGCGAACTCCGAGCACTGTCGGCACAAAATCTTCAACGCCGATTGGGTGATCGACGGCCAGCCGCAGGCCAAGAGTCTGTTCGGCATGATCCGCAACACCTACCATCATGCCCCGCAGGGGATTCTCTCCGCCTACAAGGACAACGCTGCGGTGATCGAGGGTGCGCGTGGTGGGCGTTTCTATCCGGATGTCGATGGCATCTACCGCGCCCATAAGGAAGACATCCACATCCTGATGAAGGTGGAGACCCATAACCATCCGACGGCGATTTCGCCCTTTCCTGGCGCGGCCACTGGCGTGGGTGGCGAGATCCGAGACGAGGGCGCGACCGGTCGGGGCGCCAAACCGAAAGCGGGTTTGGCCGGCTTTTCGGTGTCCAACCTGCGTATTCCTGGGGCTGAACGGCCGTGGGAGAAGGATCACGGTAAGCCCAACCGCATGGCCTCTGCGTTGGAGATCATGATCAAAGGGCCGCTTGGCGCTGCCGCGTTCAACAATGAGTTTGGTCGCCCGAACCTGTGTGGCTACTTTCGTACCTTTGAGCTGGAAGTTCCCACGCCTGAGGGCACGGAGCTGCGTGGCTATCACAAGCCGATCATGATTGCAGGCGGCATCGGCAACATCCGCGGTGAGCATGTCGAGAAGAACACGATCAACGAAGGCGACCTGCTGATCGTGCTCGGCGGCCCGGCCATGCTGATCGGTCTCGGTGGCGGCGCGGCCTCCTCGGTGGCCACGGGCAGTCAGGCCGAGGACTTGGATTTCGCCTCCGTGCAGCGTGGCAACCCCGAGATGCAGCGCCGTTGCCAAGAGGTCATCGACCGTTGCTGGGCGATGGGCAAGGACAACCCAATCGTGTCCATCCATGACGTGGGTGCGGGCGGCCTTTCCAATGCCTTTCCGGAGCTTGTCAACGAAGCCGGCCGTGGTGGCCGTTTCGAGCTGCGCGCGGTGCCGAACGATGAGCCGGGCATGGCGCCGATGGAAATCTGGAGCAACGAGTCGCAGGAGCGCTACGTGCTCGCCATTCCGCCCGAGAAGCTGGAACTGTTCCAGGCCCTTTGTGAGCGCGAGCGCGCCCCGTTCGCGGTGGTTGGCGTGGCCACGGCCGAGCAGCGCCTGGTCGTGGGTGATGCCCATTTCGACAACACCCCGGTTGATCTGCCGATGGACGTGCTGCTCGGCAAGCCGCCGAAGATGTTGCGTGACGTGAAGCGTCGCACCTTCAAGCGCCCGGTGCTCGACTTCGACGGCGTGGAAGTGAGGGAGGCGGCCTACCGCGTGCTGCGTTTGCCGACCGTGGCGGACAAGCGTTTCTTGATCACCATTGGCGATCGCACCATCACGGGGCTTGTGGCGCGTGATCCGATGGTTGGTCCTTGGCAGGAGCCGGTGGCCGACGTGGCGGTGACCGTCTCGGCGTTCGATGTCTACACTGGCGAGGCGATGGCCATGGGCGAGCGTACTCCCCTTGCCTTGATCGACGGCCCGGCCTCTGGGCGCATGGCCATTGCGGAGGCCATCACCAACATCGCTGCTGCGCCTATCGAGAAGCTTTCCGACATCCGCTTGTCTGCCAACTGGATGGCTGCCGCCGGGCACCCGGGCGAGGATGCCATCCTGTTCGACACCGTGCGCGCGGTGGGTGAGGATCTGTGTCCGAAGCTTGGCATGGCCATCCCGGTGGGCAAGGATTCACTGTCGATGAAGACGGTGTGGGAAGAGCATGGCAAGCGGCGTGAGATGACTGCGCCGCTCTCGCTGATCATCAGTGCCTTTGCCCCTGTGAGCGATGTGCGCCACGTGCTCACCCCCGAGCTGCGTCGCGATGCGGGCGACACCGACCTCATCCTGGTCGATCTAGGCAAGGGCCGTCATCGCCTTGGGGCTTCGTGTCTTGCCCAGGTCTTTGGCCAGGTGGGGGACGAGGTGCCCGATCTCGACGATGCCGAGGCGCTCAAGGCCTTCTTTGACGTGATCCAGGATCTCAACCGCGACCGCATGCTCTTGGCCTACCATGACCGCTCTGACGGCGGCCTGTTCGTCACCATTTGTGAGATGGCTTTTGCCGCCCACTGTGGGGTCGAGGTGCGGTTGGATGCCCTAGGCGACGATGTCTTGGCGGCCCTGTTTGCCGAGGAGCTGGGGGCGGTGATTCAGGTGCGCCACTGCGACACCGACACTGTCCTCATGGTGCTGCGTGAGGTGGGTCTCTCTGCTCATAGCCACGTCATCGGTACCTTGCGCGAGGATGACCGTATCGTCTTCACGCGCCGCGGCCGTGCCGTGCTGGACGAGGCGCGTGTGGACCTGCAGCGTGCCTGGCGCGAGACCAGTTTCCATATCCAGCGTCTACGTGACCATGCGGAGTGCGCTCAGCAGGAATTCGATGGGCTGTTGGACACCCAGGACCCGGGCTTGTCGGTGAGTTTGACCTATGACATGGACGATGATATCGCTGCGCCGATGATCGCCATCGGCCATCGTCCGCGCGTGGCCGTGTTGCGCGAGCAAGGCGTGAACGGTCAGACCGAGATGGCCGCCGTTTTCACCCGCGCCGGGTTCGATGCGGTGGATGTGCACATGAGCGACATTCTCGAGGGGCGCATCACCCTGGAGGGTTTCAAGGGCATCGTTGCCTGTGGCGGCTTCTCCTATGGCGACGTGCTCGGCGCGGGGGGCGGCTGGGCGAAGTCCATCCGCTTCAATGCGCGTGCCTTCGACCAATTCTCTGCCTTCTTTGCCCGTGAGGACAGCTTTGGCCTGGGGGTGTGCAATGGCTGTCAGATGATGTCGCAGCTTGCTGACATCATCCCTGGTGCGGGGCACTGGCCGCGCTTCATGCGCAATCGCTCCGAGCAGTTCGAGGCGCGACTGGTGATGGTCGAGGTGATGGACTCGCCTTCCATCTTTTTATCTGGCATGGCTGGTTCGAAGATGCCGATCGCCGTGGCCCACGGCGAGGGCCGGGTCGAGTTCGCCCCGGGGGTGGATCCGGATGCGGTGATCGTGGGGGGGCTTGTGACCCTACGCTATGTGGACCATTACGGTAAGCCGACCGAGGTCTATCCGTTGAACCCCAACGGTTCGGTGCATGGCATGACCGGCTTCACCAGCGAAGATGGGCGTTTCACCATCATGATGCCGCACCCGGAGCGAATGTTCCGCGCCGTGCAGTATTCCTGGCGGCCCAAAGGCTGGGGCGAGGATGGCCCCTGGATGCGCATGTTCCGCAACGCGCGAGTGTGGGTCGGTTAAGGCCCACACCACCGACAACCACGCCGGTCATGGCGGCCACCATGCAGCACGTGGTGAGCTCATGTCCTGGTACGTTGCCGATCATGTGCAGAAGGGGTACTCCACGCGAAGGAAGCGAGCAACTTCATACGAAGTTAGCGGGCATGCTTGAAGAAAGGTCACGCAGTGGAGTAGCCATGGATGGGTAGACCAATCCGGTAGAGTTGGCGTAAGGGGCCTGGAAGGGTTACACAGTACGTGTGGATCGTTGTCCATCCATGACCCAGGGAGCTGCCGTGATCGAGCCCAGTGACTTCCTCAAAATGACTGTCAGTTTGCTTGCCATCGTCGAGCCGTTCGGCGTTGTGCCGTTCTTTCTTGCGGTGACCCAGGGATGGCCGCGGCAGCGATGCCTGGCGGCTGCCCGCACCGCCGCACTCACGGTGTTGATCGTGCTGGTGACGACGGTCCTGGTGGGGGAGAGGCTGCTTGGTGTGTTTGGTATCAGCCTGGCCTCGTTTGCCGTGGGAGGGGGCCTGATCCTGCTGATGCTGGCGCTCTCCATGCTACGTGCGCAGGAGTTTGGTCTGCGTCAGACTCCGGAGGAGGCCATGGAGACGCCCGAACGGAATGCTGCGGCAGTGGTTCCCCTGGGCGTGCCATTGCTGGCGGGGCCGGGGGCCATCAGTAACGTCATCATCCAATCCCACCAGTATGGTGGGGGGATGGATGTGCAGGTGGCCATTGTGCTGGCGATTGCCATTGTGGCGCTTATCGTGGGGATCGTGTTCAGCTTCGCGGGATTCATCGCCGAGCGATTGGGCACCATTGGCGTCAACCTGGTCACCCGGCTGATGGGGCTCATCCTCGCTGCCTTGGCGGTGGAGATGATGGCCAATGGGCTGGTTGAATTGTTCCCGGGGCTGGCGCACTGACATGTTCGGGGCACGTTTGCGCAACACCTTGCAGACCTTGGCTTTGCTGATTGGTATGGCGATGGTGCTTGGGGCGCTGGGCTGGATTCTGGGTGGCTGGAGTGGCGTGGCCTGGGCCATGCTCATGGTGTTGGTGACCCTGCTGCTTGTGCCGCGCTTCTCGGGTGATTTGCTGGCGCGCCTGATGGGTGCCGTACCTCTTGGCGTCCATACCGCACCGGAACTGCACGAACTGCTTATCCGCTTGACCGAGCGCGCAGGGCTCGACCGCCTCCCCCGGCTGTACCTGCTGCCGGGGGCGTCCCTGCAGGCCTTCAGCTTTGGCTCGCGCGATGCGCCGGCCATAGCCGTCACCGAGGGCCTGCTGTTTGTGTTGGATCGGCGCGAGTTGGCCGCGGTGCTGGCCCACGAGCTGGCGCATCTGCGCAACAATGACCTGGGCGTGATGCTGCTTGCCGTCGTGGTGGGTCGGGTCACGGCACTGCTCGCCTTGCTCGGCCAGATCATGCTCCTTCTCGCCTTGCCTGCCATGGTGCTCGGTGTGGCGGACATTCCGTGGCTTGCCCTGCTGCTCTTGTCCTTCGCACCGCTTGTCAGTGATCTGATGCAGCTGAGCCTTGCTCGCACGCGGGAGTATGATGCCGACCATCAGGCCGCTCAGCTGACGGGCGATCCGGAGGGTTTGGCGCGTGCCCTGATCCGGCTGGAGCGTGCCCAGCGCAACTGGTGGGAGGCTTGGTTCACTCCCTTGCGTCAGTGGGATCCTCCTTCCTGGTTGCGTACCCATCCGCCGACTGCGGAACGGGTACGGCGCCTGCTGGAGTTGGCTGAATCTGCTAAGCTATGATTTCAGCTGATGAGCTTGTGTGCTGCCTGCTGCTGAGATTCGTCCTATGAAAGGCTTGCCCCCGATCCTGACGCTCGGCATCTTCGCCACATGGTCCGGTGTTGCGATGGCGGACATCTACGCCTACACCGATGCCAACGGTGTGCGCCACATTACCAATGTGCCGCAGGGTGACCCGCGTTATCAGCTGATCTACAAGAGCCGTTATACCAGACCGAAGGGCTGGGTGGACTCGCCCTCTGCTGCCGCTTGGCAGCTCAACCCGACGGCCTTTGATGGGCTCATTCGTAGCATGGCCAGCCAGCACGGCGTCGATCCTGCCCTGGTGCGCGCGGTGATGCATGCCGAGAGTGGCTTCAACCCGCAGGCGGTATCGCCGAAGGGGGCGACCGGCCTGATGCAACTCATGCCTGCTACGGCCTCCCGCTTCGGCGTGAACAACATCTACGATCCCAACGAGAACGTGCGCGGCGGAGTGGCCTACTTGCGTTTTTTGCTCGACCTGTTCAACGGCGATACGCGCTTGGCCGTTGCCGCCTACAACGCGGGGGAGGGGGCGGTGAAGAAGTTTGGCGGTATTCCGCCGTACGATGAGACCATCACCTATGTTGCACGGGTGATGAACCTGCATGGCCGCTATCGTGCCCTGCCCTGATCTTGGGGAGGCTCAGGCCGAACTTGCCGCCTTCCTGGCCAGTCGTCGCTCACTGGTGCTCGGCACCTTGGGTGAGGACGGCCATGTGGAATTGAGCGTGGCCCCCTTTGTCCCCTTTGCGCAAGGTTTTGCCGTGCTCTTGAGCGAGCTTGCCCCGCATACTGCCAATGTGCGGCGGACGGGACGTGCCGAAGTGCTGCTGCTCGAGGACGAAGCCAAGACACATCAACCGTTTGCACGTACTCGGGTGAGTCTTACATGCCAAGCTGGAGGGCTCGACCGGGAAGGTATGCAGGGCAGGGCTGTGTTCGAAGCCATGGAAAAGTCCTTCGGTGGCATCGTGCCGCTGCTACGCGGCCTGCCCGATTTCCATCTTTTCCTTCTCACCCCCAGTGGGGGGCGCTTTGTGGCGGGCTTCGGCCGTGCCTTCCGGCTGGAGGGGCTGCGGGTGGTCGAGCATTGGCAGCGCTGAGCGCCCTCAGAGTTCGATTCCAACATGCCGCAACGCCTCGTGTAGCACCTCGGGCGTGCTGTCTTTGCGCGGTGCGTGCTTGCTGAGGTGTTGGCGAAAGGCCCGGGCGCCGGGTTGGCCGTGAAAGGCACCGAGGATGTGGCGGGTCATGGCGTGTAGTGGTGTCCCCTTGTCCCATTCGGCCTGCACATAATCCATCCAGGCGCGCATGATGGCCTCGGGCAGAGGATCGGGCTGTGTGCTGTCATGCAAGCGACGGTCGGCCTCGCGCAGCAGGAAGGGGTTCTCATAGGCCGCGCGTCCGATCATCACTCCGTCCACGTGCGCAAGCTGGGTTTCGGCCTCATCGAGGCTGCGGATGCCGCCGTTGAGGATGATGGTCAGGTGAGGAAAGTCCTGCTTGAGCCGGTGCACCATCTCGTAGCGCAGTGGTGGAATCTTCCGGTTTTCCTTGGGCGAGAGCCCGGCAAGCCAGGCCTTGCGTGCATGGATGATGAACACCTCGCAGCCTGCGGCAGCCACCTGCTCGACGAAGCCGGCCAGCGGCTCGTATCCCTCCTGATGGTCGATACCGATGCGCGACTTGACCGTTACCGGTACCGTGACCGCCTCGCGCATGGCCGCGACACACTCGGCAACCCGCGCGGGTTCGGCCATCAGGCAGGCGCCGAAGCGACCGCTCTGCACTTGGCTGGAGGGGCAGCCGACGTTTAGATTGACTTCATCATAGCCGAACTGCTCGCCGATTCGGCTACACTCGGCCAACTCGCGTGGATCGCTGCCGCCCAGTTGCAGGGCCACGGGGTGCTCCAGGGGGTGGAAGGCGAGATGGCGCTCGGTGTCGCCATGCAGGATGGTGCCGGTGGTCACCATCTCGGTATAGAGCAGGGTCGTGCGACTGAGAAGGCGGAAGAAGAACCGCGCATGGCGGTCCGTCCAATCAAGCATTGGCGCGGTGGCGAGCCGCCGGTGGCGGCGAAGTGGATCGCTCATGGGGGAAGGCCGTCAAGAAGAAGGGGTATGGGCCACCATGCGGGGAGCCCGCTCGGTGACCCAGATCATCAGGTTATAGTAGGCGCGGACGCTGTCCACGTAGTCCAGGGCCAGCTGGCGCCGCTTGTGGCCGTAGGTGCTGCCCTGGGATTCGTCCAGCAATGCCGTGCGGAATGCCTCCCAGCTGGGAGGCGTGCCGTGCGTGCGCAGGTGACGGCGGATCGCGCTATGGACGGTGCCGATGCCAATGTTGTAGGCGGCCAGCGCGAACCATGGCCGCTCGACCTCGGCCAGGTCCTTCGGCAGTTGCTGCAGTAGCAGGTCGAGGTAGCGGGCTGCCCCCTCGATGCTCGAGGAGACGTCGTGCGGATTCGTGACGCCGAGTTCGATGGCGGTTGGGGTGGTGAACTGCATCATGCCGCGGGTGCCGTTTGAGGCTACGGCGGTAGGGTCCCAGCGGGACTCCTGGTAGCCGAGGGCGGCGAGCAGGCGCCAGTCCAGCCCATGTTTCTGGGCTGATTGTATGAAGTACTGGCGGTAGGCGGGCAGGCGATGGCGCACATCGCGCACGAACTGCCGGGCGCCGTCGGGATCAAGGCTGTCGAGATAGTCGAAATAGCGATTGATGATACGCTCCAACTCCCCGTTCTGCTTATTCTCCTCGATAAAACGTGCCGCCATCGCGCGCAGGCTATCGTCTGCGCCGGGTGGG
Source organism: Halothiobacillaceae bacterium (assembly GCA_051297135.1). Taxonomy (GTDB): domain Bacteria; phylum Pseudomonadota; class Gammaproteobacteria; order Halothiobacillales; family Halothiobacillaceae; genus Thiofaba. The sequence continues at coordinate 147,960 of JBEVAM010000002.1, forward strand.
AAGGCCCAGGCGTAATCCCTCGGTTCCCCCACATCAAAGGCCACTTTCACTTCGGGAAAGACATTTTTGGCCCAGCGTGCCATGGATGAATCGATCAAGGCATAGTCCAGCTCTTTGCTGGCCAGCATGGCGACCAGGTCTGTGCTGGATACCTTCTGCATGGGCTGGGGTACGATCCCAGGGTTGCTCTGGCTGAGTTTGCGTAGTGTCTCCGCATGGCCGCTGTCTGCCACCACACTGATATAGGCGTTGCCGATGTCCTCTAGGCTTGTTGGATGGTCGATCCCCTCACGGACCACGAGCTGCTGGTGGACCTGCATGTAACTTGGGCCGAAATTCACCTCCTGCATGCGTTCTGGACTGATGGTCAGCCCTGCCGCTCCCATGTGCACTTGGCCACGACGCACCATCGCGTAGACTTCGTTCAGGGATGTCGCTGGGATGAATTCGACCTTGACACCCAATGTGGCTGCGAAGGCCTGGACCAGATCGGCCTCCAGGCCGCTGACTTCGCCGTTTTCGTTCTTGAAATAGGTGAGGGGGCCTTCGCGGGTGGCGACGCGCAGCACACCCTTGTTCAGTACGTCCTCCAACAGGGTTGGCCCTGGCGTTGGGGGGAGCGATCCAGGCTGGGGTGGTAGGTTGAATTCCAGCATTAGCCAAACGATGGGGACGATGAATAGCGCGATCCATCCGATCGGGCTGACCTTGCGCAGGGCAGGTTGGTGCCGCTTGGTGTTACGGACCGAACCTTTGGCTATTGCCCTGCAAGGCATGCTGCGCACTTTGGCGATGTATTGATCGTTGCGCTTCATGCCGGCGTTTGACGCGTGGAGTCATGTGCCATTTGCCGATGATGCCGTAAATTGGTAATCTCTCAAACCTTCCGGAGGGGTACCGAAGTGGCCGTAACGGGCTCGACTCGAAATCGAGTTGGGGCTTGACCGCCCCACGAGGGTTCGAATCCCTCTCCCTCCGCCATCCTTGGGTGTCGTTTAGAGCATGACACCAACCCCTTCATCACGCAGCCGTTGCTCGGGGCACGACAGGCAAAACGGCTTGATGCAAGCAGAAGGGGATGACCGTGCGTAACCGTCTGTGTCCCATAGTCACGCTTTTCTGTGACGCCGTTGCATTATGTGGTTGACGATCCTGGTGCTGGTAAGACCATTATGGTGGGTCTTCTCATCCGCGAGTGGTTGATGCGTGCGGATGCCAAGCGCGTGCTGATTGTTGCCCCTGGCAGCTTGGTCGAACCATGGAAGGACGAAATGTTCGAGAAGTTCGGCCTATCGTTTGCGTTGTTCTCGCGGGCACAAGTTGAAAAGTCATGCGGGGTGAGCGTCCCTTTGAAGAACATAACTTGTGGGTTGCCCGTCTTGATCCACTGGCTCGTGCGGACGACCTGTAAGGGACGTTACGCTAGTTGTGAACCGTCAAGAGGTTGTTCCGAGGAGTGGAAGCCGTGACATGGGCGCGACGCGGCCGATGCCGTGGTGCGGGCGATGCCAGTTGTAGTGGTGCTGCCAGCTGTAAAGCGCTTGGCGCCGCTGTTCAGAGCTTTGGTAGGTCCAGCCGTAGGCCCCCGACTGGATGAACCGCTCGGCCTTGCCGTTGGTTTGTGGCCGGTAGGCGCGGGTGAACTTGTGCGTGATGCCCAGTTGCTGGCAAGCCTGCCGAAACGGCTTGGAACGGAAGGTCGGGCCGTTTGTCGGTCAGCAACCGCTTGATCGTCACGCCCAGACGGTTGTAGTACGCCACGGCATCGCGCAGGAACTGCACTGCGCTGGGGGTGCGCTCGTCGGAGTGGATGGCTGTGAAGGCCACGCGGGCATGGTCGTCCACGGCCACGAACAGGAACTCCCAGCCGGCTCCAGCTACCGAGTCACGCCGGTTGCCGGTGACCCGATGACCTGGCCGCTCGATACGCCCGAGCTTCTTGGTGTCGATGTGCAGCAGATCTTCAGCCTGTGCATGCTCGTAGCGCTGCTGTACGGGCTCGCGCGGCTGCAGATCCGAAAGCTTCGACAGCCCGGCTCGGCGCAGAACACGGCTGATGGTGGCCTGCGAGACGCCGACGCTGTGGGCAATTCGTGCCTGGGTCATTCGGCGCTGCCGCAGCTCGACGATGAGCAATGCCTTGCTCGGTTCGATTGCCCGCGGCGAGCGCTTGGGCCGAGAAGATGCGTCGGTCAAGCCGCTGGCTCCTTCGGCCAGGTAGCGGCCCAGCCATTTGCGCGCGGTGCGCGGGCGGCGCACGTCACCGGCACGCCGTTGCAGTCTGACGGCTCCGAGCCGTCCTTGCCGCCGGAATGGGTCATGCTCCCAGGACGGGACGCGCTGATCCATCTGGCGCACGTCACCGGATGGGGGCATGGCGAGCTGATGGCCATGCCGATTCGCGATCTCGCGGACTGGTGCGAAGATGCAGTGCGCTACTGGAACCGGATCAACGGCGACCGTGACGCCGGATGAAGCGGTCGATGAAGCCGCCGACGGCTTCGCCGATCTGGAGCGCGAATCCCATCGCGCCGACGATCACGAGGCCGAAGAGGAAGAAGATGATCGCCGAGACGAAGCCTTCGATTGCCCACAGCCACAGACTGGCGGAAAGGAGGATTGTCAGAATGACGGCTTGCAGGTATTGCATGAGATAAGAATAGCATGAGTCCCGCCGCGCAGCTCTCCATCCTGCTCACCCTCAAGGATCTCGCCAGCGGCAAGCTGGCGTCCTTTGTCCTTTGGGCAGACGCTTCAGCAAACCTCGACGAATCTGGTTGCGATGGGCGAGGAAGACGGCCACGGTGCGGAAGGCGAGCTGGATCACTCCATGCTACTGAC
>JBEVAM010000003.1:0-148909 GCA_051297135.1 Halothiobacillaceae bacterium
GCCGTGGGGCTTTCTCTTGGGTCATCCATGGTCAAGGCCTTGGTAAGGCACGGCCCGCGAACTACCCCACCTTGGGGTGAACCAAGTCCAAAAGATGAGGAATTCTTTTTCAACACCCTGCCCAAGGGGACGGTGCTTGATTACCTCACATCCCTGCCGGAGAATCGCCAAAATTTTGCCTTGGCCTTGGTTGATGCGTGCAGGCAATCGGCACGGGCTGAGGCATCGTCTTTCCACATCCTGAAGTCCTCGCCGCCCATGCTTGCCACCTTTGTCATCCTGTATCTCGTCCTCTCTATCGTCATCGGTCTGATTGCCGCGCGACACGTCCATTCGGCAGGGGACTACATCACCGCCGGGCGCAGCCTGCCGCTCTATATCGTCACCGCCATGGTGTTCGCCACGTGGTTTGGGGCGGAGACGGTGCTGGGCATCCCGGCGACCTTCCAGGAGGAAAACCTCGGTGGTCTGATCTCCGACCCGTTCGGTGCGGCGATCTGCCTGATCCTGTTCGGTCTCTTCTTCGCGAAAAAGCTTTATCGCATGAACCTGCTGACCATTGGCGACTTTTACCGCGAGCGCTATGACCGCAGGGTGGAGATCTTCACCGGCATCGCCATTACGCTGTCCTATCTTGGCTGGGTGTCGGCACAGATCACCGCGCTGGGCGTGGTGTTCAACGTGCTGTCGGAGGGGGCGATCAGCCATGCACAGGGGATCGTGATTGGCGCGGCGGTGGTATTCATCTACACCGTCGTTGGCGGCATGTGGTCGGTGGCGATGACGACCTTCTTCCAGATGATCGTGATCGTGCTTGGGTTGTTCTACATCGCCTGGCTGGTCAGCGACATGACCGGCGGGGTGTGGCCTGTGGTGGAGCACGCAGCCAAGGCCGAGAAGTTCGTATTCTGGCCGGAGCTGAGTGCGGTGGCCTGGTTGGTGTTCATCTCCGCGTTCCTGACCATGGCGCTCGGCTCCATCCCACAGCAGGATGTATTCCAGCGCGCCAACGCGTCGAAGAGTTCGGGTGTGGCGATGTGGGGCGCAATCCTTGGGGGGGCGCTCTACCTGCTGTTCGCCGCCGTACCGCTATACCTGAGCTATTCAGCCAACCTGATCGATCCAGGCTTGGTGCAGCGCCTGCTGCCGACGGATGCCGAGAGCATCCTGCCGGAGTTGATCAAGGGCCATCTGCCGCTGGTCGCACAGGTGATCTTCTATGGCGCGCTGCTGGCAGTGATCATGAGCACCGCCTCCGGTACCTTGCTGGCCCCTTCTGTGACGCTATCGGAGAACGTGCTCAAGGGTTGGATGTTCAAAAACATCAAGGACAAGGACATGTTGCGTATCACGCGTCTCGTGGTGGCGGTGTTCGCCATGGCGGTGACGCTGTACGCGCTGTGGGCGCTGAAGAACGATACCGGCATCCACGCGATGGTGGAGTCCTCCTATAAGGTGACGCTGGTGGTGGCCTTTGCACCGTTGGTGTTCGGCTTGTACTGGAAGCGTGCCAGCACCACTGGCGCCTATGTCTCGATCGCCGTCGGCCTTTTGGTTTGGCTGCCGCTGGAGTTTGTCATGCCGAATGCGGAGATCTCACCGCATTTCTGGGGCTTTCTCGCTTCGATGGTCGGCATGGTCGTGGGGTCGTTGATGCGACCAAGCAAGCGTGAGGAAGAGATTCGCCCTGAGGCATCATGATTTTCCCATGGCGAGATGCGCGACCCCAAAAGCCTCAGCCGAGGATGCAGCGGATGGGCTGATGGTCAAGGATGTCAATGGCCACATCTTCCGTGACGAGGCCGTGACCGTAATGGCGGGGACCTGAAGATCAAAGGTTTGTCCCGGGGCGCCAAGGCGGGCACCCAGATCAAGAGCATCCGCCTGATGGAAGGCGAGCACACCATCGACGGCATCCGGCTGACGAGCCCTCAAAGCCTTCGGCGGATCCGCACCAAGTCCCCATCCGATGCCAGCATCTGGCGACTGAAGCCGAGCCGGTCTGCCAGAGCCAGCATGGAGTGGTTGCGTGTCAGTACCTCGCCGATCAGCTCGCGCACGCCACGCTGGCGGGCTGATTCGATCAGTGCCTCGAGCAGCAGTGTGCCTACCCCCAGGCCGTGCCAAGCATCGGCCACCACCACGGCGAATTCCGCCGACTCGCCGTCCGGCTCGATGCTGTAGCGCGCCACGCCGATCTCTTCCTCCTGGCCGTCCTTCTCGAAGAGGGCGATAAAGGCCATCTCGCGGTCATAATCGATCTGGGTGAAGCGCATCAGCATCTCGGGCGTCAGTTCCTCGATCGCGCGCATGAAGCGTAGGTAACGGCTCTCCTCGGACAGGCCGCGCACGAAGGCCTGTTCGAGCTCCGCATCCTCGGGGCGGATGGGTCGCAGGAGGATGTCGCGGCCATCGCTCAGCGTGGCCCGCCGGGCCAAGTGAGCAGGGTAGGGGTGGATGGCCATGTGGGCGTAGGGCTCGCCCCCGTGCACAGGGGGCGCCAGTTCGATGCGCGCATCGACCGCCACGACGCCAAGCTCGCCAGCAAGGAGGGGGTTGATGTCCAGGGCGGCCATTTCCGGTAACTCACACACCATCTCCGAGACACGCAGCAAGACTTGTTCGATCTGCTTGGGGTCCACTGCGGGGGCGTCACGGAACTGCTCGAGCATGCGCGCGGCACGGGTGCGGCGGACCAGCCGTTCGGCCAAGACGCTGTTGAGCGGCGGCAGGGCAAGCGCGCGGTCGCGCAGGACCTCGACCGCCGTTCCTCCGAGGCCAAAAGCGATAACTGGCCCGAACACCGGATCACGGCTCACACCGATCAGGAGCTCGCGCTTGTGCCCGACCTCAGCCATGCGCTCGACGGTCACCCCTTCGATTTCGACCATGGGATGGCGGGCACGGACTTGGTCTAGCAAGTCCTGCGTCTGCTGGCGTGCGCTCTGCACACTACGCACGTTCAGGCGCACCCCACCCACGTCGCTCTTGTGGGTGAGGGCCGGGGCGCTGATCTTGAGGGCGACGGGAAAGCCCAAGCTTTCCGCAGCAAGCATGGCCTCGTTCGGGGTACGCGCGAGGATGCTCGGATTGGTGGGGATGTGGAAGGCCCTCAGCACTGCTTTGGATTCGCGCGTGGTCAGAACCTTGCGTCCCTCGGCGCGCGCGGCCTGCAAGATGAGGCGTGCGCCCTCTACGTCCGCGGGTGTCTCATCGGTCAGTGGTCCCGGGGTTTGCAGCAAAAGGCGCTGATTGCGGCGGTGGGCGACGAGGTAAGCCAGTGCTTCGATGGCGGTTTCCGGCGAGCGGAAGTGCGCTATGCCAGCCGCATCGAATAGGTTGCGCGCCTCGCTGACCAGGGTCTCGCCCATCCAGCAGGCCAACACCGGCTTGTGGCTGGTCTTGGCCTGTTCGATCACCGCGCGGGCACAGCCGGTGGGATCGGTCATCGCCTGGGGAGTGAGCAGCACCACCATCATGTCCACGGCAGAATCGGCCAGGCACAGGCGCACGGCCTCGCCGTAGCGATCCGGAGTTGCATCGCCGAGGATGTCGACCGGATTGCCTCTTGACCAGTGGGCGGGCAGCACGGCATCGAGGGCTTCGATCGTCTTGGGCCCCAGTTGTGCAAGCGGCAGGGCGAGGTCGGCGGCACGATCGGTGGCCATCACCCCCGGTCCTCCCCCGTTGGTCAGGATAAGTAGGTTCTCACCACGCAGGCTGAGCCCCCGCGCCAGGGTCTGCGCGGCGGAAAACCACTGCGTGATGCGTTCCACCCGCACTACGCCGGCACGCTCGAGGGCGGCATCGAACACATCATCGCCGCCAATCATGGCACCGGTGTGGGTGGCGGCGGCATGCGCCCCCTCCGCGTGGCGGCCAGACTTGAGCACGATCACTGGCTTCATCCGCGCGGCGGCACGCAGCCCGGAGAGGAAGCGGCGCGCATGGCGCACACCCTCAACGTAGAGCAGAATGCCGCGGGTCTGTGGATCAAGGGCGAGGTAATCGAGCACGTCGCCGAAATCGACGTCCGCCGCATCCCCGGTGGAGGCAATGGCCGAAAAGCCAATACCACGCGCCTGTGCCCAATCGAGCACCGCCGTCACCAGTGCCCCCGACTGGGACACGAGTGCAAGTTGCCCGGGCAGGGCCTGATTGTGGCTGAAGGTGGCGTTCAGGCCAACGGCCGGGCGCATGATACCAAGGCAGTTGGGACCGATCAGGCGCATGCGAAAGCGCTGGGCCACCTCCACACATTCGCGCTGCAGACGCTGGCCGTCCGCGCCTGCCTCGCCAAAGCCTGCGGAGAGGATCACCGCCCCCTTGAGCCCGGCCTCGCCGCACTGGCGCAGAATGTTGGGTACCGTCGGCGCAGGGGTGGCGATGATGGCGAGATCAAGGTTATGCTCGATCCGGCTCAAGTCTGCGTGGCAGGGCAATCCCTGCACCTTCTCGTATTTGGGGTTGACCGGCACGATCACGCCCTTGAAGCCCGCCTCCATCAGGTTGGCGAGGACTGTCGCACCAACCGAGCCCGTGCGCTCACTCGCGCCGAACAGGGCCACGCCACGCGGGTTGAAGAGCCTTTCCAGGATGTGAGCACCCATAATCCTTCCATTCCCTGCCATGATGGGCTCATTATGATGACAAAAAAGGATGGCGCCTGCATGAATCTCGCCCTGATCACCCATCCCGACTGCTTGCGGCACAGCAACGGACCGCATCACCCGGAGCACGCCGGCCGCCTTACGGCCATCCTCGACCATCTCATCGCCACCGGTTTCGACCCCTGGCTGGTGCACCTTGAGGCGCCGCAGGCGATGCGCGAGGACCTGCTGCTCGCCCACGAGGCCCGCTTTATCGACCGCCTGTTCGAGCTCGCCCCAGCCACGGGCATGGTGGAGATCGATGGTGATACGGCCATGAATCCATACACCCTAGCGGCCGCCCTGCGCGCGGCAGGCAGCGGGATCGCGGCAGTGGACTGGGTGCTGGAGCAAGCCGGTCGGCGCGCCTTTTGCGCCATTCGCCCACCGGGGCATCATGCGGGGAGGGCGCGGTCCGCTGGCTTCTGTCTGTTCAACAACATCGCCATCGCCGCCCGGCACGCGCTGGAGCGGAAGGGGCTGACGCGCGTGGCCATCGTCGATTTCGATGTCCATCATGGTGACGGCACCGAGGACATCGTTGCGGGGGACCCGCGCATCCTGTTCTGTTCGAGCTTCCAGCATCCCTTCTATCCGCACTCAGGTATACCGCCCAAAGCAGGCAACTGCCTGCCCGTACCCTTGCCCGCCGGCACTGTCGGGGCGGCCTGGCGCGAGGCGGTTGCAGCAAGCTGGTTCGACCGCCTGGATGCTCATGCCCCCCAGCTGATCTTCGTTTCCGCGGGCTTCGACGGCCACCGCGAGGACGGCATGTCCCTCTTCGGCTTGGTGGAGGACGACTATGCTTGGCTCACCGGGGAGCTCATACGCATTGCCGCGCGTCATGGGAAGGGCCGGATCGTTTCCATGCTGGAAGGCGGCTATGCACCGCATGCCCTCGCGCGCAGTGTGGCGGCCCATCTGCGTGCCTTGATGGACCCTTGAACGCATGAAAAAGGCCAGTGATTTGACCACCGGCCCTTAAAGTATTCACGCCAAAATGCCCATCAGGCGTTGCGCAGCCCCCCGACCCAGGCCTCCATCGCTTGGGTGGCGATCGGCATCGGCGGCTCCAGGAAGTTGATCACGAACTTGTCGCCAAGATCGGCCACGCCGATGGAGCGGGGGCGTACTGCCATCACGTGCGGGTTGGGCAGGGCCGTGCCAAAGCAAAACACGATCAGCTTGGCATCCTTGATGTTCTCCGCCACCTGCCCATCGGGCAGGCCCTTGGTATGGGCATAATGGTCGAAGATACCGATGAAGGCGGCGACAGGATGAGTCTCGATCTTCTCTTTCAGATGGGCGATGATCGCGTCCACGCTCTGGAAGCTGGTCTCGGATTTGGGCAATTCCAGTTCGAACACTGGATATTTTTCCATCAGGACGATCTGTTTCATGGCAACTCCCTGGATAAAATGAATACCGTAAATGATGCAAATTATTAATCGATGCTCTCCGTTTCGTCCAATCCCAAGTCGCATGCTCGGTTGTTACGCCTTGCCACGTGGGCCAGCCTAGCCACTGCGCTCGTCCTGATCGCTGCCAAACTGGGTGGCTGGTGGCTCACTGACTCGGTCAGCCTGCTTGCTTCCCTGCTCGACTCTTCCGCCGACCTTGTCGCCTCGCTGCTGAGCTTTCTTGCGGTGCGTTGGTCGCTGGTTCCACCGGATCACGATCATCGTTTCGGCCATGGTAAGGCCGAGGCGCTCGCGGCCCTGGCCCAGTCGATGTTCATCCTCGGTTCGGCCGTCATGCTCAGCCTGCAGGGTCTGGACCGCCTGATCCATCCCCAGCCTCTGGAGCGGAGCGAGGTGGGCCTTGGGGTGATGGGATTCTCCATCATCCTCACCCTGGCGTTGGTGACTTTTCAGTACAGTGTGGCGCGGCGCACCGGATCGACTGCGATCCGCGCCGATGCCCTGCATTATGTGACCGATCTACTGTCGGGCGTTGCGGTCATCGCCGCCCTGCTTCTGAGCCAGGAGGGGTTTTTCCGCGCCGATGCCATCTTTGGCCTGCTGATTGCGGGCTATGTGGCACGGAGTGCGATCCATATCGCGCGCGAAGCGCTGGACCAGCTGATGGATCGCGAATTACCTACCGCGATTGGCGAACAGGTCCGCGCCCTGGCCCTGGAGGTTCCGGGCGTACGCGGCATTGCCAGTTTGCGCACGCGCCAGTCCGGTAGCATCTATTTTTTTGAGGTGTACGTCGTCCTCGACGAGGTGATTTCCCTCCGGGCGGCGCATGATGTCGGCGATGCGGTGCGGGCCGCGATCCAGGGTGCTTTTCCCGGCGCCGACATCGTGATCCATGAAGAACCGGCTAGCGTGCTTGGGCCAGGCGCCTGGAGTGCGGCACAATAATTGATCTTTTCAACTGCCCTTGCCCCATGACCACGCCCACCCTACCGAACCGCGACGTTCTTCTTTTTCATCTTAGCCATAACGACCTCGATGGTTACGGTGCGCAGTACATGACCCGCGCCGCCGGTTTCCGCGCTCGTTATTACAACGCCGACTACCGCGACGTGTCGGTGGTGCTTGAGCGCATCTTCGCCGACATGGCCGAAGTCCGCGAACCCTCCCTCTTGCTGATTACCGACCTCAACCTGACCGCCGAGCAGGCCGACATGGTGGACAGCTGCATCCAAAGCATGGGGGAAGCGACCACCTCCCGTGCTGCTCCGCCCAGGAACAGTCTGCTCACCCCGGAGATGGCGGCCATGCTCAGACAGTCCATTGGGGGCACGCGGCCCAAACCCAAAGTCATGCTGTTGGACCACCACGCCACGGGTGAGGATGCCGCTGCCAAGCATGCTTGGTACCACCTGGACACCAGCCGCTGTGCCAGCCGTCTGGCCTTCGAGGCCGTCGCGCCCTACCTGGACGATGCGGCACGTGCACTTTATGCTGCGCAGGCCGACTTCATCGACGTGGGCGACCGTTGGTTGAAGGGGGATGCGCGCTTCCACCGCTCGATCTTCCTCATGGGCCTGATGATGGAAGACGATCAAATCGCACCGTCGCTGGACGAGCTCAAGCGCGAGTATCGCTTCCACCTGATGGAGGCCTTCTTCCGCCGTATGGAGGAGGGCGCGAGCCTGGAGGCGCTGGAGCGTGCGGTGTACGACTTTCGCAAGGACTTCCTCAAGGGGCGTGTCGATGCAGGCGTGTACGCCGACAGCGAGACCCCGCTGAAGGACAAGTTTCACAAGCTCTCTGCGCGGATGCTGCCAGAGGGATCGGTGCCCATGCTGCTCATCGACGGTTACCGTACTGGCATCTTCTTCAGCTGGCCGCCTGATGTGTTCCGTGGCGTGGTGACGGAGCTGATGGAAAACCAAGGCAAGATGGACATGGCCATTCGCGTCAGTGGCAATGGTCGGCTCTCGCTGCGCTCCAATGACGGTGTGGATGTTGGCATCATCGCCGGCCGCTATTTCGAGGGCGGGGGACATCCTGGGGCGGCCGGCGGCGTGCTCAAGGACACCCGCCTCAAGGACGTCAACCAAGCCATCCGCGCCATCAGCCAGGCCATCGTCGAACGTAAGGGCGAGGTCAAGCCACTTTAGACCGCAATGTCCTCCTCCAAGTACATCACTCCTGAGGGCTATGCCCGTCTGACCAAAGAGCTGGACGAGCTGTGGCGCGTACAGCGTCCCAAAGTCGTGCAGGCGGTGGCTGAGGCTGCCGCGCTGGGCGATCGTTCGGAGAACGCCGAGTACATTTACGGCAAGAAGATGCTGCGCGAGATCGATCGTCGCGTGCGTTTCCTGCGCAAGCGGCTCGATGGCATGGTGGTGGTGTCCGCTCCGCCCACCGACCCCAGCCGGATCTTTTTTGGTGCCTGGGTGAAGCTCGAGGACGAGGCGGGGCAGGAGCTGGAGGTGCGCATCGTTGGCCCGGACGAATTGGACCTCGGGCGTCACTGGATCAGCCTCGACTCCCCCCTGGCCCGCGCTCTGATGCGCAAGCAGGTGGACGATGAGGTGATCGTGCACACCCCCGCGGGGGAGAAACGTTATCTGATCTTGGCCATTCGCTATGGCGAGACGGCATGAGTGCCATCGCTAGGCTGCCGTAACGGAAGGGTGCCTACCCCAAGGAGAGGGCAGGCGAGGCATGAATCCACGCGGGGCTGCGCAGCGTTGGGATCGTGACCCGTTCGAACGCGCGGATAGCACGCATGGGCATCCAGACAAGGTCGCAGGGGTTACAATGAGGTCTTTTGATGATCATCTGAACCATCCATGCGCATTCCTGAGTTGCTCTCCCCAGCCGGCACCCTGAAGAACATGCGTTACGCCCTCGCTTACGGCGCGGACGCGGTGTACGCCGGCCAACCCCGGTATTCCTTGCGCGTGCGCAACAACGACTTTGTAGAGGAGAACCTCGCCATCGGCATCCGCGAGGCGCATCAGCTTGGCAAGAAGTTTTTCGTCGCCATGAACGTGATGCCACACAACGCCAAGGTGCGCACCTTCCTGCGTGATGTCGAGCCCATCATCGAGATGGGGCCCGATGCCCTCATCATGGCCGACCCCGGCCTGATCATGATGGTGCGCGAACGCTGGCCAGAGATGCCCATCCACCTTTCGGTGCAGGCCAACACGGTGAACTATGCCGGGGTGCGGTTCTGGAAGTCCGTCGGTGTGGAACGCGTGATCCTCTCCCGTGAGCTCTCGCTGGACGAGATTGCCGAGATTCGCCAAGAATGCCCGGACATCGAGCTCGAGGTGTTCGTGCACGGTGCGCTGTGCATTGCCTACTCGGGGCGCTGCCTACTCTCTGGCTACTTCAACCACCGCGATCCGAATCAGGGCACTTGCACCAATGCCTGCCGCTGGCAGTACAAGACCCTGCCAGGCGAAGAGAATGAGGTTGGTGTGGTGCGCCCCACTGAGGCGGTCATGTCCATGGACGCCTTCCATGCCGCATCGAAGGCCGGGGTGTCTGGCGATGCACGCCATCCGCTTGCCGATCAGGTCTACCTGCTTGAGGAGGCCAGTCGCCCAGGCGAACTGATGCCCATCTTCGAGGATGAGCATGGCACCTACATCATGAACTCGAAGGACCTGCGCGCGATCGAGCATGTGCAGCGGTTGATCGAGATCGGTGTCGACTGTCTGAAGATCGAGGGCCGCACCAAGAGCCATTACTACGTTGCTCGCACTGCACAGATCTACCGCCAGGCCATCGACGATGCCGTCGCTGGCCGACCGTTCGACGCGTCTCTGCTTGGCAAGCTCGAGGCGCTCGCCCATCGCGGCTATACCGATGGCTTCTTCGTGCGCCACCATACCCAGGAGTACCAGAACTACCTCGAAGGTGCTTCGCGCAATCATGCGCAGCAGTTCGTCGGCGAGATCATCGGTCGTGATCCAGAGACCGGTCTCGCCGAGGTGGAGGTGAAGAACAAGATCAGCGTCGGCGATCGCATGGAACTGATCCTGCCCGAGGGCAACCGCGAATTCGTCATCGAGGAGATGCGCGATCTTCACGGCCGGCCACTGGCCGAAGCCCCGGGCAGCGGCTGGCGCGTGCTCCTGCCGCTGCCTGCCGAGCATCTCGAGCTGGGCCTCTTGGCCCGTTACCTCTGAGCCCTCTATGTCTGGCCGTCTTGACCGTTACCTGATGCGCGAGGCCCTGCTTGGGATGCTTGCGGTCAGCGGCGTGCTGTGGCTTGCCATGATGGCGAATATCGGCGTGCAGCTGTTTTCCACGGTCATGCACGGCGCACTGCCGGTGCAAATCCTCCCTGGCCTGCTGTGGGCCAACGGTGTCAAGTTACTGCTGTTCGTTTTGCCCATTGGCGGCTTTCTTGGACTGCTGCTGGCCTTCGGCCGCCTGTATCGCGACCAGGAAATCCCGGTACTGCTGGCCTGCGGTGCCTCGCCGCTGCGCCTGATGCGTCCCATCCTTGCGGTGACGCTGCCGTGGGCGCTCATGATCGCCTGGCTGGCCTTGGTGCAATGGCCCGCTACCCAAAGTGCGCGTGATACCATGTTGCAACAGGCACGCACCGCGACCCTCTACGAGCGCCTGCCGATCGGACGCTTCTTGGTGGCAAACCAAGGCCGGGTGACGATTTATGCCGAGCGCCTGGCCCAGGATGGGCGCACCCTCGAAGAGGTGTTCGTGCATACCCGGCTGTCGCATGGGGAGGGGGTTGAGCGTGCTCGCCGCGCTCGGTTGATCGAGGACGAGGACGGCGTGCGGCAACTGGTGCTGGAGGATGGACGGCGTTACGACGGTGTCATCGGTCAAGGTGATTGGCGGGTGATCAGCTTCGCCGAACACCGCATCGACCTGGGTCTGGAACGCCGTGCTACTGCCGAGCAGCGCAAGCGCTCGGCGCAGGGGAGTCTCGAGCTCTGGCAAACCGGGCAAGCCGCGGATCATGCAGAGCTGATCAAACGGGCCGCCCATCCCATCTCAGCCCTATTGTTGGCCTTGTTGGCCCTGCCGCTCGCACGTGCGGCTCCGCGTCAGGGGCGCCTTGCTCGTCTTGGTGTCGGCATATTGGTCTACGTGGCTTATTACAACCTCATCACCCTGGGGACCAAGCTGGTGGAGGCTGGTCGGCTGGATGCCATGCTCGGCTTCATGCTGCCCCACCTGGTCCTGCTGGTGCTGATCGGCGTGCTGTACTGGCGTCACGGGGCCTTTGTCCGCATGAGGGGGAGGGCTGAGCATGCTGCGGCTTGACCTCTACCTGCTACGCACAGTCATGGGGGGCACCCTGATCACGCTCGTGGTGCTGCTCGGGCTGGCCGGGATTCTGCTGCTGCTGGATGAGCTGGAAAAGGTCGAGGGGGCTTACACCCTTGGCAAGGCCTTACTCTTTGTCCTCTATATGCTGCCGGGTTACATGCTGGAGTTCTTTCCCCTCGCCACCCTGGTCGGCAGCCTGATGGCCCTCGGGCAGCTCGCGGCAGGCAACGAGATTACCGCCATGCGCGCCGCTGGGGTCTCGCTTGGCAGGCTGGCACGGCCGGTGCTGGTCGCTGGAGTCCTGCTTGGGCTGATCGGTATGCTGATCGGGGAGACCCTCGGCCCGCTGGGCCAGACCCAGGCACGTCTGATGCGGGCTGAGGCACTGGGGCACACTCTCTCCGTGCAAGGCGACCAGGGGTTGTGGCTGCGCGAACAGGAGCGTTTCGTGCATGTAGGTTACGTCACTCCCGGCGGCGAACTGCACCAAGTGCGCACCTTCACCTTCGGCCCTGACCAGACTCTGCGTGAGGCCCTGGTGCTCGAGCATGCCACCCCCGGCGAGCAGGGTTGGGTGGCGCGCAATGTAAGGAGCAACACGTTCCAAGCCGAGGCCGTGGGCATGGCGTTTGACGCGCAGCGTATACTGCCTGCCCTGGTACCGGCCAACCTGCTCAACGTGCTGGTGGTCCTGCCCCAGTACATGAGCATGCAGGAGCTGTGGCGCTATGCCCGCTTTTTGGATGCCAACGGTCTGGAAAGTGCCTCCTATTGGCTGGCTTGGTGGGGCAAACTGTTCGCCCCGCTGCAGGTGGTGGCCATGCTGCTTCTGGCGCTACCCTTTGCCCTTGCCACTCGGCGCTCGGGCGGGGCAGGGCAGCGTATGGTCATTGGCATCCTGCTGGGGCTTGCCCTGCTCACCCTCACCCGTCTGCTGACCCAGGGTGGGCTTGTGCTTGGTCTGCCCCCAATGCTTGCTGCACTGCTCCCGCCCGTGCTGTTTCTCGCCCTCGCCATTCTGGCCCTGCAGCGCCGGGTGGTTTAGAAATCAAGGCGGACACCCTCATGCGTCCTGATCTCACCGAGCCCATTGAACAGTTGCCTGTTGGTCGCTTCACCGAGAAGGCCTACCTCGACTATGCCATGTATGTCATTCTTGACCGCGCCCTGCCGCACGTCGGGGATGGTCTCAAGCCCGTGCAGCGCCGCATCGTCTACGCCATGTCGGAGCTGGGTCTGTCGGCTGCGGCCAAGCACAAGAAGTCCGCTCGTACCGTGGGTGATGTGATCGGCAAGTACCATCCGCATGGTGACGCCGCCTGCTACGAGGCCATGGTGCTGATGGCACAGCCGTTCTCCACGCGCTATCCCTTGATCGACGGCCAGGGCAACTGGGGCTCCCCGGACGAACCCAAGTCCTTCGCCGCCATGCGCTACACCGAGGCGCGCCTGACGCCTTATGCGAACCTGTTGCTGAGCGAGTTGGAGCAGGGCACGGTGGACTTCCAACCAAACTTCGACGGCACCCTTGACGAGCCGATGCTGCTGCCCGCACGCGTGCCGAACGTGCTGCTCAACGGTACCACCGGCATCGCCGTGGGCATGGCCACCGACATCCCGCCGCATAATCTGCGCGAGGTCGTGCAGGCCTGCGTGCATCTGCTCGATGATCCTACCGCCGACACCGCAGCCTTGTGCAACCATATGCCGGGGCCTGATTTTCCCACCGCGGGCGAGATCATCACCCCGCGTGAGGAGCTGTTGAAGATGTATGAGAGCGGCCAGGGCTCGGTACGGCAGCGTGCGCGGTATGAGATCGAGGACGGGAATATCGTCATCACCGCCTTGCCATATCAGGTCTCGGGCAGCAAGGTGTTGGAGCAGATCGCCGCCCAGATGCAGGCCAAGAAGTTACCGTTGGTGACGGATCTTCGCGATGAGTCCGACCATGAGCACCCCACGCGCCTGGTGATCGTGCCACGCAGCCGCAACGTCGACCTCAAGGCCCTGATGGCCCACCTGTTCGCCACCACGGACCTCGAGCGTAGTTTTCGCGTCAACATGAACGTGATTGGTCTCGATGGGCGTCCGCGTGTCATGTCGCTGCGTGGCCTGCTTGGCGAATGGCTGAACTACCGCATCGAGACCGTACGCCGTCGCGTGCGGTGGCGCCTTGCGCGTGTCGAGCGCCGTCTGCACATCCTCGATGGCCTGCTGATCGCCTTTCTCAACATCGACGAGGTCATCGCCATCATCCGTCACCAGGATGAGCCCAAGCCGGTGTTGATGGCGCGCTTCGGTCTCTCCGACACCCAGGCCGAGGCCATCCTCGAACTCAAGCTGCGCCAGCTCGCGCGGCTCGAGGAGATGCAGTTGCGTGGAGAGCAGGCCGACCTAGCGCGGGAACGCGATGGGCTGCGCGAGTTGCTCGATGATGAGTCGAAACTGCGGGGCAGGGTACGTGAGGAATTGCTGGCGGATGCCAAGACCCATGGTGATCCGCGCCACGCACCGTTGGTTGAAGCCAGTGCGGCCCAGCCCCTGGACGAGACTGCCTTGATTCAGAGCGAGCCGGTCACCGTCGTGCTCTCGCAGCAGGGCTGGGTACGTCTGGCCAAGGGGCATGAGGTGGACGGGGCGAGCCTTGCTTACCGCACTGGCGATGCCTTCCAGGCCCAGGCCACGGGGCGCAGCACCCAGCTTGCGGTGTTCCTCGATGCCAGCGGTCGTGCCTACAGCATCCCCGCGCATACGTTGCCGTCTGCGCGCGGACACGGCGAGCCGCTCACTGGCCGCCTCAGCCTACCTGCGGGCATCCAGGTGCCTTATGTGCTGCTCGGTCCGGCGGAGGATCGTTACCTGTTTGCTTCAAGCGCTGCCTTCGGCTTCGTCGCGCCGTTAGAACAGGCCTATAGCCGTCAGCGTGCGGGCAAGGCGCTGATTACCGTGCCGGAAGGGGCGCGTCTGCTGCCTCCGGCGGCTGTGCGCGAGGGAGATGCCTGGGTGGCCCTGCTAGGTGGCGGTCATCTGCTCATCTTCCCGCTGGAAGAGTTGCTCGAAGAGGGGCGCGGTGGGCGTGGCAGCAAGCTCATGAGCCTAGGCCGGGAGGAGTTTCTGCTCGCCGTGACCCTGCTAGGCAAGCACGACAGCCTGCGCGTACACACAGCACACCGTCATCTCGAGCTTTCCCCTGAGGACTGGCAAGGCATGCTCGGCCAGCGCGCTCGACGTGGCCGTCCCTTGCCGCGCGGCTTCACAAGGGCTGAGCGATTGGAAACCGTGCACTCCGGTGATTGAATTCTTGACGAAAATTCCTATCTAATAAGCCAGTCCTATCACCCATTGACCATTGAAAGGAAAAACGACGCATGAAACGCATCTTTCTGTTTCTTGCCACCAACATCGCGATCATGATCGTGCTCACCCTGTCGTGGAGCATCATCTCGCGCGTGTTTGGCCTTGAAGCGATGAACGGTCCGGGCGGCCTGAATCTTGGCAGCCTGCTCGTATTCGCGGCCTTGTTTGGCTTCGGCGGTGCTTTCGTTTCGCTGATGATGTCCAAGTGGATTGCCAAGCAAAGCGTGGGTGCACAGGTCATCGAGCAGCCGAGTAACTCCACTGAGTTGTGGCTGCTGGAGACCGTGCGTCGTCAGGCCGAGAAGGCGGGCATTGCCATGCCGGAGGTTGCGATCTACGACTCCCCCGAGATCAATGCCTTCGCCACCGGCCCGAGCCGTAACAACGCCCTGGTCGCGGTGAGCACTGGGCTACTCGACTACATGAACCGCGATGAGGCCGAGGCCGTCTTGGGGCATGAGATTGGCCATATTGCCAACGGTGACATGGTGACCCTGACCCTGATCCAGGGCGTGGTGAACACCTTCGTCATCTTCTTTGCCCGCATCATCGGCGATTTTGTCGACCGTGTAATCTTCAAGAACGAAGAGGGCAATGGCATAGCCTACATCGTTGTTACCATCGTGGCCGAGCTGGTCTTGGGTATCCTCGCCAGCATCATTGTCATGTGGTTCTCGCGTCAACGCGAATTCCGTGCCGATGCCGCCGGCGCGAGCCTCGCTGGCCGCCACAAGATGATTGCGGCGCTGGAGAAGCTGCGCGCCATGCACGAGCCCAGCCACCTGCCGAGCCAGATGGCCGCCTTCGGCATCAATGGTGGTAACAAAGAGGGCTTCAGCCTGGCCCGCCTGTTCATGACCCATCCGCCGCTGGAAGAGCGCATCGCAGCCCTCAAGAACGCCGCTTGAAGATTGGCCCATCGGGGCGAAGAGCAGGAAGGCCGCATGATGCGGCCTTCCTTGGTCTTGGGGGGATGGGAAACTTTTCACATCCCCGGTCTAGCCGCCTGATCGCGTAGCAACAAACGAACGGCCCTTGGTCCCTATTGCCTGTAGCCCATTGACCTGAGGCGCTCGATGGCCTGAGCGCGTATATCCCTCTCCGCCGCGATCCGCACGCTCTCTCTGCTGCCTATCAATGAGATGGGCGAGGGCACGCACACTTGCCGCAGGCTAACAGCGCAAGGTGCTGCTGGGCGGGGCGCAAGCGAGAGCGGCCGCAGTCAACACCGCACAATGCAGCAGACCGCAAGCGCAAACTCTCATTCAGCGGCTTCCCTATCCTCCGCGCATGTCGGACGCCATGAAGGTTTTTTGGGTGCATTGCCGTGTAGAATAACCAATCCTTCCGTTCAGTGTTCCGAGGGATGCCATGCCCGTCTACCGTTCCCGCACCACCACCCACGGCCGCAACATGGCCGGCGCCCGCGCCCTATGGCGCGCCACCGGCATGAAGGATGGCGATTTTGACAAGCCGATCATCGCCATCGCCAACTCCTTCACCCAATTCGTGCCAGGCCACGTCCACCTCAAAGACGTGGGAGAACTGGTGGCGCAAGAGATCGAGAAAGCGGGTGGCGTGGCCAAAGAGTTCAACACCATCGCAGTGGACGATGGCATCGCCATGGGTCATGGCGGCATGCTGTACTCCCTACCAAGCCGCGAGCTAATCGCCGACTCGGTCGAGTATATGGTCAACGCCCACTGTGCCGACGCGCTGGTGTGCATCTCCAACTGCGACAAGATCACCCCAGGCATGCTAATGGCCGCATTGCGTCTAAACATCCCAACGATCTTTGTCTCCGGCGGTCCAATGGAGGCCGGCAAGACCCGCCTCGCCGGCAAGCTCATGAAGCTCGACCTCGTCGACGCAATGGTCGAAGCCGCCAATCCGAACACCAGCGATGCCGACGTCAAGCAGATCGAGCGTGCCGCCTGTCCAACCTGCGGTTCCTGCTCCGGCATGTTCACCGCCAACTCGATGAATTGCCTCACCGAGGCACTAGGCCTAGCCCTGCCGGGCAACGGCTCGCTCCTTGCCACCCACGTCGACCGCAAAGAGCTGTTCCTCGAGGCGGGGCGCCGAATCGTCGAGCTAGCCCGACGTTTCTACGAGCAAGACGACGAGCGCGTACTGCCACGCTCCATCGCCACCTTCCAGGCATTCGAGAATGCCATGGCATTGGACATCGCAATGGGCGGCTCGAGCAATACCGTACTGCACCTCCTCGCCGCTGCGCACGAGGCCAAGGTGGAATTCACCATGGCTGACATCGACCGCATCAGTCGGAAGGTCCCCCACCTCTGCAAGGTTGCGCCCAGCACCCACCAATACCACATGGAAGACGTGCATCGCGCCGGCGGCGTATTCGGCATTCTCGGTGAGCTGGACCGCGCCGGATTGATCCACACCGAATGCCACACCGTGCACAGCAACACCATCGGCGAGGCGCTGGACCAGTGGGACATCGCCCGCCCAAGTGCCACCCAGGCGGCCAGGACCCGTTACCTCGCCGGTCCTGGCGGCATCCCCACCCAGACCGCCTTTTCCCAAAACACCCGCTGGCCGGACCTCGACCTCGACCGCACAAACGGCTGCATCCGCAACTGCGCCCATGCCTACAGCCAAGATGGCGGCCTGGCCGTGCTGTACGGCAACCTTGCCCCGGATGGCTGCATTGTGAAAACTGCAGGTGTGGACGAGGACATCCTCAGATTCCAAGGCCCCGCGCGTATCTTCGAGAGCCAAGACGCCGCAGTCGCGGCCATCTTGGGCGATGAGATCAAGCCCGGCGATGTGGTCATCATCCGCTACGAGGGCCCCAAAGGCGGCCCCGGCATGCAGGAAATGCTCTACCCCACCAGCTACCTAAAATCCAAAGGCCTAGGCAAGGTTTGCGCGCTGATCACCGACGGCCGCTTCTCCGGCGGCACCTCCGGCCTGTCCATCGGCCACGTCTCCCCCGAAGCGGCCGAGGGCGGTCCGATCGGTCTAGTGGAAGAGGGCGATCTGATCATGATCGACATTCCCAACCGCACCATTACCGTGAACGTGAGCGAAGACGAGCTCCACCGCCGCCGCGAAGCCATGGAGGCTAAGGGAATCCATGCCTGGCAGCCTGTGGCCCGCAAACGCGAAGTCAGCCTCGCCCTGCAGGCCTACGCCGCCATGACCACCTCTGCCGCACGCGGCGCGGTGCGCGACCTCGAACAGCTCAAACGCAAAGGGTGAGAGGGGCATGGATGCGCGCATCGAAGCCCTCGTAGCCGGTCTGGGAAAGCAAAGCCCTGTCATAGGCCAAACAGGCCGGCAGCCCTGATCAGCAAGTTGTCCACGCCCCCACCGTCCTCAACAACGACGTGGGAGCTTGGACACTCCAGCGGATGATCAACGTCGTTCGTCTCTTGCTTCAATGCGCACGACCAGCGCGAAAGCGCGCTTTCTGCATTCAAGGAACCGCGATAGCGGACCTCGCCAGTTTCTCCATAGAGCGTCTTGTTGCTCGATCTGTTTTAGGCCACACGTTCAGTAAGCCCGCCTAAGGCCTTGTTCAGATCCTCGAGCATTGCCCGCAGGGTCATGTTCTGCAGGACCAAGGTCTGATCCATACGCGCCATGACGTCGTCATCGTCCGCCTGTTCGAGCGATTCAAGCAACACGTCGGTGGGTTGGAGGCTGCGCAGCACGCCGCTTGCATCCAGCACAAAGTTCATCCGGTCACGCCACACCAGGCCCAGACGTATCACCTTCTTGCCCGAGGCCAGGTGGGCCTTGACCTCCTCCGCCGTGAGATCGTGCTTGCGTAAGCTGGCGGTCCCACCTTCTTCATCCTCGGCGGTGAGGACACAGGTCTGATCCAGCTCAAAACCCTCCGGCAGCTGGCGTGTGGCGAGCCAATGGGTCATGGTCGCGCTCCAGTCCTCCTGCGTGCGCCAAGGGCTGACGGGGAGGGTGCCAGTGGCCTGACGGAGAGCGCCGAGCAGAGCCTCGGCCTGCTTGCTGGCTGCAGCATCGATCATCACCCAGCCGCGTTCGACGTCGATGCCCGCAAACATGCGGCGACGATGTGGGATCAGGCGCGGCAGCAGGGCGTGCTCGATCTCCTCACGCATCTCCTTTTTCACGCGCGAACCCGGCGCATGCCCCTCCCGGGCCTCATATGCTTGGATCTTCTCGGCCAGTTGTTCGCGCACAAAGCCTCCCGGAAGACGCTTCTCCTCGCTCACCCAACGTACGGTCCATACGCCCTCTGCGGCATGCACGAAGGCCTGTGCCTTGGATCCAAGCACCGGTTCGAAACCGTGGCTGGCAAGCTCCAAAGGGCCGCAGGGACGGAAAGGATGGCGGCCGAGCATAGCCTCCAGGTCATCGAGCCCGAAGGGCAGGGGGACGGTCAAGGGGTAGAGACTGAGAGCACGGAACCACATGACAGCATCATCGTTGCATGGTGAAACGAGGATTATCCATGCGCCGAACGTCATGGACAAACGCGGTTATACTGCGGCATCCGTTTGTCACGAAGAGTCTGGCCCGCGTTCTATGAGCACTGACGACCGCACCATCCGCCTTGCCGATTACCTTCCGCCCGCCTGGCGCATCCCTCGCATTGAACTAACCTTCGAACTGGATCCCCAGGCCACATTGGTCCATGGTCAGCTGGAGCTCGAGCGCGTGGAGCCGGGGCAGGGATCGCTGGTGCTCGACGGTGAGGCGTTGGAGCTGGTTCGTATTGCCATGGACGATGTGCCACTCACAGCGGACGACTACACCATCACGGAAACGGGAAGATTGGTGATTCACCGGCCGCCCAGGCGTTTTACCCTCGCCCTCACCACTCGCATCCAGCCTGCAGCCAACACCAGCTGCATGGGGTTGTATCTCTCCAACGGCATCTTCACCACCCAGTGCGAACCCGAGGGTTTTCGCCGCATCATGTTCAGCCTAGACCGGCCGGATGTACTTTCGGTCTACACCACGCATGTGGTGGCCGATTCTGCGCGCTATCCGGTGCTACTCTCCAATGGCAACCTCATGAGCGAGGAACTGCTCGCGGATGGGCGCCGCAAGGCCACCTGGCACGACCCCTTCCCCAAACCAACCTACCTCTATGCCCTGGTCGCAGGTGATTTGGGTGTGCTGCGCGATCGCTTCGTCACGATGAGCGGGCGAGAGGTTAAGCTCGAGATCTACGCCGAGCATCACAATGTGGACAAGCTCAATCATGCCATGCAGTCGCTCATCAAGGCGATGAAGTGGGACGAAGAGACCTACGGCCGCGAATATGACCTCGAGCGTTACATGATCGTCGCGGTGGAGGACTTCAATGCCGGCGCGATGGAAAACAAGGGGCTCAATATCTTCAACGCCAAGTACGTGTTAGCCCGCCCGGAGATTGCCACCGACAGTGACTACGAGGCGATCGAGAGCGTCATTGCCCACGAATATTTCCACAACTGGTCTGGCAACCGAGTAACCTGCCGTGACTGGTTCCAGCTCTCGCTCAAGGAGGGCTTCACTGTCTTTCGCGACCAAGAGTTTTCGGCTGACATGGGTGCGCGCGCCTGCAAGCGCATTGAGGATGTCAATGTGCTGCGCACCTGGCAGTTCGCCGAAGATGCGGGCCCACTGGCGCACCCGGTGCAGCCGTCGGAATACCAGGCGATCGACAACTTCTACACCACCACCGTCTACAACAAGGGTGCGGAGGTGGTGCGCATGCTCAAGAACCTGCTCGGCTGGCCGACTTTCCGCAAAGGAAGCGATCTGTACTTCGCTCGCCACGACGGCCAGGCCGTGACCATCGAGGACTTCCTCAAGGCCATGGAGGATGCCTCCGGACGCGACCTGACCCAGTTTCGCCGCTGGTATGTGCAGGCTGGCACGCCACGCGTCAGCGCGGTTGGGGAACATGACGCCACCGCCCACCGCTATACCCTGACGCTGCGCCAGCATACCCCAGCCACACCCGGCCAGCCAAAGAAAGAGCCTTTCGTGATCCCCATCGACACGGCCATGTTCGACCGCAGCGGCCAACGACTGACCGACTGTGTGCTCGAGCTCAACCAGGCCGAGCAGCACTTCATCTTCGAGGGCATTGTCGAGCCCCCGATCCCTTCCTTGTTGCGTGGCTTTTCCGCCCCAGTGCGTCTTGACTTTCCCTACACGGATGAGGAGCTCGCCTTCCTCATGGCCTGGGACGACGACGATTTCAACCGCTGGGAGGCTGCCCAGCGCCTGATGACACGTGTGCTTCTGCGGCTGATCGAGGATAGGCGGGCCGGACGCGACCTGAGGCTCGATCCACAGCTGAGCACCGCCTGGGGCCATGCGTTACATGATCCCAAGCTCGATGCACGGATGAAGGCCGATCTTTTGACGCTACCTTCCGAGGCCTGGCTTGCGGAGCAATGCGACGAGGTGGACCCACACGCCATCCACGCCGCGCGTGAATTCCTTCGCCAAGCCCTGGCGGAGGCCTGGGAAGAGGGTCTGCTCACCCTCTATCACACCCAGCAGGACGTGGGGGCCTATGAACCAAGCCCGGCCGCCATTGGGCGCCGCCGCCTGAAAAACCTCTGCCTGAACATGCTGATGGCCATAGGCCAGAAGTCACACCATGGCCTTGCCATCCACCAATTCCGCGCCGGCCACAACATGACCGACGTCCTCGCCGTCTTGCAGACCCTCGCGCATACCGACTGCGCAGAGCGCGCAAGCGTGCTTGAAGCATTCGAGGCCCGCTGGGTCAACGAACCTTTGGTGATGGACAAGTGGTTCGCCATCCAGGCCACCAGCCCCCTGCCGGGCACGCTGGAGGAAGTGAGGCGGCTGATGGATCATCCTGCCTTTCACCTGGCCAACCCGAACAAGGCGCGCGCCCTGATCGGCAGCTTCGCCCGCGCCAATCCGGTCGGCTTCCATGCCCCAGACGGCTCGGGCTATCGCTTCGTGGCTGAGCAGCTACTGGCACTGGATGCCCTCAACGCCCAGGTCGCTGCCCGCATAGCAGGGGCCTTCCAGCAATGGCGGCGTTTCGATCCCCACCGCCAAATGCTGATGCGCGACACACTGCGCTCCATTGCAACACATTCCATCTCGGTCGAACTGCGCGAGGTGGTGGAGAAAAGCCTCGGCGAGCACGAATAACTGCCCCATGGGCAGTCTGATACCATTGCATTCTTGATTTCAGGCGATCCTTTCGAACGGCTGCGCGCATGAACCCGAACTATCTCGACTTTGAACAGCCCATCGCGGAACTTGAGGCGAAAATCAACGAACTGCGCCTGATGGGCAACGACAGCAACCTCAATCTTAGCGACGAGATCGAGCGTTTGCGGGCCAAGGCGGATCAGCTGACGCGCTCTATTTTCAGTAAACTCACCCCGTGGCAGGTTGCGCAGATGGCGCGGCATCCGCAGCGCCCCTACACCCTTGATTACATCAAGCACCTGTTCACCGACTTCGTCGAAATGCACGGCGACCGTACCTTTGCCGACGACGCCGCGATCGTGGGTGGACTCGCACGCCTCGATGGCCGTCCGGTCATGATCATTGGCCACCAGAAGGGGAGGGACGCGAAGGAGCGCGCGCGTCGTAACTTCGGCATGCCCCGGCCAGAGGGCTACCGCAAGGCCAAGCGCCTGATGGAAACCGCCGCCCGCTTCAAACTGCCGGTGCTGACCTTTATCGACACCCCAGGGGCCTATCCTGGCATCGACGCCGAGGAACGTGGTCAGAGCGAAGCCATCGCGCGCAACCTGTTTCTCATGGCCGACCTGCCGACACCCATCGTCTGCACCGTGATCGGAGAGGGCGGCTCAGGCGGCGCACTCGCCATCGGCGTGGGCGACCACCTGATGATGCTGCAATACAGCACTTATTCGGTCATCTCCCCGGAAGGCTGCGCCGCCATCCTGTGGAAGGATGCAGCCAAGGCCCCGGAGGCGGCCGAGGCCCTTGGCATCACCGCACCACGGCTCAAGGAACTGGGCCTGATCGACGAGATCATCGAGGAACCCCTTGGAGGCGCCCACCGCGATGTGCCATTGCACATGGCCAACGTCAAGCGGGCCCTGCTGCGCGCCCTCGAGCAGGTCAGCGCAATACCGCTGGACCAGCTGCTCGACCGCCGCTACCGGCGCATCATGAGCCACGGGCATTACGCCGAAACGACCTGATCCCTTGGGGTGCTCGCGGCTAGACGGCCTCCATGCTTTCGCCGGCCACATCAAGTTTCGAATGAAAACCAATGATCGAAGCCGTGCTTCGGAAGATTCCTCTTCATCTTCGTCGTCGGCCCTTCCTCGTCGCCTTCAGTGGAGGGCTCGACTCGACCGTCCTGCTCCATCTTCTCTCCCGTCTACGCGATGCAGAGGAGCTTGTCTCGCTCACTGCCATGCATGTCCACCACGGTTTGCACCCCCAAGCGGATCATTGGGCCGAGCATGCGGAAGCGACCTGTCGAGAGCTTGGCATCCCCCTCATCCTCGAGAAAATTCAGGTCAAGCCTACGGGTGAGGGGCTCGAGGCCGCTGCCAAGAAGGCCCGCTACCGATCCCTGGCAAGCCGGATGGAGGAGGGTGGAGTGCTGCTTACGGCACACCATAGAGATGACCAAGCCGAAACCTTCCTGCTCCAGCTCATGCGCGGGGCAGGGGTGCGGGGATTGGCCTCCATGCCCACGCTGGTGCCTTTTGCAAGAGGCTGGCACCTAAGACCGCTGCTCGAGTTCGGGCGTCATGAGATTCATGCCTATGCCCTGGAACATGGGCTGCACTGGGTCATGGACCCCAGCAACACGAACATCCACCATGCCCGCAATCTCATTCGTCACCGCATCTTCCCGGTTTTGCATACCCACTGGCCCAAAGCCGAAACGACGCTTGCCCGGGCCGCACGCCGTATGGCCATCACCGAAGGATTGCTCGAAGATCTTGGACGCCTCGACCTCGCAGCTGCCCGCAGTGATCAACTCGACCGGTTGGACGTCACGGTCTTGGCTCGCCTGACGGATCACCGCCTGTTTAATGCCGTGCGTACCTGGCTGATTGAACTCGACCTGCCGCTGCCCCCTGAGCCCCGTCTTGTCGAGCTCCGGCGCATACTGGATGCCCGTGCCGACGCATTGCCCATCCTGCGCTGGAAAGGAGGCGAGATCCGGCGCTGGCGCGCAGGCTTGTATGCGCGTCCGGAGGATACGAGAACCGTCGATCCGTCTTTCTCGATCTGGTGGGATGCTGCAACAGCGCTGGATTGCCCTGAGCTTGGATGGCGGCTCATCCCGCACAAGACGATGGGTAGCGGTCTGCGCCTCGATGCCGTGCAAACGGCTGGGCTGGGCATCCGTTTGCGCCAGGGGGGTGAGAAGATTCGGCTTGCAGGGCAGACTCATCACCAAAGCCTGAAGAATCTGTTGCAGGCTGCATCGATCCCACCATGGGAAAGAGAGCGCTTGCCGCTGTTCTTTATTGACGAGCACCTCGTCCAGGTTGGCGATCGCTGGATCGATACCTCATACACAGCGGGCCAAGACGAACCTGGGCTGCGAATCATTTTGCAGAAACTGGATCGAGTCCGTGGCTGATGGGCGACGTGAGGCCCCAAGCCACGGCCAGCAAAATTGCGCACAATGTATATTATGTAAAATAATGCACATGAATATCCGCAGCCAAGGATGGACAAGGATGGAGATGAAGGACCGCACATCGCAGCGATGGATGATCGGCCCCTCAGGCTGACATAGATGGTGCATGTTCGAGGCCGCAAGGCCCGAAAGCGCGCGATCAGTCAGCTCCATGGTGGTTCAGAGCCGTTCTCCATCCGAGCACCAGGCCGATCTGATGAACAGATGGGGATGATCACAGTCCACGCATGGACAGTTTCATCTTGCCCTGCTTGTCGATCTCCAGCACCTTGACCTTGACTCTCTGGCCTTCTTCAAGGAAGTCGGTGACCTTCTCGACGCGCTGATCGGCGATCTGGGAGATGTGCAGCAGACCGTCCTTGCCGGGCAGAATGTTCACAAAAGCGCCGAATTCGACGATCTTCGCGACTTTTCCTTCGTAGATGCGCCCAACTTCGACATCTGTGGTAATGAGTTCGATACGGCGGCGGGCCTCGTCGGCGGCCTCCTTGCTGGTGGCAGCGATGGTGACGGTGCCATCGTCGCTGATGTCGATGTTCGTGCCGGTCTCTTTGGTCAGGGCTTGGATGGTTGCGCCCCCCTTACCAATCACTTCGCGGATCTTGTCCGGATTGATGCGGAAGGTGATAAAGCGCGGGGCATGCTCAGAAACGTCATCGCGGGCCTTGGAGAGGCCGACATTCATGATGCCAAGGATGTGTAGGCGCCCTTCCCTCGCTTGCTTGAGGGCTATATCCATGATCTCGCGGGTGATGCCGTTGATTTTGATGTCCATCTGCAGCGCCGTGATGCCCTGCTCGGTGCCTGCCACCTTGAAGTCCATGTCACCAAGGTGATCCTCGTCGCCAAGGATGTCGGACAGTACGGCAAACCTGTCCCCCTCTTTGATCAGCCCCATCGCAATGCCCGCCACCGGGGCCTTAAGTGGCACACCCGCATCCATCAAGGCCAGGGAGGCGCCGCACACGGTGGCCATGGAGCTGGAGCCGTTCGACTCGGTAATCTCGGAGACCACGCGGATGACGTATGGGAAATGCTCTTGGCTTGGCAGCACAGCGCTGACGCCGCGCTTGGCGAGGTTGCCATGACCGATCTCGCGGCGCTTGGGCGCGCCGAAACGACCGACCTCCCCCACGGAGAATGGCGGGAAGTTGTAATGCAGCATGAACGGCTCTTTGCGCTCGCCCTCGATGGCGTCGACCAGCTGGGCATCACGCGCGGTGCCAAGGGTGGCGACCACCAGGGCCTGGGTCTCGCCACGGGTGAACAAGGCGGATCCGTGCACGCGCGGCAAAATGCCGGTCTTCACGGTGATCGGACGGATGCCTTGGGTGTCGCGTCCGTCGATGCGCGGCTCGCCGTTGAGGATGCGGGTACGAACGATCTCGGACTCCAGCGCAAACAGAATGTCGCTGACGGTCTGGACATCGCTGCGCGGAGCCTCGCCGCCGCAGAAACGTTCGATAACCGCCGCGCGGATTTCGCTCACGCGGGCATGGCGTTGCTGCTTGACGGTGATACGGTAGGCCTCGGCGAGATCCTGTTCGGCAAATGCGCGGATTTCGGCACGCAGGGCCTCGTCCCGCGCCGGTGGCTGCCAGTCCCAAGGTTTGGCGCCCGCTTCGCGGGCGAAATCGCTGATCGCCTGGATGGCGATCTGCATCTGTTCATGGCCAAACATGATCGCACCGAGCATGACCTCCTCGGGCAGCTGCTGCGCCTCGGACTCCACCATCAGTACCGCCTCGCGGGTGCCGGCCACGACGAGGTCGAGCTTGGAAGTGCTCAGGGCATGCCGGCCCGGATTGATCGTATATTCGCCACGCTCGTAACCCACCCGGATGGCACCGATCGGCCCCTGAAAAGGCACACCGGACAGCGCGAGCGCGGCCGAGGCCCCAAGCATGGCCGGGATGTCGGGCGGCATGTCGGGATCGTTCGCATGCACCACCGCAATGATCTGGACTTCGTTGTAGAAACCTTCCGGGAACAGCGGCCGCAAGGGACGATCGATCAGGCGCGCAATCAGGATCTCGTGCTCAGCCGGCTGACCCTCGCGCTTCTTGAAGCCACCGGGGATGCGGCCGGTCGCATAGTAGCGTTCCTGGTAGTCGACGGTCAGGGGGAAGAAATCTTGTCCCGGACGCGCTTCTTTTTCCGCCACCACCGTAACCAGGACGACAGTGTCGCCCATGCGTACCATGACTGCGCCGCTGGCTTGGCGAGCGATCTCGCCAGTTTCGAGCGTAACGGCGTGGCCGCCGTACTGGAAGGTCTTGGTGGTGGGTTTGATCACGATGTTTTCCCTTGCGTACGAATGTCCGGACCCAAAGAGGACCATCCCCTCCAGGCCATCAAGGTCATGAGGTCATGCAGACACTAGAATGGAGCCCAACGCATGCAAAAGAGGAGGTGTGCCCTCCCCTCGCGTTCAAGACCATGGTCATTGAACGCCACGCTTACAAATTACTTACGCAGGCCCAGCTTGCCAATCAATGCCTGATAACGATTGATGTCTTTGCGCTTGAGGTATTCGAGCAGCTTGCGACGCTGGTTGACCAGGCGGATCAGGCCACGACGGGAGTGGTTGTCCTTCTTGTGGGTGCCAAAATGCTCAGTCAGCTGGGCGATGCGGCTGGTGATGAGGGCCACCTGGACCTCGGTGGAACCGGTATCTTTGGCGTCACGGCCAAATTCGGCAATGATCTTTGCTTTTTCTTCTGCAGTCATGGTCATGCTGGTTGCTCCAGGGTCAAGATTGATGGAAATGCCCGTATCGCAGACGAGACCGCGATAGGGTTAAAAAACACCTAGTAGGCTGCAAGCAGCCGCCTGGGCGCCACCCGCCCGTCGTCGAGGACTTCCCCAAGACCCAGGAAGAGGCCGTCCGCCCCATAGATTCGAAACCAACCCTCGGTCGGGGCATGGGCAACGAACACGGGGTGACCGTGGCGGATGTAAAACGTGCTGTCGGCATCCAGTGTCATCGCAGGATAACCGGTCAGCGCAGAATCAATCGGTAGAATAACACAATCAAGGGCTTCCTGCCCCTCTTCAGCCAGCGTTTGCAGCGCATCAAAGGTATACATCCGGGGATGGTCCATGAACGGACCGAGCCCCGTGCGACGCAGCATGGTCACGTGCGCACCACAGCCGAGTGCCTCGCCGATATCCTCGATAAGGGTGCGCACATAGGCCCCCTTGCTGCAGCGCAGGCTAAGGCACAGTTCACGGCCTTCGAGACGATCGACGTTAATCCAGTCAAAACGCACCCGACGCGCCGCACGTTCGACCTCGATCCCCTTGCGAGCGAGCGCGTACAGGCGCTGGCCCTTGTGCTTGAGTGCGCTGTACATCGGCGGAATCTGGTCGATCTCGCCGACGAAGCTCTCCACCACGGCCTGGACCTGCGCGATATCAAGCTTCGGTACGGGACGCTCCTCGATCACCTCGCCCTCCGCATCCGCGGTATCGGTGCGCTGCCCAAGCCGCGCACAGACCGAGTAACTCTTATCGGCTTCGAGCAACAGACCCGACACGCGGGTGGCCTTGCCGAAACAGACGGGAAGCAGACCGGTGGCGAGCGGGTCGAGGCTACCGGTATGGCCAGCCCTTTCCGCCTGAAACAGGCGCTTGACCTGTTGAAGGGCGTGGTTGGAAGAAATCCCCCGGGCCTTGTCCAGCAGGACAATGCCATGCAGGGCGCGTCGGCCCTTCTTGCACGGTACGGTCAAGCACGACCCTCGCTATTGTTATCGATGGTGGCCTCGTGCTCTCCTTCGCCCGCTTGGTCGCCGCGCAGGGCGGCATCGCGCGCGAGCGCTGCAGAGATGACCGCACTCATGTGCGCACCACGCTCGATGGAATCATCATAGACAAAGTGCAGCTGCGGTGTCATGCGCAGGCGCATCAGGCGGCCAAGCAGGCTGCGCAGGTGAGGCGCCGCCCCACCGAGCACCTCCAGGGCCACACTCTTCTGCCCCGGATCCATGGTGGTGAAAAAGACCTTGGCATGCGACAAATCCGGCGAGACCCGCACGGCCGTCAGCGTCAGCATGCCAAGGCGCATGTCGCGCACCTCATCACGAATGAGCTGAACCAACTCGCGCTGGATCTGATCGGCGACACGCTGATGACGTGGAACATGACGTGCCATGCAGACGACTCCTTACAGGGTACGGGCCACTTCGACGCGCTCGTAGCACTCGATCTGGTCACCCGGACGCACGTCATTGTAGTTCTTCACCGCAATGCCACACTCGAAACCCTCGCGCACTTCCTGAACGTCGTCCTTGAAGCGGCGCAGGGATTCTAGCTCACCGGTGTAGATGACCACGTTGTCACGCAGCACACGGATCGGATTGCCGCGCTTGACCACGCCCTCGACCACGCGGCAGCCAGCCACCGCGCCGAACTTCGCTGAGCGGAACACGTCACGGACCTCGGCGGTACCGATGATGCGCTCATGCACCTCCGTGCCAAGCAGGCCACTCATGGCCTGGCGCACGTCGTCCAACATCTCGTAGATGATGCTGTAATAACGCACCTGCACACCCTGCGCTTCGGCCAGGCGACGGGCGCCACCATCGGCACGGACGTTGAAGCCGATGACCACAGCGTTGGAGGCTATGGCCAGGTTGATGTCGGACTCTGTGATACCACCCACCGCACTGGCCACGACATTGACCTTGACCTCAGCGGTCGACAGCTTGACCAGTGCATCACGGATCGCCTCGGCAGACCCCTGCACGTCGGCCTTGACCAGCACATTCAGGGTGGCGGTCTCGCCTTCCTTCATCTGCTCGAACAGGTTCTCGAGCTTGGCGGTCTGCTGGGTCGCCAACTTGCCCTCGCGCGCTTTGGCCTGGCGATGCATGGCTATGTCACGCGCCTTGCGTTCCTCGTCCATGACGAGGAAGTCGTCGCCGGCTTTCGGTGTGCCAGAGAGGCCCAGGATGACCACAGGAATGGACGGACCGGCAGATTCAATCGGCTTGCCGTTCTCATCCAGCAGCGCGCGTACACGACCGTATTCGGTCCCCGCCAGCACAATGTCTCCTTTGCGCAGGGTGCCACCACGCACCAACACGGTGGCGACCGGACCACGACCCTTATCCAGGGTGGATTCCACCACGGTGCCACGGGCTGGCCCTTCCTCACTCGCCCGAAGTTCCATGACCTCGGCCTGGATCAAGATCGCGTCCAGCAGGTCATCGATGCCCTGGCCGGTCTTGGCCGAGACATTGACGAATTGGGTATCACCGCCCCATTCCTCAGGGATGACCGAGAGCTGGACCAGTTCGTTGCGTACGCGCTCCGGATCGGCCTGCGGCTTGTCGATCTTGTTCACCGCCACGACCAGCGGCACACCCGCAGCCTTGGCGTGGGTGATCGCCTCGCGGGTGGTCGGCATCACGCCATCGTCCGCAGCCACCACCAGAACAACGATGTCGGTCAGCTTGGCACCACGCGCCCGCATGGCAGTGAACGCCTCGTGACCCGGGGTATCCAGGAAGGTGATGACACCCTTGTCGGTCTTGACGTGATACGCACCAATATGCTGAGTGATGCCGCCGGCCTCGCTCGCGGCAACCTTGGTGCGACGAATATAGTCCAAAAGCGAGGTCTTGCCGTGATCGACGTGGCCCATCACGGTGATGATCGGCGGGCGAGGCTTGAGTGCACCCTCCGGGATACTGGCCAACAGTTCGGCCTCAAGATCGGATTCGGACAGCGGTTTGGCGATATGCCCCATCTCCTCGACCACCAGGGTCGCGGTATCCTGGTCGATGGCCTGGTTGATGGTCGCCATGACACCCATGCCGAACAGCACCTTGACCACGTCCACCGCCTTAACCGCCATCTTGGCGGCCAGGTCGGCCACCGTGATGGTCTCGGGGATGGTGACTTCATGCACGACCCGCGCGGTCGGCATTTCGAAGCCGTGGCGTTGCTGCTTGCCTTGCGGCTTGCTGCGGCGGCCACCACCGCCACCACGACGGGTGGTCTCCATATCGGCGAGGGCAAGTCGACCGCCTCGACCGCGGTTCTGGATGACCTTGGCCCCCAGACCGCGCGGCTTCTCTTCGTCCAGTTCGCGGCGCGAAAGCTCGGCCGGACGCACACGGGGTTTGCTCTCCGCCGGGGGCTTCGCCACCGCTGGAGCCACGAGGACCGGCTCGACCTCGGCTGCGGCCTGCTCCTGCAGGGACGGGCGCTCCGCCTTGGCGGCACGACGAGCCTCCTCTTCTGCGGCGCGGCGAGCTGCAGCCTCCTCTTCTGCGGCGCGGCGAGCTGCAGCCTCCTCTTCTGCGCGGCGGGCTTCTTCCTCAGCCTTGCGACGGGCTTCTTCCTCAGCCTTGTGGCGGATCTCCTCCTCAGCCTTGCGACGGGCCTCCTCCTCCGCACGCAGGCGTGCCGCAAGGATGTCTGCCTGGGACTCGACCGCCTTGGCTGCGGCCGACGGCTCTTCCATCGCACCGCGCTGCACGTAGGTGCGTTTCTTGCGGTATTCGACGTTCACCGTGGTGGACTTACCCGGTGCACCCGCCGGGATCTTGAGTTCCTCCTGGCTACGACGCTTGAGGGTGATGCGGGCAGGCTGGGCCTTGCTTGCATCTTTGCCGTGACTCTTACGCAGATAGGTCAAGAGGCGAAGCTTGTCTTCATCGCTGATGATGGCATCCGGACCGCTGGCGCTCACACCGGCGTCCCTGAGCTGCTCGAGCAGGCGCTCCACAGGGGCGCGCACCTGTTCAGCGAGTTGTCTGACGGTTTGGGACATAGGGTCCTCCCGTAATGAAGCCTGAATGTTCAGGTGATTGAGCAATCGTCCTGATCCGCAAGACGAACTTACTTGAACCAGGGGGCACGGGCCTCGACGATCAGGCGACCGGCGGTCTTCTCGTCGATGCCGGCCAGTTGGGCCAGCTCGTCCGCGGCCATTGCGGCCAGGTCCTCAGCAGTCTGGATGCCTTGTGTTTCAAGACGCGCGGCGATCTCCTCCGTCATGCTGGCCAGGTCGCGCAAGGTTAGCACCTCGGCGCCTTTCTCGGTCTCTTCCAAGGCGATGGCACGGGTCAGCAGGGCGTCGCGTGCGCGGTTGCGCAGCTCCTCGACGGTCTCCTCGTCGAAGCCCTCGATCTCCAGGAACTCGGACAACGGTACATAGGCGATCTCCTCCAGGCTAGAGAAGCCCTCCTCAACCAGCACCGCCGCCACTTCCTCGTCCACGCCCAGGGCTTCGACGAAGGTGCGTGCGATGCGCTGGGCCTCGGCCTTACTCTTTGCGCTGGCCTCCTCCTGCGTCATGACGTTCAAGCGCCAGCCCGTCAGCTGACTGGCCAAGCGTACGTTCTGTCCGCCGCGCCCGATGGCCTGGGAGAGCTTCTCCTCGGTCACCGCAATGTCCATGGTGTGGGTGTCTTCATCCACGACCACGGACACGACCTCGGCCGGCGACATGGCGTTGATGACGAACTGCACGGGATTCTCGTCCCAGACGATGATGTCGACACGCTCGCCGGCGATCTCGTTGGTCACCGATTGCACGCGCGAGCCGCGCATGCCGACACACGCACCGACCGGAT
This sequence comes from Halothiobacillaceae bacterium, assembly GCA_051297135.1. GTDB lineage: Bacteria > Pseudomonadota > Gammaproteobacteria > Halothiobacillales > Halothiobacillaceae > Thiofaba. The sequence goes on from JBEVAM010000003.1 coordinate 31,958, forward strand.
CAAGGCGCTGATCGAGGGCCTTGACGGCAATCTTGGCGCGCGAACCCGGATCGCGAGCGGCACCCATGATCTGGATCATGCCCTGACCGACCTCCGGCACCTCGAGCTTGAACAGCTCGATCAAGAATTCGGGGGCTGTGCGGCTGCCGAACAGCTGTGGCCCACGCGGCTCGTGACGCACATCGCGCAGCCAGCAACGCAGGCGATCGCCAATACGCACCGTTTCGCGCGGGATCATCTCATCGCGCGGGATAAGCACCTCGATGTTGTTGCCGATGTCGAGGATCACATTGCCGCGCTCGACGCGCTTGACCGTACCGAGCATCAGACTGCCCTTGCGGTCGCGATAGGCATCGACCACCTGTTTGCGCTCGGCCTCGCGCACCTTCTGCACGATGACCTGCTTGGCCGCCTGGGCAGCAATGCGACCGAACTCGATCGATTCGATCTCCTCCTCGACGTAGTCGCCCGGCTTGGCGTTCGGATTATCCAGGCGGGCGGCCTCGACGATGATCTCCCGCTCCGGGTTTTCGCTGGTCTCGCCCTCGACCACCAACCAGCGACGGTAGGTCTTGTAGTCCCCGGTATGACGATCGATCTCCACGCGCACGTCGATGTCGCCGCCGTGGCGCTTGCGGGTGGCGGAAGCGAGCGCGGCCTCGATGGCCTCGAAGATCACATGCTTGGCAACTCCCTTCTCGTTGGAAACGGCGTCGACGACATAGAGGATTTCTTTATTCATGTCAGGCAGCCTCACGCAGGCTTAAAAAACTCGGGTTCAAGATGGGCCTTGTCGATGTCGGCATACGGCAGGCGCAGCAGGCCGGTCGCGGTATGAAGCAGGACATCGCCCCCCTCGACACCCGCCAAGATGCCCAGGAAATTGCGTTGCGGACGCCCCGCAGGGACGGCAGATACGCTGCCAAGCAGAGGCCGTTGCAGGCGAATGCGGGCACGTTGGCCGGTATAGCGCGCAAAATCCTCCAGGCGAAACAGTGGCCGATCGAGCCCCGGAGAGGAGACCTCAAGGGTGTACCGACCGGGGATCGGATCCTCGACGTCCAACACAGCGCTGACAGCATGACTCATGTCAGCACAGTCATCCACCGTAATACCCGTCGGCGAGTCGATGTACAGCCGCACGCGGGCACGCTTACCCGGCTGATATTCGACACCGATCAGATCAAAGCCAAGATCGCGCGCCACCGGCGCGAGCATGTCGGTCAGATTGAACGGATCCTGGTGCAGCGGACCCATGCCAGGACCCATCTTGGGTGCGTTCATGCTTGGATTGACACCTGCCATTCGATTCCAGGAATCGACCAATAAAAAAGGCCCGCAAAGGGCCCATGGTCGAGCGCGGCTTGGCTGCCGCATCTGCAAGCCCGGACCTACGCCGACCCGGTCGCTCGAAGATCAAATCATTCTACAGGCGTGACAGGGTATTGGTCAATGCCTTATCGCCACCTGCGGCCAACCCTGACGGTCATACCTGATGCGATCCAACCGGATCAGTGCGGAGCACCAAAGGCGGCACGCAGATAACCCACCATCGACAACAGGGTCATCAGCGCGGCAGCGTAGAGCAGTACAATACCGATCTCGAAGGTCGGCAAGCCCAGGAGCGGTTGGTAATACAACAGGGCAAAAATGGCCACCATCTGCAGGATGGTCTTGAGTTTACCAAGACTCGAGACCGCGACCTTGCGGCGTTCACCGATCTCGGCCATCCATTCGCGCAAGGCGGAGATGGCGATTTCCCGGCCGATGATGATGATCGCCGGCAGGGCCAGGCTCGCCCCGCCATGCTCGGCGACCAGCAGGACCAGAGCAGCGGCAACCATCAGCTTGTCAGCCACCGGATCGAGGAAGGCGCCAAAGCGCGACTGCTGGTTGAGCCTGCGCGCAAGGTAACCATCCACCGCATCGGTAAGTCCAGCCAGCGCGAAAATGATCGCGGACAGCGGGAAGGCCCATGCATAGGGCAGGTGGAACACGGCGATGAACAACGGAATCATTCCGATGCGCATCCAGGTGAGGATGTTGGGTAGATTGAGCAGCATGCCTATCAGCCGTGAGGACCCGGGTTGTCGTGATGATTCAGTGATGAAAATGGTCGTAGATCCGCTGCGCCAACGCCATGCTGATACCCGGCACGCTGGCGATGTCCTCCACCCCAGCGCGACTCAATGCCTGCAAGCCACCGAAGTGCTTGAGCAACTGTTGGCGCCGTTTACTACCCACGCCCGGGATGGATTCCAGGGTCGAGGTCCCTCGACTTCGGGCACGCCGTGCCCGATGACCCATGATGGCAAAGCGGTGCGCCTCATCCCGCACCTGCTGAATCAAGTGCAGGGCTGGCGAATGGGCCGGCAGGTCGAGTTCGCGGCCACTGCTCGCCAACAGCAAGGTCTCTTCCCCGGGACGACGCTCGGGCCCCTTGGCCACGCCGATGACCACCATCGCGTCGTGCAGACCCAGTGTAGCAAGAACCGCCTGCGCACGAGCCACCTGCCCCACCCCGCCGTCGATCAGGAGCACGTCGGGCAACACCCCGTTTTCCCTGATCGCACGTCCAAAGCGCCGCTCCAGCGCCTGTTCCATGGCCGCGTAATCATCGCCCGGGGTGATGTCTTGGATATTGTATCGACGGTAGGCCGTCTTGAGCGGACCTTCCGGACCAAACACCACGCAAGAGGCGACCGTGGACTCGCCGAGGGTATGGCTGATATCGAAGCATTCGATCCGCCTTGGCGGTGATGCAAGCCCCAAGGCCTCGCGCAAGGCCTCCAGGCGAAGCTCCTGACTGCCACGTGACGCCAGCCGCTGATTTAGCGCAAGCAAGGCATTCTGACGCGCCATCTCCACCCAGCGCGCCCGCTCCCCACGGGGCGATGTCTGGATGCGGACCGAATGACCACTGGTCTCGCTCAGGGCCTGTTCGAGCAGCTCCCGATCGAGGGGAGCATGGCTGACCAGCAGTTCGCGCGGAGGATCGCGCTCGAGATAGACCTGGGCGATAAAGGCGGCAAGAATCTCGCCCTCGCTCAGCGCCTCGGTGTTTTTGGGGAAGTAGGCGCGCCCACCGAGGTTGCGCCCATCACGGATGCTTAGCACCTCGACGCAGGCCATGCCAGCTTCCTGCACGCAGGCCAGCACATCCACACTTCCACCCTGGCTGCTGACATACTGACGCTCGCTGACCGCGCGCAACTGGCTGATACGGTCGCGAAGCAGAGCCGCCTCCTCGAAAGCGAGATGTTTTGCGGCCTGCTCCATGCGCTCGACCAAGGCATGAATGACCTGCTGACTGCGCCCTTCGAGGAAGCTTTGCGCATCACGCACGTCGCGCGCGTAAGCCTCGCGTTCGATGTAGCCTACGCATGGCGCGGTGCAACGCCGGATCTGATACTGCATGCACGGGCGTGAACGGTTGGCAAATTCGTGATCGGCGCAATCGCGCAGGCGGAAGACCTTTTGCAGGAGGTTGATCGTCTCACGCACCGCCACCCTGTTCGGGTAAGGACCGAAATAGTGTCCAGGCTCGCGATGCGGCCCGCGGTGGTAGCCAAGGCGGGGGAAGGCGTGCGCGGTGCCAAGGAAGATCTCCGGATAACTCTTGTCGTCCCGCATCAGCACGTTGTAGCGGGGACGATGCTGCTTGATCAAGTGATTCTCGAGCAGCAGGGCCTCGGTCTCGGTATGCGTGGTGGTGAGCTGGATATCAGCGATGCGGCTGACCAACGCGGCCGTCTTCGGCGTCAGGCCAGAAGAGCGGAAATAGCTGGCCAGGCGCTTCTTGAGATTCCTGGCCTTGCCGACATAGAGGATGACGCCTTCGGCATCAACCATGCAGTAGACCCCCGGCATCGAAGGGGCACGCGCAAGGAAGGCGCGATGGTCGAAGGCTGATCCTTCAGAAGTCGCGCTCATCCCTTCCGACGCAACGGGCAGCATGGGCCCAGCGGCTGTAGGGGTATTGGGCAAGCGAGACGTTGTAGTAGCGCGGGTCATCGGAAATATCGGCACCAGCCCAGTCAGGCAGCTCAAACGGCTCATCCAGGCTGCTGAGCTCGATCTCGGCAATGATCAGTCCGTCATTGTCTCCATGGAACTCATCCACTTCCCAAACATGTCCGCCGTTCGGCACCCGATAACGGGTCTTATCGATGATGGCGCCGCTTACGAGGGTATCGAGCATTTCATTGGCCTCATCGAGCGGAATCACGTACTCGAACTCGTGCCGGTGGATGCCAAGGGTCACGCTCTTGATGTTCAGATAGCCCTGCTTGCCATCGACCCGCACCCTCACCGAGGCCCGGCCGCAATCAGGCGAGGCCGTAAGATACCCCTGCCGCAGGCGGACCGACTCGATCGCCCGTGTACGCCAATGGTCATTGATGACCAAGAATTTGCGTTCGATCTCAAGGGCCATGGGAGTATCTCGATCCTAAAAGCTTAAAAACGTACCAGGGCCGAACCCCAGGTGAACCCGCCGCCAAACGCCTCGAGCAGCAGGATGTCGCCACGCCGGATGCGACCATCGCGCACCGCGACATCAAGCGCCAAAGGCACGGAAGCCGCCGAGGTGTTGCCGTGTTGGTCCACGGTCAGGACGACGCGCTCCATCGGCAGATCAAGCTTCTTGGCCGTGGCGGCGATGATGCGGGTATTGGCCTGATGGGGCACCAGCCAGTCGATGTCAGACTTCTCCATGCCAGCCGCATCCAGGGTCTCATCGACGATGCGACCAAGGGTGTTGACTGCCACTTTGAACACCTCGTTGCCCTTCATCTGGATGAAGGCACGCCCCTCGCGGCAGAGGGCGGTGTTCTGCGACACCCCACCCGGCACGGTCAGCAGACTATCATAACGGCCATCGGCGTGCAGATGGGTGGAGAGGATGCCGGCCTCCTCGGAAGCCTCCAGCACCACGGCACCCGCACCGTCGCCAAACAACACGCAGGTGGTGCGATCGGTCCAATCGACGATGCGCGAGAGGGTCTCCGCACCGACCACCAGGGCGCGCTTGGTCCCCCCTGTGCGGATAAACTTGTCGGCCACACCCAGGGCATAGATAAAGCCGGTGCACACGGCCTGCACATCGAACGCGGCACAACCGTTGGCGCCGATGCGATCCTGCAACAGGCAGGCCGTGCTCGGAAAGATGCGGTCAGGCGTGGTGGTGGCGACGATGATCAGGTCGAGGTCCTTGCCCTCGATCCCGGCGAATTCCAGCGCACGGCGTGCGGCTTGCTCCGCCAAGTCGACGGTAGACTCGTGCTCGGCCGCGATGTGACGTTTCCTGATGCCGGTCCGCTCGCGGATCCATTCATCGGTGGTGTCCACCATCCGCTCGAGATCCTGGTTGGTGAGGATCCTCTCGGGCAGATAGCCCCCGGTGCCAGTGATGCGGGCGTAACTCAATGCGATGGCCTCTGTGCAAGCAGGTTTTCGAGCTGGCTGTCGATGCGGCTCGGAACGGCCTGCTCGACTTCGCGCATGGCCGTGTCGATGGCGTGGCCGAAGGAAAAGGCATCCGCCCCGCCATGGCTCTTGATCACGATGCCTTGCAGGCCGAGCAGGCTGGCGCCATTATGGCGGCGCGGGTCGAAGCGCTGCTTGAGCGAGTTGAGCACCGGCATCGAGACCAGTGCGGCCAGCTTGGTGAAAAGATTGCGCTTGAAGGCATCGCGCAGGTGGCCATTGATCATCTTGGCCACACCTTCGCTGGCCTTGAGCGCGACGTTGCCGACAAAACCATCGCACACCACCACATCGGCCGTGCCCTTGTAGATGTCATCCCCCTCGACGTAGCCGATGTAGTTGATCGAGGAGGCCTCGAGCAAGCGGGCGGCAGCCTTGACCGTGTCGTTCCCCTTGATCGCCTCGGCACCGACATTGAGCAAACCAACGCGCGGATTGGGATTGTGATCGACCGCAGACGCCAGCACCGAACCCATGACCGCAAACTGGAACAGGTGTTCCGCGCCGCACTCGACGTTTGCGCCAAGATCCAACATGTGGGTGTGGCCGGTGACCGTTGGCAGCATGGTGCAAATGGCGGGACGGTCGATGCCGGGCAAGGTCTTGAGCACGAATTTGGCGATCGCCATCAATGCGCCGGTGTTGCCGGCGCTGATGCAAGCGTCTGCCCTGCCCTCGCGCACAAGGTCGATCGACACACGCATGGAGGAGTCCTTCTTGCTGCGCAGGGCCAGCGCAGGGGACTCGTCCATCGCCACGACCTCGCTGGCGTGGCACACGCTCAGCCGTGCCTCATGGAGCACGTTGCGCCGAGCCAATTCATTGTGCAGCATGGATTCCTGGCCAACCAGGATCAGGTGCAGTTCGGGATGACGGCGTAGCGCCTCCACGGCGGCGTCAAGGACGATGCCGGGGGCGTGATCGCCACCCATGGCGTCAAGGGCAAGAGTGATGGACATGTGGCCGTTCAAGAGCAAAAACAAAACGGGCGACCCGTATGGAGACTGGGACGCCCGTCACGATGATTGGAAATACCCGCTGGCGGATCAATGTCACCGGGACGACGAGCCTACCCCCATCCTGCGCCGCCCGAGGATGGCGCCCGGCGCCGGTGCCAAGGCGCCGGATCAGCGGATCATTCCTGCTCGGTGACGGTCTTGATGACCTTGCGACCACGGTAGAAGCCATCCGGGCTCACATGGTGGCGCAGGTGGGTTTCACCGCTGGTGCGATCGACCGAGAAGGCCGGCTTGGCGAGCGCATCGTGGGCGCGACGCATGTCACGCTTGGAACGGCTCTTGCGGTTCTGTTGTACGGCCATGGTTCAAGCTCCAAACTCAAAATAAAAAATCGATCAATGCGCGGCCGGTTTGACCAGCCCGCGCAATGCCACGAACGGGTTGTCTGCCTTGGCCATGCCCTCATGCTCGCGGTAGGCAGGCACACAGGGATGTGGATGCATGGGCACCACGGGCAGGGCCAGCAAAATCTCATCCTCGATCAGATCAGCGAGACAAACCCACTCCTCGCCGAGGATCAGCGGGTCCAACTCGGGAGGAAGGCGCTTAGCCTCCTCTTCGCTGTCGACGCCCCCCAGTCCGACCGCAACATCCAACTCGATGGCCACAGCGTCCAGACAGCGCTGGCAAACCAGCTCAACCGTGCCCTGCACCCGCCCGGTCACGACCGCCCGACCCTCATCGTTCTTGCCAAAACTCAAACTAAAGCGGATCGAGGCATCCCGAAGGACTGTGCCCTGCAACCGGGGTAGCTTGGTTGCATGCACCTCACCCTCGAGGGTGATACCCTGACAGGCCAAGGCACGGATATCCAGCGGCTGTTGCCATTGATCAAACATAGTTTTTAATTTTATTAACCTGCTTTGCCCACTGTCAAAGATTTCATGGTCCAGTCCGCTGTATCCTGCATACCGGCTGCCGAGGTTTGCCTGATTCTTGCCTCGACATCCCGCTATCGGCGCGAGCTTCTGGCGCGCCTTGGTCTGCCCTTTGCCGCCATCGGACCGCACATCGACGAGACCCGCCGCGAGGGGGAGTCTGCCGAGGCGATGGTCCGGCGCCTGGCGCGTGAGAAGGCCCAAGCCGTGGCGACACACCATCCTTCGGCTTGGGTCATCGGCTCCGACCAATGCGCGGTACTGGACGATGCGATTCTCGGCAAACCCGGCACGCACAAGCAGGCCTTTGCCCAATTACAGGCCGCATCCGGTCGCAGCGTCGTGTTCCACACCGGCCTGTGTTTGATGTGTCTTGACAAGGGCTTTGAGCGCACCGTTGAAGTTCCTTTTACGGTTCGCTTCCGCCACCTGACGAACGCGGAGATCGAACATTACCTTGCCAAGGACAAGCCCTACGACTGCGCTGGAGGCTTCAAATCGGAAGGACTAGGCATTGCCCTGTTCGAGGCCTTTGAGGGCAGCGACCCAAGCGCCCTCATCGGCCTGCCACTGATCGCTCTCTGCGCCTTGCTGCGGCAAGCGGGGCTTGATCCTTTGGGCTGACCTCAACTCACACCTCGCCACACCTGCATGACCGGAGCAAGCAGGAGAGCACCGGTCAGGGCCATGCCCGCACTGATGACAAAGCTTGGCCAGGCCCCAAACCATTGCCAGATCACCCCCGCCAGCCAAAAGCCCAACACCCCGCCGGCACCGTAGCAGACCGAAGACAACAGCGCCTGCCCCCTCCCCTGCGCGCCGTGGGGGAAATGTTGGCGGATGAACTCCACGCTGGCCGCGTGTGCCACGCCGAAGCTGAAGGCGTGCAGCAACTGGGCAAGGGTCAGAACCGCCACGCTCTCAGGCAGGGCACCAATGAGGATCCAGCGCAGGGTGGTTAGCAGGAGAGTGACCTGCATCAGACGCACGGCGCCGTAGCGCAGAAGCCAGCGGTGCACGATCAGGAAAATGATGACCTCCGCCAACACCCCCAGCGCCCATAAAACCCCGGTCAATGCCTTGCTGTGGCCGTGTTGCTCGAGATGGAGGCTATAGAAGGCGTAGTACGTGCCATGGCTGGCCTGCAGCAACAGGCTGGCACCGAGGAACAGGAATACCTCGGGACGCCGCAGGATGGGAAGGACAGGGACGGGCCTCGTCTCTAAGGTTGGATGACCCGCCTCCTCGGCAGGCCCTGGCACCGCCATGGCGAGCATGCTCATGCCGACAAAGGCCAGAGCCAATCCCCACGGCAGCATGCCCGCCCCCCACAGGTCGAGCAGCGGCCCCATGCCGAGCGCAGTTGCGATGAATCCCACGGAACCCCACAGCCGGATGCGCGCGTAGTGATGCGCCCTCTCCCCCAGATGCTGCAGTGTCACCGCGTCGAACTGAGGCATGGCGGCGTTCCAAGTGAGAGTGAACAGGACCATGACGAGCGCCATGCCCCACAGGTCGTGGCCCGCGAAGACGGCGGAGAACAGGATCAGGGTCAGCAGGCTGGCCGCCCGCACCCAACGCATCGGCTGGCCGAGATGATCGGACAACCAGCCCACGATCGGCGGTCCGGCGAGCTTGGTCAGGCCGAACAGTCCCATCAAAAGACCGATGGCCGCCGGAGAGAAGCCCTCTTCCTTGAGATAGAGTGGCCAGAACGGCAGGAAAATGCCGAGGGCGGCGAAATAGGCGAAGTAGTAGCCTGGGATCCGCCAGAGCAGCGGATCACGTCCCGCAGGCATAGTGAATCAGCAAGCCGCGGGAATGATCGGCGTACCGCTCACGACATCCGCGTTCTGCGCGCGGTGGCGCAAAGCGTGGTCCATCAGCACCAGGGCCAGCATGGCCTCGGCGATGGGTGTGGCACGGATACCCACACAAGGGTCGTGCCGTCCCTTGGTCACCACCTCGACCGACTCGCCATGGATGTTCACGCTCCGACCAGGCAGGCGGAGGCTGGAGGTAGGCTTGAGGGCGAGGTGGACGACGATGGCCTGGCCAGTGGAGATACCGCCGAGAATGCCACCCGCGTGGTTGGAGAGAAAGCCCTGCGGGGTGAGCTCGTCGCGAAACTCGGTTCCGCGCGCCTCGACACAGGCAAAGCCATCGCCGATCTCTACCCCTTTGACCGCATTGATGCCCATCATGGCGTGGGCGATATCGGCATCCAGGCGGCCGAACACCGGCTCGCCCCAGCCCGGTGGCACGCCCTCGGCCACGACCGTCACCTTGGCACCGATGGAATCCCCTGACTTGCGCAAGGCGTCCATGAATGCCTCCATCTCCGCCACTTTGTCGGCGTCTGGGGTGAAGAACGGATTGCGTTCGATCTCATCCCAATCGAACTTTTCGGCGCGGATTGGGCCCAGTTGGCTCAGATATCCGCGCACGGTCACACCGAACCGTTCCTTCAACCACTTCTTGGCGATCGCCCCGGCCGCTACGCGAGCGGCGGTCTCACGCGCACTGGAGCGGCCGCCACCGCGGTAGTCGCGGATGCCATACTTCTGCTGGTAGGTGTAGTCGGCATGGCCGGGACGGAAGGTCTGGGCGATGTCGGCGTAGTCCTTCGAGCGCTGGTCGGTATTCTCGATCACCAAGGCGATGGGCGTGCCGGTGGTCTTGCCCTCGAATACTCCAGAGAGGATGCGCACCCGATCCTCCTCGCGCCGTTGGGTGGTATGGCGCGACCGGCCAGGCTTGCGGCGATCTAGATCCGTCTGAATATCCTCTTCCGTCAGCGCCATGCCCGGCGGGCAGCCATCGACGATGCAACCGAGCGCAGGACCATGGCTTTCGCCAAAGGTGGTGACGGTGAGCAGAGTACCGAAGGTGTTGCCGGACATGGATGTTGCACACGGGACGAAAAAGCAAGCGTAGGATTCTATATCATTGCGCCATCATTCGGCCCCTCTGCAACATGACTTACTACCTTCTTCACCATCTGATCACAGCCCAGAAGCACCGACGCCCTGACGCCCCGGCCCTGCTCACCTCCAAGGCCACCTGGAGTTACGCCAGACTGGCGGAGCAGGTCGAGCAGATGGCCCGCGGTCTTCGTGCCCTTGGCCTGGAACGCGGCGAGCGGGTCGCCCTTTGGCTGCCCAAATCCGCTGAAGCGGTGGCAATGCTGTTTGCCATCAGCCGTGCGGGTGGTGTGTTGGTGCCCATTCATCCACTCATCAAACCCGCTCAAGTGGCCTACATCCTCCAGGACAGTGGCGCACGCCTGCTCATCACCCAGAGCGCACGTGTGACCCAACTTGGGGAGCATCTTTTGGCATGCCACGACCTGCGCGGGCTGCTCACTCTTGATACACCCTCCCCTGCCCCTCTGCCTGTCCACAGCCTCAACACCCTGCACGAGCTAAGTACCAGGCTGGAATTGGACGAACAAGGACGGACTGAACACGACCTGGTCGCCCTGTTCTATACATCCGGCAGCACCGGGCGTCCCAAGGGGGTCATGCTCTCCCATCGCAACCTGCTCGCCGGTGCGGCCAGCGTGACCGAATACCTTGCCCTCACGCCCGAAGATCGCCTGCTGGCCGTGTTGCCTTTGAGCTTTGACTACGGCTTCTCCCAGCTTACTGTCGCCTTCCACTGCGGGGCCAGTGTCATGCTGCTCGACTACCTGCTGCCGCATGACCTACGCAAGCTCATCCCAAGCCACAAGATCACCGTCCTAGCCGCTGTGCCCACCCTATGGCAGCACTTGGCAGCGCAGTCCTGGCTTGCCGAGCTCGATACCCTACGGGTGCTCACCAACTCGGGGGGGCGCCTGCCGCTCCCTGTCATTCACCGTCTGCGTGCAGCCCTGCCTCAAGCCCAGTTGTTTTTGATGTACGGCCTGACCGAGGCCTTTCGCTCGACCTTCTTGCCGCCTGCGGAGCTTGACCGCCGCCCGGACTCCATCGGCAAGGCCATCCCCAATGCGGAGGTCATGGTGCTGCGCCCGGACGGCACCCCCTGTGCACCGCACGAACCGGGGGAACTGGTGCACCGCGGTCCGACCGTCACCCTGGGGTACTGGAACGACGCCGAACGCACCGCTGAGCGCTATCGCCCCATTCCCGGTCGGGACCATGGTCTGCCGCACCCGGAACGGGCCGTCTGGTCGGGTGACCGAGTGCGCATGGACGAGGAGGGCTTCTTGTATTTCATCGGCCGCGACGACGACATGATCAAGACCTCCGGCTACCGCATCAGCCCGACCGAGATCGAGGACGTGCTCTACGCCTCGGGGCTTGTGCGCGAGGCCGCCGCCATTGGTGTGGATGATGAGATTCTCGGACAGCGCATCCTTGCCGTGGTCGTGCCCGAAGCAGAAGACCTCGATCCCAACCTGCTGCTCCGACACTGCCGCGCCCATCTTCCGGTCTACATGGTGCCAACGAGCGTCGAGATCGTCAGTACCCTACCGCTTACCCCCAATGGCAAGGTCGACCGCCATCATCTGCGCGAGCAGTATGGTGTGCCGTCCGGTTCGCGTGTGGAACCGGCATGAGCCTGCCATCCCACGCCCCGCTGCTGTTCGAGACCCGCGTCGGCATGCTATGCATCGGGGGGGAGCCGGCGACCGCACTGGCCGAGCGACTGGGCACGCCCTTCTACGCCTACGACAGCCGTCTGATCCGACAGCGCATTGAGGAATTGCGGGATGTGCTGCCCGCACGAGTGCAGCTCCATTATGCCGTCAAGGCCAACCCGTTCCCTCCCCTCTTGCGCTCCATGGCCAAACTGGTGGACGGGTGTGACGTGGCCTCGGCCGGGGAACTCGAGCAAGCCCTCGAAGCGGGCTTCAGCCCCAGGACGATCAGTTTTGCCGGCCCCGGCAAGCGCGATGCGGAGCTTGAGAGGGCCCTGCGCACAGGCATCACCGTCAATGTCGAATCGGCCGGCGAGTTGGAGCGCCTGACGCGGCTAGGCGAGATGTTCGGTATCCGGCCCCGCATAGCCCTGCGCATCAATCCGGACTTCGAACTGAAGGGTTTTGGCATGCGCATGGGTGGCGGTGCCAAACCCTTCGGCATCGACGTCGAGCAGGCACCAAACATCATTCGTGAAATCAAGGCATTAGACATTGATTTTCATGGAATACATATCTTCGCTGGCTCTCAGAGTCTGAACATGGAAGCCATCATGCAGACCCAGTCCAGTGCCTTGGACCTGGCCCGCGCGCTGCTGGAAGGATGCGGCCTGCCGGTATGGCAGATCAATATCGGTGGCGGCCTGGGTATCCCCTATTTTCCTGGAGAAAATCGCCTCGATATCAAGCCCATGGGGGATCGACTTCATCATCTTCTTGAGGCCCATCGGGGCTGGCTGGGCGAAGCTCATCTCGTTCTTGAATTGGGACGCTTTCTGGTCGGTGAGGCCGGCGTGTATGTCACTCGCATCGTCGACCGTAAGGTTTCCCGCACAGAGACCTTCCTCATCACGGACGGGGGCATGCACCACCACCTGGCCCTGTCTGGTAACTTCGGCCAGGTCCTCCGCAAGAACTATCCGGTCTATCTTGCTCACCGGGTGGATTGGCCGCCCGAGGAGATCGTGAACATCCATGGCCCCCTGTGCACCCCGCTGGATGTGCTCGGCCACAAGGTGGCCTTGCCTCGGGCCGAGATCGGTGATCTGATCGCCATCACCCAGTCTGGCGCCTATGGGCTTACGGCCAGCCCGGTGCGTTTCCTCCACCACCCCATCCCGGCCGAGATCCTGCTCTGATCATCAGATTGCGCGGCGTGAGCTCGCGCCCGCAAAACTCCCCCACTTCCACTTCATAGCCCTCGTCCGCCAGGCCGAGGGCCATGTCCAGCACCAACCATACCTCCAGGGGTCGACGAACGGCCGTGCGAATCAATTCAAAGGCGCGCACCTCGCTGGAACGCCTCCAACCCGTTCGCATGACGGCCTCCACCTGCCCGGCATCGGGGAGGGGCCAGCCAAGGCGCTCACAAGCACGCTGCAGGGCCATGCACTCATCGCCCCGGCCGATGTCCTTCAGCGAAGAATAATCCTTCACCTCCAGACCGTGTTGCGCGCCCCACCCTTTCAAGGCCAGAAGACGAGCCTTGCGGCGCTTTTCCGTCTCGCGCTGCGCACGACCAGCCGTACAGGTTTCCAGCACCGCCAATCGCAGATCCTCGCGCGACAGCCTCAATCCGCACGCCCGCCCGGCGGACGAACGCGGCCGATGATGTTCATGCACCGTGCGGTGATAACAGCACGGGGCGAGCAGCAATCCTGCGGGCGATTGGCGCCCAACCCGGTCGAGAAGGGTCAAGTGCAGATCACCGCAGGCATGCAGCGCGCAGATCAAGGTGGTGGGAGTGGGCTCAGTGGACTCGATAAGGACATCGCATACCCGCACCGTCAACCGGATGCCATCCCGTTGCGCCAATCTCTGTGCAGCAGCACACAGGGTGGGGTCACGCTCCAAGGCAAGCACCCGTACGCCGCTGTGCATGCCGATCAGGCGACCAAGATGGGCCTTGCCCGCACACCAGTCCCACACCTCATCCACCCCTTCCAGGGCATCGAGCGCCAGACCGGCCAAGGCGTCGATTTGCGCCCACTTTCTGCCGGACACATCCCGCGCGGGGGCATGGACGGGGTTGGACGTGCGCCATGAACCTTGCAAACGCTCGAAGCGGATCAGCGGTTCAAGGGCCGCCATGCCTGGAATGAATCGTTCGAGCCAATGCCTCAGACCTCGCTCATCGGCATGCAGAGCGTCGACCTGCTCTGGAGTCAATGCAAGGATCGCCGCATACAACCCAGGATGTTCTTCCACCCAGGGTGGCGGATCGTGATGAAATGGAGCCGGACGCCACAGTCTGGAGCAATCCCTCAAAAATCCACCAAGCAGGAAGACGCGCCTAGTAAGATTAATGATCTGCACATCAAACATGATGTTTTTTGTTAGCATGCTCGGCACGGAGCAGTCTACCGAAGGCCCCGCTCATCCCGACATGGCATCCCGTTCGGCCCAGCGGGCATAGGCATTTTCCAAGCGAGGGCGGCGTGGCGATCGAGCACGGCCTGGATGACCGCCTCATTGCCATGTTCCAGGCGGGCCAGGATGGCTTTGATATTCAAGCAGGAGGGCATGCAGCTCGCCCAAGCCTCACTATACCCTCGTGCACCTTGGCCTCGAACCTTCAACGGTTGTCAGCGATGCAGACGCTGGCGGACGAATTCAAGCAGCGCGCCGAAGGTCTCGAACAGGCTGGCATCGATCTCATCGTCATGAAGCACAAGACCAAAGCGCCGTTCGAGCGCAGTCAGCACAGCAAGCACCCCCATCGAGTCGAGCTGGGGAAGGTGGCCGAGCAGCGGGGTGTCGGCGGCAAATTCGAACACGTTCTCATCAAGCTGCAGGGCGTCATGCAGGAGGATGCGTAGTTCGGCCGCGAGATCCTCGGGCGGTGAAACGCGCAAATCCTGTGGTAGCTCCATCGGATGCATGGACGATCATGGCACGCGCTAGTTATCCCAGGTGCCGCTGGCCGCCCATGTAGGGCTGCAGGACTTCGGGAATGGCGATGCGCCCGGCCTCATCCTGATAGTTCTCCAGCAGCGCGACCAAAGTGCGACCGACCGCAAGTCCCGAGCCATTGAGCGTGTGCACCAGCTCCGGCTTGCCCTCGGGATTGCGGAAGCGCGCCTGCAGACGGCGAGCCTGGAAGGCCTCGAAGTTCGAGCAGGAGGAGATTTCGCGGTAAGTACCCTGCGCCGGAAGCCAGACTTCGAGGTCGTAGGTCTTGGCCGAACCAAAGCCCATGTCACCTGCGCACAACAGCACGCGGCGATAGGGGAGCCCGAGCCGTTCGAGCACGGCCTCGGCATGGGCGGTGAGTTCTTCCAAGGCTGTGTAGGAACGGGTGGGATGGACGATCTGGACTAGCTCCACCTTCTCGAACTGGTGTTGACGGATCATGCCGCGCGTGTCGCGCCCGGCGGCACCAGCCTCCGAGCGAAAGCATGGGGTGTGAGCGACCAGCTTCAGCGGCAGGCTGTCAAGGTCGAGGATCGTATCGCGCACCAAGTTGGTGACCGGCACCTCGGCCGTCGGAATGAGGTAATAGGGCGATTCACCCGCAAGCCGGAACAGGTCGTCCTCGAACTTGGGCAACTGGCCGGTGCCGCGCAGGCTGTCCGCATTGACCAGGTAGGGCACATAGACCTCCTGATAACCATGCTCGCGGGTGTGCACATCGAGCATGAACTGGATCAGGGCGCGCTGCAGGCGGGCAAGTTCGCCTCTGAGCACGACAAAGCGGCTGCCGCTGAGCTTGGCGCCCGCGGCAAAATCCATGGCACCAAGCCCCTCGCCCAGGGCGACGTGATCCCTTGGCTCGAAAGGGAAGCCGTTTGGCGTGCCCCAGCGCTTGATCTCGACATTGCTGGTCGCGTCCATACCATCCGGCACGCTGGGGTGCGGGATATTGGGCAGCTGGAGCATAAGGGCGTCCAACTGCTCGGCAATGGCCGCAAAGCGGGCCTTGGCGGTCTTGAGACGCTCGCCGAGGCTGGCCACTTCGTCCAGCAGCGGCTGCACGTCCTCGCCGCGGGCCTTGGCCTGACCGATGGCCTTGGAGCGCGCGTTGCGCTCGGCCAGGAGGCGCTCGACCTCGATCTGCGCAGCCTTGCGCTCAGCCTCAAGGCGTTCGAGCGCGGCTGTATCCAGGGTAAAACCGCGTCGAGCAAGGCCTGCGGCCACGGCAGGAAGGTCGGAGCGAAGGAGTCTTGGATCGAGCATGGGGGCATCCTTGTAGGAGCGCAGTCTTTGCCACAAGAGGGGAAGATCGCGGCGAAGGTGTCACTCCTACATCAGTAGCAATCAGATGTGATGGACTTCGAGGATTTCGTAGGTGCGTTCCCCGGCCGGGGCCTGGAACACGACGGTGTCGCCAACGTGCTTGCCGATCAGGGCACGGGCGATGGGCGAGTGCACGGAGATCAGGTTCTGCTTGATGTCGGCTTCATCGTCGCCAACCAACTTGTAGGTGATCTCCTCGCCGCTCTCCTCCTCGAGCACGACCACGGTGCAACCGAAGATGACCTTGCCGGTGTTCGGCAATTTGGTCACGTCGATCACCTGGGCCATTGATAGCTTGTGTTCGATCTCCTTGATGCGCCCTTCGATAAACCCCTGCTCCTCGCGTGCGGCGTGGTATTCGGCGTTCTCCTTCAAATCGCCCAACTCGCGTGCCGCGGCGATGGCCTGGATGATGCGCGGACGCTCGACACTGCGCAGATACCTGAGTTCTTCCTCAAGCTTGGCTGCCCCTTGGGCGGTCATCGGAATGCGGTTCATACCTTCAATCCTGCGTGCAAGTCCTGCAGACGGTTGACGTGAATCTCCTCGGCCAGGTGCTTGAGCGCCTGGCAGGTGGCGCGGGCGCCGGCGATGGTGGTGAAGTAGGCCACCTTGTGGTGTAGCGCCTCGCGCCGGATCGAGAACGAGTCGGCCAAGGCCTGACGGCTGCCGGAGGTGGTGTTGACGATCAGGTCGATCTCGTCGTTCTTGATCATGTCGACGATGTGCGGACGCCCCTCGATCACCTTGTTGACTATCCTGCACGGGACGCCAGCCTCCTGCAGACTGGCGGCGGTACCGCGGGTGGCGACGATCTCGAAGCCATGGGCAATCAGATCGCGCGCCACGCCAACGGCTGCCGGGCGGTCTTCCTTGCGTACGCTGATGAAGGCGCGCCCGCCGGTCGGCAGGTGGATGCCCGCGCCGGCCTGGGCCTTGGCGAAGGCCTCACCAAAGGTCTTGCCAACGCCCATCACCTCGCCAGTAGACTTCATCTCGGGGCCGAGGATGGGATCAACGCCGGCAAACTTGATGAACGGGAACACCGCCTCCTTGACCGAGTAGAAATTCGGCACCACCTCATCAAGCACCCCCTGCTGCTTGAGGGTCTTGCCCACCATGCAGCGCGCAGCGATCTTGGCCAACGGCCGGCCAATGGCCTTGGAGACGAACGGCACGGTACGGGAGGCGCGCGGATTGACCTCCAGCACATAGATCTCCTCGCCCTTGACCGCAAACTGGGTGTTCATCAGCCCCACGACCCCCAAGCCCCTGGCCATCTTGCGGATCTGTTCACGCAATTCATCCTGCAAGGCAGCGGAAATGCTGTATGGCGGAAGCGAGCATGCAGAATCGCCGGAGTGCACGCCAGCCTGCTCGATGTGCTCCATGATGCCGCCGATCAGTACGTCCTGGCCGTCGCAGACGGCGTCTACGTCCAGCTCGATGGCATCGTCGAGAAAACGGTCGAGCAACACCGGAGAGTCGTTGGAGACCTTGACCGCCTCGCGCATGTAGCGGCGCAGGTCGTCTTCGCCATGCACGATCTCCATCGCGCGGCCACCAAGCACATAGGATGGGCGCACGACCAGCGGGTAGCCAATCTGCGCCGCAAGATGCACAGCCTCCTCGATCGAGCGCGCGGTGCGGTTCGGCGGCTGGCGCAGCCCCAAGTCATTGATCAGCTTCTGGAAGCGTTCACGATCCTCGGCGAGATCGATGGAGTCTGGGGTGGTGCCGATGATCGGGGCACCAGCCTTCTCCAGGTCGCGGGCAAGCTTGAGTGGGGTCTGGCCGCCATATTGCACGATCACACCCTTTGGCCGCTCGAGGTCGATGATCTCGAGGACGTCCTCCAGGGTCAGCGGTTCGAAGTACAAGCGGTCGGAGGAGTCGTAGTCAGTGGACACGGTCTCCGGATTGCAATTGACCATGATGGTCTCATAGCCCTCTTCGCGCATGGCATAGGCGGCATGGACGCAGCAGTAGTCGAACTCGATGCCCTGACCGATGCGGTTGGGGCCACCGCCAAGCACGATGATCTTGTCACGCGTGCTGGGGTTAGCCTCGCACTCCTCCTCATAAGTGGAATACATGTAGGCGGTCTTCGAGGGAAATTCCCCCGCGCAGGTATCCACGCGCTTGTAGACCGGGCGCACACCCAGAGCATGCCGGCGGGCGCGGACACATTTCTCGGTATCGTTCAGCAGACGGGCAAGACGCCGGTCGGAGAAACCCATGCGCTTGAGATTGCGCATCTCTTCCGCAGTGATGCTGTCGAGATCGCGCCCCTTGAGGGCGCTCTCCGTACGCACGATCTCCTCGATCTGAAGCAAAAACCACGGGTCGATGCGCGAATATTCGTGGATCTCTTCCCAGGTGAAGCCGTGGCGGAAGGCATCCGCCACATACCATAGGCGGTCCGCGCCAGGCATGCGCATCTCTTGGATCAGCTTGGCGCGTAGTTCCTCCGTCGGCAAAGTGGCATCGACGATCTCATTGAGGCCATCCATACCGATCTCGAGGCTGCGCAGCGCCTTCTGCAGGGATTCCTGAAAGGTGCGCCCCATGGCCATCACCTCGCCTACCGACTTCATCTGGGTGGTAAGGCGATCGTTGGCCTGCGGAAACTTCTCGAAGGTGAACCGCGGGACCTTGGTGACCACATAATCGATGGACGGCTCAAAAGAGGCGGGGGTGGCTCCGCCGGTGATGTCGTTCTTCAGTTCGTCCAGGGTAAAGCCCACAGCGAGCTTGGCCGCAACCTTGGCAATGGGGAAACCGGTGGCCTTGGAGGCCAGGGCGGAAGAACGCGATACGCGTGGGTTCATTTCGATCACGACCATGCGCCCATTGGCCGGATTGACCGCAAACTGGACGTTGGAGCCGCCGGTTTCGACGCCTATCTTGCGCAGCACCGCAAGAGATGCGTTACGCATGATCTGGTATTCCTTGTCGGTCAAGGTCTGGGCAGGGGCGACGGTGATGGAATCGCCAGTATGCACCCCCATCGGATCGAGGTTCTCAATCGAGCAGACGATGATGGCGTTGTCGGCACGATCACGTATGACCTCCATCTCGTATTCCTTCCAGCCGAGCACGGACTCCTCGACCAACAGCTCGCGGGTCGGGGACAGATCCAGGCCGCGACGGACGATCTCCTCGTACTCCTCGCGGTTATAGGCAATACCGCCGCCGGTGCCGCCCATGGTAAAGGACGGACGGATGATGACCGGATAGCCGATCTGCGGCTGCACCTGGAGGGCCTCTTCCAGGCTGTGCACGATGAAGGACTTCGGCGTATCGAGGCCGATCTCGGTCATCGCATCGCGGAAGCGCTCGCGGTCTTCGGCCATGTGGATGGCATCGGCGGTGGCGCCGATCAGCTCCACACCAAACCTGGCCAGCACGCCCTCACGCGCGAGATCCAGGGCACAGTTGAGCGCCGTCTGGCCGCCCATGGTCGGCAACAGGGCATCCGGGCGCTCCTTCTCGATGATCTTGGCGACGGTCTCCCAGTGGATGGGCTCGATATAGGTCGCATCGGCCATCTCCGGATCGGTCATGATGGTGGCCGGGTTGGAGTTGACCAAGATGACGCGATACCCCTCCTCGCGCAGGGCCTTGCAGGCCTGGACGCCGGAGTAGTCGAATTCACAGGCCTGACCGATGATGATCGGGCCCGCGCCAATGATGAGGATACTCTGGATGTCTGTGCGCTTTGGCATGGCGATCTGTCTGCTGGGACCTCGAGGCGAGGAATCGGCAACCGTTGGATCAACGGTGTCTGCGCTTGCGCATGTCCTCGATGAAGGGCTCGAACACGGAGGCCACATCGTGCGGCCCCGGACTCGCTTCCGGGTGCCCCTGGAAGCTGTAGGCCGGCTTGTCGGTCAGGCGAATGCCCTGCAGCGAGCCATCGAACAGTGATTTGTGGGTCGCTTTCACATTCGGCGGCAGGGTGGCCTCGTCCACGGCAAAACCATGGTTCTGACTGGAGATCATGACCCGTCCGGTTTCCAGATCCTGCACGGGATGGTTGGCGCCGTGATGACCGAACTTCATCTTCACCGTCTTAGCGTTGCAGGCCAGACCAAGGAGCTGGTGACCAAGACAGATGCCAAACAGCGGGATGTCGGTCTTCAGGAACTCGCGGGTCGCCTGAATGGCGTAATCGCAGGCCGCGGGGTCGCCGGGGCCGTTGGAGAGGAATATGCCGTCCGGCTTCATCGCCAACACCTCGGCGGCCGGGGTCTGGGCAGGCACCACGGTGACGCGACACCCACGATCAACCAGCATGCGCAGGATATTGCGCTTGACCCCAAAATCGTAGGCAATCACATTGTACTTCAGGTCATCCTTCGGACCCGGCTGGCTCAAGGTCTTGGCATCCCAGCTCGGTTCGGCCCAGACGTAAGTCTCTTTGGTGGAGACCACCTTGGCAAGATCCATGCCACTGAGCCCCGGGAAGCTGCGCGCGGCCTCTACGGCTTTGGCGGCGTCCATCCCAGCCCCCGCCATCAGGCAGCCGTTCTGGGCCCCCTTCTCGCGCAGGATGCGGGTCAGCTTGCGGGTGTCGATGCCGGCCATACCGACCACACCGTGACGCTCGAGGTAGGTCGACAGGCTCTCCGTCGCACGCCAGTTGCTATGAAGGCGCGGAACGTCGCGGACGATCAGCCCCGCCGCATGCACACGAGGGGCCTCTTCGTCCTCTGGATTGACGCCGACATTGCCGATGTGAGGATAGGTCAGTGTCACCAGCTGCCGACTGTAAGATGGGTCGGTGAGGATCTCCTGGTAGCCCGTCATGGCGGTATTGAACACCACCTCACCTACGGCCTGGCCCTCGGCCCCCACGGAATAGCCGTGGAATATGGTGCCATCTTCGAGCGCAAGCAAGGCGGGGATCTTTTCAAACATGGCTCTACACACACAAAAACGGGACGATTCGCACGTTTGCGGACCATCCCGTCAGTCACTGAAAATTTTTTAAACTATAGCAGATCCGTCATCCAGCGTCCATGTAAATGCTGGATGAACGCGATTCATGGCTGTTCGATTCAGCATCAGCGCAGATTCAGCACGTCTTGCATGTCGTACAGCCCGGCCTTCTGGCCGGACAGCCAGTGCGCGGCATGCACCGCACCACGGGCAAAAGTCTGCCGGCTGGAGGCCTTGTGGGTGATTTCCACCCGCTCGCCCATGCCAGCGAACAATACGGTGTGGTCACCGACGATATCCCCGCCACGTACGGTGGCGAAACCGATGGTCTTGGGGTCGCGCTCGCCAGTGATGCCCTCGCGGCCGTAGACCGCGCACTGCGCAAGGTCGCGACCGAGGGCATGGGCGATCGCCTGCCCCAGTGCCAGCGCCGTACCGGACGGCGCATCGACCTTATGACGGTGATGGGCCTCGATGATCTCGATGTCATAGCCCTCGCCAAGCACGCGTGCGGCCATGTCCAGCAGCTTAAGACACAGGTTGACGCCCACGCTGAAATTGGCGGCCAGCACGATCGGGATGTGCTGGGCGGCCTGTTCGATGGTCGCGCGCTGCTCGGGGCTGAACCCCGTGGTACCGATCACCATCGGCTTTCCGGCCGCGATGCACAGCGGCAGGTAGTGCATGGTCGCCTCCGGGCGGGTGAAGTCGATGACGACATCGATGGTGGGAAGCACAAGGGCGAGGTCATCCTGGATGCGCACGTTCAGTGCGCCCACGCCGACGCATTCGCCCGCATCCAAGCCGAGAAGCGGACTGCCGCCGCGATCGACCGCGCCACGCAGGTGCGCCTTGTCGGAGGTTGCGAGGGTTTCGATCAGCGCACGGCCCATGCGGCCGCTGGCACCGGTAATGGCAACATTGATCATGTGATGGTCCTATTCGATGGTGTTCGCATCTTAACAGGATGCACACCAAGCCGCCCGGCCGCCAAGCGCAAGATTGGGGCTGCAGAACAACCCCTGCTAACCTCCTCGCTGTCTCCAAAAACCAGCGAAGGATCTTGCCCATGACCACTGCACACGCCGAGTCTCCCCCTTTACTGATCGAGGCTCATGAGCTGAATGCCATCCTCGGCCGAGACGACATCCTGGTGGTGGACATGACTGCCCTGGAGCAATATCGCTGCGGCCACCTGCCGGGCGCCATCCATCTGGACTTTACCGACATCACTGCCGATCGCCCACCCATCTCCGGCCTATTGCCCACCGCCGACCACTTCAATGCCCGCATGCGTGCCCTGGGGCTGCGCGAGGGGATGCACCTCGTCGCCTACGATGAATGCGGTGGGCTGAAGGCCTGCCGCCTGTTGTGGACCTTGCACACCTTCGGTTTCACCGCCGTCTCCCTCCTCAATGGTGGGCTGGAGGCATGGCAGGCCGAGGGACTGCCGCTGGAGGCGGGCGAGATCATCCCTGCACCCTCCATGATCGAACTTCAATACACCGGTGCCGGGGTGCGCACAACGGAAGAGATCCTGCAACGTCTCGGCCAGCCCGATGTGGTGCTTCTGGATGCACGCAGTGCGGGCGAGTTTCTTGGCCACGACGTCCGCTCCGCGCGCGGCGGACGCATTCCCGGCGCGCGGCATTTCGAGTGGTCACGTGCGCTCGATCCACTCAGCCACCACCGCTTCCGCTCGCCGAAGCTTTTGCGCGACGAGCTAGCCGTGGTAGGCATCACCCCAGAGAAGGAGGTGATCGCTTACTGCCAAACCCATCGGCGCTCCTGCGTTTCCTGGTTCACCCTACGCCTGCTTGGCTTTCCGCGAGCCTATGGTTACCCGGGCGCATGGTCGGACTGGGGCAATCGACCCGAGCTGCCCCTGGAACGTTGATGCGGCTCACTTGGGAAACACTGAAATAAAAGTTTGCGCGACCGGTTTGCAGCGTTGGGCGGTGCGCCCCTCCCACGCCCATCTCATGGATAGGTCGTGGTCACTGCGCACCCATCGCCGTGCATCCCATCCCGTGCGCGGCCTTATTCAGCGTTTCCCTTGAAGATGTGCTTCCGATAGTAGCGCAGCTCGTCGATCGAGGCGCGAATATCGGCCAGGGCCAGGTGCACATCGGCCTTCGCGAACTTCGGCACACCAGGGTACCAGCGCTGGGCCAGTTCCTTGAGAGTGCTGACATCCAGGTTACGGTAGTGAAAGAACGCCTCCAATTCCGGCATGTGGCGAGCAAGGAAGCGACGGTCCTGGCAGATGCTGTTGCCGCACATCGGTGAGCTTCGGGGCGCGACCCACTGCTTGAGAAAATCCAGCGTAGCGCGTTCCGCGGCACGCATGTCCTGGGCACTCGCCCGCACCCGCACGATGAGACCCGAGCGCTTATGCTGGCGCTGATTCCACGCATCCATGCCAGCTAGCACCACCTCCGGCTGATGCACGGCGATGACAGGCCCCTCGGCGAGGATGTTCAACTGCGCGTCGGTCACCAGGGTAGCAATCTCGATGATCGCATCGCGATCCGGATCCAAACCGGTCATCTCGAGATCGAGCCAGACGAGACGGTTTTGCATGGCATGTCCTGTTGCTTGATAAATAAAATCATGGCGTGACTCAAAAGTTTTGCCTCTCGCCCCTCAAGGCCATGGTCTACTCTTTGGCTCGGATATGACCCCTCAAAGGAGATGCATCATGCGCCACACCCTCATCCTGTCCGCCACTGCCCTCTTTGCCAACCTCCTGATGGCCCCTACGACCGAGGCCGCCGACCTTACCCTGGGCCAGAAACTCCACAACGACAACTGCATCAAATGTCATGGGGCGGAGAAATACACTCGGCCTGATCGTAAGGTGCACAGCATGAGTACCCTCAAGACCTATGTCCAGGGTTGCGCCACCAACCTCAACCTCTCCTGGTTCGAAGATGAGGTGGAGGCGGTGGCGGCCTACATGAACAAGGCGTTCTACAAGTTCAAATGAACCGCACCCCGCTTATGCAGCACCACGGCCTGACACCCCGAGGGGCTCCCAATCGACTGAGCGCAGAGCAGATCCAGGACCGACTGGGCCAGCTGCACCATGACTGGCGGCTCAGTCCGCATGGCGAGGCCCTTGTGCGTGAATTTCGCCTGCGCCATTTCCAGCAGGTCATGCTGTTGGCCAACATGATCGCTTGGATTGCCGAGCAGGAAGATCATCACCCCGAACTGCTTCTTCGGTATAATGCCTGCGTGGTTCAATACCAAACGCACGATGTCGGCGGACTGTCGGAGCATGACTTCATCTGCGCCGCCAAAATCGACGCCTTGATTAACCTTTGACCGGTGAACATCCGATTCGATACGGGGGGCTGCCCCAGCGCTGGGCAGCCCCCCGTGATTTTTGGCCCTAAGGAGTATCGGCATGAGCGAAGAGAATCGCAGCTCGGATCGCATCCCGGAGCTGGTGCGCGAGATTCGCGATCTTCTTGAGCGTCAGCGACTGGTCGAGCAGCTCGTCTTACGTCAGGAGAGTCTACCGGAGCGCAACGACCTCGTCGAAACTCTGGTGCACAAACAGCACCTGGCCGCCCTATCCGCCAAGCTCGAAACCCTGCACGCCGCCGACATCGCACGCATCCTCGAGATGCTGCCGCTGCAGGATCGCCTCGTTGTCTGGGACCTGGTCAAGGCCGACATGGACGGCGAGGTGCTGCTCGAGGTCTCCGACGCGGTGCGCGAATCGCTCATCGATGCGATGGACACCCAGGAGCTGGTCGCCGCCACCGGCCAGCTCGACACCGACGAGATCGCCGACCTCGCCCCCGACCTGCCCGACGAGGTGGTGCAGGGCATCTACAAGACCCTCAACCCCGAAGAGCGGGAGCAGCTGCGCATCGCCCTCTCCTATCCCGAGGACTCGGTCGGCGCACGCATGGATTTCGAGATGGTGAGCGTGCGCGAGGACGTCACTGTCGAGGTGGCGCTGCGCTATCTGCGCCGCCTGCGCGAGCTCCCCGACCACACCGACCAGCTGTTCGTGGTCGATCGTGACGAACACCTGCGCGGTGTACTCCCGCTCAATGCATTGCTGGTTGCCGACCCGGAGACCAAGGTCGGCAGCATCATGAATGCCAACCCCAAGCGTTTTACCCCTGACGAGGCAGCGCGCACAGCCGCCGAGGCCTTCGAACGCTACGACCTGATCACCGCTCCGGTCGTCGACCACGACGGCGTATTGCTTGGACGGCTCACCGTCGATGCCATCGTGGATTACATCAAGGAACGTCAGGAGATCGAACGCCTGAGCCAAGGGGGGCTGCGCGAGGAAGAGGACATCTTTGCTCCCATCTGGAGCAGCGTGAAAAACCGCAGCCCCTGGCTCGGCCTCAACCTGATCACCGCCCTCATCGCCTCACGCGTGATCGGCCTATTCGAGGGTACCATTGAGCAGCTGGTCGCCCTCGCCACCCTGATGCCCATCGTTGCCGGCATGGGCGGAAACATCGGCAATCAGACCATCACCATGATCGTGCGCGCATTGGCCACCAGCCAACTCGATCAGCACGATATCCGCAGTCTCTACATCAAGGAGGTCAAACTCGCGCTGATCCACGGTGTGGTGTGGGGTGGCATGATGGCCCTCATTACCTTCTTGCTCTACCAGGACATCCCTCTGGCAGGCGTGATGATGCTGGCGATGACACTGAACTTCCTCGTGGCCGCCATCATGGGCGTGACCATTCCGGTCGTTCGCGCGCACTTTGGGCGCGACCCGGCCCTCGGCTCGAGCGTGCTCATCACCGCCATCACCGACACGGGAGGTTTCTTCATCTTCCTTGGTCTAGCCACCCTGTTCCTGTTGTAATCCCCCATGAGCAAACGCCACCTGAGCGACCGACAGAAACGCCATATCCAGCAGCGTCGCGCTCAGGAGGCCAAGAACATCGCCCTACGCCCGGGTCTGGTCGTCGCCCACCACGGCAAGCACGTACTGGTCGAAGACCCCGAAACCGGCGAGCGCCATCCCTGTACATTCCGCCAGACGCTGGGCAGGGTGGTCACGGGCGACCGGGTGCGCTGGCAAGACAACCCCGGCGGCAAGGGCACAGTCGAGTTCGTCGAGCCACGAAAATCCGTCCTGATCCGGCCGGACACCCTGGGCAAGCCGCACATGATGGCCGCCAACATTGACCAAGTGCTGATCACCCTCTCCCCAGTGCCAAGGCCCAATCCCAGTGTGATCGACCGCGCCATCGTCGCCGCCCTCGACCTGCCTGCCCGCCCCATCCTGCTGGTCAACAAGATCGACCTCATGGATAAGGATGGACGCGAACTCATGCGGGGCTTTCTGAACGAATGGACGAAGATCGGTGTCACTGCTCTCGAACTGTCCGCCCGCACAGGCGAAGGCCTCGAAGTCTTGCAGGACATGCTCAATGGCCATGAAAGCCTGTTCGTCGGCCCCTCCGGAGTAGGTAAATCATCCATTGTGCGCGCCCTGCTGCCCGAGGGCGTCGAGGTCGCCGTAGGCGAGATCTCCGAGCACAGCCTGGAAGGCCGCCACACCACCCGTACCAGCACCCTCTACCATCTGCCCACTGGCGGGGACGTGGTGGACGCCCCGGGCGTACGCGACTTCGGCGTGTGGGCGATGAGTCCCGAGGCCGTGCTGCGAGGCTTCGCCGAGATCCGGGAAACTGCGCAGAAGTGTCGGTTCGCCAACTGCACCCACCGCATGGAACCCGGTTGCGCGGTCAAGCAGGCAGTAGCGGATGGCCGCATCAGCGCGCGACGCTACCAAAGCCATCTGGAACTGATGGAGCAGGCACTGAGCAAGCCCTGGGAAGGCTGACCTGCGTAAGCCACTCCTCTTCACGCACTGTTACATGGCAATGGACTTTGGGAACGATCGTGCATAAGAAAGTTCAATAAGCGCCTTCTTATACATGACCGCAGATCCTGTTAGTCTACAAACTTACTTTGTCATTCAGTCCAAGGCGGTGAAGTCATGTTGCAGGTACTGAAGAACCTGTGGTTTCGCGCCCCTTCCGAAACCCCAGTCTACATCAACGACATTGCAGTGCGCATTCGCGCCGGGATACTCTTGTTCATCCCACTCTATATGGCGCTGACCTTGTGGGATGCCATCTATGGCACCAAATGGATCGTCGATGGCAATAGTATCATCGACACCTACGAAACGGACTGGGATGGGCACGCCATTTACTCTGCCCAGGTCATCAAGCGCACCTGGGAATACACGACCCAGACCTGGGTACTATTCTACGCCCTGTTCGAGATGCTAGCGGGCATGTTCGTCTTCACCTCTCGCCTCTCCCCCACCATCCTGATCGCCAGTCTGCTTGCCCAAAGACAGGCCCCCGTCTGGAAACCCCTGGTTCCGAAACGCTTCGCCTGGAGCATCGGCGCAAGCTTCATCACCATCTGCCTGGTCTTCTTCAACCCAGTGCCGGTGGCCGAATTCGTCAACCGCATCGCAGGAAGCGCGATACTGCCAGAAACCGAGACCTTCATGCCCTACTGGATTCCGCTGGTGCTGGTCTGGGTCTGCCTTGGGTTCATGTGGCTCGAGGCCATCCTGGGCTTCTGCGTGGGCTGTAAGGTTCACGCGCTCTTGGTGAAAATGGGCGTGATCAAAGAGGCCTGCGAGGCCTGCAATCATATCGACTGGGAGGAGATCAAGCGCCGCCACCAGGCCCGACAGCATTCAAGCCGGACCGGCGAGATATGAGCCCCTGTCGCCCAGCTCATGACATACATGAAGAAAGGCGACCGAAAGCCCCTTCCTCATTCAGGCATGGCGAGCCTTCAGCCCGGCGGCCAAGTCATCTGCCGACCGGCCAAGAGGTGCAGGTGCAGGTGGTAGACCTCCTGTCCACCATGCCGGTTGCAGTTGAACACGGTACGGTAACCGGCCTCCGCAAAACCCATCTCGCCCGCCAACCGCTTGGCCACAAGATAGAGCTTGCCAATCAGCGGTGCATCCTCAGGCGTCAGGTCGTTAAGGGTTGCGATCGGCTTCTTTGGGATGATGAGGATATGCACGGGCGCCTGCGGATGGATGTCCCGGAAGGCCAGCACCTCCTCGTCCTCATAGACGATCTGGGCAGGGATTTCCTTGCGGATGATCTTGCTGAAAATGGTTTCGGCCATCGTCGTTCCTCGTCGATTAGATGGGGCGGCGTCCCTGCAAGGCATGCGCCAGGGTGCCGCCGTCCACGAACTCCAACTCCCCACCCATCGGCACACCCTGCGCCAGACGCGTGGCCTGGATGCCGCGCGCGCGGCATATTTCACCAATGACGTGGGCAGTAGTCTCCCCCTCCACGGTGCTGCTGGTGGCAATGATCACCTCCCGCACCTCACCCGCATCCAGTCGGGCCTCGAGCCTATCAAGGCCAAGCTCGCGCGGGCCAATGCCATCCAGGGGGCTCAAGCGCCCCATGAGGATGAAATAGAGACCGCCGTAGGCACCGGAATTCTCCAGTGAAATCAAATCCTGCGGCCACTCCACCACGCACAACAAACTGCGGTCGCGCTGAGGGTTGCGGCACAACCTGCACACCGGCTCCTCGGTCAATGTCCGGCATTCCGCACAATGCCCCACCCGCTCGGCCGCCGCCTCGAGCGCCGAGGCCAGGCGGCGAGCACCGTCGCGATCACGCTGGAGCATGTGCAGAGCCAACCGCTGGGCCGACTTGGGGCCCACGCCCGGCAGGCGCCGTAAAGCCTGGATCAGCTCGGCAACAAGAGGAGAGAAGTCCATCCAGTCAGTGACTTAGAATGGCATCTTAAAGCCCGGAGGCATCGGTATGCCAGAGGTGATGCCGGCCATGCGACTTTGGGTCTCGGCATCGACCTTGCGCACCGCATCGTTCATGGCCGCGGCGATCAAGTCTTCCAGCATCTCCTTGTCGTCGCCCATCAGGCTTGGATCGATGGTCACGCGGCGCACCTCGTGACGGCCGGTCATCACAACACTCACTATGCCACCGCCAGACTCCCCGGTCACCTCCATGCGCGCAATCTCTTCCTGGGTCTTTTGGAGGTTTTCCTGCATCTTCTGGGCCTGCTTCATCAGCTGGCCAAGGCTGCCTTTCATCATGATGTGCTGTCTCTTCGTACTAAGGGTTTGAATTCTTGCTCGAGAGCGTGCCGCTTCGGGCCGAATCAAGGGGATGCACGCTATCTTCCAGCAGACGGGCATCAAGACGTTCTTCAAGCTTGCGCACAAGGGGATCGTTCTGCAGGGACTCAACCGCCCCTCGCTGGCGCATTTCTTCCTGTTGCTGACGCACCTGCGCCGGCGTGCTCTGGGTCGGACGCCCTTCCTCGTAACGCAGACGTACCTCCATACCAAGCGCCTTGGTAAGCGCCTTACGGACGGACTCTTCCGCGAGCGGAGTACGCAAGCTGGCATGGCTTGGTGGGCAGCGTAAGCGAATGAGGTCGCCGTCCTGAGCGATCAGCTCGGAATGCTCTGCAAGCATCAGCGCCATGCCCTTGAGCCCAAGGCGCGGTAGAAGGCGGTGCCAAGCCTCGGCATCGAGCGGCTCCCGCAGCGAGCCTCCCTCTCCTTGTTCTGGCGGATGCCCTTTCGGAGTCCGGCCGTCGAGGACCGCTCCTGCGGCAGATATCGGCTCGGACTGCGCGAGGGCCGGTCGGGCCGACTCACTGCGTGAGGCCTTTGCCGGAGGGGCGGGAGGATGGGGCATGGCGTGACACACCGTGATCTCTCCCGCTGAGGCGCGGCGTCCCCCCGCCGTGGCCGAGGCATCGGTGGGCACGAAGGCGAGCATACGCAGCAGCGTCATCTCCAGGCCCATGCGCGCGCTGGGTGCCAACGGCAGGTCACGACGGCCATGCAGGGCGATCTGGTAGTAGAGCTGCACGGCCTCGGGGGCAAGGCGAGGGGCAAACTCACGCACAAGCGTGGGCGAGACCTCGAACAGTTCGGCATCCACCTCCGGCATGAGCTGATACACGGCGATGGCGTGCAAGAGGCCAAGCAGCTCGACCAGGACCTCGGCGTAGTCCGGTGCACCTTGGGCCAACTGAGCGATGGCATCAAACAGCGCCGGGGGGTCCTGCGCGATCAGCGCCTCCATCAGGGCGCGAATATGAGCCTCGGGGGTCAGCCCGAGCATGGCGCCGACCTCCTCTTCGCCTACCCTACCTTGGCCGTAAGCGATGGCCTGATCAAGCAAACTCAAGGCATCGCGCAGGCTGCCATCCGCCGCACGTGCGAGCAACTGCAGGGCACCGTCGTCGAAGGGGATGCCCTCGGCCGTCAGCACGTTCTCCAGTCGACCTTGGATCATGCGCCTGGAGAGGGCCTTGAGGTGGAACTGCAAGCAGCGCGAGAGCACCGTGACCGGAAGCTTCTGCGGGTCGGTGGTGGCGAGCAGGAACTTGACGTGCTGCGGTGGCTCTTCCAGGGTCTTCAACAAGGCGTTGAAGCTCGATTTGGAGAACATGTGCACCTCGTCGATGAGGTACACCTTGTAGCGTCCAGCGCTCGGCGCGTACTGCACGTTGTCGAGCAGCTCGCGGGTATCCTCCACGCCGGTGCGTGAGGCGGCATCCACCTCGATCAGATCGACGAAGCGTCCTTCGTCGATCGCCCGGCAGGCCGCGCACTCACCGCAAGGACGGCTGGAAACCCCGCGCTCACAGTTGAGCGCCTTGGCGAAGATGCGTGCCACGGTCGTCTTGCCCACGCCACGGGTGCCGGTGAACAGATAGGCATGGTGCAGGCGCCCCTCGTCCAGGGCGGAGGTCAGGGCACGCAGGACGTGCTCCTGACCGACCATGTCTTCAAAGCGGCGCGGACGCCATTTGCGCGCGAGGACCTGATAGGTCATGTCAATCTCGGCAAGTCTCGAGAATGCTGGATTCTAACAGAAGCCTTTGGCTTGGACGGCATGAATCCGGGCGGTGCGCCCATGCAAAAAAGGGCCACCCGCAGGGGTGACCCTTGATCGCTTGTGGGCGGCGAAGCGCACCCGCCACATCCCGGCGCCCGAACGCACCGCTACCGTTGCTTCCTTCCGGACCTGGCGGGGTTTACGGCTGCTCGTCGCGAGAGGACGAATGCGCCCGCCATCAACGCGGGCTTCGGGGCCTTCTTGGTTGCCTCGAAATTAAGAGAAGCCTTGCTTTACAGGGCTGCAAATCTGGCGGAGAGAGAGGGATTCGAACCCTCGATACGGGATGACCGTATACACACTTTCCAGGCGTGCTCCTTCAACCACTCGGACACCTCTCCGGTCATGCGCCATCCGACGCAATGCGGAGGCGAACTCTACCGGAGATGGCGGGAAAGTGCAATGGCACGTGACCTTCGGACGGCGGATCACCGCTCTGAGCGCTTGGGCGAAGACTCTCGCATTCGCCCCCTCCTTAAGACCGCAACAAGGCGCTGCTGGGGGCTCGACCTGAATGCCGCCGGCGGCGAGCCTGCGCATGGACTCGGCTCTACGGCGAGTTCCGCCGGATGTCATGTCCGTGGCGAGGAAGCCATTGGCTATGCTTGCAAAAGCACGGTGAAATCGGCCTTGGCGAAGCGGACAGATACAGGGCTTGCCCACAAGACATC
The DNA here is from genome assembly GCA_051297135.1 of Halothiobacillaceae bacterium. Lineage (GTDB taxonomy): Bacteria > Pseudomonadota > Gammaproteobacteria > Halothiobacillales > Halothiobacillaceae > Thiofaba. Next base: position 63,776 of record JBEVAM010000003.1, read on the forward strand.
AAGCTGACTCGCCAATCTCAGCGCGGATGGCTTGAAGCGCGGCCTGCGGATCCGCTGCGCGGGTGATCGGACGCCCCACCACCAGATGGCTCGCCCCAAGAGCGATTGCCTCACCCGGCTTCACCACCCGACGCTGGTCACCAACGTCGCTCCCGCGCGGACGTACGCCCGGGGTGACCAGCAAGCCGCGCGGCCCCCACATGCGCCGAAGCTCATGGACCTCCCGTGCTGAACATACCACCCCATCCAAGCCGCACTGGCGCGCCAGACCCGCCAGGTGCTCGACACACTGGGCAAGGCCGCCCACAAGGCCGATCTCATGCAGATCCTCCTCATCCATGCTGGTCAGCACGGTGACCGCGATCAAGTGCGGCCTGTACTGTCTGCCCTCCAGGGCCTCGCGGGCGGCCTCCATCATGCGCCGCCCGCCGAGGGCGTGCACGTTCACCATCCACACCCCAAGGGAGGCGGCGGCCTTCACCGCCTGCGCCACCGTGTTGGGGATGTCGTGAAACTTAAGATCGAGGAAGACCTCGAAGCCGAGCTGTTGTAAGCGCTCGACCACCGCAGGGCCCGCGAGGGTGAACAACTCCTTGCCCACCTTGAGTCGGCAGCCGCAGGGATCGAGCTGCTGCGCGAGGGCGATGGCCTCTGCAGGATGGGCGTAGTCGAGGGCCACAATGATACGGGGGTCATGACAGGCCATGGGCGGGAAACGTCCTCGAGCAGTCAAATAAGCAGCCTTTGCAGGCGTGGGATCACGCCCGCAGTTTACCAAGCCCAGGCATCGTCCTTGGGAGGCTCGACAGCCAGAAAAACGTCCCAGGCCCGGAAAACATGAAACGCAAAGGACCCCCCAAAACAGGGGCCTTGATGATGGAGCCAGGCAGCAAGGTCGGAAGCCCTCAGGAAACACTCAGTTTTGCGCTAACGATCTGCTGCATTGCGCGGTGCGCCCCCCCTCGCCGATCGCATGAATTATGTCTCGGTCACGGCGCACCCACCGCCTTGCATCCCATCCCGCTCACGGCCTCATTCAGCGTTGCTCTCCGTCTTCGTCGATGGCGTCGTCATGCCCTGCCTTGCCTTGGGCAGGCAGACCATTGACCTGCAGACGAAGATCCTTGCCAGGCTTGAAGTGCGGAACGTACTTGCCCTCCAAGAGGACCTGCTCGCCGGTCTTGGGATTGCGTCCCTGACGCGGACGACGGTAATGCAGGGTGAAGCTGCCAAAGCCACGCACCTCGATGCGCTCGCCTTTGGCCAGCGCCGAGCCCATCTGCTCCAGGATGCACTTGACCGCCATCTCGACATCCCGAGGTGGGAGGTGCTCCTGTCGTCGGGCCAAGCGTTCGATCAACTCGGACTTCGTCATGTCCCGTAAGCTTAGGCGTGCATGGATGGGAGGCGTGCGCCCTAAGGATGGGCACACGCGGGCGACAGGGCGAGTGTTAGCCGCCGCGGCCGAGTTGTTCCTTGAGCAGGTCGCCCAGGGTCGGCGCGGAAGCGCTGGCGGCACGGCTGTACTCGCTCATTGCCTCGGCCTCTTCTTGGCTGTCCTTGGCCTTGATGGACAGGGAGATGATGCGGTTCTTACGGTCGATACCGACGAACTTGGCCTCGATCTCCTCACCGACCTTCAGCACACCGCGGGCATCTTCCACGCGATCGCGGGAGATGTCGGAGGCGCGGATATAACCCTCGACGCCATCCGCCAACCGCACGCTTGCGCCCTTGGCGTCGACCTCCGTAACCACCCCTTTGACGATGCTACCCTTCGGATGATCGGCCACGTAGGTGGTGAAGGGATCATGCTCCAGCTGCTTGATGCCCAAGGAGATGCGTTCGCGCTCTGGATCGATGGCGATGATGACTGCCTCGATCTCGTCGCCCTTCTTGAAGCGACGCACGGCTTCCTCGCCCTGCTCGTTCCAGGAGATGTCGGACAGATGGATAAGGCCATCGATGCCGCCCTCCAGGCCCACGAACACACCGAAGTCGGTGATGGACTTGACTTGGCCGACCACGCGCTCGCCCTTCTGGTGGGTGGCGGCGAACTCTTCCCAAGGGTTCGGCTTGCACTGCTTCATGCCCAGGGAGATACGGCGACGCTCTTCGTCGATGTCGAGGATCATCACCTCGACCTCATCGCCCACGGACACGACCTTGGCCGGGTTGACGTTCTTGTTGGTCCAGTCCATTTCGGAGACGTGCACCAATCCCTCGATACCGTCCTCGATTTCGACGAAGCAGCCATAGTCGGTGATGTTGGTGACCTTGCCAAACAGGCGGGTACCGACCGGATAACGACGGGTCAGATCCGCCCAGGGATCGGCACCCAGCTGCTTGAGGCCCAGGGAGACACGGTTGCGCTCGCGATCGAACTTGAGGACACACACCTCGATCTCGTCGCCGATGTTGACCACCTCGGACGGATGCTTGACGCGTTTCCACGCCATGTCGGTGATGTGCAGCAGGCCGTCGATGCCGCCGAGGTCAATGAACGCACCATAGTCGGTGAGGTTCTTGACGATCCCCTTGACCATCTGACCTTCCCGCAGGTTCTCCAGCAGGGCTTCGCGCTCGGCGCTGTATTCCTGCTCGACCACCGCACGGCGGGAGACGACCACGTTGTTGCGCTTCTGATCGAGCTTGATCAGCTTGAATTCGATGTCCTTGCCTTCCAGGAAAGTGGTGTCACGGATCGGACGCACGTCGACCAAGGAGCCGGGGAGGAAGGCGCGGATCTCACCGATCTCGACCGTGAAGCCGCCCTTGACCTTGCCGGTGATGCGCCCCGTGATGATCTCATTGTTCTCGAAGGCCTTCTCCAGCTGGCTCCAGGCCTGTGCGCGCTTGGCGTCATCACGGGACATCTGGGTTGCGCCAAAGCCATCTTCGAGCGCCTTGAGCGCCACTTCCACCACGTCGCCAACCTTGACGGTGATGTTGCCGTTCTCGTCCTTGAACTGCTCGGCGGGAATCAGGCCTTCAGTCTTCAGACCGGCATTGACGATGACGAAGTCGGGACGAACTTCAACCACGGTACCATGGACGATGGCACCCGGTTTCATGGGGGTGGTCTTGAGGCTTTCCTCGAAGAGTTGGGCAAAACTTTCAGTCATGTTGGGTTGGGCATTGTCTAAGGTTTCGCATGCCGGAGGCGTCCATGTCGGCATGGTCAAACAAAAAACCCGCGCGCCTGCCTGCACGCGGGGCCGTGGAATGGCTGCAAAATCGGGTCGAGGGTGGGTCAACGACCCAACCGACCGAGGCACTCGGCAAGCACTTGCTCCACTGTCAAATGGCTCGAGTCGATCACATAGGCATCCTCAGCGGGCTTGAGCGGCGCCACGGGGCGCTGCATATCGCGCTGATCGCGCTGACGGATGTCCTCGATGATTTGATCTAGGTTAGCATCAAGACCCTTGTCTTTCAACTGCTTATAGCGCCGCTCGCCACGCACCTCGGCGCTGGCGTCAAGATAGATCTTCAGCATCGCGTCGGGGAAGACCACGGTGCCCATATCTCGCCCGTCCGCCACCAATCCCGGAGGCTGGGCGAAGCGACGCTGACGCTCGAGCAGGGCCTCGCGCACCGCGGGATGGGCGGCCACCTTCGAAGCGTCTGCACCAGCCTCCTCCGTGCGGATCGCCAGAGTTACGTCCTCGCCCTCCAACAGGACGCGGGTCTCCTCGTCCCCCTCGAAGCGCACATCCAGTGCGGCAGCCACGCGGGCCACGGCCTCGGCGTCACCAAGGTCGATACCCCACCGCCGCGCGGCCAGCGCGGTCAGACGGTACAGGGCCCCGGAGTCGAGCATGTGCCAGCCGAGCCTCTTGGCCAGCAGACGGGCGATGGTGCCCTTGCCAGAGCCACTCGGGCCGTCGATGGTCAGCACGGGAACGCGGCTCATGCGCCCACCATCTCGGTGGTGATGCCAAGACCTACCCCCCGCGCCAGCTCGACAAAGCCCGGGAAAGAGGTGTTGACATTGTCACACTCCTCGATGCGGATCTCACCGGTGGCACACAACGCAGCCATGGCAAAAGACATGGCGATGCGGTGGTCCGCGTGGCTTAGGACCGTGCCGCTGCCAAGTCGACCACCACGAATGATCATGCCATCCGGCGTGGGACAGGCATCGATGCCAAGAGTGGTCAGGCCGTCCGCCATGACTTGGATGCGGTCGGACTCCTTCACCCGCAGTTCCTCCGCGCCAGTCAGTACCGTCTCGCCAGAGGCAACGGCGGCTGCAATGAACAGAATGGGGAACTCGTCGATCGCGAGCGGCACCAGCGCCTCGGGGATGCGAATACCCTTGAGCTTGGCGCTTTTCACCCGAAGATCGGCCACCGGCTCACCGCCCACCACGCGCTCGTTGAACACCTCGATGTCCGCGCCCATCAGGCGCAGGATCGTGATCACCCCAGTGCGGGTCGGATTCATGCCCACATGCTCGAGCACAAGATCCGAGCCCTCGGCAATGCTGGCAGCCACCAAAAAGAAGGCCGCAGAGGAAATATCCGAGGGCACATCGATACGGGTGGCGGTGAGCTTGCCACCGCCAGTGACGCAGACGGTGCTCGAACCGCCCTCACCCGGCATACGGCGCACCTCGTAACCGAAGCCCTGCAGCATGCGCTCGGTGTGATCGCGGGTGGGCGCAGGCTCGGTCACACAGGTCTCGCCCTCGGCGTACATCCCAGCAAGAAGGAGACAGGATTTGACCTGGGCACTCGCCATCGGCATGACGTAGCGAATCCCCTTGAGTTTGGAACCCCCGTGGACGATCAGCGGCGGCCGCCCACCTTCGGCAGTGTCGATACGCGCACCCATCAGGGCCAGCGGTTCGGTGACACGGCGCATCGGACGGCGGGAGAGCGAGGCATCGCCCTCCATCACTGCATCGAAATCCTGGCCAGCAATGATGCCCGCCATCAGGCGCATGGACGTGCCGGAATTACCAAGCCACAGCGGCCCATCCGGCCTTTTCAGGCCACGCAAGCCTACGCCATGGATGCGCACTCGCCCAGCACCAAGGGTTTCCGGCCCCTCGATGTTCACCCCCATGCGACGAAAGCAACGCAGGGTGTTGAGACTATCCTCACCCTCGAGGAAACCCGAAACCTCGGTCACACCCTCAGCGAGGGCCCCAAGCATGATCGAGCGATGAGAAATGGATTTATCCCCCGGAACGCGCACGCGGCCGGTGAGCTTGCCGCCAGGTTGGACGATATAACGCAGGGTCATGGGTTGGCCTTTGAGTCACGTGAATCTGGAAGGGGCGTGGCGATCATGGGGCACACACGAAAGTTTAGAGCTGCAGGCCCTCGCGCGCCTGCTTGGCGCGCGAAAACAATGCGTGCAAGGCCTCACCATCGCCCGCGTCGAGCAGCTGGTAGAGGTGCTCGAGATCCTTCTGATAACGCCGGAGCATGTCCTTGATCTCGGTCACATTGGCCAGAGCAATGTCGCGCCACATGGTCGGATCGGAGGCAGCGATACGGGTAAAGTCACGAAAGCCCCCGGCGGCATAGCGGAACACCTCGTGCTTCTCCTCCATGCGTGCCAGGCTCTCGACCAAAGCAAAGGCCAACAGGTGCGGCAGGTGGCTGGTAGCAGCCAACACATGGTCATGGTGAAGGGCTGTCATGGTCTCCACCACCGCACCGGCAATCTGCCACATCTCAGTGATGCGTTGCACATCAGGAGGATCATTGTCGGACAATGGCGTGAGGATGACCCGCCGCCCTTCGAACAGCTCGGCAAAGGCTGCCTCGGGACCGCTTCGTTCGGTGCCAGCGATCGGATGGCCGGGCACGAACTGGCGGCTCTTCAAACCAAGCACCGTGCGCGCATCCTCGATCACGCTCATCTTGGCGCTGCCCACATCGGTCAGGATCATGCCGGGCGCCAATACAGGCTGCAACTGTTCGAACACCGCACGCATGGCCAACAGGGGTACCGAGAGGACGATGATGTCCGCGCCACGAGCCGCCTCAGCCACATCGGTCGCACAACGGTCAATGATGCCAAGCTCGCGCGCGCGCTCGAGGGTGGCAGTATGGCGCCCTGCGCCGACCACCTCCCCCACCCGCCCTGCGCGCTTGAGGGCAAGCGCGAGCGAACCGCCGATCAGGCCAGTACCGATGATGCACAGGCGTGGGCAGTAGAAGCTCACCGCATCTCCTCCAGCACCTTGCCGAGCGCGGCCAAAAAGCGCGCGTTCTCCGCCTCGGTGCCAATGCTCACCCGCAGGAAATTCGGCAGGCCGTAGTTGCCCACCGGGCGCACGATCACGCCCTGGCGCAACAAACCGTCGTACACCGGCATGGCCGGGCGATGCATGTCGATGCAGAGGAAATTGCCAAGGCTTGGCAGGGCGACCAGACCAAGCTTGCCCAGCCCCTCGCGCACCTGCGTCAGGCCCGCGCGGTTCAGCTCGCGGGTGCGGCGCACATGCTCAGGATCGGCCAGCGCGGCCCGCGCCGCCTCTTGGGCGAGCAGGTTGACGTTGAACGGCTGGCGCACACGGTTGAGCAGCTCGGCGAGCTGTGGGCTGGACACCGCATAGCCCACGCGCAACCCGGCCAGGCCGTGGATCTTGGAGAAGGTGCGGGTGACGATCAGGTTGGGGAAATCCTCCAGCCACTCGATGGCATTGGGAAAATCCATGTCGGGCTCGACATACTCGATGTAGGCCTCATCCACCACCACCAGCACCCGGGCCGGAAGTGATGCGATGAAGTCCCACAACGCCCCCTTCTCCACCCAGGTCCCGGTGGGATTGTTGGGGTTGGCGAGGAACACCACGCGGGTCCGATCATCCACCGCCCGGCGCATGGCCTCGAGATCATGACCAAGGGGCTGATGCGCATGATCGGCAGGCAAGGCCTTCGCGAGCTGGGCGATGCCTCCCACCGCCTGGGTGCTGATCGGATAGACGGCAAAGGCGTATTCGGAGAACACCGCCCCCCGTCCCTCGCCGAGAAACGCGCGGGCGATGAGATCAAGCACATCATTGGAGCCATTGCCGAGCGTGATGTTCTCGACATCCACCCCCAGCTGCTCGGCCAGGGAGCATTTTAGCGCATAGCCATTGCCATCCGGGTAGCGGTGGATCCTGCCAACGTGGGTACGGATGGCCTCCAGCGCATGTGGCGACGGGCCGAGCGGATTCTCGTTGGAGGCCAGCTTGATGGCTCCCTGGATGCCAAGCTCACGCTCCAGTTCATCGATCGGCTTGCCCGGAACATAGGGAGACAGTCTCTGTACTGCAGGCAGAGCGAGCCCGAGCCATGCATTGGTGGTCATGCCTTGAGTACCGCCTTGGGGTAGGAGCCGAACACGCGCAACCAGGCTGCGTGCTGCTCGAGCTCACGCAGGGCCTCGGCGACCCTGGGCTCGAGTCGGTGCCCTTCGAGGTCGATGAAAAACAGGTATTCCCATGCCCGTGCGCGCGCTGGGCGGGACTCGATTCGGGTGAGGCTGATGCCTCGCTCCGCCAGCGGTTTGAGCAGCCGGTAAAGTGCCCCTGGCCGGTTGGCGGTGGAGACGGCGAGCGAGGTCTTGTCCTCCCCGCTCGGTTCGGCGTCGCTCATCCCCAACACGACAAAGCGCGTGGTGTTGTGTGCCTCATCCTCGATGTTCGCCGCCAGGGTGGAAAGCTGATAGAGCTCGGCCGCAAGCTCGGGGGCAATCGCGGCTGCGCCTTCCTCTTCGGCGGCCAGGCGCGCGCCCTCGCCATTGCTGCTCACCGGGACGCGTTCGACCTGGGGCAGGTGTTCATCCAGCCAGCGGCGGCACTGCCCAAGGGCCTGGGCATGGCCGTACACACGGCGAACCTCGGCCAGCGACCTGCTTTTGCTGAGCAACTGGTGATGGATGCGCAAGGCCAGCTCGCCGCAGATCCATAGATCGTGGACGAGCAAGGCCTCCTGCGTCTGGGCAACACCGCCCTCGGTGGAGTTCTCCACAGGGGCCACGCCATAGGCGGCATTCCCCGAAGCGACCGCACGGAACACCTCGGGGATGGAATGACAAGGCATGAGTTCGGCGGCATGGCCAAACTGGCGCAGGGCGGCCATCTGGCTGAAGGTACCTGCGGGGCCGAGATAGGCCACGCGGGTCGCTTGCTCGAGGGCCAGACAGGCCGACATGATCTCACGAAACAACCAGGCGATGCTGGCATCGCTCAAGGGCCCGGGATTGAGCCCCTGCACGCGGCGCAGGACGTGTGCCTCCCGCTCCGGGCGGTAGAACTGCACGCTGCCTTCCTCCTGCTCGGTGCGCTTGATCTCGCCCACCGTGTGGGCGAGGCGTGCACGCTCGGACAGCAGTTCTACCAGCCGCTGGTCGACCTGATCGATACGCTCACGTATCTCCTCGAGCCGCGACAGCGGCTTTGCGTCCTCACTCATGCCTGATCAGATCACGCGGACATTAAGCACGCCGTCAATGGTGCGGATGGCCTCCACGGCGACGGACGGAACCTCGCCTTCGACATCGATCAGGGTGTAGGCCAAATCATCACGGGACTCGTTGACCATATGGGCGATGTTGACCCTATGACTGCCAAGGATGTGCGACATCTGGCCGACCATGTCCGGCAGGTTCTTGTTGGCGATGGCCAAGCGATGGGTACCCTTGCGCGGCAGCTTCACCTCTGGGAAATTCACGGAGTTGGTGATGTTGCCGTTCTCGAGGAAGTCGCGCACCTGGTCGGCGACCATGATCGCGCAGTTGTCCTCGGCCTCGACGGTGGATGCGCCGAGGTGCGGCAGAGTGATGCAGCGCGGATGGTTCTTGGTCAGGTTGGTGGGGAAGTCGGACACATAGGCGTGTGCTTTGCCGGAATTGAGGGCCTCGACCATCGCGGCCTCATCCACCACGCCCTCGCGGGCGAAGTTCAGCACCACGACCTTGTCCTTCATGAACTTCAGGCGATCGGCGTTGACCAGGTTGCGGGTCGTGTCGAGCAGCGGCACATGGAAGGTGACGAAGTCGGACTTGACCAGCACCTCGTCCACGCTGGTGGCCTGCTGCACGTCCGCGGACAGCTCCCAGGCACGCTCGACGGTGATGCCCGGATCGAAGCCGATGACCTTCATGCCAAGGGCGCGCGCGGCATTGGCCACCCGCACGCCGATGGCGCCCAGGCCGATCACGCCCAGGGTGCGACCTGGCAGCTCGAAGCCGACGAAATGCTTCTTGCCATCCTCGACCGCCTTGTGCAGGAAGGCATCATCCCCTTCCAGCTCCACGGCGAACTTCCATGCCTGGGCAATGTTGCGCGCGGCCATCAACATGCCGGCGATGACCAACTCCTTCACGGCGTTGGCGTTGGCGCCCGGGGCGTTGAACACCACAATGCCCTTCTCGCTCATCTCCTTGACCGGGATATTGTTCACCCCCGCACCTGCGCGTCCCACAGCCTTGAGCGTTGCAGGAATCTCCATCCCGTGCATCTTGGCAGAGCGCACCAAGATGGCGTCCGGATGCTGAATCTCGGAGGCGATCTCGTACTTGTCACGTGGCAGACGGTCCAGCCCCACGGCCGAGATATTGTTCAGCGTAAGGATCTTGTACATCTCATAAACCCCTGAATTGACTTGATCATCCGTAGCGACGGGCAAAATCGTTCATGAAGTCGACCAGCGCATCGACACCGGCCTCCGGCATGGCATTGTAGATGCTGGCGCGCATGCCACCGACGGAGCGGTGGCCGGCCAGAGTGGACAGGCCGGCGGCCTCGGCCTCCTTGAGGAAGATCTTGTCCAGCTCGCTGTTGGCAAGAATGAACGGCACGTTCATCCAGGAACGGCACTTCGGATCCACCGGGTTGGAGTAGAACGGCGAGTTGTCGATCGCGTCATACAGCTTTTGCGCCTTGCGCTTGTTGATCTCGGCCATCGCCGCCAGCCCTCCCTTGGCCAGGAGGTGTTCGAACACAAGGCCGGCGATATACCAGGCATAGGTCGGCGGGGTGTTGTACATCGAGCCGTTGTCGGCGTGAATCTTGTAGTCGAACATGGTCGGGGTTCCCGGCAAGGTTTCGCCGATCAAGTCATCGCGCACGATGACGATGGTCAGGCCGGCCGGGCCAATGTTCTTCTGCGCGCCAGCATAGATCACGCCGAACTTGGATACGTCCACCGGACGGGAGAGGATGGTGGAGGACATGTCGGCCACCAGCGGAATGTCGCCGGTGTCCGGGATGTAGCCAAACTCCACGCCCGCGATGGTCTCGTTCGGGGTGTAGTGCACATAGGCCGCATCCTTGCTGAACGACAGCTCGGAAGCCTCCGGCAAGGTGGTGTACTTGCTGCCCTTGGTGTCGGCAACGATGTTGACGTTGCAGTAGCGCTTGCCCTCGGCAATCGCCTTCTCCGACCAGTGGCCGGTATTCAGATAATCGGCGCAGGTCTTACCGCGCAACAGGTTCATCGGAACCATGGCGAACTGCGAGGAAGCGCCGCCTTGCAGGAACAGCACCTTGTAGTGATCGGGGATGGCCATCAGCTTGCGCAGATCGGCTTCGGCCTTCTCGGCGATGGCGACGTACCCCTTGCCACGGTGGCTCATCTCCATCACGGACATGCCGGTGCCGTTCCAGTCCAGCATTTCCTCACGTGCACGCTCAAGGACCTCGGTCGGCAGCATGGCCGGTCCAGCGCTGAAGTTGTAAACCCTCTTTTGGGTATGGGCCATGGAAACTCCCCTTGAATTCATGGATCTGTGGATTCTGACGGAGCATCGGCGGTCTTCCCGGCCTCGCCCACGCTCTGGATACGTTCGATCTGGACCAGATGTTCGTCCTTGCCCAGACGGATGAGCATCACACCTTGGGTGTTGCGTCCAAGGCGGGATACCTCGGCAACGGGAATGCGCACCAACGTGCCCTGATCGCTGATCAGCATCAGCTCATCTTCTTCCGTCACTTGCACCGCACCGACCAGCAGGCCGTTACGCTCACTGGTCTGTAGGGCAATCACGCCCTGACCACCGCGACCGTGGCGCGGGAACTCGTCCAGCGGGGTACGCTTGCCGTAGCCATTCTCGGAGGCGGTCAGGATATCGCCCTTATGGTCGCCATCCTGGGCCACGATCATCGACACCACGGTCTGACCCTCCGCCAGACGGACACCGATCACACCGGAGGCGCTGCGCCCCATCGCCCGCACATCGGTCTCCGGGAAGCGGATGACCTTGCCGGCGTTGGTGAACAGCATCACATCCTGCGCACCGTCGGTCAGCGCCGCGCCGATCAGGCTATCGCCCTCACGGATGTCGATGGCGATGATGCCACTCGGACGCGGGCGGGAGAACTCCGCAAGAGGAGTTTTTTTGACGATGCCGTTACGGGTGGCAAACAACACGTAGGCATCGGAGGAGAAATCGCGCAACGGCAGCAGGGCTTCGATGCGCTCGTTCTCCTCCAGCGGCAGTATGTTGACAATCGGCCGACCACGCGCTTGAGCCCCTCCTTCTGGCAACTCCCACACCTTCTTCCAGTAGACACGACCACGGCTGGTGAACAGCATGATCATGTCATGGGAGCTGGCCACCAGGAGCTTCTGGATGGCGTCCTCGCCCTTGACCTTCGCCGCGCTGCGGCCGCGGCCGCCGCGATGCTGGGCCTGGTAATCGGACAGCGACTGGGTCTTGATGTAGCCGGCATGCGAGAGGGTCACCACGCGCTGCTCCTTGGCGATCAGGTCCTCCTCGGACAGGTCCGCGCGGGCAGCTTGAATCTCGGTGCGGCGCATGTCGGCATACTGGGCGCGGATCGCCACCAACTCCTCGCGGATCACCGCCATCAGCCGGTCAGGATGGGTTAGGACGTCAAGCAACTCGGCAATGGTGTCGAGGATCTCGGCAAACTCGCCGACGATCTTGTCCTGCTCAAGCCCCGTCAAACGGTGTAGACGCAGTTCGAGAATGGCCTGGGCCTGGGCCGGGGAGAGCCGGTAAGTACCGTCTTCAGCCATGCCAAAACAGGCCTCCAAACCCTCCGGACGCGAGGCCGAGGCCCCGGCACGGGCCAGCATCTCGCGCACAAGGCCCGCAGGCCAGCGACGCTCGAGCAACTGCTCCTTGGCCTCGGCGGGACTCGCTGCCGCCTTGATCAGGGCAATGATCTCGTCGATGTTGGCCAGCGCGATCGCAAGACCTTCCAAGATGTGGGCTCGCTCACGCGCCTTGCGCAGGTCGTACAGGGTACGACGCGTGACCACATCGCGGCGGTGGCGCAAGAAGGCTTCCAGCATGTCGCGCAGCGATAGGGTGCGCGGCTGGCCGTCGACCAGCGCGACCATGTTGATGCCAAACACGGTCTGCAGCTGGGTCTGTTGATAGAGGTTATTGAGCAGCACCTCGGCCATCTCACCGCGCTTGACCTCGATCACCACGCGCAGGCCATCCTTGTCGGACTCGTCGCGCAGCTCCGAGATCCCTTCGATCTTCTTCTCCTTGACCAGCTCGGCGATGCGCTCGATCAGGCGCGCCTTGTTCACCTGGTAGGGAAGCTCGGTGACGATGATGGCTTGACGACCGCTGCGCTCGTCCTCCTCGATATGCGCACGGGCACGCACCTGGATGCGGCCGCGGCCGGTCAGGTAGGCTTCGCGAAGGCCGGCGCCACCGAAGATGATACCGGCTGTCGGAAAGTCGGGCCCCGGCACCAGCTCGAGCAGACGAGCGTCCTCCACGTCTGCATCGTCGATCAGCGCCAGGCAGGCATCGATGACCTCGCCGAGGTTATGCGGTGGGATGTTGGTCGCCATGCCCACGGCGATGCCGGCCGAGCCGTTGACCAGCAGGTTGGGGATGCGGGTTGGGAAGACGACCGGCTCGCGCTCGGAGCCATCGTAGTTCGGCACGAAATCGACGGTGTCTTTGTCGATATCCGCATGCAGCTCATGCGCGATGCGGGCTTGACGCACCTCGGTGTAACGCATGGCGGCCGGGGCATCGCCGTCGATCGAGCCGAAGTTACCCTGACCGTCGACCAGCACGTAGCGCATGGAGAATGGCTGGGCCATGCGTACGATGGTGTCGTACACCGCTACATCACCGTGTGGGTGGTATTTACCGATGACATCACCGACCACACGAGCCGATTTCTTGTAGGGCTTGTTCCAGTCGTTGCCCAGCTCGCGCATGGCGTACAAGACGCGACGATGCACGGGCTTGAGACCATCACGAACATCAGGCAGGGCCCGGCCAACGATGACGCTCATGGCGTAGTCCATGTAAGACTGACGCATCTCGTCTTCGAGATTGACCGGGAAGATCTCCTTGGCAAAATCAGCCATGTAGGATGACACTTGGTTTAGGGCACATCAAAGCTTGGAATGATACCACAGGCGGGCAAAACCACCTGTGCCCGGCGAGGTTTGAGCCACTTCAGGGGCCGCCGATGATCGCGCGCACCCGCTCGGCATCCGGCCGCAGAATCACGCCGCGCTCGGTTACGATGGCGTCGATCCACTCGGCCGGGGTGACATCGAACGCAGGATTCCAAGCCCCCACCCCCTCGGGGGCGATACGCTGCCCGGCAAGCATGGTCACCTCTTCCATCGGACGAGTCTCGATGGGGATCTCTCCCCCCGAGCGCAGGGTAAGGTCAAAGGTCGAGGATGGCGCCACCACCATGAAGCGCACCCCGTGATGCTTAGCGAGGATGGCCAGCCCATAGGTACCGATCTTGTTGGCCGTGTCGCCATTGGCCGTGATGCGGTCGGCGCCCACGATGACCCAGCCGATGCGCCCTCCCTTCATCAGGCTGGCCGCAGCGCCCTCGCAGATCAGGGTTACAGGGATGCCGTCCTCCTTGAGTTCCCACGCGGTCAAACGGGCGCCCTGAAGCCAAGGACGGGTTTCGTCCACAAAGACATGCCCCACCCGCTTCTGTGCATAAGCGGTGCGGATCACACCGAGCGCCGTCCCAAGTCCGGCCGTGGCAAGCGACCCAGTATTGCAGTGCGTCAGAACATCCCGGCCGGGCTCGATCAGGGCCGCGCCAAACTCACCCATGCGCCGGTTGGCCTCGAGGTCCTCTGCCTCGATCCGCTGCGCGGTCTCTTCCAGGAACTCCAGCGTGGAGCCTGCTGCGAGAGCCTGGCGCATCTGCTGCAAGGCCCAGAACAGATTGACCGCTGTTGGGCGCGACTGGGCTAGTCGATCGATGTCCTCCTCCACCCGACGGACGGCATCGACATCACCCAGGCCATGCTGACGCGCGGCCAGCACCACACCAAAGGCCGCAGCGATGCCGATCGCGGGCGCCCCGCGCACCACCATGGCGCGAATGGCCTCGGCCACCTCCCTGGCCGTCGTGCAGCGTACAAACACGCGTTCAGCCGGCAAGCGACGCTGGTCGAGCAATTCTAGGGCGTCATGCTTCCACACCAAGGCGCGGACGGCATCATAGCTACGCATCTACGGAGGTCTCGTGTTATCCTAAACAGTGGGTCGGACCTGCTGGGCACCCTACCCTTCCCATGCAGGGGTACCGCGAACGAATGGCTGTGCAAGTGAGCAACAGCAGCCGTGCAAAAAAACAACGTTTCTTAGCTTTTTCGGCTTCGGGAACGTATTATAAATTCTAACAAGCCGTTGAATGCGATGGCTTGCCCTTTTGCAAACTCAACCTTCGAGAAGGGAAGACAATCATGAAGAACTTCGCTGCTCTCAGCGCAGGCCTGCTGGCATCCGCTGTCCTGGCCGCTCCAGCCCTTGCTGCCGATAAGCCGACCGCCTATGTCTATGACAGCCAAAAAGCCGTGGTGAAAGATGGCATAGGCAAGTGTGTCCTCAATGGACACATCCCTCTGACCAAAGACACCGCGATCAAGGAGTGCAATCCGGAATTCTTCAAGGAAGAGAAGGCTGCTGAAACCAAGCCAGCCGTCGAAGCACCGAAGGCACCGGTCGTCGCCGCCAAGAAGATCACCCTCAACGCCGACACCTACTTCGACTTCGACAAGTACAATCTGAAGCCCGAAGGCAAGAAGGCCCTCGACGCACTAGTGGCCGAAATGAAGATCGACCAGGTCGAAGAGATCACCGTGGTCGGCCACACCGACAGCATCGGCACCGAAGCCTACAACCAGAAGCTGTCCGAGCGCCGCGCCAAGACCGTAGCAGACTACCTGGTGAGCAAGGGCGTACCGGCCACCAAGATCAAGGCCTATGGCATGGGCGAGAAGCAGCCGATCGCCAGCAACAAGACCAAGGCCGGCCGCGCGAAGAACCGTCGCGTAGAAGTGACCGTCAACGCCGCCTCCAAGTAATCTGAAAACAGCCTGACACAAAGGGCGCCCCTCAAAGGCGCCCTTATTTTTGCCTCACGTAACACACACTCATGCAAGCGTGTCACTCTCCCTGCCCAACGTCCCCACGCCAGTCAGATAGACATCAAAACGCACTGCCTTGCCCTTATAGCACAGGGAAGGTGGAAGCCCCCCAAGCGGAGGGGCGTGCAACGGTCGCTTGACCACCACACGCCTGCGAGCCTTCGCCATCGCCCGTCCCAGCAACCCGTCCGCATCCGGATCCGTTCCCACCAGACCGTGGAAAAGCCGCATCGGCTTCTTCACCCGTGCCGACTTGCCCCGTTCCGGAAACATCGGATCCAACACAACCACATCGAGAACACCAGCCGCCGTAGCCTCCAGGTAGACCGCAGCATCACCTGCCACAAGGTGCATCCGTCCCATCGAGGAGGCCAAGGCAGGCCTTTGTCTGCCCCGGCGTAACCCATCTTCGAGCAAGGCCAGGACGACGGGATGGCGCTCACACAGCATGACCTCGCAGCCTAGGCTCGCGAGCATGAAGGCATCACGCCCAAGCCCTGCCGTCGCATCGAGAATCGTCGGGCGATCCCTCCCCTTGATACCCACCGCACGCGCAAGCAGCTCATCGCGGCGAAACCCCGCCCGCTGGCGATATCCCATGCTGCCGGACTCGAAATCGACCCGCAGGGGCCGCTCACGTGGGGCATCGGCATCGTGGAGGGCCACCCCTCCCGCCCCGACCAGAAGGAGCAGGCCGTGCGTCGGCGGTTGATCGACACAAGGGAGGTTCAGACGATGAGCAAGTTGCTGGGCTGCATCCATCCAATCTGCCCCCTCAGAGACGACAACGATGGATGAGCCCATCAGTCCGCAGTGTCTAAGGGGGCAGGACCGGCCACCGGTGCGGCCAGATGCTTGATGAAGACCTTGGAATTGCGTTGGACGTTATAGATGGCCTGGCGCGAAACAGGCAAGTCGCTCACCTCGGCCTTGTGGAAACCGTGTTCGATGAACCAGTGTGCGGTATGAGTGGTCAACACGAACAAACCCCGCATCCCCCGTGCAGAGGCTTCGCGCTCCATCTGACGCAAGAGTTGGCTGGCACGCCCACGTCGACGGTAGTCGGGATGCACGGTCAGACAGGCCAATTCGGCCAGCGGCGCGTCCGGGAAGGTGTGCAGGGCTGCCGTGGCGATGATGCGCCCATCCAGGTCAATCACCCAGTAGCGCTCGATCTCGAGTTCGAGTTGTTCACGCGGGCGGCGCACGAGCACCCCCTCGTCCTCGAGCGGACGAATCAGTTCAAGAATACCTCCTACGTCGTCAATCGTCGCTCGGCGCAACTTCTCTACCGGTTCGGCGGTGACCAGCGTGCCGTTGCCCTCGCGGGTGAACAGCTCGCGCAGTAGAGCGCCCTCATGGCGTCGATCGACCAGGTGTACCCGTCCCACCCCGCGGCGCACGGCCTGTACGGCGCTCGAAAGATGCAGGCGAAACTCGGCCGACAAGGCGACACTATCCTGCCAGGCAGCGGCCTCGGCGATGGTCATCTGCGCCGGGAGTCTGTTGGCCGATTCGGTCAGGAACACCAGCTTGTCGGCACGGATCGCGGCAGCCAACTCCACCGCCACATCCTCCGCGCGCAGGTTGAAGACTTCGCCCGTCGGCGAGGTGCCAAGACAAGGCTGAAGGATGACAGCCCCAGCGTCCAGCAGGCGGAGCAGGCGATCGACTTCGACTTTGCGTATCTCCCCCGTCCACCCCAGATCGACACCGTCGCGAACCCCAGCAGGACGGGCGATGACCAGATTGGCGGTCACCACAAACAGGCGCGCGCCCTCGAGCGGGGTGTTGGGCATGCCTTGGGAGAGACGGGCGATGAGGTCCACGGTCTGCGCAGCCACTGCACGCTTGACATGGGGCAACTCCGCCTCGCCAGTGATGCGCAGACCGGCGTGGAAGCGGGAACGAAGTCCCGCGCCATGCAGCTCGGCCTCGATCTGCGGGCGTGATCCAGGCACGAGCACGAGGCGGACACCCAGGCTCGAGAGCAGGGCTACATCAGAAGCCAGGGCATCCAATCCCTGCTCGAGCAAGGCTTCGCCGGCGAAGGCCAGGACCACGGTCCTGCCACGGTGGGCATGGATGTAGGGCGCGGCATCCCGCAGCAACTGCTGGAAGGTAGGATAGGTGCCCGTGCTCATCGCAAAGGCTTAGTCCAGGACGCCAAGCAGGAACTCGAGCAGGGCCTTCTGAGTGTGCAGGCGATTCTCCGCCTCATCCCAGACCACGCTCCAGGGACCGTCGATCACGGCGGCATCCACCTCCTCGCCTCGGTGGGCGGGCAGGCAGTGCATGAACAGCGCATCTGGACGTGCCAGGGCCATCAGCTCTTCATTCACACCATAACCGACGAAGTCACGTCGACGACGCTCGACCTCTTCCTCCTGCCCCATGCTGGTCCACACGTCGGTGACCACCAGGTCGGCATCGCGGCAGGCCTCGCGCGGGTCATGGGTCAGCATGACCTGACCGCCCGCCTCGGCCACAATGGCCGGATCCGGCCCGTAGCCAAGGGGCGTGGCGACATTCAGCCTGAAGCCGAACACGCGTGCCGCCTGGATATAGCTGTGGCACATATTGAAGCCATCGCCCACCCAGGCCACGGTCTTACCCGCAATGCTGCCACGATGCTCCTCGTAGGTCAGCATGTCGGCCAGCAGCTGGCAGGGATGATTCAGGTCGGTCAGGGCGTTGATGACCGGCACCCGCGAATGGGTGGCAAACTCCACCAGATCCGCGTGGTGATGCGCGCGGATCGTGATGATGTCGACCATGCGCGAGAGCACGCGGGCGGCATCAGCGATCGGCTCACCACGCCCAAGCTGGGTATCGCGCGGGGAAAGAAAGATGGCGTGTCCACCAAGCTGCACCATCCCGGCCTCGAACGACACGCGCGTACGGGTTGAGGCCTTCTCGAAGATCATGCCGAGCACGCGATTCTGCAGGGTGAGCACCCGCTCGCCGCGCGCGCGGACCGCCTTCAGGTGAAGGGCCCGATCCAGCACCCGACGCAACTCGCCCGGACTCAGATCGTCCAGCGAAATGAAGTGGCGCGGGACGTTCATGCCTTCACCTCGGCCGTCAGGAAGTCCACCACCAGTTCGGAGAGGATGTCCACCAGCTGGTCGGCCTGCTCATCGCTCATGATCAGCGCAGGCAGCAGGCGGATCACCGAGTCGGCGGTGACATTGATCAGCAGGCCACGTCCCAAGGCCTGCTTGACCAACTCGCCACAGGGACGGTTCAACTGGATGCCGATCATCAGACCGAGCCCGCGCACCTCGACCACCCCGTGCACCCCCGCCAGGCGGGCGGCGAGCCCCTCGCGGATACGGGTACCAAGCTGCGCGGCGCGTGCAACCAAGCCGTCACGTTCGATCACCTCGAGCACGGTGTGGGCCACACGGCAGACCAGCGGATTGCCACCGAAGGTCGAACCATGGTTGCCCGGGGCAAACAGATCGGCTGCGACCCCGGCGGCGAGGCAGGCGCCGATGGGCACGCCATTGCCCAACCCTTTGGCCAGGCTCATCACATCCGGCAGGATACCCGCGTGCTGGAAGCCGAACCACTGACCGGTTCGCCCGATGCCGGTCTGCACCTCGTCCACCATCATCAGCCAGCCGTGCGCCGTGCAGATCTCGCGCACACCCGCAAGGTAGGACGGCGGCGGCACGCGCACCCCACCCTCCCCCTGCACCGGCTCGACCAGCACGGCGACGATGTTGCGATCGTGACTGCCGACCTGACGCAGGGCCTCGAGATCGCCGTAGGGCACGCGCACGAAGCCACCGACCAGCGGCTCGAAACCGGCCTGGGCCTTGCGATTGCCGGTGGCGGATAGGGTGGCCAGAGTACGGCCATGGAAGCTGGATTCCATCACCACGATGTGCGGCTCGGCAATGCCCTTGCGGTGGGCATAGAGGCGAGCGAGCTTGATCGCGGCCTCGTTGGCCTCGGCGCCGGAGTTGCAGAAGAAGACCTTCTCCATGCCGGAGATGGCGCACAGCCGGTCCGCCAACTTCTCTTGCCAGGCGATACCGTAGAGATTGGAGGTATGGATGAGCGTCTGAGCCTGCTCGCACATGGCACGGGTGATGTCCGGCTGGGCATGGCCCAGGCCACAGACGGCCACGCCGGTGATGGCATCGAGGTAAACCTTGCCTTCGGTGTCCCAGAGGGTCGCACCCTGCCCCTTGGCGAAGGTGACGGGCAGGCGGTTGTAGGTGTTCATCAGATGGGGGGTGGACATGAAATCCCGCTCCATGAAAGTGTCTGATCGATTTGATCAGGCGATATCCGATCGCCTCAGCGCATCCATCAGCATGCTCCAAAAACAATAATGGCCCGGCGAACGGGCCATGTCGTTTGGAGTTTAACCGCGCCGCCCGGGCTTGTGAAGGGCGGTGCAGAGAGCCCTTGGGCCGTAGATCAGCCCTTGGGAAACACGGAATAAGCTTGCGCTAACGATCTACTGCGTTGCGCGGTGCGCCTTCCCTCGCCGATCTCATGGGGATGTCTCGGTCACTGCGCATCCATCGCCTTGCATCCCCATCCCGCTTGCGGCCTTATTCAGCGCTTCCCTTGGCAGCCGCGTAGCGACGGCTGACTTCGTCCCAGTTCACCACGTCCCAGAAGGCTTGGATATAGTCCGCGCGGCGGTTCTGGTAGCGCAGATAGTAGGCGTGCTCCCACACATCCAGGCCAAGCACCGGGGTGCCCTTGACCTCGGCGATGTCCATGAGCGGATTGTCCTGGTTTGGAGTGGAGCAGATTTGCAACTTGCCCTCGCTATCGACGATCAGCCAAGCCCAGCCCGAGCCGAAGCGGGTCGTGCCCGCAGTGGAAAACCTCTCGCGGAAGGACTCGAAGCTGCCAAAGGTCGTCTCGATGTCGGTGAGCAGCTCACCTTTCGGCTTACCGCCGCCATTTGGCGAAAGGATCTGCCAGAACAGACTATGGTTGTAATGACCACCGCCGTTGTTGCGCACGGCCACCGGCAGCTTGGAGACATTCGCCATCAGCTCCTCAATCGACTTCTCATCCCACTCGGTACCGGCAATGGCGGCGTTGCAGTTATTCACATATCCGCCGTGGTGCTTGGTGTGGTGGATCTCCATGGTGCGGGCGTCGATCGACTTCTCCAGCGCATCATAGGCGTAGGGCAGCTCAGGCAGAACAAAGGCCATGTCAGATCTCCTTGGAATGAACGGGAACGGATCCTTTGGCGTTTATAGCACAGAGCGCAGGCAAATTCCCGAGGCGTCTCATCAATCTTCACCGCCCGGCTGCTCAATGCCTTGTAAGGTGGCGAAGGCCGTGCGGCGCAAGGTCGATATGAAGCAACCCCGTGCATCGACCTCCTCCGTGCGCACAGCGGCATATAGGGTACTCCACAGGCCTTTCTGACCGATGCCGCGCGCCAAGACGTAACCGCGCTCGATCTGCGTCTGTGCCGCCCAGCGCGGCAGAGCAGCCAGACCTCGGCGGGAGGCGACGAGTTGGAGGATGGCGATGGTCAGCTCGGCGGTCCGCCGTTCTGGCACCACCCCTGCAGGGCGCAAGACACGCTGCACCAGGTCCAACGCTTGGTCCGGCACGGGATAGCTGATCAGGGTCTGCCCGGCAAAATCGGCGGCCGTCAGAAAGGCACGATCAGCCAGCGGATGCCCCGGGGCCAACAGGGCAACGATCTCATACCGAAACAGCGGCTGATAACTGACCCCGGGCCGATCCTCAGGCCGCGACACCACGGCCAGATCCGCCCGCCCCTCCAGCAACAGGTCGACGGGTTCAGGCAGGAAGCCGCCCACCAGATCAAGCTCCGCCTCGGGACGCTCGACGCGGTAGGCGTCCATTGCAGGCATCAGCCAATCGAAGCAAGAATGACACTCGACCGCAATACGCAGGCTCTCGGGCGCGTGATTGGACGCCTGGCGCAGCAGCTCGGCGTGCGCCGCCTCCACCTCCGGCAGGACGCGCCGCGCCGCCAGAAGAAGCCGCTCCCCCGCAGGTGTCAGCCGTAACGGTCGGCGCGAGCGATCGAGCAGCGGGATACCAAAATAGCGTTCCAACGCACCAAGCTGATGCGAGAGCGCGGATTGGGTCAGATGCACCCGGGCCGCCGCCGCCGAGATCGACCCTGTCTCCGCCAGGGCCTGGACCATGCGCAGGTGACGTAAGTTGATCATGAATCAACATCATCAAACAATGAAAAACATTCGTTTGAATCATAAATTACCCCGCAAGATCATGCCATGCGTTCATTCATGGAGTGCCCGCATGATTACGATCCATACCCTCGGCTTCCCACGCATCGGCCTTCAGCGCGAGCTCAAGTTTGCACTGGAGGCCTTTTGGCGGGGTGAAACCCGCGCTGACGCCCTGCACGACACCGCCCGCACCCTGCGCGCCCGCCACTGGGAGATGCAGCGTGCGGCCGGCCTGGACTTCGTCACAGTCGGCGACTTCGCCCTCTACGATCACGTCCTCGACCACATTCAGCTTCTTGGCTGCGAGCCGGCGCGTTTTGGCTTCACGGAGGAGGACGAGCTCACCCGCTACTTCATCATGGCGCGCGGCGTGCATGGGCCATCGCCCTCATGCTGTGGCACCCACCATGATCACGGCGACCGGCGTGCGCTGGAAATGACCAAGTGGTTTGACACCAACTACCATTACCTGGTCCCCGAATTCACACCCAAGACGCACTTCAAACTCGCCAGCGATCGCCTGTTCGACCAGGTGACCGAGGCCCAGGGCTTAGGGCACCCGGTCAAGGCCGTGTTGATCGGCCCCTTGACCTTCCTCTGGCTGGGCAAGGCGAAAACCGAAGGCTTTGATCGCCTCGACCTGCTGGACCGCCTGCTTCCGGTCTATGGCGAGATTTTGGCCCACCTGAAGGGCCAAGGGGTCGAGTGGGTCCAGCTGGAAGAACCCATCCTCGGCCTGGACCTGTCTGAGCCCTGGCGTCGGGCCTTCGAAGGGGCCTATGCCCGCCTTGCGAGGGAGCGTCCCAAGATCCTGCTGACGACCTATTTCAGCGCTTTGGCCGACAACCTGCGCCTGGCCTGCCAACTACCGGTCGATGGTCTGCATGTCGATGCCGTGCGTGCCCCGGACGAACTGGCCCGCGTGGCGGATTGGCTGCCCGCGCACAAGGTGCTCTCCGTCGGCATCATCGACGGACGCAATGTATGGCGCGCCGATCTCGACGCCGCGCTCGAGCGTCTACACCCCTTGGTCGCCCAGCGTGGGGAACATCTCTGGCTGGCACCAAGCTGTTCGCTGCTGCATGTACCGATTGATCTTACGGCGGAAGATGGGCTGGATGCGGAGTTGAGGTCTTGGCTGGCCTTCGCCCGGCAGAAGCTCGACGAGCTCGCTGTGTTGCGTCGTGCCCTCAGCGAGGGGAAGGATGCGGTGCATGAGCCCTTGGCCGAGGCGCGCGCTGCCCTCAGCGCCCGGCGTGCGAGCTCCCGTGTGCACGATGCCAAGGTCGCGGCACGTCTGGCTGCCCTGCCCGAGGATGCCGACCGTCGCGCGGCCCCCTTTACCGAGCGTCAGCGCCTGCAACATGCCGCCCTAGGCCTGCCTTTGTTCCCCACCACCACCATCGGTTCCTTCCCACAGACTCCGGAGCTGCGTAAGGCCCGTGCTGCCTTCAAACGCGGTGAGATGGACCAAGCGGCCTACGAGGCACGCATGAGAGAGGAGATCGTCCAGGTGGTGCAGAAGCAGGAGGCCCTCGGTCTGGACGTGCTCGTCCACGGCGAGCCGGAGCGCAACGACATGGTGGAGTATTTTGGCGAACAGCTAGCCGGTTTCGCCTTCACCCGCAACGGCTGGGTGCAGTCCTACGGCTCCCGTTGCGTCAAGCCACCGATCATCTTTGGCGATGTCAGCCGCCCTGCCCCCATGACCGTTGGCTGGACGACGTTCGCCCAATCCCTCACCCAAAAACCGATGAAGGGCATGCTCACTGGTCCAGTGACCATCCTGCAATGGTCTTTCGTGCGCGATGATCTGCCACGCAAGACCACCTGCGAACAGATTGCGTTGGCCATTCGGGATGAGGTTGCCGACCTGGAACACGCCGGCATCCGCATCATCCAGATCGACGAACCCGCTTTCCGCGAGGGCTTACCCTTGCGCCGCGCCGCGTGGCAAGATTACCTCGACTGGGCTGGACGGTGTTTTCGCATCAGCGCCTCCGTGGTGGCAAACTCCACCCAAATCCATACCCATATGTGCTACTCGGAATTCAACGACATCCTGCCCGCCATTGCCGCGCTGGATGCCGATGTCATCACCATTGAGGCCTCGCGCTCGGACATGGAATTGCTCAAGGGTTTTGGTGAGTTTCGCTACCCCAACGAGATTGGGCCAGGGGTATGGGACATCCACTCCCCACGCGTCCCCAGCGTGGAGGACATGGAGCGCCTGCTGCGCAAGGCATGCGAGGTCATCCCGCGGGAGAACCTCTGGGTCAATCCCGACTGTGGGCTGAAGACCCGCGGCTGGGCGGAGACCGAGGCGGGTCTACGCAATATGGTGAGCGCGGCACAGCGACTAAGGGATGAACAGGTGCACCCCGCCGCCACACCCTCCTCAAAACCCGTTTGAAGGCGATAGAATCAAGGCCACTTGCTTTCGCGTAGGGCCTCGCCATGTCGCCATCCTCCTCCCGCCCGAGCAGTGTCCTGCTCGGGCTACTGCTTCTGCTCATCCTCGCCTTGCTGCTCTGGCAGCTCCCCTTCGTTCCCTGGCGTGACACCCCGAGTGCCCAGCCCCGCACCATTACCCCGCGTGGCGACCTTGCCGCGGACGAGGCGGCGACCATTGAGCTGTTCGAGCGGACGCGCGAATCGGTGGTGTTCATCACCACGCGCGAACAGGTGCAGGACCTCTGGACCCGCAACATCTTTTCCGTGCCGCGCGGCACGGGTTCCGGCGTTCTCTGGGATGATGCAGGCCACGTGGTCACCAACTTCCATGTCATTCAGGGGGCCAGTGAGGCGTGGGTGAGGCTTGCCGACGGTCGCCAGATGCGGGCCTCCCTGGTTGGGGCAAGCCCTGTGCACGATCTTGCAGTGCTACGCATCGGCCTTGGCCGGCAGCGTCCGGCCCCCATCCCGCTGGGCGAGAGCCACAACCTGCGGGTGGGGCAGAAGGTGTTTGCCATTGGCAACCCCTTTGGCCTCGACTGGACGCTCACCACCGGCATCGTCTCTGCGCTCGACCGCTCGCTGACCACGGAGACCGGGATCACCATGGAGCATCTGATCCAGACCGATGCGGCCATCAATCCCGGCAACTCCGGCGGCCCACTGCTGGATTCAGCAGGACGCCTGATCGGCATCAATACAGCCATCTACAGTCCCAGCGGCGCGAGCGCCGGCATCGGCTTTGCCGTGCCAGTGGACACGGTCAACCACGTCGTTCCCCAGCTCATCCGCCACGGGCGCTACCTGCGCCCTTCGCTTGGCATCCAAGTCAACGAGGATCTCAACCGCAGGCTGACGCGCCTGCTTGGGGTGGAGGGGGTGGTGATCCTCGGCATCACGCGAGGCTCCGCCGCCGAGGCCTCGGGTCTGGTCGGCGCCACGTTCTCCCGCGACGGGCTGATCGTCCCTGGCGACATCATCCTCGCGCTGGAAGGGCGACCTGTCACCTCCGTTCGTGAACTTCAGGCACGCCTGGACGATTTCAAGGTGGGCGACACCGTGCGGCTGACCATCATCAACCAAGGGCAGCGCAGCGAAAAGAGCGTTACCCTCCAGCCGGAGCTCTAGCCAGGTCCAGATATTCTCGCGCCACGTGCGCACCCACCGCACAGGTGAGGTCATAGCTGATGGTACCGATGCTGCGCGCCACCTCGTCCATCGGCAAGCCAGCGCCCCACAGCTCGACCGGATCGCCCGGCTTGGCCTCCACCCCACGCAAATCGAGGGTGATGAGATCCATGGACACTCGGCCGATGATGGCCACACGTTGGCCATTGACCAGTACCGGCGTGCCTGCCGGCGTGCGACGTGGGTAGCCATCGCCATAGCCGATGGCGGCAACGCCAACCGGCATGTCCTCGGGACAGATCCAGGTGGCGCCGTAGCCAATGGCCGCGCCGGCAAGCTGCCACTTGACCGCCAGCAGATGGGTGGTGAGCGTCATCACCGGACGCAGGCCATAGTCCACCGCACTCCCGTGCACAAACGGATTTCCGCCATAGAGGGCGATACCGGGGCGCACGATGTCCTCGCCCGCGCCAAAGCCACCGAGCAGCCCGGCCGAATTGGACAGGCTGCGCTCTCCCTCCAGGCCTGCGACAGCCTGACGGAAGACCTCCATCTGACGCCAAGTGGCCGCAGGATCGGGCTCATCCGCGCAGGCAAAATGGGTCATCAGGCCCGGCACCCCACGCAGCCGACCGCTCGCCATGAGGCGTTCATGCAGTATACCGATCTGCTCCGGCTCGATACCCAGGCGGTGCATGCCAGTATCGATCTTGAGCCAAACCCGCAACGGCAGACCGGTATGGCCCTGCTCCAAGATCTCGACTTGCCAGGCCTGGTGAATGACGGGCTCCAACATCAGGCGCGCCGCCAGCCGGGCCTCCGTCAGCGAGGCAAAGCCATGCAGAACCATGATCCGCTGGGTGAGGCCGGCGCGGCGCAAGACCTCGGCCTCGCCTAGGGTCGCCACCACGAAGCCGTCGGCAAGATCGCGCAAGGCCTGGGCACAGGCGAGCATGCCATGCCCATAGGCATCCGCCTTGATGGCGGGGAAGACCTTCGCGCCCGCCGCCGCGTCTTTGAGCACACCAAAGTTATGGCGCAGGGCCGTCAAGTCGATGCGGGCCCGCGCGGCACGGAGGGCATGGCTCACGCGTCATCCCCGCTGGAATAGACCTCGGGGGTGTAATTGGCAAACTGAGTGTACTTGCCAAGGAAGGTCAGACGCACCGTGCCGATCGGACCGTTACGTTGCTTGCCGATGATGATCTCGGCCACCCCCTTGTCCGCGCTGTCCGGGTGGTAGACCTCGTCGCGGTAGATGAACACGATCAGGTCGGCATCCTGCTCGATCGCGCCCGATTCACGCAAATCGGACATCACCGGCCGCTTGTTCGGCCGCTGTTCGAGCGCGCGGTTGAGCTGCGAGAGGGCGATCACCGGCACATCCAGCTCCTTGGCCAGCGCCTTGAGCGAGCGGGAGATCTCGGAGATCTCGGTGGTACGGTTCTCGCTCGTGCCCGGCACCTGCATCAGCTGCAGGTAATCGATGATGATGAGCCCCAGGCCATGCTCCTTTTTCAGACGACGGGCTCGGGCGCGCAACTCGGTCGGGCTGAGCGCGGGGGTGTCGTCGATGAAGATCGGTGCCTCGGAGAGCATGACCACGGCCGAGGTCAGGCGCGGCCAGTCCTCGTCCTCGAGCTTACCGGTGCGCACGCGGTGCTGATCGATGCGGCCGAGCGAGGACATCATGCGCAGCGCAAGCTGCTCGCCAGGCATCTCCATGGAGAACACCGCAACCGGCTTCTTAGTACGGATGGCCACATTCTCGCCGATGTTCATCGCAAAGGTGGTCTTGCCCATCGACGGACGCCCCGCCACGATCACCAAATCCCCCTTCTGCAACCCCGAGGTCATGGCGTCGAAATCGTCGAAGCCGGTCGGTAGGCCGGTGATCGGCTCGTCCTGCTCGTACAAGGTCTGGATGCGCTCGACCGCCTGGGTGAGTAGGTTTTTGATCGGCACAAAGCCTTTGCGCTGACGGCTGCCTTGCTCGGCGATCTGAAATACCTTCTGCTCGGCCTCTTCCAGCAGTTGACGACTGTCCCGTCCGTCCGGCTGATAGGCACTCTGAGCGATGCTGGTACCCACCGCGATCAGCTGCCGCTTGATGGCATGCTCACGCACGATATCGGCATAGGCAACGATGTTCGCCGCGGTCGGGGTGTCGGCTACCACCTGGCCGAGGTAGGCCAGACCGCCCACCTCATCCAGCAGGGCACGCTCATCCAGCCACTCCGCCACGGTAACCACGTCGCGCGGCCGGTCGGCATCGGCGAGTGACTGCAAGGCGCGGAAGATCAGACGATGGTCGCGACGGTAGAAGTCGTTCTCGGTGAGGCGATCGGCGACGCGCTCCCAGGCATCAGGGTCCAGCATCAGACCACCGAGCACAGAGAGCTCGGCCTCCAGCGAGTGTGGAGGTGCGCGCAAGGAGCTCAGCTTGCGGTCGTGCTGGCGTCCATCCTCGAGGGACACCATGTCCGCAGCGAACACATCATTGGGAACGGTATCGCTCATGGAAGTTCCGAAAATCGGGGAACCTGTGTTGATATAGGATAAGGCCGTGTCGTTTGCACTTTCGTTCGACCATGATGGATGGATGCACGAAATCAAGAATCATAAAGCATGATCAATGGCTTATGCTCGATTCGTGCACACTTCGACACGGACTCGAGGGGAAGAGAGCAGAGCATCAGCGGACCTGGATCACCAGGCCGCCGAGCTTGAGGCCGTTTTGCAGACGTTTCAATGCCGCATCCGCCTCGGCCTGACTGGCGAAGGGGCCGGCGCGCACGCGCCATACCCTGCGGCCATCGATATCCAGTGGATCGATCTGGCAGGGAATGCCCACGCGCTGCACCTGTCCATGCAACTGCTGGGCATTGGTCTCAGCACTGAAGCTGCCGAGTTGGATCATCCACGCCCCGCCTGACGGAGGCTGGATGGGCGAAGCAACGGGCTTGCCCGCAGCGCTGGGCGTCCCCTCGGGTTTACTGATTTCTGGTGCGGATTTGCCCCCTGCTGCCTGAGGCGTGGGGGTCGGCTTGGCCTCGGGCACCAAGGGCGCAGCGGGCTTGGGGGCTGGCTTGGCGGCTCCAGTGCCCACGGCCTCCTTGGTCGGCTCGCTACGGGGCAGCGGAGCCTGCTCCATGGGCAGGGGGGGGGGCGACTCCATCAGCTCGCGCACTTCTGGGGGAGGCACCCGGCTTGCGGTATCCAACGGCTGGGGCGGCTGCGGACGAGCGGGGATGTCGGTATGCAGGGCGGCCTTGTAGCCTTCCCCTTGCAGAAAGAGGGGCAGCACGATCACCGCCAAGGCCACCATCACCCCCGCGCCAAGCAGCCGCTTCAACAACACACGATCCACGTTAGGCCTCAGGATCCGAAGGATGGATGTGGTCGAGGATGTCCGCCACGCACAGGAAGGAACCGAAGACGAGCAGCCGGTCACCTGCCCGGGCCTCGCCCATGGCTGCATTATACGCCATGGTCGGACGCGGCCACGCCCCGGCCACAGGCAGCCCCGCATTCCGAAGCAGCTCAGCCAGGGCATCGGCCGCACGCCCGCGCGGACCCGATAGACCCGCCACGTACCAGGCGTCGACCTGGTCGGCCAGCGCTCGCGCCATGCCGACGGCATCCTTGTCAGCCAGCGCAGAGAACACCGCAAGGGTTCGTCCGGTGACGGGCCAATCCTCCATGGCCCGTGCCAAGGACTCGACCCCCGCCGGGTTGTGCGCTACATCGATCCACACCGACACATCACCCTGCATCATGCGCTGCAGGCGTCCGGGGTGACGAACGGCGCTCAGACCGACGTGCAGATGTTCGATCGTCCAGGGCAGCTGCATGTGCAAGCCTTCGAGCAGCATGACCACCCCCGCGGCATTGTCGAGCTGGTGGGGCCCAGCAAGGGCTGGTAGGGGCAGGGTGTAGCGCGCCGTGGGTCCAAACCAGGTCCAGGACATCGCGTCACGCACGAAGTCAAAATCACGGCCACGCCGCCAAGGCCGCAAGCCCAGTGCCTCGGCCTGAGCAAGTACGCTGCGGGGCGGATCGGGCTCGGCAATGACGGCCCACTGCCCAGCACGCAGGATGCCGGCCTTTTCTCGACCGATGGCTTCGCGGTCCTCACCTAGCCACTCGATGTGATCGAGCGCGACATTGGTAATCAGTGCGGCATCGGCATCGACGACATTGACCGCATCCAAGCGACCGCCGAGCCCCACCTCGAGGATGGCCGCCTCGACCCCTGCCTCGAGGAAGACGGCCAGCGCGGCGAGGGTGCCAAACTCGAAGTAAGTCAGCGGGACCCCGCCGCGTACGGCCTCGACCCGTGCGAAGCCACGCACCAGGACCTCATCCGCGACAGGATGGCCGCCCAGCCGGACGCGTTCGTTGTAGCGCAAAAGATGGGGCGAGGTATAAGCCCCCACCCGGTGGCCGGCAGCGACCAGCACCGCCTCCAGCATGGCCACCGACGAGCCCTTGCCATTGGTCCCGGCGACGGTGATGACCGGGAAAGGCAGCCGCGGGGAGAGCCCCATCGCCTCGAACACCTGACGTACCCGCTCAAGCCCGAGCTCGATGCCCGCCTCCCCACGAGGGTGCTGGGCCTCAAGAAAGCGTAACCAATCGGCCAGGGTCTTGGCGTGGAACATGGATGACTGAAGATCGGGATCAGGAGGTGCCAGGTGCCGGGCGCCGCTGCAGCATGGTGACGATGCGGGCAATGGTCTCGCGCTGCTCACTGCGTGGGACGATCATGTCCACCACGCCAT
Organism: Halothiobacillaceae bacterium; assembly: GCA_051297135.1. Lineage (GTDB taxonomy): Bacteria > Pseudomonadota > Gammaproteobacteria > Halothiobacillales > Halothiobacillaceae > Thiofaba. The sequence continues at coordinate 93,719 of JBEVAM010000003.1, forward strand.
GGGCCAGCAGGAACTCACTGCGTTGGAACCCCTCCGGCAGCTTCTCGCGCACCGTCTGCTCAATCACACGCGGCCCCGCAAAGCCGATCAGGGCGTTCGGCTCGGCGATTTGCACATCGCCCAACATGGCCAAGCTCGCCGATACCCCTCCCATGGTCGGATCAGTGAGCACCACGATGTAAGGCACCCCGGCCTTGGAGAGGCGAGAGAGTGCGGCCGAGGTCTTGGCCATCTGCATCAACGAGAACAGGGCCTCCTGCATGCGCGCACCGCCCGAGGCGGTAAAGGTCACCAGCGGGATCTTCTCCTCCAGCGCGCGGTTGGCCGCACGAACGAACTTCTCGCCCACCACCCCGCCCATCGAGCCACCCATGTAGGCAAACTCGAAACCGGAGGCGATCAGTGGCACGCCCAGCACGCGCCCCTTGATGGCGATGAAGGCGTCTTTCTCGCCGGTGCTGCGCTGCGCCTGAATGATACGGTCTTTGTATTTTTTCTGGTCGCGGAATTTGAGTACATCGACCGGCTCGAGGTTGGGGGCGATCTCCTCGCGCGGCTCGGGATCGAGGAAGTGATCCAGGCGCTTGCGGATGCCCATGCGCATGTGGTGACCGCACTTGGGGCACACTTGCAGGTTGCGTTCCAACTCGGCGTTGTAGAGCACTGAACCGCAGGCGTCGCACTTGATCCACAGCCCCTCGGGGATGGCCTTCTTGGCCGCCCCTTCGATGCGGATGCGGGAGGGGAGAAGTTTTTGGATCCAGCTCATGACTCAACCCCCTTGGCTGCGCGCCTGGTCCATGGCCGCGCGCATCTCGGCCACAAGGGCAGCCACGGCTTGACGCATGGCCTGAGGATCGTTCATGTGGGTCTCGATCAGGTGCACGAGGGCCGAACCGACCACCACCGCATCGGCGATGCGCGCGACCTGGCCGGCGGACACCGCATCGCGGATGCCAAAGCCAACGCCCAGCGGCAGCTCGATCAGGTCGCGCAGGGCGGTCAGGTGATGTTCCACGTCGGCCACGTCCAGGGTTGTCGCACCGGTCACGCCCTTGAGCGAGACGTAGTAGACGAAACCACGCCCCTTTTGCGCGATCGCCTTGACGCGACGCACCGGGGTGGTCGGCGAGACGAGGAAGATGCAATCCAGGCCAGCCGCCTGCAGGGCCTCGCAGTAGCCCGTGCTCTCCTCTGGCGGCATGTCCACGGTCAGCACTCCATCTACGCCGACATCCGCCGCCTCGCGGGCGAAGGCTGCGTAGCCCAGCACCTCGATGGGGTTGAGGTACCCCATCAGGATGACGGGCGTCGCGCGGTCGGTTTCGCGAAATTTGCGCACCATATCGAGCACATCGTGCATGGACACGTTGTGCTTCAAGGCGCGCTCGGTAGCACGCTGGATCACGGGACCATCGGCCATGGGATCGGAGAACGGTACGCCGAGCTCGAGCAGGTCCGCCCCCTGGGCGACCAGCTCGTGCATGAGACCGACGGTCGCGCCCGGGTTGGGGTCTCCGGCGGTGATGTAGGGAATCAACGCGGCACGGTTGGCGGCGCGCAGTTCGGCAAAGCGGGAAGCAATACGGCTCATGTTCAGAATTCGAAGCCTTCGATGCGGGCAATGGTGTTCATGTCCTTGTCGCCGCGACCGGAGAGGTTGACGATGATGATGGCATCCTTATCCATGGTCGGTGCGAGCTTCATCGCATAGGCCACGGCATGGCTGGATTCCAGCGCCGGGATGATGCCTTCGGTGCGGGTCAGCATGCGGAAGCCCTCCAGCGCTTCGTCATCCGTGATGGCCACATACTGGGCCCGACCGGTGTCCTTGAGCCAGGCGTGCTCGGGGCCGACGCCCGGATAATCGAGCCCGGCGGAGATGGAATGGGTGCCCATGATCTGGCCGTTCTCATCCTCCATGAGGTAGGTGCGGTTGCCGTGCAGTACACCCGGGCGGCCGGCGCACAGCGGCGCGGCGTGATGGCCGGTCTCCAAGCCCTTGCCGCCGGCCTCCACGCCATACAGCTTGACCGATGCATCGCCGAGGAAGGGGTGGAACAGACCGATGGCATTCGAGCCGCCGCCAACACAGGCAACCAGCGCGTCTGGCAGACGGCCCTCCTTCTCGAGACACTGGCGGCGTGCCTCGCGCCCAATCACGGCCTGGAAGTCACGCACCATCATCGGGTAGGGGTGCGGTCCGGCAACGGTGCCAATGATGTAAAAGGTATCGTCCACATTCGTCACCCAATCGCGCATGGCCTCGTTGAGGGCATCCTTGAGGGTGCGGCTGCCGGAGGTGACCGGCACCACGGTGGCACCGAGCATTTTCATACGCGCGACATTCGGCGCCTGACGGACCACGTCGTCGGCGCCCATGTACACCACGCACTTCAGTCCAAGACGCGCGGCGACGGTGGCCGAGGCCACGCCGTGTTGGCCGGCACCTGTCTCGGCGATGATGCGCGTCTTGCCCAGGCGCTTGGCAAGCAGGGCTTGACCGATGGTGTTGTTCACCTTGTGCGCGCCGGTGTGATTGAGATCCTCACGCTTGAGGTAGATCTTCGCCCCACCAAGCTCTGCGGTCATACGCTGTGCAAAGTAGAGCGGGCTCGGGCGGCCGACATAGTCGGCAAGATCAGCATCGAGCTCGGCCTGGAAGGCCGGGTCGTGTTTGACCCGCGTATAGGCCTCGGCCAGCTCCTCCAGGGGCGCCATCAGGGTCTCGGGGACATAGATGCCGCCGTAGGGGCCGAAATGGCCGTGCTCGTCAGGGTATTGGTTAAAGTCGATCGCTGCGGTCGGCATGGCGAACCTCGTTGATGAATGCGGCCATCCTGGCGGGATCCTTGATTCCTGGGGCGCACTCGACGCCCGAACTGACATCCACCGCCCACGGGCGTACCCCGCGCACGGCCTCGCCCACATTCTCGGGGCGCAGCCCTCCGGCGAGCACGATGGGACGATTCAGGGATGGTATGGTCGACCAGTCGAAGGCATGACCGGTTCCCCCTACCCCGCCCACATCATGGCTGTCGAGCAAAAAACCACAGGCCCGCGGATGACGGGCAGCCTCGTTGACCGGATCGCCTCCCTTGCCCATCGGCAGGGCCTTGAGATACGGACGCCCGAAAGAGGCACAGAACGCGTGTGTTTCGCTGCCGTGGAACTGCAGCATCACCTCGGGGATCAGGTTCAGCACCGCCTCGACCTCGGCCTTGGCCGGATCCACGAACAGGGCGACCGGCTGCACGAACGGCGGCAACACCTCGCGGATGCGTGCGGCGCGCACGACATCGATCGCGCGCGGGCTGGGCGGATAGAACACAAGGCCCACGGCATCCGCGCCAAGGCGCGCAGCCTCAAGGGCATCCTCAGGGCGGGTGATGCCGCAGATCTTGATGCGGGTACGATGATGGGATGAGGGCAACATACGCCTCAATGTTAACAGACCGTCAACACACTCAATAGAAAACCGGCAGGCGTGGCGCGAGCCTTAAGCCATACTTTTCCGGGTACTGCACATGCACGAGGTATAGGCCATCCGCAGGCGCGGTAAAACCGGCCGCCTCACGCAAGCAGGCATCACGTACCTCCGCAACCCATTCAGGCGGTTTGAGCCCTATCCCCACCTGCATCAAGGTTCCGGCGATATTGCGCACCATGTGATGCAGAAAGGCATTGGCGCGCACATCAAGGTAGATGTAATCCCCCTCGCGGACCACACGAATCCATTCGAGGGTGCGTACTGGGCTTTTGGCCTGGCAATCCTTGCCGCGGAAGCTCGTGAAGTCGTGCGTGCCCAAGAGGTGCTGAGCGGCCTCATGCATGGACGCGGCATCCAGCGGTTTGCGTTGCCAGGTCACCCGTCCATGCCACAGGCCGGGACGGTTGAGGCGGTTGTAGATGACGTAGCGGTACTGCCGGGCCGTCGCCGAGAAACGGGCATGAAAATCCTCTCCCATCGGCTTCACCCAGAGTACGCCAATGTCCTCGGGCAGGTTGGCGAGGGTGCCCAACTGCCAGGCATGGGGCTCACGCACCGCCGTGGTTTCGAAGTGGGCCACCTGCATGGTCGCATGCACCCCGCGGTCAGTCCGTCCAGCGCAGACCAGCTCGATGGGATGTGCCGCAACCCTCGAGATGGCGACCTCGAGACGGGCCTGGATGCTATCCACGGCGGCCTGCCTCTGCCAACCGTGGTAGCGCGTACCCTGATATTCGATGCCAAGGGCGATTCGCATGACGCAAAAACACAAAAGCCAGCCTGGAGGCTGGCAAAGACAAAGGATCGAGGGCGAAATCAGTCGGCGATGCGATCGAGCATCTCACGGGCACGCTCGGACAGCTCATCATCTCGGGTGGAGATGATCTCCTCCAACACACTGCGCGCCTCCTCGAGACTGCCCAGTTCGATGAAGGCCTGCGCCATATCCAGCTTGACCGCACGCTCATCGAGCGCTGTCGACAAAGTCTTGGGCGGCACCGAGACCTGCCCCTGCTCCTGCACAATCGGCTCCCGCTGAGGGGAAGGAGTGACAGACTCCACCGCAACCGGGGCCACAGCTGCCATAGACGGCGTGGGTTGAGGCTCTTTGTCCACCCACAGATCGGAAAGATCCAGCGGCTGGGCATCGACGCTGGCGACATCCAACCCCAGCAGCATCAGGTCATCCTCGCTGATACCCCCATCGGCAGCCATCTCGGCCATGGCCGACGCCTTTGCGGCCGACTGCGACGGAGGTTCGGGGCGGGCCACCTCCGGTAGAACCGCTGACTTCTCGGCCACAGGCGCCAAAGACGGCATCTTTGGCAGAACCGGTAGCTCCTCGGCCGCAGGCGCCAAAGATGGCATCTCCGGCAGAACCGGTGACTTCTCGGCCGCAGGCGCCGAAGACGGCTGTCCTGTCACAGCAGGCTCAAGCGACAAGGCCTGTAGATCGAAACCAGGGAATGGTTCGGGCTCGACGGCTCGGGACACCTCGCCCCCCTTGCCCTCAACCAGCTCGAGGGGGGGCCATTCCAGTGTCAGGGGTTGGGTACTCGCCGCCTCCTGGACAGGTTGTTCCGGCACACCGATCTTTGCCGGGAGAGGTTCAGTGAATTCAGGCAGCGTTGGCAATTCGAGTGCTAGCCCCTCTCCTTGACTGACATGCTCCGGACCGGGCTTGCTGGTTGCCTCCGGAAGGACAAAGGGGGAATGGAGCGGTGCGACGGCCTCGGCCCGAGACTCCTGGACACCTCTGTCTGCGATCTCAGGCTGAACGACACCGGAACCACGGAAGAGGGGGGCATCCGGATAGGCTGCCACGCCGATGGCCTGGATAGCGGCCCAGTGCGGATCATCCTTGGCGGGATGTGTGGCGCGGTAGGCCTCGGCGGCACGCAGGAACTCATCCCGCTCGCCCATCTCGTGGAACAAGCGAACACGACGGGCCTGCAGGACATCGACCTCGGGCATGCGCGCAATGGCCTCGTCAAGCACCTCGCGAGCGCGCTCATGCAGCCCGTAGGCATGCATGATATCCACTTCTTCGAGGACCGACTGCACTGGATCGATCGCTGTCCCAACGGCCTGCTCGTCCGCCAAACTCGTCGCCACGGCGCCGCCAACGCTGGTCCCTGCGACAGCCGCCGCCATGGGGGCGGCCTCGGCGGCTCGCGCCGGCGCACCGGACGATACCGCTGGTGCGGCCAAAGTCGAAACCTCCTCCCTCCAAGGGGCATCAGGTTTGGATGGTCGATGGTCGTGATGACCAGGAGAATCCAGCTCCTCCTCGCGACGACGACGCAAACGCCATATCAGCAGGGCGAGAAGCAGGATCACGATCCCCCCTGCGCCAAGCACAAGCGGCTGAGTCAGGATAGCCCACAAACCGCCTTGTTCCTCAGGCTGCGCGGGTGCTTCAGGCTGCGCGGGTGCTTCAGGCTGCGCGGGTGCTTCAGGCTGCGCGGGTGCTTCAGGCTGCGCGGGCGCTTCAGGCTGCGCGGGCGCTTCAGGCTGCGCGGGCGCCTCAGGCTGTGACGACACTGCGGGCTGCTGGGATGCCATCACCTCGACCGCAGCCGTCTTTTCCGAACCAGACTTGGTCGCCTGCAGCAGCTGCTCCAGCTGCTTGATCTGCTCATCCTTGAGACGCAGCAGTTCCTCCATTTTTTGCATCTGCCCCTCGACCGTCCCCAGACGCTCGAGGAGTTGCTCCTTCTCGATCTTTGCCGCCTCGAGCTGCTCCTTCAACTGGAGGATTTCGGAGGGGCTGACGACCTCGTCCACCACCGAAGCAGGCACGGCTGGAGCCACCGCTTGAACGGGATCCAGGATGGCCACCTTGGGTTTGGCGGCGGCTTTGCCCGTCCTGACGGCTGGTGCAGTGGTCTCGGCAAGCGCCTTCGGGGCAGCCAAGACCTCTTGCCGTCGCGCCCTTGCCCGGAGGATCTCCTCGCTTTCGGGAATGCGCAGGAGTGCGCCGGCGCGGAGTGTCACGCTCTTCCCCGAGCCAATGAAGGCCTTGGGGTTAGCCTCGCGCAGGGCTGCCATCATCTGCTCGGTGCTCACCCCAGGCGGACGCAGATTGTAGGCCACGCGCCACAGGGTTTCGCCTTCACGCACCCGGTAGTGGCCATCCTCCACGCTTCCTTGAAGGGCCACGTCGAGGACAGGGGCGGACGATGCCGCACGCCGCCCGCTCACGGGCGGTGGTGGCGGCACGGGTTGCAGCGGAACACGGTAGCTGACGGGATCGAGCAGGATGTCATAGCTCCGCTGGATGACCCCATCCGGACCTTCCAGCTCCAAAACCACCCCCAACACCGGATCACGGATCGGGGTATTGGAAGTCAGGACCACATGCGGTCGTTGACCACCTTGAATCTGAAGTTGGATACGCCCGGACACATCGCTCGGGGAAAAACCCTGGCGTTCGAAGTCCTGCGCATTGGCCAAGCGAACGTGGATGCCCTCCAGATCCTGGGCAGAGACGTCGACGAGGGGAATTTCGGCAAGCAATGGCTGGTTGAGATAAGAGCGAACCGTTATATCCCCCAGCCCAATGGCCTGGACGTTCGATGCTCCGAAAATCGAGGCGCATGCAAGCGCAAGGGCCAGTTTCCGCATAATCATGTCTCCAAAAGGGCGGCGTTCCACACCACCCAGGATGTTGGATAGAGCTCTCGGGCCCCGCAGATAGCGACTTCATGCTGCCGTCGTAACCACGAGAGACCTCGAAAGGCTTGATGCATGGCGTTTTCCGAGGTTTCCACAAAATAATCACGCTTGGGTGAAGTCCATAACTTTTCGCCTGAGGGTCAGCCACCCCAGCGCATCACCGCACCCGTGCGGGAAGGCTTACAGGTAATCCCGGATCAGGAGCTCGGCGATCTGCACGCTGTTGAGCGCTGCGCCCTTGCGCACGTTGTCCGACACCACCCACAGGTTCAAGCCGCGCGGATGGGAGATATCCTCACGGATGCGGCCAACATAGGTGGCATCGTGCTGGGCGGCCTCGGTGACCGCGGTCGGGTAGCCACCTGGCACACGCTCGTCCAGCACCTCGACACCCGGGGCCTTGCGCAACAACTCGCGCGCCTGTTCAGCGGTGATCTTCTCGCGTGTTTCGATGTGCACGGCCTCAGAGTGGCCGTAGAACACCGGCACCCGCACGCAAGTGGGGTTCACCAGGATGGAGTCGTCTCCCATGATCTTCTTGGTCTCCCACACCATCTTCATCTCTTCCTTGGTGTAGCCGTTGTCCATGAAGACGTCGATCTGCGGGATGACATTGAAGGCGATCTGCTTGGGGTAGACCTTAGCCTTGATGGGCTTGCCGTTGAGCAGATTGGCGGTCTGACTGGCCAGCTCTTCGATCGCCTCCTTGCCGGTGCCGGATACGGCCTGGTAGGTGGCGACGTTGATGCGCTCGATGCCGACCGCATCATAGATGGGTTTGAGCGCCAACAGCATCTGGATGGTGGAGCAGTTGGGGTTGGCGATGATGCCGCGATTCTTGTACTGCGCTACGGCCTGCGGGTTGACCTCGGGCACGATGAGCGGGATGTCGTCGTCATAGCGGAACTGGGAGGTGTTGTCGATCACCACACAGCCGGCCGCGGCCGCCTTGGGCGCATACACCGCGGACACCGAAGCCCCCGCTGAAAACAGACCGATCTGGACCTTACTGAAATCGAACTCCGCCAGGTTTTCGACCCGAAGATTATCATCGCCAAACTGCACGCGCTTGCCCACCGATCGTTCGGAAGCCAAAGCGTACACCTTGCCGACTGGGAACTTGCGCTGGGCCAGGATCGACAACATGGTCTCGCCAACCGCACCGGTAGCGCCCACCACGGCCACATCAAAGACACGACTCATAGCACTAAAACCCTTCTCTTCAAGACTCATCCACCGGCGCGCAGCGCGGCTACGATAGCGTCACCCATGATGGATGTGGACACCTCCGTCATGCCCGGTTCCATGATGTCGCGCGTACGCAGCCCCTGATCAAGGACCACGGAAACGGCACGCTCGATATGATCGGCCAGATCCGCGCGCTCAAGGCTATAACGCAGCATCATGGCAGCGGAGAGGATGGTGGCAAGCGGGTTGGCGATGCCCTGGCCCGCAATGTCCGGCGCGGAGCCGTGACTGGGCTCATACAGCCCCTGGTTGGCGCCGTTGAGCGATGCGGAGGGCAGCATGCCGATCGAACCGGTCAGCATGGAGGCCTCGTCGGAGAGGATGTCACCGAACATGTTCTCGGTCACGATCACATCGAACTGCTTGGGCGCGCGCACCAGCTGCATGGCCGCGTTATCGACGTACATGTGGGAGAGCTCGACCTCCGGGTAGTCCTTCGCCACGCGCTCCATGACCTCGCGCCACAGCTCGGAGGTCTCCAGCACATTGGCCTTGTCGACCGAGCAAACCTTTTTGTTGCGCTTCATCGCCGCCTCGAAGGCCACGCGACCAATGCGTTCGATCTCGGATTCCGTGTAGCGCATGGTGTTGAAGCCTTCCCTTTCGCCCCTGTCGTTGACCTGGATGCCGCGCGGCTGAGCGAAGTAGATGCTGCCAGTCAGCTCGCGCACGATCAGAATGTCCAGACCCGCAACCACCTCCGGCTTAAGGGTGGAGGCCGAGACGAGCTGTGGATAGAGGATGGCCGGACGCAGGTTGGCGAACAGGCCAAGGGCGGAGCGGATGCCGAGCAGGCCGCGCTCCGGACGCAAGGCGCGCTCTAGATTGTCATACTGCGGGCCGCCGACGGCGCCAAGCAGGATCGCGTCGGCCTCAAGGGCCATCTCACGCGTACGCTCCGGAAAAGGGTGCCCGGCCGCATCATACGCCGCCCCACCGATCAGGCCCTCGTCCATCTCGATGTCGAGGTCGAACTCGCCAACCAAGACGTCCAGTACCTTAACCGCCTCATGGACGATCTCCGGACCGATACCATCACCCGGGAGAACCAGAACTCGCTTTGTCATTTCAACGCCTTATGATGTAGAAGATGGCAAAATCCATCCATGGATCGTTGCAGCCCGACATGCTGCGAAGTCAATGCGCGATCTTTTCCGCGGATCAAGGAATTACACCCTTGTTTACGCCAAGGCCTCCATGCCCAAGGAAGGAGGCGCGGAATAGATCAGCACTTCCTTAACGCAAAGCTGGAGAGCCGGCCCGCGATGAGCATTCAGAATAACCAAGGTGCTTCGACCTTGCGGCGCGCCTCGTAGGCGCGGATATCATCGGCATGACGTAGGGTCAAGCCGATGTCATCCAGACCGTTGAGCAGGCAGTAACGACGAAAGTCATCAACAGTGAACTCGATGATCTCATCGCCAAGGCCACGGATGGTCTTGCTCTCCAAGTCGATCGTCAGCTCCAACCCCGGCTTCGCCTGGACGGCCGTAAAGAGACGATCGACCGTTTCATCGGGCAGAACAATGGGAAGAAGACCATTCTTAAAGCAATTGTTGAAGAAGATATCAGCAAAGCTCGGCGCAATCACCGCGCGAAAGCCGAACTGCTCGAGGGCCCAGACCGCATGCTCGCGTGAGGAGCCACAACCGAAGTTTTCCCGTGCCAGCAGGATGGTGGCCCGGTCGAAGGGCGGCTGGTTGAGCACGAAGTCCGGATTCTTCTTACGCTTGGTGTGATCCATGCCCGGCTCGCCCGGCGTAAGATAACGCCAGTCGTCGAAGGCATGCGGGCCAAAGCCGGTGCGGTGGATGGACTTCAAATACTGCTTGGGGATGATCGCGTCGGTATCGACGTTCGGACGGTCGAGCGGCGCGACGATGCCGGTGTGTTGGGTAAAGGCTCGCATGTCTTACGAAACGTTCCTCAGAAATTGCGCACGTCGACGAAATGGCCCGCGATGGCGGCGGCGGCGGCCATCGCCGGACTGACCAGGTGGGTACGCCCGCCCTGCCCCTGACGGCCCTCGAAGTTGCGGTTGGAGGTGGATGCGCAGCGCTCGCCCGGCGCCAGGCGATCGGCATTCATCGCCAGGCACATGGAGCAACCGGGCTCGCGCCACTCGAAACCGGCCTCGATGAAGATCTTATCCAACCCCTCCTCCTCGGCCTGCTTTTTTACCAAGCCCGAGCCCGGCACAACCATGGCGAGCTTGACCGAGTCGGCCTTCTTGCGCCCCTTGATCACGGCAGCGGCGGCACGGATGTCCTCGATGCGCGAATTGGTACAAGAGCCGATGAACACCTTGTCGATGGCAATGGATTGGATCGGCTGGCCCGGCGCAAGCCCCATGTAGGCCAAGGCCTTGCGCATGCCATTGGCCTTGACCGGATCACTCTCCTCATCCGGGTTGGGCACCACGCCGGACACCGGCACCACCATCTCCGGCGAGGTCCCCCAGCTGACTTGGGGTTCGATGTCGGCGGCATGCACTTCGACTACATGGTCGAAGTGCGCGCCCGGATCGGAACGCAGCTCACGCCAGGCCGCGGCAGCGCGCTCGAACAACTCGCCCTTTGGCGCAAACGGACGCCCACGCACATACTCGATGGTCTTCTCGTCCACAGCCACCAGGCCCGCGCGCGCCCCAGCCTCGATCGCCATATTACAGACGGTCATCCGCCCTTCCATGGAAAGCGCCTCGATCGCCTCGCCGGCAAACTCAATGGTGTAGCCGGTGCCACCGGCCGTGCCAATCTTGCCGATGATGGCGAGCACGATGTCCTTGGCGGTCACGCCCGGACCGACATGACCATTGACACGCACCAGCATGTTCTTGGCCTTCTTCTGGATCAACGTCTGGGTCGCCATCACATGCTCGACCTCGGAGGTGCCGATACCAAAGGCCAGCGCACCGAACGCACCGTGGGTCGAGGTGTGCGAGTCACCGCAGACGATGGTCATACCCGGTAGGGTAAAGCCCTCCTCCGGACCGATCACGTGCACAATCCCCTGACGGATGTCGTTCATCTTGAACTCGAGGATATTGAACTCGGCGCAGTTCTTGTCCAGCGCGCGGACCTGCTCACGCGAAACCGGATCAGCAATGCCCTCGACACCGATATCACGACGGCCGAGAGTCGGCACGTTATGGTCGGGCACAGCCAGCATCGACTCGCGCCGCCACGGCTGGCGCCCCGCCATGCGCAACCCCTCGAAGGCCTGCGGCGAAGTCACCTCGTGCACGAGCTGGCGATCGATATAGAGCAGCGCGGTGCCATCATCTTCCTGACGCACCACGTGCATGTCCCAGAGTTTGTCGTAAAGTGTTCTGGCAGCCATGACTGCGGCCTCTTCAAAGGTCTTGCGGGCATTGTAGGAATGGACCATCCATGATTCCAATGCATTATACCCATGAAATGCATATCCCCACGGAAACAGGTCGGTCGTGTCTCCGATGATCCTCCCCGTGCCCATCCGCGTGGTGGCGGACTGCTGCCCCGAGAGGTGTGGTTGGAGCACTGCTCGAACGAGGTAGCTGGGGCCTCCTGCCCCTTGCGGCAGCTCAGCCGAACAGCATTGCCCGGGCCTGAGCGTAGAGCTTGGGACTGCAGGCGGCGAGCACACTGCGGGTCTTGAGGGTCGGTAGCTGACCATCGAGGTCGGTGAACACCCCGCCCGCCTCGCGCACGATCACCGACAAAGCGGCGATGTCGAGGATGTTGACGTCCGATTCGATCACAAGGTCGATGCGGCCCGATGCCAGCAGATGATAATGTAAGAAATCGCCATAGCCGCGGGTGCGGTTCACCAGCTGACAGATGCGACCAAAACCCGCCCAACTCGGCGAGCTAGCCAAGGTCTTGATATTGCCCGCTGAGAGCGCTGCCTGATCCAGCGCCTCGATGCCACTGACCCGGATCGGTTGGCCATTGAGGAAGGCCCCGCCCCCCTGCTCGGCCCAGGCCATCTGCCCCCCCTCGAACACCGGCGCGTTGGAGACCCCAAGGATCAGCTCATCACCCTTCATCAGCGCAATCTGGGTGGAGAACATCGGGTACTGGCGCACAAAGGCCTTGGTCCCGTCGATCGGGTCGACCAGCCAGGTGTACTCGGCCAAGGGGTTGGTCTTGCCGGTCTCCTCGCCATAGAAACCATGCTCCGGGAAGGCGGCCTGGATCACCGCCTTGATCGCCTGCTCAGTCTCCACGTCGGCCACGGTCACGGGGGTGAGATCCTCCTTGATCTGCACCTGGACGTTCTTTTCATAATAGTGACGGATCACCGCCTCACCGGCCTGGGCGGCCTCGATCGCCGTCCGCAAAAAGGCGCTCTGTTGCATGTCTACCCTGCTATATTCAATCTGAAGAAAGGGTCTTTACCCGCACATGAGGAGCATGCCATGTATCTCAAAGACCACGCCAGCGGCGACGCCGTCGAGATCCTCGATATGACCGCCCTGATCAACCCCAGCCATGCCACGGTGCGGGGCCGCTTCCACTCCGGCGAGGAGTTACAGGACGTCCAGGAGTTCAAGAAAAGCAACCTCAGCTTTCCATCCGGCGAGGCTCTGCCACGCTGCTGGATGGACCCGCACTGGCGTGGGGTATGAGCCCCACTCTGGCCCCCATCACGGCGGCACGCCGCCCCTGTGCGATGCGATGATGGGGGCCACCTGTCACGGCGATGGGGGAGCTTCTTGCCTCTGACCCTCGAGCCCAAACAGACGACGGGCGTTGGCATAGGTCCGCGCCGCCGTCTCCTCCAGCGACCATCCACGCAGCCCTGCCAGGGTTTCTGCCACATGGCGTACATACTGCGGGACGTTCGGTTTGCCGCGATGCGGCACCGGTGCAAGATAGGGTGAGTCGGTTTCGATCAGGAGCCGGTCTTCCGGTACCCTTTTTGCCACCTCACGCAACTCCTCCGCACTCCTGTAAGTGAGCACACCGGAGAACGAGATATAAAAACCGATGTCCAGGGCACGCTTGGCAGTCGCCCAGTCCTCGACGAAACAGTGCATCACCCCGCCCACATCACGAGCATTGCTCTCCTCCAGCACGCGCAGCGTGTCCTCGCGCGCCTCACGGGTATGGATGATGAGCGGCTTGCCCAGCTGACGGGCGGCCTCGATGTGGGCGCGGAAGCGCTCTTGCTGCCAAGATGCCCCAGGTTCGGTGCGGAAATAATCCAACCCCGTCTCGCCGATGGCCACCACGCGCGGATCCTGGCCAAGCTCCACCAGCTGTTCGAGTATCGGAGAACAGTCAGGCCCTTCGTTCGGGTGGACACCCACACTGACCATGACCTCAGGGTAAGGTTCGACCAGCTCCCGCATCGCAAGATAGCGCCCAAGGTCAATGCCCACGCAGATCATCAGGCCAAGTCCATGGGTGCGAGCGTCCGTCATGAAGCGATCGAACTCCCCCCCCCAGGGCGCGAGGTCGATGCGGTCAAGATGGCAATGCGAGTCGGCAAGCAGCATGGGTGAGAACACCACGGAGAGCAGCTCAGAGGGTGTAAGTCGGCTGCTCGCTCTTGAGCATACCGGTGAGGTAATTCTCGATCTTGGCGCGGGTTAACCCCTGGTCGGCCTCGAGGAATTGCACGCCAACGCCGGCCGGACGGTTACCCTGCGCCCCCGGCGGGGTGACCCAAACCACCTTGGCTGCCACGCGGATGCGCTCGGGGTCATTCATCAGGCTCAGCACCAAAAAGATCTCCTGCCCCATGCGCAACTGGTTCTGGCCCGGCAGGAACAGCCCACCATTCTTGAGGAACGGCATGAACGAGGCGTACAGGGTGGCCTTGTCGGGGATGTTGTGATGAATGATGCCGGATGCAAAGTTCACGATCGACCTCCAAGTCGGGCAAAACGCAGCAAAAGGTCCTCCAGCAGGAGATCACGGTTGAGCGGGTGATTCACCAACCCGGAGAGTGCGAGCAGATGATCATACAGACCAAACAGTCCACGCGCATCGACACGCCGAGCAATCGGCGGCAGAAGGTCAGCGAGGTCGCGATTGACCAACTCCCCCGTCCCACCCTGCAGACGGAGCAGGTCGGCCACCAGTAAGGTGGACCAGTGCACGAGTTCCGGCAGCGTGGCCTTGTCGGTCGCCGCCGCAAGGGCGAGCGGATTCCCCCCCGTGCGCAACAGATGGAGCAGGGATTCAAGCCAGCGAGCACGGCTCGCCAGCCGCTCGGGGGCGGCAAGCTCGAGCGCAGCCAGCGGTCGCCCTTCGACCAGATCGAGCAATAGCTCAGGATCCTCGCCCGCCACCTGCGGTTGGCGTGCCAACCAAGCGATCGCCACCTCCCGCTCAGGCACCCCGACGGTCCAGCGCTGACAACGGCTGCGCACCGTGACCGGCAAGCGGGACGGCTGCGCGCTCACCAGGATGATGAGCGTGCCGATCGGCGGTTCTTCCAGAGTCTTGAGCAGGCCGTTGGAGGCCGCGAGGTTCATCGCCTCGGCGGGCGCCAGGATGCCAACCTTGCCATGACTGAACTGGCTGGTGAGCTGAAGGGTGGCGCAGAAATCGCGTACCGCATCCACCTTGATCGGTTTGCCCGGCTCTTCCGGCTCGAGCTGGGTGAAGTCCGGGTGGGCCCCGGCGAGGAAGGGTCGACAGGCGGCACATTGGTCGCAGGGCTGCCCGCCAGATCTCGGCGCATGACACAACACCGCCTGCGCCAGACGCTGGGCCAGCCGCCGCTTGCCCACCCCCTCCGGCCCCACCAGCAGCAGGGCATGGGGCAGACGAGTGGCCCTGGCCAGGGCCACCAGCTTCTCGAACAGGGGCTCGAGCCAGGAATACAGGGCGCAACTCATGCGCACTCCGTCAAAAGGGGCTGGAGGGCACGCCGCAAAGCGACCTGAACCGCATCGAGCGGCAGGCGCGCATCGATCACGGCAAAACGCTCCGGGTCCATCTCAGCTTGGCGCAAAAATACGCCGCGCACGCGTTCAAAGAACGCCCTCTCTTCGCTTTCAATGCGGTCTTTCGACCCTCTCTTGCGGGCCAGTCCCACCTCCACAGGAGCATCAAGCAACAGGGTCAAATCTGGGCGGAGCCCCCCTTGCACGAAGTCTTCTAGCCAAGCAATCGCTTCCCATGGTAGTCCCCGGCCGCCGCCTTGGTAGGCATAAGATGAGCTGGTAAAGCGGTCGGAGATTACCCATGTACCTGCTTCCAGTGCTGGACGGATGACCTGGGCCACATGTTGGGCACGGGCGGCGAACATCAGTAGCAACTCCGTCTTAGCCTCCATCCCGGCAAAGGCCGGGTCGAGCAGCAGATCACGCACGGCTTCACCGAGGGGCGTCCCGCCAGGCTCACGCGTACGCAGCACGGTCTTACCGTACTCTTCCAGCAGGCGCTGGATAAAATCAAGGTTGCTCGACTTGCCGGCACCCTCGCCGCCTTCAAGCACGATAAAGCGCCCCTTCACTCACGACCTCCAGAGATCAGGCGCCGGACCGCCCGGTTGTGGGCATCCAGGGTTTCGGAAAAGCTGTGCCCGCCCGTGCCATCGGCAACGAAGTACAGCGCCTGGGTCGGCGCTGGATGCAACGCAGCGTGCAGCGCCTCGCGCGATGGCAAGGCGATGGGGGTTGGTGGCAATCCTCCACGGGTGTAGGTGTTCCACGGGGTGTCGGTCTCAAGATCGCGCCGACGCAGGTTGCCATCGAAGGCCGGTCCCAGCCCATAGATCACGGTCGGGTCGCTCTGCAGACGCATGCCCTTGCGCAGGCGGTTGATGAATACCCCGGCAATCAAGGGACGCTCCTCGAGCTTGCCAGTTTCTTTCTCGATGATGGAGGCCAGGATGAGGGCCTCCTCTGGCGTGCGCAGCGGGAGTTCAGGATCGCGCCCTGCCCACAACCGATCGAGTTCGCGCCGCAAGGCATCGTGCGCCATGCGCAGGATCTCAATGTCGCTCGTCCCCCGAGGGAAGGCATAGGTCTCAGGCAGGAATTGCCCCTCGGCCACTCTCCCAGGTTGGCCGATCGCAGCCATCAACTCGGCGGGCCGCAGGGCGAAGCCCTCGGCCCGCACGGCAGGGTGATGGGCAAGGACATCGCGCGCCTGCTCAAGGGTCATACCCGGAACCAGCGTCAAACGATGCAACACGACCTTCCCTTCCGTGAGCTGGCGCAACAGTCCCGCCGGCGTCTGACCTGGTTCCACGCGGTACTCGCCCGCCCGCAACCGGAAGGCGGTGCCGCTCACGCGGGCAAGCAGGCGCAGACGCGCGGCCTCATCCTCGCTCAACCCAAGCTCCTCCTGGAGCTGACGGACCACCCCGGACAGTGAGGTTCCACGCTCGATGTCGAGACAGACCGACGCCCTCGGAGCCAGCGGTGCGTAGGCAAACTTCAAGAGCTCATCCACGAAACCGAAGGCCACACCCAGCCCAGCCAAGGTCAAGACCAACAGCAGGGTCGGCAGTAACGCAAGCCAGCTCATGACGCCCCCCACAGCCCAGCCTGCAGGGTGCGGGTCATAGGGCCCACCGCCCAATCACGCCAACCAAGCAGACGGATGATGGGCCGGATGCCGTGCAGGCTGTTGGTCAGGAACACCTCGTCCGCGGCCATGAGGTCATCGAGCCCCAGGCGAGCCTCCTGCACCTCCAACCCAAGCCTGACCGCACGCTGCATGACATGTGTGCGCATCACCCCGGCGACACCGCATAGATCAAGCAGGGGGGTCAGCAGCCTACCCTTGCGCACAAGAAAGATATTGCTCGCCACCCCCTCGACCAGCAAGCCCTCGCTATCCAGCATCAGACCCTCGGCAATGGCCGGGTCACGCCACTCGGCGCGCGCCAACACCTGCTCCAGACGGTTGAGGTGCTTAAGGCCCGCAAGATGCGGCTGCCGGGCCAGACGCAGCGCGCACAGACGCACGGTCACGCCCTCCTGTCCCGCCGTCGCGACGGGTGGATAGCGCTGGAGGATCAGACTAGGGATGGAGATGTCCGGCGTAAGATAGCCGCGCCCGCCGCTGCCACGGGTAAGGATCAGCTTGAGCACACCCTCGCCCAGTGCCTCTGCCGCCGTGGCGAGCTTCGCCGCAAGCCCCTCGGTATCGGCCAGGGGGATGGCGAGGCGTGCTGCGCCCCAGGCTAGACGGGCAAGATGTAGCTCGAGCAGGCGTACCCTACCCTCCTGCACTGCCATGGTCTCAAACAGGCCATCGCCGTAATGTAGGCCGCGATCGGTAAGAGGCAGGTTGTCCAGCACGACAGGCATCCTCAGGCCTCCATGAACCCCAGGGCGCGAAGCAGGCCACGTGCCTTGGCGCGCGTTTCGACCAGCTCGGCCTCGGCCTTGGAATCCGCGACGATGCCCGCCCCTGCGCGCAGGGTAAACTCCTGGCCGTGCAGGTGTATGGTGCGAATCAAGATATTGGTGTCCAGCGAGCCGTCGCGATTGAGGTAGCCGAGCGAGCCGGTGTAAGGCCCACGTGCACAACCCTCGAGTTCAGCGAGGATCTGCATGCAGCGCACCTTGGGGCAGCCGGTGATGGTCCCGCCGGGGAACAGGGCCGCCAGCAACTGTCCCGGCGTAACCTCTGGCCGCAGCTCGCCACGCACATTGGAGACGATGTGGTGCACGTGGCGGTAGGTTTCGATGACCATGCACTCATCCACCCGGACAGTGCCGGGCCGACACACGCGGCCAAGATCGTTACGCTCGAGGTCGAGCAGCATGATGTGCTCGGCGCGCTCCTTGGGGTGGCCAATCAATTCGGCCTTGAGCGCCGCATCTTCGCGCTCATCCGCGCCACGTCGGCGGGTGCCGGCGATCGGACGCGTTTGCGCCACTTGATGGCGCGAGGATACCAGCCGCTCTGGCGAGCTGGAGATGATCGCCTGATCGTCAATACGGGAGAGTGCGGCAAACGGTCCGGGATTGTCATGCGACAGACGCTGGAACAGATCCGCGGCCTCCACCGGCCGGGCAAAACGCCCGCGCCAAGCGCGCGAGAGATTGGCCTGGAAGATGTCGCCCGCGAGAATGTACTCGCGGATGCGCTGCACCCCGTCGAGAAAGACCTCAGGGGCATCCTCGTCGAGATGGAGATCAGGCAATACGGCGGGTGGAACGCCGGCAGACAGCTCGGCGCAGTCCTCGAGCAAACGCGGCCACAGCCGCGCCTCATCCCCCTCTTCCACCCACCAACTCACACCCTTGAGGTGATCGTGGATCACCGCCGCCGGGCAGCGCTCGGCCAAGGCCACTGGCAGGCCGCTGGACTGGCCTGCCAGCGGTACACTTGGTTCCAACCAGTGCGCCAACTCATAGCCAAGGTAGATGAACCAGCCGCCATGGAAGGGCAAGGGGCTTGTGGACTCGGGGATGCGCTCGTTGGCCCACCACGCATCCAGATGGTCGAAAAAGCCCTCTGCGAGGGGCTGGCCATCCCGCTCGCAACGCACGCCATCGAAACGCAGGCGCGAGCTTGGATGGGCAAGCAAGATGTCGTAGCGCCCCTGCAAGGTGCCGTAAGCCGAGCTTGCGAGCAGATGGGGATAACGCGCAGGATGCGCTCGATGCAGGGCCAAGAGGTCGATGGGCGCATCGAGCCGACGAACCGTCAGCCCTGCTGCAGTGCTGAACGCATCGACCACCGACGACTCATCCATCAGATCAGATACGACGGAACACCAGCGTACCGTTGGTGCCGCCGAAGCCGAAGGAGTTGGACAGGGCACAGTCGATGTGCATCTCGCGTGCGGTGTGCGGAACGTAATCCAGGTCGCAGCCCTCGCCCGGTGTATCGAGGTTGATGGTAGGCGGTGCCACCTGGTCACGCAGGGCCAACACGCTGAACACGGCCTCCACCCCGCCGGCGGCCCCCAGCAGGTGGCCCGTCATGGATTTGGTGGAGCTGATGGCAAGACGGTAAGCATGTTCACCGAAGGCCGCCTTGACCGCATCCGTCTCGGCCCGGTCTCCGGCCGGGGTGGAGGTGCCATGGGCATTGATGTACTGCACATCCCCGGGGTTGAGGCGCGCATCGCGCAGGGCCGCCACCATGCAGCGACGAGCCCCTTCGCCTCCCTCGGACGGCAGGGTCATATGATAGGCATCCGCGCTCATGCCAAAACCAGCCAGCTCTGCATAGATGCGCGCACCGCGGGCCCTCGCACGCTCGTACTCCTCCAGCACCAGGATGCCGGCCCCCTCACCCAGCACGAAGCCGTCGCGATCCTGATCCCAGGGACGACTGGCCGCCTCCGGGGCGTCATTGCGGGTGGAAAGGGCGCGCGCGGCGGCGAATCCGCCAATGCCGAGCTCACAGGTGGCCATCTCTGCCCCCCCCGCGACCATCACGTCGGCATCACCGTAGGCGATCATACGTGCCGCCGCGCCGATGTTGTGAGTGGCCGAGGTGCAGGCGGTGACGATGGCGATGTTGGGACCCTTGAAGCCGTAGCGAATGGACAAATTGCCCGCCACCATGTTGATGATGCACCCTGGCACGAAGAAGGGCGAGATCTTGCGCGGGCCGCCCTCGTTGAAGGCATCACGCGTACGTTCGATCCCCGGCAGACCGCCGATGCCAGAGCCGATGGCCACGCCGATCCGGTCCGCATCCGCCTCCTCCGTGCTCAAGCCGGCATCCTCGATGGCCTGAATCGCCGCCGCCATGCCATAGTGCACGAAGGGGTCCATCTTCTTGACATCCTTGGCCGGCAGCCAATCCTCGGCATGGAAGCCCTTGACCTCGGCAGCAATGCGTACCGATAGCGCGGAGGGGTCAAAATGGGTGATCGGCCCAACCCCGCTCTTGCCTGCGAGGATGTTGCCCCAAGCCTCCTCCACCGTATTACCCACCGGTGAAATGATTCCCAGGCCTGTAACGACAACGCGACGCCTACTCACCTGCGAAAACCCCTGTAACCGAGGATCAAGCGTGTTTTTCATAGAAATCGGACCGCCACACCACCGGTCCGTATGGACAGAGGCCACGATATCACGGAGGACAATCCGGGCCCGGAATAAGAATGCCGCGCCAGGTCAGCTACCCGATCGCGGCACATGCAGCAGCACAAGTACGCTTAAGCCTGGTGGGCCTTGATGTAGTCCACCGCCTGCTGAACGGTGGTGATCTTCTCGGCCTCTTCGTCCGGAATCTCACACTCGAACTCTTCCTCGAGGGCCATGACCAGCTCGACGGTGTCGAGGGAGTCGGCACCCAGATCGTCGACGAAGGATGCATCGGCGGTGACGTCTTCTTCCTTCACGCCAAGCTGTTCAACCACGATCTTCTTGACGCGATCTTCAATGCTACTCATCGGATAACCTCATTTGCGATGGGGGATTCGGCCAAAGGCTCGGCCGGATTGTAGTGAAAAGGCTGGAACCATTCCAGCCTTTCCGTTGACACTTCACGACGCCGTTCTTCCAACCTTACGCCAAGCCACCCATTTGTAGCTTTCGGCTGGATGCCTGCTTCAGCGAGGCCAGTTTTGCCGCTCCCACAAGGCCATGGTCAGCGCCTTCCTCGCCACAGGCTGCACATTCGGTAGCCGTAGGGCCGCTTCGGGCGGCCAAGCCATACGCCAGGAGATTCTTGGCCGCAGGCACATACATCCTACGCCCCGATGGCGCCGCATGAAAGCACTCAAGCTTGCGCTTGGCAGATCATGGCGGCACTGCCGACCTGCCGTGCGTTCCAGTATCAGCTTGCCTTCCGCTTCTCCTCGCTGCAAGGTCGTGCTGGATACGCCCAACGCTGTGGAGGCTTGACCGATCGAAACATCGAAGATTTAAGCCAGATTTGGCGATGTTTCGAAGCAAGCTGTTCCTGCCCCCGCCCTACGCCATGTACATGCCGCCGTTGACGTGCAGGGTCTCACCGGTGATGTAGCTGGCCATGGGCGAGGCCAGGAATGCTACTGCGTAGGCGATCTCCTCGGCCTGACCGAGGCGCGCCATCGGAATCTGGCCGAGCAAGGCCTGCTTATGCTCATCCGCCAGACCGCGGGTCATGTCGGTGTCAATAAAGCCCGGCGCCACCACATTGACTGTGATGCCACGACTGCCCACCTCGCGCGCCAGCGACTTGGAGAACCCCATGATGCCGGCCTTGGCCGCGGCATAGTTGGTCTGCCCCGCGTTGCCCATGACCCCCACCACCGAGGCGATGCTGATGATGCGCCCGCGACGCGCCTTCATCATGCCCCGCAGCACGGCCTTGGACAGGCGGTACACGGAAGTCAGGTTGGTCTGGATGATGGCGTCCCAATCCTCGTCCTTCATCCGCATCAGCAGGGTGTCACGGGTGATGCCGGCATTGTTGACCAGGATGGTGGGCGCACCGAATTGCTCTTCGATGGCCGCGAGCACGCTATTGATGCTCGCCTGGTCGGTGACGTTCAACATCAGGCCGGTGCCCTTGTAGCCCTGAGCGGCCAATTTGGTGGCGATGGCCGCGGCACCGGACTCGGACGTGGCGGTGCCAATCACGGTTGCACCGCGCGCAGCGAGGGTGTGCAGGATGGCCTCGCCAATCCCGCGCGAGGCGCCGGTGACGAGGGCGATGTCGTTGGCAAGCTCCATCAGACAAGCTCCTTGGTGGCAGTGAGGGCGGCCTCGAGCGTGGCGGCATCGAAGACCGAATAAGCGGAAAGGTTGCGCTCGATGCGCTTGGCAAGGCCGACCAACACCTTGCCCGGGCCGAATTCGACCAGGGCCTTCGCGCCGCGCGCCTGCATGGCGCGCACACTGTCGACCCACAGCACTGGACTATACAGCTGGCGGATGAGGGCGGCGCGCAAAGCGGCGGGGTCGGCGTGCTCGGCGCCATCCACGTTGTGCAGGACGGGAATCGAGGGACTACGGAGCGCCACCGACTCCAGCACCTTGGCCATCTTCTCGGCCGCCTCGCGCATCAGTGAGGAGTGCGAGGGCACGCTCACCGGCAGTGGCACGACTCGCTTGGCCCCCCGCTCAACGAGCAGCGCGGAGGCACGCGCAACGGTGGCGGCACTGCCGGCGATCACCACCTGGCCCGGGCTATTGAAGTTGACCGCCTCGACCACCTCCTCCGTGCCCTGGCTTGCGTCCAAGCAGACGGCGCGCACCACGTCATCCTCCAGCCCCAGCACGGCGGCCATGGCTCCCTGCCCTGCGGGCACCGCCGTCTGCATCAGTCGGCCGCGCTCGGCCACCAAGCGCACGCCGTCGGCAAAATCGATGCTGCCGGCGCAGACCAGGGCGGTGTATTCGCCCAGACTATGACCGGCCATGCACAGCGGCATGGGGCCTCCCTCGGCTTGCCAGACGCGCCAGGCGGCCACCCCTGCGGCCAGCATGGCCGGCTGGGTGACCTCGGTGCGGTTCAGTTCGGCGTCCGGGCCTTCACTAACGACGCGCCACAGGTCGTAACCCAAGACATCGGAGGCCTCACGAAAGGTTTGCAGGATGATGGGCTGGCCCTCGGCCCAGCCACTTAGCATGCCAACGGACTGCGAGCCCTGGCCTGGAAAGACGGCGGCAAAGGATGCACGCATGGAAGCTCATTCTCTCGGATGGTCGAAAAGCGCATGCTAGCACAGACCTTGGGGACGGGCGGCTGCCCTTGCAGCAAAACGGGTCATCCAAGATAATTCGCGCTTTCCTGTCAACCGCTGAATGATTGAATGTCGAAAGAAGACTACATTGAGATGCAGGGCACGGTGCTCGACACCCTTCCCAACACCATGTTCCGTGTCCAACTGGACAACGGCCACATCGTGACCTGCCACATCTCCGGCCGTATGCGCAAAAACTATATCCGCATCCTGACCGGCGACCGTGTGACCGTCCAACTGACACCCTACGACCTGACCAAGGGGCGCATTTCCTTCCGCGCCAAGTAATCCGGCTCCTTGGGGCTTGGCGCCCCTTCCCCGAAAAACACGGTTGCTCATATCTCGGCCGATTCCTGCTGACGAGCCTGAGCGATGATGCGCAGGCCGCTGCCGTCGGTCGTGCATTCCACACGCACCTCGCCCCCACCCACCAGTTGCCCGAAAAGCAACTCCTCGGCCAGCGGACGTTTGATCTGCTCCTGGATCAGCCGCGCCATCGGCCGCGCGCCCATCTGCGGGTCGTAACCCTTGGCGGCCAGCCAGCGGCGGGCCGCCTCGCTCACCAGCATATGCACCCCCTTCTCCTCGAGCTGGTGCTCGAGCTCAAGCAGCAGTTTGTCCACCACTTGGATGATGTCACGCTCGGAGAGCGGGTTGAACAGGATGATGGCGTCCAGACGGTTGCGAAATTCGGGCGAGAAACTGCGCTTGATCACCTCCATCGCATCGCCGCTGTGATCCTGGCGGGCGAAGCCGATCGAGGGGCGCGCGGCTTCCTGCGCGCCCGCGTTGCTGGTCATGATCAGAATCACGTGACGAAAATCGACCTCGCGACCGCTCGCGTCGGTCAGCTTGCCGCGATCCATCACTTGCAACAGCACATTGAAAAGGTCAGGATGCGCCTTCTCGATCTCGTCCAGGAGCAAGACCGCGTGCGGCTGCTTGTGCACCGCTTCGGTCAAAAGGCCACCGGTCTCGTGCCCGACATAGCCCGGAGGGGCACCGATCAAGCGCGATACCGCGTGCCGCTCCATGTATTCGGACATATCGAAACGCAGCAGGCCAATACCCAAGAGGCGCGCGAGCTGGCGCGCCACCTCCGTCTTACCTACGCCGGTAGGGCCGGCAAACAGGAAGGCACCGATCGGCTTGTCAGCCGAGCGCAGGCCGGAGCGGGCCAGCTTGATCGCGGTGACGAGCTGGTCGACCGCCGCATCCTGGCCGTAGACCACCATACGAAGGTTACGCTCGAGATTGCGCAGGACATCGCGTTCGGTACTGGAGACCTGCTGTGCCGGGATGCGTGCCATACGTGCAACGATGTCCTCGATCTCGGCCTCGCCGATCACCGCGTCGCGCTTCCCGGTCAGACGCGCCCGCGCACCTGCCTCGTCGATCACGTCGATGGCCTTGTCGGGCAGGTGACGATCATGGATGTGGCGCTTGGACAGGTACACGGCCGCCTCCAGAGCCGCATCGGTGTAGCTGACCCGATGGTGGGCCTCGAACCCGGCTCGCAGCCCCTTGAGGATGGCCAGCGTCTCCTCGCTCGAAGGCTCCAGTACGTCGATCTTCTGGAAGCGGCGGGTGAGGGCCGCATCCTTCTCGAAGATCTGGCGGAACTCCTGGTGCGTGGTCGAGCCGATGCAACGCAACCCCTTGGCCAGCGCCGGCTTGATCAGGTTGGAGGCGTCCATCGCCCCACCTGAGGCCGAACCCGCACCGATGATGGTATGAATCTCGTCGATGAACAGGATCGCATCGGGCTTGCGCGCAAGCTCGGCCAACACGCCCTTGAGGCGTTTTTCGAAATCGCCGCGGTATTTGCTACCGGCCACCAGCGCGCCAAGATCGAGGCTGTAGATGGTGCTCTCGGCCAAGGCCTCAGGCGCCTCGCCCTGCACGATCATGCGCGCCAAGCCTTCGACGATGGCGGTCTTGCCGACCCCAGCCTCGCCCACCAGCAGGGGGTTGTTCTTGCGGCGGCGACACAGCACTTGCGCCACCCGCTCCAACTCGGCGGCACGCCCAATGAGGGGATCAATGCGCCCCTCGCGCGCCATCTGATTCAGATTGACCGCATACTGCTCCAGGTGTGTACCAGCCTCGCGTGTCGGTCCCTCGCCATCCTCCGCTTCGATGCCACGCCCCGCCTCGCGCTCGCCGCCGTGGGCGATGTATTGGGTCACATCCAGGCGCGACACCCCCTGACGCTTGAGCAGGTATACTGCATGCGAATCCTGCTCGGCGAACAGGGCCACCAGCACGTTGGCACCGCTGACCATCTGCTTGCCGGCCGCCTGCACCTGCACCACCGCCCGCTGCAGAACGCGCTGGAAGCTCAAGGTGGCCTGCACCTCGCCTTCCTCGCCCGCGGGCAGACGCGGCATGGTCTCGTCCAGGAAGCGCTCCAGTTCGTATGCAAGCTGCTCCAGATTGACACCGCAGCCGAGCAGCACCGGACGAGCCTCGGCATCCTCGATCAGCATGCGCAAAAGCACCTCGAGGGTGACATATTCATAACGCCGCTCCCGCGCCAGACGGAAGGCCTGACTCAAGGTCTCTTCAAGCGGTTTGCTCAGCATGATCTCGTGCCTCTTGCAGCAATGACCTATACCCGCTCACCTCATGGGTAGCACACGGAAAGCAGACACCCTCTCCCATCACCCGCCGATGGGCTCCGCCACACACTGCAGCGGATGATCGTTGTCGCGCGCAAGCTCAAGCACCAGTGACACCTTGGTCTCGGCGACCTCACGGGTATATACCCCGCACACCCCGCGTCCTCTCTGGTGCACGTCCAACATCACCTGCACGGCGCGCGCATGCGGCATGCGGAAGATTCGCTCGAGGACCGCCACGACAAATTCCATCGGGGTGAAGTCGTCGTTCAGCAGGACCACCTGGTACATGGGCGGCGGCCGGACCGCTTCATCCACTTCTTCGGGCGCAAGACCAATATCTTCGGCGGGCGTCAAGCGCGACCCCATACATCATCACCCCCACAGCCCAGCTTGCGCCCGCATCAGCGCGAGCGAGATGGACACACCGAGACGGTCGATGAGTTGCTCGAACACATCCCCCTTCGGGGTCATATCCACCACCTTTTCGGCCTTGATGATCTCGCGGGCCACCTGATCGACGCTGCCAAGACCATCCACCAGCCCATGCCGCACGGCCTGCTCTCCCGTCCATACGAGGCCGGAAAAAAGCTCGGGAGTTTCCTGCAACCGTTCGCCGCGTCCCTTGCGCACCATCTCGATGAATTGCGCATGCACCTCACTGAGCAAGCTCTCCATGTGGGCCTTCTCCACCGGGTCCACCGGCTTGAACGGACTCATCAACGCCTTGTGTTCCCCCGCAGTCAGTTCACGGTGCTCGATGCCGAGTTTTTTCATCGCCTCGACCACGCCGAAGCCATCCATGCGCACACCAATGGAGCCTACGATGCTCGCTTTATCGGCATAGATCGCATCGGCCGCCGCCGCCACGTAATACCCGCCCGAGGCACCGATGTCGGCAATCACGGCATATAACGGCTTATCCGGGTGCTTTGCGCGCAAACGGCGGATCTCATCATAGATATAGCCTGCTTGAACGGGGCTGCCTCCCGGACTATTGATGCGCAACACCACCCCTTGGGCGTGCTTGTCCTCAAAGGCCTTGCGCAGGCCCTTGATGACGGTCTCCGCCCCACCGGGTGCGCCTTCCATGATCGGTCCCTCCAGGGTGACCAGGGCGGTGTGTGGCTGGGTGAGCAGACGCTCCTCGGCGGACCCTCCTCCGCGAAACATGATCACCAAAAGGAAAAACAGATAGGCAAAGCCGAGCAGCTTGAAGAAAATACCCCAGCGCCGTGCCCGACGTTGCTCGGTCAGGCTCGCCTCGGCCAGACGGATGATCAAATCCCGCTGCCAGAGCGGATCGTCCATGGCAGCCGTCTTGGAGTTTTGGTCGTTCATTCACGCACATCCTCGATGAGGTTGATGTTCCGAAACCAGCCCCCGAGCCCAGACAGGTCATCGAAGATGGCCACGGGGGCACAAGACTCGAGCCGCGCGCGGCCATGAGCACCATGCGTGAGCCCCACGGCGGGAACGCGGGCTTGGCGTGCCATCTCGAGGTCGAACCAGGTATCGCCTACCATGAGCGTCTCCGCAGGATCGGCCCCGACTTCGAACATCAGTTCGCGCAGCATCAGCGGGTTGGGCTTGGAGGCCGTCTCCTCGGCACAGCGGGTGGCGAAGAAATAGCGCCCGAAGCCCGTTTCAGCCAGCACCTTGTCCAAACCCCGCCTGCTCTTGCCGGTCGCCACGGCAAGCCAGAAACCGCGGTCGGCCAACTCAGCAAGCAGGTCTTCAGCGCCCGCGTACGGCCGGATCGGGGTCGGATCCAAACCGAGGTAATGCTGGCTGTAGGCCATGGCCAAGCGCTGGCGCGCAAGTGTATCGGCCTTAGGGTAGAGCGCGGCAACCGCCTCCGGCAGCCCCAGGCCGATGATCGAACGGATGACCCCCTCGTCAAGCAGGGGCAGACCAACCTCGCGCATCGCGCTGCGGAAGCTGATGACGATTCGATCAGTGGAGTCCATCAGAGTTCCGTCCCAGTCGAACACCACCAGCTTGAGCTCGCTGATCATGGGGTTCGTCCTCCGAGCACCTCTGCACGCAATCGCTCGAGTACGAGCACCAAATCGTCCGGCAGCGGCGCACTGACGCGCAGGGTGCATTCGGTGACGGGGTGCAGAAACTCCAGCTGCTCAGCGTGGAGGAACATGCGCGCGAGCCCCAAGGCTTTCATCTGGCGGTTGAAATCCTCGTCGCCATATTTGGCGTCGCCTGCCAGCGGATGGCCCATGTGCTGGGCGTGCACGCGGATCTGGTGGGTACGACCGGTTTCGATCCTCACCTGCGCCAAGGTTGCAAGCCAAGCGAAGCGCTCGATGGGTTCGAACATGCTGAGTGCCTGCTTGCCGCGTGCATCCACCCGCACCACGCGCTCCCCCCCGTGCAGCTCGTTTTTCAACAACGGCACTTCGATGCGGCGTCCCCCTCCGCGCCACGTCCCCATGAGTAGGGCGAGGTAGGCCTTGTGGGAGGTCTTCTCCACCAGCTGGCGGTGCACGCCGAGCAAGGCCTCGCGATGCTTGGCCAGCACCAAACACCCGCTGGTGTCACGATCCAGACGGTGTGCCAGTTCGAGCCCCGACAGCTGCGGCCACGCCGCCCGCGCCAGCTCGATCAGGCCATAGGGCACACCGCTGCCGCCGTGCACCGCCAGGCCCGGCGGCTTGTTCAGGATCAGCAAGTGCTCATCCTCGTACAGCACGGTATCGTGCATGGCCTGCACCTGCTTAGGCGGCAGGGCCGGGATTTCGCGCGCAGCCATACGCAACGGCGGAATGCGCACGACATCGCCCGCCACGATACGCTGCATGGGCTTGGCGCGCCCCTTGTTCACCCTCACCTCCCCCGTGCGCAGCATGCGGTAGATCCGGCTTTTGGGCACGCCCTTGAGCTGGGCGAACAGGAAGTTGTCGAGCCGCTGTCCAGCCTCGTGGGTCTCCACCGTGACCAGGCGTGCCTCGCAGGATTGAAACTCGGCATGGGGGAGGGATTTATTCATAATTCTCATGATACCTCATCCACTCCGCCACCCCGATGTGTCAGGAACGCCTTGGGGATCGCCGAGAGGCGCTACGCGAATCTGGCGAAACCAGCCCACGGGGGCCGACGGGGATGGTCGATCTCTGTTCGATCGTGGGCCGAAGGTCAAATTGCCGGACTGTAACGATATTGCTATATTCGGTGGCCTGCACGCATGAGCGTGCGGCTCGAACGAACTCGATCTTCTCTCCCAGCAGCGCCGCAGGGCGTGGGAAGATGACGACACGAGGCCTTCGGCAGAACCGGATCCGCGCATCCGCACGAGCTCACCTTGCCCGCTGCGCCTGCCCGCCCGTTTCGAACCAGGTGAGCGCCGTCGTTTCGCCATCGCCACATGGCTGCAGGGAGACGGCCCCAACCCGGGCCGCAACCGCCGCAGGCGGAGGGTCAATGAACGACTCATGATCATCCTTGGACGCCTTGCCCTTGCCTGCCTGATCGCCCCCCTCTTCGCGAGGCGCCTACCGGGCGCACGGCAGATTCTGGAACGCCTGCTCCGCCAGGCGCCCAGGTCTTCTGCACCCGGCGGCCAGTCCGCCCAACCTTCCGACCGACGCGGATACCGATCATCCTTGGTTGCCCCCCCGTGGGCATCCCTGAGGGCGACTCCCGATGGGTTTCCAACCAATCGTTCCAATCTTCGCGCTTGCACGGGGGAGGGTGTGCGGCGAGCCCTGGCCTTGGTGTCCAGCCACTGCCGAGAATTCCTGCATGAAACGCATGCTTATCAATGCCACCCACCCGGAGGAACTGCGCGTTGCCCTGGTGGATGGCCAGAAACTCTACGACATCGACATCGAAACCCCCTCCCGGGAACAGAAGAAGTCCAACATCTACAAGGCGATCATCACCCGTATCGAACCGAGCCTTGAGGCCGTTTTCGTCAATTACGGGGCCGAGCGTCACGGCTTTTTGCCGTTCAAGGAAATCGCCCGCAACTACTTCAAGCCTGAGGCCGTCGACGAGAAGGGGCGTCCAATCATCAAGGAGGCCCTGTCGGTTGGACAGGAATTGATCGTGCAGATCGACAAGGAGGAGCGCGGGCAGAAGGGGGCGGCGCTGACCACCTTCATCAGCCTGGCCGGGCGCTACCTGGTGCTCATGCCCAACAACCCGCGCGCCGGTGGCGTATCGCGCCGCATCGAGGGCGAAGACCGCGCGGAGCTCAAGGAGGTCATGGCCTCCCTCAACGTGCCGGAAGGCATGAGCATCATCATCCGCACTGCCGGCGTAGGCCGCAGTCCGGAAGAGTTGCAGTGGGACCTCGACTATCTGCTCAGCGTCTGGCGCGCAATCGAGGAGGCCGCCACCGAGCGCACCGCCCCGGTACTGATCTACCAGGAGAGCAATCTTTTGATCCGCGCCCTGCGCGATCACCTGCGCGATGACATCGGCGAGATCCTGATCGACCATGAACCGACCTTCCAGCAGGCCACCGAGTTCATCCAGCAGGTCATGCCGAAGAACCTCAAGCGCCTGAAGCTGTACCAGGAGCGCGTGCCGCTGTTCACCCGCTTCCAGATCGAAAGCCAGATCGAATCCGCCTATCAGCGCACGGTCACCTTACCCTCTGGAGGCGAACTGGTGTTCGACCAATGCGAGGCCCTGACCGCAATCGACATCAACTCCGCGCGCGCCACCAAGGGTGAGGACATCGAGCAAACCGCGCTGAACACCAATCTGGAGGCGGCCGAGGAGATCGCCCGCCAGCTGCGTCTGCGCGACCTCGGCGGCCTGATCGTCATCGACTTCATCGACATGGCGCCCTCCAAGCACCAGCGCGAGGTGGAAAACCGCCTGCGTGACGCGCTGAAGATGGACCGCGCCCGCATCCAGCTTGGCCGCATCTCGCGCTTCGGCCTTTTGGAGATGTCGCGCCAGCGCCTACGTCCATCGCTGGAGGAATCCACCCAGCACGTCTGTCCGCGCTGTCACGGCCAGGGTACCATCCGCAGCACCGAGTCGCTCGCGCTGTCCATCCTGCGCCTGATCCAGGAGGAGGCCCTCAAGGAGAACACTGGCCGCATCATCGCCCAACTCCCGCTCGCGGTCGCAACCTATCTGTTGAACGAGAAGCGTGATGTGATCGGTCGCATCGAGCAGGAATACCGCCTTCAAATCATCCTGATCCCGAATCCCAACCTCGAGACCCCGAACTATCGCCTCGAACGCATCCGTCGGTCCGATTTGGAGGCCCAAAGCGCCCGCTCGCACGAGCTGGTCGAGGCCCGCCAGGAAATCGCCTGGGAGCCTCCGCGTCCGTCCGCCATGGGTGAGACACCAAGCCAACCTGCGATCAGGATGATGGCGCCGCCGACCCCGGCCCCGATGCCGGCATCCACCCCTGCACCTGTTGAGGCGCCAGCCACGTCCTCGAGACCGCCTCGCGTCCCAGTCGAAAGGTCGCACGCCGAGCCTGTCGACGACAAGGCCCAGCCTCCTGTGCCCGAAGCTGGCTTTCTCAAGCGCATCTGGGGTTTCCTGTTCGGCGAACAGCCCCCGGCCCAACGCCCGGCCGTACAGACTGCACCGGCCCAGCCCAAGGCACGCGAGGAACGGGTAGTGCCCGAGCCCCATGAAGAGCCACGCGAGCGCAGCGCCCGCAAGAACGGTCGTGGCGAGGCTGGTGCACGTTCGCCCCAGCCCAAGCCGGCCCTCGCCCCGGTGCCGCGTGGCAGTATCCCCCCGCGCGAGGCGCGCCCCGAACGCCCGCGTCCGCGTCGCGAGGAACTTGAGACCGACCCTAAGCGTGAGGACGAGGGGCTGATCGCTCAGCAGCTGGTCGCCCCCCTGGCCGCGCCGATGCAACCGATCATCGATATTAGCGCGAAGACCAGCATTGCCGAGCAACTGCCCCCCAATGCGGCTGTACGCCTGGAGTCCAGCGACCGCGTGGTCAGCAGCACGCCCAAAGTCGCGCCCTCCTCCCCGCCCATCGAGGCCACTCCGCTGCCGGTCACTGAACCCATCGCCCCCGAGATCGCAACCGTCGAGCGCAGACAACCTGGCGCCGCGCGGGTGGACGAACGCGAGGCTCTCCTCGCCAAGGCGGAAGCCTCCGCCGACGTCTTGACCGAGACAAGGCTCGAGACGGAAAAGCCAGCCCCGAGCCCGGCTGAAGAGACCGGCGAGGAAGGGGCCGAAGCTGCGGCCGACGAGCCCCGTGCCCGCCGCCCGCGCCGCCGCCGACCCCGCCGTCCGCGCGAAGAAGGCGACTCCGGGCTCGAATTCGCGGGCGACACGGGCACCGCTGCCGAAGGCGAAAAAGCGACCACGACCGACATGGCCACGCAAGCTGGCAAACCTGAGGCCTCAGCGCAAGGCGGACAGGAACCCCCACGTGGCTGATCGGGAAGACGTCGCCTCCAGCGCCATCAGCCCTTCAACACAGGGCGGGGATCATGCCCCGCCCTTTTTCATGTGTGCTTTTCGCTCCTGGATTGACCGAACCGTTGGGCTGTCGAAGGCCGTATCCGCAGGGGCTTCGGCCGTCGATGCCCCAGGGCAATGCTGAATGCATCAGCGCTTCCCAAGGGATCGGGACGCGGTCAGTCCCAGCCGCACTCCCTGCGAATTGAGGCGAGCAGTCCCTCGGCAGCCGCCTCAACCATGTCGAGCACCTGTTCGAACCCTGCGGGCCCGCCGTAATAGGGATCGGGAACTTCGCGGATGCCGTACTCGGGGGCAAACTCCATGAACAGCCCCACGCGAGCCGAACTCCCAACCGGCATCAGCCGCTCGAGGATGGCCAGGTTGGCCGCGTCCATCGCCAGCACGTAGTCAAAGCGGGCGAAGTCCGCCACCTCGACCTTGCGCGCACGCAGGGCCGATAGATCATAGCCTCGCTGCTGTGCGGCATGTATGGCGCGCGGGTCCGGCGGATTGCCGATGTGATAGGCATGTGTCCCGGCCGAATCGATGCGAATGCGACCACTCAAACCGGCCTCGGTCACCTTGCGTGTGAACACGCCTTCGGCCGTCGGCGAACGGCAGATATTGCCCATGCAGACGAACAGCACGGACACCTCATGTCGATTCATGTGCAAGCTCCCATCTCTGGAATCGTTTTACTACTCATGATTGCCAACCTGGACCGGCCACTGGCTTCAAGTCCTGGCCAGGCCCCGGGGTAAAGCCTCGAGCGCCAGGGTGTTGACCACTTCGCAAGCCTTGATCCATCCCCGCTGCGCCTGGAAAACACCGTCGAGATCCAACTCCGCTGCGGAACGCGCCTCGCTGGCAGTGCACAGACAGGCACCCAGCCCGTGCACATGCTGCAAGTCGGCGAGATGCTCGGGCAGTTCTGCTATAGCCGATCCAGTGCGGCGAAGTGACCGGAGGCGACGAACGCACCGAGTTTTGCCGCAAGATC
Source organism: Halothiobacillaceae bacterium (assembly GCA_051297135.1). Lineage (GTDB taxonomy): Bacteria > Pseudomonadota > Gammaproteobacteria > Halothiobacillales > Halothiobacillaceae > Thiofaba. The sequence continues at coordinate 126,768 of JBEVAM010000003.1, forward strand.
GGCATCCATCACCTGCCTTGACACTCCTCAGCTTGGCAGGGCAAGCTTTAGCACTCTTAAGCTATGAGTGCCAATTCTCTGCGTCATATGAGCCTGCCTCCTCTCAATGAACGCGCCCTGAAGTTGCTGAAGGCCCTGGTTGAGCATTACATCAGCAAAGGCGTGCCTGTGGGCTCACGCACCCTGTCGCAGACTACTCCTTTTTCTCTCAGTCCGGCCACCATCCGCAACGTGATGGCGGATCTGGAGGCGATGGGATTGATCCATGCACCGCATACCTCTGCCGGGCGAGTGCCGACCATTCAAGGCTACCGCCTGTTCATCAATCACCTGATGACTGTACGCAGTCTAGATGAGTGCCAGGTGGACCTTCTTAGCAGCGAGCTGCGCCAGGCCAGCAGCTCGCGCCAACAGCTGATCGAAACGGCCTCGCAGATGCTCTCCCAGCTGACCCGTTTTGCCGGACTGGTGACCCTGCCTCGCCGTGAGCATGCGCGCCTGAGCCAGATTGAATTCATCCCGCTCTCAGGCCGACGGGTCCTGGCGATTTTGGTGATGGACGACGGTGAGGTGCAAAACCGGGTGCTGCCGGTCGAGCGGGAGTATTCCAGCAGCGAGCTGCGCAAGTACAGTGCCCTGCTCTCCGAGCAGCTGGCGGGCCAGGAGACCGCCCGGGTGCGTGAGGCTCTGCTGACCGACATGGAGAGGGTGCGCAACGACCTCAACGCCCTCATGCTCGAGGTGATCCAGCTCACCAAAAAGGCCCTTGAGGCTGCCACCCCGGAGCCTGATCTCGTCATCAGCGGCCAGGCCAATCTGGTCGGGCTGGAGGATATGGGCAATCTTGCGCGCATGAAACGCTTGTTCGAGGCGTTTGAGACCAAGCGCGACATTCTCCACCTGCTGGACCAGTCCGAGCGTGCGGAGGGCGTGCAAATCTTCATCGGTGGCGAGTCCGGCTATGATCCTCTTCTGGAAGGCTGCAGCCTGATTGCCGCCCCCTATCACGAGCAGAGTCGGGTGGTTGGCTACCTTGGCGTCATCGGTCCCACCCGCATGCCTTATGATCGGGTGATCCCGCTGGTGGATGTCACCGCCCGCTTGCTGGGTGCGGCCTTGAATCACAGTCTTGAAGACGAAGAGTAAGCCCCAATATCCATAATCAATACTTACCTGCATCAGGAGACACTGCGTGAGTCAGGATACCCCATCCACCCCGGAATCCCCCCAAGTCGAGCAGGCCACCGAACTGCTCCCGGACGACTCCATTCATGCCCTGCTCGAGGATGCGCGCAACAAGGCCGACGAACACTGGAACGAGGTGCTGCGTCTGCGCGCCGAGATGGAGAACCTGCGCAAGCGTACCGAGCGCGACATCGACAACGCGCGCAAATATGCCTTGGAGAGGTTCGTCGAGTCCTTGCTTGGTGTGGCCGACAGTCTCGACCTTGGCCTCAAGGCCTGTCGGGAGGCCACCGAGATCGCCCCGCTGCAACAGGGTACCGAGATGATGCACAACCAGTTCTTCCAAACCCTGGAGCGCTTTGGCGTGAAGCCGATCGACCCTATGGGCGAACCTTTCAATCCGGAGCTGCATCAAGCGATTGCCATGGAGCCATCCGAGGGTGAGCCCAACCGTGTCATTCGGGTGCTGCAGAAGGGCTACCGGCTCCATGATCGGGTGCTGCGCCCAGCGCTGGTGATCGTTTCGCAGTGACGCAGCCTTGAAATGACGGTAAGCACCCCCACCATCGATCAAACCAATCGAATAGACCTGCCGCGACGGCCTTTTGTCGCTATGGCAAAACCAAAATCAACGCATTCAGTTTAAGGAGCACCTCAACATGGGCAAGATCATTGGCATTGACCTCGGCACTACCAACTCCTGCGTCGCCATCATGGAAGCGGGCCAACCCAAGGTTATCGAGAACTCGGAGGGTGCACGCACTACTCCGTCGGTGGTTGCATTCACCAAAGACGGTGAGGTTCTCGTCGGTCAGCCGGCCAAGCGCCAGGCGATCACCAACCCAAAGAATACCCTCTATGCCGTCAAGCGCCTGATTGGTCGCCGTTTCGATGAAGAGGCGGTGCAGAAGGACATCAAGCTGATGCCCTACAAGATCGTCAAGGCCGACAATGGTGATGCCTGGGTTGAGGTCAATGGCAAGAAGATGGCCCCGCCCGAGATCTCTGCGCGCGTGCTGATGAAAATCAAAAAGGACGCAGAGGCCTATCTTGGTGAGCCGGTGACCGAAGCGGTCATCACCGTTCCGGCTTATTTCAACGACAGTCAGCGTCAGGCTACCAAGGATGCTGGCCGTATCGCCGGGCTGGAGGTCAAGCGTATCATCAACGAGCCGACGGCGGCCGCATTGGCCTACGGTCTGGACAAGACCCAGTCCAAGGACATGAAGATCGCCGTGTATGACCTCGGTGGTGGCACCTTCGACATCTCCATCATTGAAATTGCCGACATTGACGGCGAGAAGCAGTTCGAGGTGCTATCCACCAACGGTGACACCTTCCTCGGTGGGGAGGACTTCGACAACCGTCTGATCGACTTCTTGGTCGATGAATTCAAAAAAGAGCAGGGTATTGACCTGCGGAACGACCCGCTGGCCATGCAGCGCCTGAAGGAAGCGGCCGAGAAGGCGAAGATCGAGCTCTCTTCTACCGAGCAGACCGACGTCAACCTGCCGTACATCACCGCTGATGCCACAGGACCGAAGCACCTGAACATCAAGATCACTCGTGCCAAGCTCGAGGCCCTGGTGGACGACCTGATTCAGCGCACCATTGAGCCCTGTAAAATCGCACTCAAGGACGCGGGCCTGTCTGCTTCTCAAATCGACGAAGTGATCCTGGTCGGTGGTCAGACCCGTATGCCCAAGGTGCGCGAGGCGGTGAAAGCCTTCTTTGGCAAGGAGCCACGCAAGGACGTCAACCCGGACGAGGCGGTCGCCCTGGGTGCAGCCGTGCAGGCGGGGGTGCTGACTGGCGAGCGCAAGGATGTGCTGTTGCTTGATGTTACCCCGCTCTCGCTGGGTATCGAAACCCTGGGTGGGGTCATGACCAAACTGATCGAGAAGAACACCACCATTCCGACCAGGGCAAGCCAGATTTTCTCCACCGCCGAAGACAACCAGACTGCTGTCACCGTGCATGTGTTGCAGGGTGAGCGTGAAATGGCCAAGGACAACAAATCCCTTGGCCGCTTCGATCTGACCGACATCCCGCCGGCGCCGCGCGGCGTGCCGCAGATCGAGGTCACGTTCGACATCGACGCCAACGGCATCCTGCATGTATCCGCCAAGGACAAGGCCACCGGCAAGGAGCAGTCCATTCGCATCACTGCCTCCAGCGGCCTGAGCGAGGAAGAGATCCAGCGCATGGTACGGGACGCCGAGGCGCACCGCGAGGAGGACCGCAAGCTGCGTGAGCTGGTGGAGGCGCGTAACCACGCGGACAGTCTCATCCACACCAGCGAGAAGTCCATCAAGGAGCTTGGTGACAAAGTGGATGCAGCCGAGAAAAAGGCCGTTGAGGATGCGATTGCCGCGCTCAAGGACGCCATGAAGGGCGATAACACGGCCGTCATCAAGGCCAAGACCGAGGCACTCGCCAAGGCCTCTGCTGTCATGGCCGAGAAGGCCTATGCGAGGGGTTCCGCAGCTCAGTCAGGTGCGCAGCAGAGCAGTAGTGCTGGCAAGGCTGCTGACGACGTGGTTGATGCTGAGTTCGAGGAAATCAAAGACGGCAAGTAAGGCAATCTCCCCTTGACGGGCCACAGGGAACACAGAGGGGTTTGCTCTGTGGGCTCTGTGGCCTCATTGTTCAGGAAACATCATGGCCAAGAAAGACCTTTATGAAATCCTCGGCGTGACGAAGAACGCTAGCGAGGATGAGATCAAGAAGGCCTATCGTCGCCTGGCGATGAAATACCATCCGGACCGCAACCCGGGCGACAAAGACGCTGAGGCCAAGTTCAAGGAAGCCAAGGAGGCCTACGAGATTCTCTCCGACGCATCAAAGCGTGCGGCCTATGACCAGTTTGGCCATGCGGCCTTCGAGGCTGGCGTGGGTGGGGGCGCGAGACCAGGCTATGGTGGCGGATTCGGTGAGGCGGGTTTCTCCGACATCTTCTCCGACATTTTCTCCGACATCTTTGGTGGCAGCCGTGGCCGCGGCGGCACCCGCCCCTACCGCGGCGCTGACCTGCAATACAATCTTGAGATCAGTCTTGAGGAGGCAGTGGCGGGCACCACGGTCAAGATCCGCGTCCCCACCACCGAGCCCTGCCAGGCCTGTGGTGGCAGCGGTGCGAAGAGGGGCACCAAGCCCAAGACCTGCCCTACCTGTGGCGGTGCGGGGGCGGTGCGCATCCAGCAAGGCATCTTCACTGTGCAGCAAACCTGCCCGACCTGCCGCGGGCGTGGCGAGATCATCGAGGAGCCGTGCCCAGAATGCCGTGGTCAGGGCCGTGTGCAGACACACAAGACCCTGTCGGTGAAGATCCCGCCTGGGGTGGACACGGGCGACCGCATCCGCCTTGGTGGTGAGGGTGAACCGGGCGACCATGGTGGCCCGGCGGGCGATTTGTTCGTGGTCATTCACGTCAAACCGCACCCGATCTTCGTGCGCCAGGACGCCGACCTATACTGTGAAGTGCCGATCAGCTTCGCCACTGCCGCTCTCGGCGGTGAGGTGGAGGTGCCCACCCTTGGTGGCCGTGCCCGCCTGAAAATCCCGCCCGAGACGCAGAGTGGCAAGCTCTTTCGTCTGCGCGGCAAGGGCGTGCCGCCCGTTCGCGGTGGTGCGCCGGGTGACCTGATCTGCAAGGTGAACGTCGAGACCCCGGTCAACCTGACCGATGCACAAAAAGACCTGCTGAGGCGGTTCGACGAGTCGCTCCGCAGTGACCACCACCGCCCGCAGGAGCGGTCCTGGCTAGACCGGGTGAAGAAATTCTTCGACGACATGCGCGCCTGACGACAGATCAGGCTTAGGACATGATCAAGGCCCGGGAAAACTCGGGCCTTTGTTTTCAAGGAGATACAAACAGCCGTGCGCGGATAGGGTGCGTACCTGGAGTTGGTTGTTTCCTGTTGGAGGCCTGGGTCTTGGGGTGTGGCGCAGCATGGGCGAAGCTCGTCTTTGAACGGCTAGGCGAAGCCTGGTAGAGGATGCGTCATCCGCTTCTGCCATCCGCGTGCGATCGTGGCGTTGCGCCGTACCTCGCCGCCCGCCCCTGGAACACAAGGAACATTGCGCTTTGCATACCGTGCTGTATGCGGTGTATGCTGTGGACTTAAGTCGACATACAGACTCAGGCATTCGATGAAACGCCTCCTGCCTTTCGCCATCCTTGCCTTGGCCATCGGCGGCTTCATGCTGCTCAAGGCAACACGCCCTTCTCCTCCCGCCATTACGGTGCAGGAGCGCGTATGGTATATCGACGCCCAGACCATCCAGCCCACGAGCCTGCGTCCTACTCTTACTCTTTATGGTCGCGCGGAGGCACCTGACCGCGTGCGCGCAGCAAGTCCGGTCAGCGGCCGCGTGCTCGAGGTGTTGGTGCGTGATGGCGAGCGGGTACGCGCCGGTCAAGTGCTGGCCCGCATCGACCCGCGCGACCTCAAGCCGCGCCTGATCCAAGCCCGCGCCGACGTGGAGCGCGAGAAGCTACGCTACAAGAGTGACCAAGCCGCGCTGGATCAAGAGCGGCAGCTGCTTGAATTGGCTCAAGCAGCGCTTCGCCGTGCCGAGCTGATCCAGGCCCAGAAGCTCGGCTCCCAAGCCAGTACCGATCAGGCGCGTGAGCAGCTCTCGCGTGCCCAATTGGCTGTTACTCATCGCGAACAAGCCATCGCCGAGCATCCCGCCCGCCTCGCCCAGCTGCAGTCGAAGCTGGCCGAAGCCGAGCGCGATGTCGCCCGCGGCGAGATCACTGCTCCTTTCGCCGCCCGCATCGGCAAAGTCGAGGTCGCTGCCGGTGACCAAGTGCAGCCCAACCAAACCCTGCTGACCCTCTACCCAGCGGATGTCATTTATCTGCGGGCCAAGGTTCCGGCCCACTTGTCGGAAGAGCTTCGTGCAGCGCTCCAACGTGGCGAGGAATTGATCGCCACTGCCGATTTCGGTGGCAAGTCCTTACGCGCACGTCTTGAGCGTCTGTCTGGTGAGGCTGACGCGCGCGGGGTGGACGCCTTGCTCAGGCTGGACGATCCAGGCGATGTACCGATGGGTGCGTTTATCCATGCCCAGCTTGAACGCCCGCCGGTCTCCGATGCCGTGGCCCTACCCTTCTCCGCCCTGCATGGCGGTGATCGCATTTATTTGGTCAAGGATGGGCGCATCAAGGGTGTGACTGTTGAACGCCTTGGTGAGCTGCGCATCAACGGTGAGGTGCGTGTCTTGGTGCATGCCGAGGAGCTCCGAGCCGGGGATGTGGTGATGACCACCCATCTGCCGCACGCCATTGATGGGTTGGCCGTCAGTCTCATCCAGCGCGCATCATGAACGGTGTCCTTGGTGTCTTCGTCCGCCACAAAGTGGCGGCCAATGTGATGATGTTGATCGCCTTTCTGGTGGGATTGCTTGCGATCAACCGGATGAACGTGCAGTTTTTTCCCACCTTTGCGCTGGACGTGATCAGCGTGCGTGTGGTGTGGACGGGGGCTTCCGCGGAGGATGTCGAGAATGGCATCACCACCCCGCTCGAAGAGCGGCTCAAGACTGTGGACGGCCTCAAGAAGCTAACCTCTACCTCGGCCCAAGGCCTATCCAGCATCACCCTGGAGCTTGTGGAAGGTACCGACCCCTTGCTTGCCCTTGACCAGGTACGCCAACGGGTGGCCGAATTCCGCAACTTGCCCAAGGATGCGGAAGCGCCGCAGATCAGCCGCGTTTCCCGTTATGAGCCCATTGCCCGCTTGCTGGTGCGCGGCCCGAGTGTGGAGGATCTCCGCCCCTGGGTGCACCAGTTCGAGCGCGAGCTGCTGGCGCGGGGTATCGACCGGGTGGACATCACCGGCCTGCCGGAGGAGCGCATCGCCATCGAGATCCCCACAGCGGCACTGGAAACGCTCGGCTTGTCGCTGGTGGATGTGGGCGATCGCATCAATCAACTCGCCCGTGATGTACCGGCGGGCATCGTTGGCGATCAGGATGGAGCGCGCGAGGTACGTGGCTTGGAGCAGCGTCGTGACGCGCTCGCCTTCGAGGAGCTGCCGATCGTCAGTAATGAGGGTGGTTTGGTACGGCTTGGAGACGTGGCCACCATCCAACGTGAGGCCCGCCCGGCCAGCCTGGAACTTTCGGAAGATGGCGAGGCCGTGGTCGAGCTGCTGTTGCAGCGGGCCGAGTCCGGGCATTCGCTCAAGGCCGCACGCATCCTTGAGGATTGGCTCAAGGCCACTCGTCCCACCCTGCCGCCTAGCATCAAGCTCGAGGTTTACGACCAGCAGTGGGAGCTGATCCGTGACCGCATCCAGCTGTTGATTAGTAATGGTCTTTCTGGTCTGTTGCTGGTTATTGCCATTCTCTATCTGTTCCTGCCTGGCCGGGTTGCGTTCTGGGTGGGTGTTGGCATTCCGACCGCTTTTCTTGCCACCCTGGCGCTGCTGATGTTGTTCGGTGGCACCATCAACATGATCAGTCTATTCGCGCTCATCATGGCGCTCGGCATCATTGTTGACGATGCCATTGTGGTTGGCGAGGACGCGGACACTCACCGCAAGATGGGTGAATCCCCTGAACAAGCCGCTCTTAGTGGAGCGAGGCGCATGTTCTGGCCCGTCACTGCTTCCTCGCTGACCACCGTGGCTGCCTTTTTGCCGCTGATGCTGGTTGGCGGGGTGATTGGCAATATCCTCTTCGACATCCCCTTCGTGATGATTATGGTCATCATGGCCTCGCTGCTGGAGAGCTTTTTGATCCTGCCTGCCCATTTGAAGACAGCCTTTGCCCACGAAGCTGGGCGGAAGACGTCGCGCCTGCGTGAGCGCTTGGATCTGGCTTTTGAACGTTTCCGTGAGCGACGTTTCCGCCCACTGGTGAGGCTGGCGCTTGAGCGACGTGGCAGCACTGTTGCCCTCACCTTGGGTGCGGTGATCCTTGCCATCGGCCTGCTGGTTGGTGGGCGCATCCCGTTTGTTTTCTTTCCTGCCCCGGAGTCGCAAGTGCTCTATGCCAATGTGACCTTCGTGGCGGGCACGCCGCGGGCGCAGACCGAAGCTTTCCTGCGCGAGTTGGAGCGTAGTCTGCGGGAGACCGAGCAACAACTTGGCGGCGAGCTGGTGCAGACTGCTGTGACCCGGCTGGGCAGTACGGTGGCGGTGGCAGGCACGGGGGTCTCGGCGATGGGTGATCAACTCGGCTCGATGATCGTTGAGATGGTCCCTTCTGAGCAGCGCCAGGTGCGTAATGAAACCTTTCTCAACGCCTGGCGTGAGAACGTCCGTCTCCCTGCGGGGCTTGAAAGCCTGACTCTCACTTCACGCCAATCCGGTCCGCCGGGGCGTGATTTGACCATTCGGCTGAGCGGCGATGATGCCCACCGGCTGAAGGATGCTGCACTGGAACTTGCGGAGACGCTCAAGGCCATTCCTGGTGTGACCGACACTGTGGATGACATGCCTTTTGGCCGTGAACAGCTCGTTTACCGTCTCACTCCTGCTGGAGAGGCGCTGGGGCTGACCACCGAAGCCCTTGGCCGTCAGCTACGTGCCGCTTTTGAGGGTTATTTGGCGCAGCTGGTGCAGGTTGGTCAAGACGAGCTGGAGGTGCGGGTGTTGCTGCCGCGTGATGAGCGCGAGCATTTGGACGTGCTGGAGCGCATGAGTATCCGTCTTCCCAGTGGTCCTCATGCTGGAGAATTCGTTCCGCTTGCTGCTGTTGCCACTTGGGAATCGCGGCGCGGCTTTGAGGCTTTGCGTCATGCTGAGGGGAGGCTTGCGGTCGAGGTCTCCGCTGAGGTGAACAAGCATCAGAACAATGCCAACGCGGTCATTGCCGAGCTGAAAAAGGAGGTTCTGCCACGGCTTGCTGAGCGTTACGGTATTGAATACAGCTTCGAAGGTCGCGCTGCCGACCAGCGTGAGACTTTGGCTGACATGCGCAATGGGGTGATTCTTGGCCTTGCTTTGATCTATTTGATCCTGGTCTGGGTGTTTGGTTCCTGGGGCTGGCCGCTGGTGGTTATGACGGCGATTCCGCTGGGTCTTGCTGGGGCCATTTTTGGTCATTGGGTGATGGGCATTGATCTGACGATTCTTTCCATGTTTGGCCTGTTTGGTCTTTCTGGCATTGTGGTCAACAATGCGATTATTCTGGTGAGTCTTTACAGTGAACTGAGGGCCAAGGGTATGGACCTGCACGACGCTCTGATTGAAGCCGCCTGTGGCCGTTTGCGTGCGGTACTGCTCACTTCACTCACCACCATTGGTGGTCTCACTCCGCTTTTGTTTGAGACCTCTCTGCAAGCTCAATTTTTGATTCCGATGGCAACTTCCATTGCTTTTGGTCTAGGGTTTGCCACCCTGCTTGTGCTGTTCTTTGTTCCAGCGTTGTTGTATATGCTGGAGAACTTGAAGGCCCGCTTGAGCGGGATGGCAGGGGTTGAAAAGCCGGCTTGATTTTTGTGGGGCATGTCTTGTCACGCATGGGTCATGGGCGTGGTGGGTTTCTTACCTCGGTCAAGGGCCCTTTTGCGGTGTGTGCCCCAGAAGGCCTTGGGGCTTTTGGCACTATCCGGCCATCAAGCCTCTGAGCTGCTCAATAGCCACGTAACCCACGGCTAGGATCAAGTCACATAAGCCACAAAAAAACCCGCCCCGAATCTGGGGCAGGTGGCATAGGCATGCCTTGCAACTTAGGGAAAGACTGAAATAAGTTTGCGCGACCGGTTTGCGGCATTGCGCGGTGCGCTCTCCCGTGCCGATCGCATGGATATGTCTCGGTCATGGCGCATCCATCGCCATGCATCCCATCCCGCTCACGGCCTTATTCAGCGCTTCCTTAGTGGTTACTGCTGCCACCACTACCCAGACGATCCATCAGGGCATAGGCAAGACCAGAGACGACAAAGGTGACGTGCAAGCCAATCATCCACGCCAAGTGGCGGTCAGAATAATGATCAACATGCATGAATGCCTTGAGCAACTCAATCCCCGAGATGGCAACAATGGACGCAATCACCTTGACCTTGAGGTCGGAGAAACCAATATGCCCCATCCAATCAGGGCGATCTTCATGATCACCCAAATCCATCTTGGAAACAAAGTTCTCATAACCACTAAAAATAATGATGATGAGCAGGTTCATGATCAGAGCAATATCCACCAACGTCAGCACGCTAACAACAAGCTCGCCACCAGTGGCATTGCCAATGTTCACCATCATGCCAAACAGCTCCTTGCCAAACTTGAAGAGCAGCAAGGCCATCGCCAACACCAAGCCAAAATAGACCGGCGCCATCATCCAACGACTGCCGAACAGGCCCTCTTCCAGAAATTTCTCCACGCGCTTCATGGGTTATCACGACCTCCAATCAATAAGATTTCGATAATCTAAACCAGCTTTGATGACACTTTGACGACAAACAGCCACCGCCCCCTCCGCCCAGCCAACCACCTGCATCACGCCATCAGCCCCACCCCCCAAGCAAAGGGCTTGCCGCACACATTCAACCCACCTCAGCCTTACAGTGCATTCGGGCACGGCTCGCCACGCTCAAGGCGAGTGAGGTTGTCCAACGTCGTTTCCGCAATCGCAGTAAGGGCCTCACGAGTGAAAAAGCCTTGATGCGAGGTCACCAATACATTCGGGAAAGTCAGCAGACGCTCGAGCAGGTCATCCTGGATGATCTCGTTAGAGTGATCCTCAAAAAACAGGTGCTCTTCCTGTTCGTAAACATCCAGTCCCAGAGCACCAATATGACCGCTCTTGAGACCAGCAATAATCGCCTGGGTGTCGATCAACGCCCCACGTCCAGTATTGATCAGCATCACGCCGCGCTTCATGCGTGAGATGCTGTGCACGTCAATCATATGGCGCGTCTGCGGCGTCAAGGGACAGTGCAGACTGATGATGTCGCTCTCGGCAAGCAGAATCTCGCGGTCGACATAGCGCATACCAAGCGCAAGGCAATCCGGATTTTCCTGAAGATCAGTCCCAAGCAACACACATCCAAAGCCATGGAGGATACGGGCCAGCACAGCACCAATGCGCCCAGTGCCAACAATGCCGACCGTCTTACCATGCATGTCGAAACCGAGCAGACCATTGAGAGAGAAGTTCCCCTCGCGCACGCGGTTGTAGGCACGGTGAATGCGGCGGTTGAGGCTCAACATCAGCGCCACGGCATGCTCCGCCACCGCATGGGGCGAATAGGCCGGCACACGCACCACCTGGATGCCAAGTGCACGCGCCGCAGCGAGGTCGACGTTGTTAAAGCCCGCACAGCGCAAGGCCACCACCCTCACCCCCTCCCCCGCAAGGCAGCGCAACAGGTGCGCGTCCACCTGATCATGGACGAACACACAGACGGCCTCAAACCCTTTTGCCAGATTGCAGGTCTGCGGGGTCAGCGCCGCCTCGAAAAACTCCAACCGATGGCCGTGCACAACGTTCGCACTGATCAGGCTGTCACGGTCGTAAGGTTTGCTGCTAAAAACAGCAACATGCATGTGCAACTCCTTGCCTTGCTAATGAGCGCTAATGAGCCGCCAAAAAACAGAGCTTTCCACGAAAGGCCACCAAAGATCAAGCGCTTAACATGCTCGATCGTTGTGCGTGCGGGGCTCTTTCTCCCAGGGAGCGAGGGCGTTGCCTCATAGGGCACTCCCACACATGTCAGGGCGCTTCCAAGCTCGCCTCAAGATAGGCCTATCAAGTCTGCGGATCTATTTTGAAGAGACTTTGAACCACTTGCAGGGTAGGCGGCTTCGACTCTGTGGGCCCGACCGCCATCACTTGCCGATCAGACTGAGGAACTCCATCCGCGTGCCACGATCCTCACGGAAACGGCCAAGCATCATCGAAGTGGTGGTCCAGGAATTTTGCTTCTCCACCCCGCGCATCATCATGCAGAAGTGCTGCGCCTCCACGACCACGGCTACACCCTTGGCGCCGGTGACCTGGAGGATCGCCTCGGCGATCTGCCGGGTCATGTTTTCCTGAATCTGCAAACGACGGGCAAACATTTCGACGATACGAGCCACCTTGGAGAGACCAAGCACCTTGCCGCTTGGCAGATAACCAACGTGCACCTTGCCAACGATCGGCAGCAGGTGGTGTTCGCAGAGCGAGTAGAGCTCAATGTCCTTGACGATCACCATCTCGTCGTTGTCTGACTCAAACAGCGCATCGCCTACCACCTGCTCGAGCGTCTCGCGGTAGCCCTTGGTGAGAAACTCCATCGCCTTGGCAGCGCGTTTGGGCGTGTCACGCAGGCCATCGCGGCTCACATCCTCACCCAAGGCATTGAGAATGGCCTCGTAAAGTTTTTCCATCCATCCACTCCCCGCTTTACCATGTGGCGAGTGTACCAGAGGAAAATAACCGAGTTTCCCTGCACTCCACCAAGGTTGTCCCCCGCGTATGCATACCACCATCGAACTTTTGCTGAACCGCCACTCCACCCCTGCGAAGCATCTCGGCGCGCCCGCCCCGGAAGGTGAACACCTCAACCTGATCCTGCGCGCAGCCATGAGCGCACCCGACCACGGCGCGTTGCACCCATGGCGCTTTTTGCTGGTGGAAGGCGAGGCCCGCGCCAAACTCGGCACCATCTTTGCGGAAAGTTTCAGCAGACGAAATCCTGATGCCCCCGCCGCGCTGATCGAGCGCCAACGCGAGAAGCCGCTCCGCTCCCCCCTCCTGATCCTGCTCGTTGCGCATCTTCGAACGCACCCCAAAGTGCCAGAATGGGAGCAACTGATGGCCGTGGGCGCTGCCGCCGAACACATGCAGCTCATGGCCCAGGCCCTGGGCTATGGCAGCATATGGTTGTCCGGCGACAGCTGCGGGGATGACTGGGTGCGCGAGAAACTCGGCCTTCTACCGAATGAACGACTGGTAGGCTATCTCGCCCTTGGCACCCCCACCTGCGCGCCGCCTAAACACTCACGCCCCGACCCTTGGACCTTTACCCAAGAGTGGACGGGCTGAGGGAACGCGCAGGCAGCTTGAGTGACAGTGCCGCCGCACCAAGCAGCAAAAGACTGGAGGCCACCAAACACCCTTCCAGCCCCCAAACCTGATACGCCCAGCCGGATAAGACCGTCCCGGCAAGGCGCCCCCCCGCGTTGGCCATGTAGTAGAAACCTACCCTCATCGCCACTTTGTCGCCTTCCGCATAGGCGAGAATGAGGTAGGAGTGGACGGAGGAATTGAGGGCAAACAGCACACCAAACAGCAACAGACCGCCAACGACGACCATGGCGGGATCAAGACCCATACCCAGTGCCCCAGCCATCGTCACGGGGATAAAGGCCAAAGCCAGGGCCCCCGCCACCACCACACCGCGCCCCGGACGGTGCCCCGGCCTTCTCCACAGCCCAGGTGTGGCCGCCTGGACAAGGCCGTAGCCGATCACCCACAGGGCAAGGAAGCCACCCACCTCCGCATGACCCCAACCGAGTACGGCGGAGAGGTAGACCGGCAGGCCAACCACAAACCACACATCGCGCGCACCAAAAAGAAAAAAACGCGCCCCAGACAACCAGTTGATGGCCGGAGTGTTGGAGAAAACCTGCGTAAACTTGGGCTTGCCCTTGACCATCCCAAGCCCACCCGGCAAGGTAAGGGTGATGGCAAGCCCCACCACCAGCACCCCAATCAACGTCCACAGCGCACCGTGGAAGCCCAACACCGCCAACAGCAGGCCACCAAGGAAAAAGCCCACGCCCTTGAGCGCGTTCTTCGAGCCGGTCAGCACCGCCACCCATTTGAACAGCCTCCCCTCCCCAGCCACCAGCTTGACCGAGGACTTGGCACTCATCTTGTTGAGGTCCTTGGCAATACCGGAGAGCGCCTGCGCGGCCATCACATAAGGCACAGTGAGCCAGGTGCTTGGGGCAAGCAGCATGGCAAGGGCAATGATCTGCAACCCCGTGCCCATTTGCATGGTACGGTTAACGCCAATACGCGCCGCAAGCCAGCCCCCCACGGCATTGGTGACGACGCCAAACACCTCGTAGAAGAGGAATAACATCGCGATCTCGAACGGGGTGTAACCGAGCTGGTGAAAATGCAGCACCACCAGCATGCGCAAGGCCCCATCGGTCAGGGTAAAGGCCCAATAGTTGCCGGTGACGATGGCATAGTTGCGAAGATCGGAAGTCATGCCGTTCAACCCTTCATAGACAGCCTCTCTCCCGTGACGGAAGAATACCGAGGTGATGCAATCCGAACGTTGCGATCACCCCAATGCTTACCCCCTCTCCTCTGGCGGGCGAAGCAGAAAATCACATCCCCCGCGCAACCTTAGCCACCAGTTCCATCATGCGATTGGCATAACCCCACTCATTGTCATACCACGCCATGACCTTGACCTGGGTGGCGTCGATCACCAGAGTGGAGAGGGCATCGACGATGGACGAACGCGGATCGTCCTTGTAGTCGATGGAGACCAGCGGCAGCTCCTCATAGCCAAGAATCCCCGCAAGCTCGCCCTGCGCGGCAGCCTTGAACAAGGCATTAACCTCGTCCACCGTAGTCGGACGCGCGGCCTCGAACACAAAATCGGTCAACGAGGCATTTGCCAGCGGCACGCGCACGGCATGACCATTGAGCTTGCCATGGAGCTCGGGAAAGATCTCGCCGATAGCCTTGGCCGAACCGGTGGTGGTTGGAATGAGCGACATGCCACTGGCGCGGGCCCGGCGCAGGTCTTTGTGACCCCTATCGAGGATCGACTGCGTGTTGGTCAGATTGTGCAGGGTGGTCATGGTGCCGTGCACGATGCCAAGATGCTCATGCATGACCTTGACCAGCGGGGCCAAACAGTTGGTGGTGCAAGAGGCAGCCGTGACCAAATGATGCACGGCAGGGTCATACAGATGATCGTTCACCCCCATGACGATATTGAGCGCCCCCTTGACCGGCGCGGCCACCACGACCTTCTTCGCCCCCCGCTCGAAATGGGGCTGAATTTGCTCGACCGTACGCAGCTTGCCCGT
The DNA here is from genome assembly GCA_051297135.1 of Halothiobacillaceae bacterium. Taxonomy (GTDB): domain Bacteria; phylum Pseudomonadota; class Gammaproteobacteria; order Halothiobacillales; family Halothiobacillaceae; genus Thiofaba. The sequence continues at coordinate 141,950 of JBEVAM010000003.1, forward strand.
CGCCTCGACCACAATGTCCACACCCAGGCCCGCCCAGTCGATCTTGGCAGGGTCCTTCTCCATGCTATAACCCACCCGTCGGCCATCCACCATAAGCGCACCATCCTCGGCGCACACCTCGCGCCCCCAACGGCCATGCACCGAGTCATACTCGAGCAGATGCGCGAGCGCAGCCGCATCCGCACTGATCTCGTTGATGTGGACAATCTCAAAGGAAGGGGTGTCCCAGGCGGCGCGGAAACCAAGACGACCCATACGGCCAAAGCCATTGATGGCAACACGGATGCTCATGATGTGAACCTCGGTCTACAACGGGGACAGGCAGATCCTGCCTGAAAATATACGATATTCGTAATATATGATGATGTATATATCATGACGACGCAGCCCCCAGCAGCCCATGTCGAGCGCATGCAAGCCCGCAGCACACGAAGGCTACTTTGAACACATGCAACAAAATGCTCGACGCATAGCTCAACGCCCTTGCTGATGCTTAGCATGGGCGCAGGCCTTGCCCGCAAGGCCATCGTGCATCTGCAATCCCCACCGAACCTACGAAATACCGGATCGGGTCAAGGTAAAAACCCAGCTCAAAGAAGCCTTAAGCCAGCGCAAGGATGCCCCACCTCACCCTGCCTTCAGCAAACAACTCGGTGCCTTGGCACCAAGCGCAGTAAGATCGGCCCGCCCGGCAGGTGAAGCCGCATAAACCTCCAGGGCGATACACAAGATGGCACGCATCCAATCCGCCAGTTCGGGATGGATCTGGTAATGCATCCATACCCCCTCCCGGCGCGCCTTGACGATGCCAAGATCACGCAACAGCGCCAGGTGGCGGGAAATCTTGGGCTGCGAGAGGCCCAGCGCCCGCACGAGATCACACACGCACAGTTCCCCCTTGGCATGCAGCAGTGCCAGGCAACGGATGCGAGTCGGGTCACTCAGGGCGTGAAAGAAGCTGTGACTTTCGATCTCCATGGCATCAGTATATTCGATTCTTCGTATAAGATACGATGAATTTTTTCTGACACCTTACGCTGCAGGATTTGCACATGAGAAGACTCAGGCTACTCTTCACCGCATGGATGTCGGCAATCTCATCAAGACCCGCGAGATCCGTCTACGCGGCCCCCATCCTGGGCTGGCCGAACAGGCCGCGCTAATGCTGGCCGAGATTCCCGGCGTGCTGGTGGCCACAGCACCTTCGCCTTATCTTATCCGGGTCCGCTATGACCTACGTGCCATCTGTTTGCGCGGCATCCTGCAGATCCTGGAAGATTGGGGCCTGCACCTGGACGCCAGCCTATGGTCCAAGCTGCGCTATGCGCTGGCCTTTTATGCCGAAGACGCTCAGCGCGAAACCCTGCTGTTGCCGATCAGCCAACCGGAGGCCTTGCGTCGGTTGGCCGCCCACGTCCATGCCCGCCACAGCAAAGGCCTGGCCCACCACCATGGCGACGCCTGGGACCGCTACCTCTAACCCCCATGAACGACCAACAACTCACGCGCTATAGTCGGCAGATCCTTCTGCCGCAAATCGACTATGAGGGCCAGCAGCGTCTGCTCGAGAGCCACGCCCTGATCGTTGGTCTCGGCGGGCTTGGCTCCCCCGCCAGCCTCTACCTCGCTGCTGCAGGGGTTGGGCACCTGACCCTGGTCGATTTCGATACCGTCGATCTCTCCAACCTGCAGCGTCAGATCGTACACCGCACGAGCGATGTGGGGCGTCCCAAGATCGAATCGGCACGCGACAATCTTAAGGCCCTCAACCCGGATGTGCGCATCGACACCCTGCCCGGCCCCCTGGATGATGAGACGCTGCGCGCCGTGGTGCATACGGCGGACGTGGTGCTCGACTGCACCGACAACTTCACCGCTCGCCATGCCATCAACCGCGCCTGCGTGGCCGAGCACAAACCACTGGTGTCGGCAGCGGCAATCCGCTTGGAGGGCCAGCTCTCGGTGTTCGATACACGCAAAGACGAAAGCCCCTGCTACCACTGCCTCTACCGCGAAGAGGGCGAGGAGATGGAAACCTGCACCCGCAACGGCATCCTCGCCCCGGTGGTAGGTAGCCTCGGCAGTTTGCAGGCGCTGGAGGCCATCAAAGTGCTGCTCGGCCTGGGCGAGCCGCTGGTCGGCCGCCTGCTGTTGTTCGACGCGCTGACCTTCGACCTGCGCACCCTCAGGCTCAAGCGCGACCCAAGCTGCCCGGTGTGCGCCCAGCGCCAAGGCGCCGAGGGGGGCATCGTGATCGGGCCTTTGGGCTGATGTGATCGCGTTGGTGCGCCGCTTTCACACCGGAACCCGTCGAAGGCAGACGACCTTGCGCGGTGCGCATTCTTTTCGCCCTTCGTCTTGGATGAAGAGGCTCGCCCGCATGCTCGGGGGCATGTTCGGAATTACTGCTATACAAAGCGGCGCATATTCTCTGAACGTTGGATCCATCCGGATTGTCCATGGAGCGAGCGTTCATCATGCCGACAGTGGGCTGGCATGTGGCCTAAGGCGGGGTCTGGCGAGCTGTGGTTGGGCGAGTTGAAAAAACGGCAGGAAGCCCTCTCCTTCAACTCCTTGTGGGGACCATCTCACAACCGGCGGAGGAGGGTCATCCCCCGGCGATGGCACGGTTCTCCAAGAGTTGCTGGAGCATCAGGCGCACCTTGCGCATGCCTTCTTTGAGCGTGCGGTCGATGTCTTCCATGGTGATCTCCTGCTCGCCGTTCTTGCCCGCGGCCCAGTTGGCGACCACTGCAAGATGGGCATACTCCAGTCCCAGTTCGCGCGCGAGCGCGGCCTCCGGCATGCCGGTCATGCCGACCAAATCGCAACCATCCCGCTCCATGCGCCGGATCTCGGCAATGGTTTCCAGTCGAGGACCCTGAGTGCAGCCGTAAGTGCCGCCATCCACCACATCCACCCCAACCATACGCGCGCTATCGAGCAGCGCACCACGCAGGGAGGCACTGTAGGGATGGGTGAAGTCAATGTGGGTCACACTCTCGAGCTCGCCTTCGAAAAAGGTCTGTTTGCGGCCATAGGTATAGTCGATGATCTGGTCCGGCACCACCAGCATCGCCGGCTCCATACGCGGGGTGATGCCCCCTACGGCTGCGACCGCAATGATCTGCTTGACCCCCACCTCCTTCAGCGCCCACATGTTGGCGCGGTAGTTGATCTCGTGCGGCGGGATGCGATGGGCGTAGCCATGACGGGCAAAGAACACGACCTCGCTACCACCGAGAGTGCCGAAGGTCAGCGGGCCGGACGGCTCGCCAAACGGCGTGTTGACGACCTGATGGCGGGTGATTTGCAGGTTTTTCAGGCTGCCAAGTCCGGTGCCGCCAATGATGGCCAGCAGGTTCATTGCTCTCTCCCCATCGTTTCTCGTTGGATGTGGCACATCAAGTCATGGAGGGCGGGGCCTGCACGCTCGATCGCCTGACGGCCGGCCTGCATGGCCTCCTCGGCACGGTGGAAGTCCAACAGACCGATGCTCGGCATGCGCGGCATCAGCAGGACATCAGGCGGGTCCCCCGCCAAGCGTGAGCGGCCAATACGCAGTTCCATGATATTGATGCTGCGCCCCATGACATCGAGGATGGATGGCATGCCTGTACCCTCGCTGCGCCCAAGCCATTCTGTCAGTGCGCGCTGGAGGCGTCCCGACACAGCGTTTTTCGGCACGGAGGAGGCCGGCTTGAGGCTCTCACGCTCCAAGGCATCCCCCAACAGACTCACCGCGATGACGTGCTTCGCACCCATGGCGCGGCACAAGGACACCGGCACGGGATTGACCAGCCCACCATCCACCAACCAGGTTTGCCCATGCCGCACAGGGGAGAACAAAATGGGCATGGCGATGGAGGCGCGCACGGCGTCGAGCACCCGGCCCTCGCGCAGCCAACACTCCTGGCCGGTCTCGAGGTCGGTGGCCACGGCCGCGAAAGGTATGCGGCAGTCGGCGAAGTCGACATCGCCAATCAGCTCCGCCAAGGCAGCCATCACCCGCTCACCCGCAATCAAACCACCCTGGAAACTAATATCGAAATAGCCTGCAAGATTCGGCCAACGCATGGTGCGCACCCATTGCTCCAGCGCATCCAGCCGACCCAGGGCATAAGCAGCCCCGACCAGGGCACCGATCGAGGTGCCGGCAATCACTCCGGGGCGTATCCCCAGGGCCTCCAGTTCACGCAGGATGGCGATATGCGACCAACCACGCGCCGCACCACTGCCTAAGGCAAGACCGACAGACGCATGCTTCATGACATCTCAGGCAAGGCATAAATGCCGTTCAGGTTACGAAAATAGCCTTGATAGTCCATGCCCTCTCCCACCAGGAAGCGATCCGATACCTCCACGCCGACATAGTCCGGAAGGAAGCCCTCGACCTTACGCCCATGTCTTTTGTCGACGGCCACGGCGCAACGCACGCTTGCAGCTCCTTCGATACGGCAGGCTTCGACAATCGCTTTGAGGGTCACTCCCTCATCAAAGACATCGTCGATGATGAGCACATGACGGTTGGCCAGGGAGTGGCGCGGGCGGACCAGCCAACGCAGCTCGCCACCAGAAGTCGCCTCGCCATAGCGTGTGGCATGCAGATAGTCGATCTCCAGCGGGAAATCGAGTCTGGGCAGCAGCTTGCCCGCCACGATCACCCCACCGGTCATCACCACCAACACCAGCGGTATCCGATCTGCAAGGTCCGATCGGATAGATGCGGCCATGCGTTCATAGGTTGCCTCCATCGAGGCCCCATCCACCAGGCATTCAGCCCGTGCGCGCAGGGCATTCAGTTCAGCAGCTTGCATGGGTTCTCCCTGTTCACAGCATGGCCGCCATGGTAGCGGCAGTTTGACGGAAGCGTGGCATGGCACGCAGCTCGGCCAGTTCGATCCGCCCCTGGCCACGCAGTTGGGCAAGACGCGCCGACCGTGTCGGATCGTACACCTCCCCAAGTCCGCCCAGCACCGCTTTGGCATCCTCAGGGCGGTTGCAGATCAGCAGCATGTCGCAGCCTGCATCAAGCGCCAGGCGGGCGCGCTCCACGGGATCCGCCAACGTGGCGGTGGCGGCGGTCATGCTCAGATCGTCGGTGAATATTACGCCCTCAAAGCCATGCCGTGCACGCAGGATGTCGCGCACCCAGCGCGGCGAAAAGCCGGCCGGCTGGGCGTCCACCGCCGGGTAGACGACGTGGGCCATCATCACTGCCGACAGACCCGCGGCGATCAGTGCACGAAACGGCACAAGATCCAGCGCCTCGATCTCGGCCAGCGCACGCCGATCGACTGGACATGCGTCATGCGAATCCTCCGCCACCGAGCCGTGGCCGGGATAGTGCTTGCCCACCGCCACCATGCCTGCCTCGCGCATCCCTTCCATCCATGCTTGGCCAAGGATGGCTATGGCGACGGGATCGTGGTGCAGGGCACGGTCGCCGATCACACGGGAACGGGTCCCACCGAGGTCCAACACCGGAGCAAAGCTCAAGTCGATGCCGAAGGCGCGAAGCTCGGCGGCCATGAGCCAGGCCCAGTCGCGCGCAAGCTGCACAGCCGCCTGCGGATCCACCGCGTATAGTTCGCCAAGTCGTGCCGCAGGCGGGATGCGGGTGAAGCCCTCACGAAAGCGCTGCACCCGTCCGCCCTCGTGGTCCACCGCGATGATGATCTCCGGACGGACGGCGCGAATCTGTGCGACCAATGCGCGCAGCTGCTCTGGATGTTCGTAGTTGCGCGCGAACAGGATCAGGCCGCCAACCCATGGGTGGCGCAGGCGCTCGGCCTCCTCCAAGGCCAGGCGTGTCCCGGCGAGGTCGAGCATCAGTGGACCGTTGAGCTGCACTTTCCATGCCCCTTGCGGCGGTTGCTCGAGGGCAGCAGGGCCTCCGCCCGTGCGCCGAGATAGACATAGAGGCCCAGTCCCACGGTCAAGATGGCGGCGGACAGCATGACGAAGGCGGCCTCCAGCAGGTTATGGGTCGCTCCCATGGCGGACTTGAACATCAAAAGCAAGCCCTCGATCGACACGGCGATGATGATGGCGGCGAGGAAGCGCGTGATCGTCCGCCGCGTGGCGCTGTTGTAGCGGAAGAGGTCCTTATGCATCAACACCTCTTCCTCGAGCGTGGTCTTGGCCAAGTCAAAGATGGCCATGGCCAGGGTAATGACGATGATGATGCTAAACGGCCGCAGCTTGTCGTGCTCGGTTTGGATTGGGTGGATGACAGCCTCGAACAGTTCGCGCAAGGCATTGAACATCAGCAGTCCAACCACACCAAGCAGGCTGATGCCGATCAGGGTGTAGATCCCTTTGAACACCGGCTCGAAGCGACGGCGGCGAGTGTCACCCATGAGGAAGACGATCAGCGTCTCGAGATTCACGTCAATGACGAGATACCCCTCTTTTCCCTCCCCGTCCACGATCGGCATGGCCCCGGAGAGACAGAGCGTGCTGTCGACACTGGAGAGGTAAGGTTCGGTGACCACAACCCCTCCGGCTGCGACGGCCTGCTGGTAGTAGGAGCGATGACGGCGGTCGTGTCCCCGCCCGACGTCGTGGCGCATGTCAACCTCCCCCCCCTTGCCGACCACGAACTCGCTGATCTGCATGCCCTGTTCGTCCAGCACATAGAGGCTCTGCATGAAGGGGTAACGCTCGTGCATGGAAAGCAGGGCCTTGCGCTGAGTCTCTTGGTCCTGCAGCAGCGATGAATCGGCGATGCCGGTAATGATGGAGGTAAGGAGCGTACGGATGGATTCACGAAATTCATGGTACTGCTCGATGACCACCAGATAACTCATGTCAGCCATGGGCGTTGTCCTTAAATCAACACTGTAATCATCGTCTTACCGCGAAGTGAATGCACTGTGATCTGCTATCAAGAAAGTGCGCAAATATGCGCACGATTCTCTTCCTGCCCCGACGGGTCTTGATGACCGCATTCGTATC
>JBEVAM010000004.1:0-129054 GCA_051297135.1 Halothiobacillaceae bacterium
GCTGACTCAGGCCATCCACCGTCAGACGATATGGGTGGTGCTGGCGATAGGCGGGGTCACAGGCCTGATCCGTTGGCTGGATGTGGTGCTCACATAGTGGTGGTGGCATCCCGGACGCTGCATTCCGCGACCGACCGCGCGCCGCCTGCAAACCAACGAACGGCATGGTGGAATGCGGCAAGTCGCGATCCGCGACATCTTAAAGACCTCCCTTCATGCGAGGACCTGAGGGCACGCTTGCACCGCTCCATCATTATGTATAACATGTATAACCATAAACCCGGCCCGTCCACCCACCCTAAACCAAGCTGGAATGGTGCAGTGCACCCCCTTGGGATGTGCCAGCACCATGGACGGCTCTAGACCCACCCCGACCATGCATGGTCAGCAGCCAAATCAACCGTCATGCGCAAAGGCATCATCCTCGCCGGCGGCTCCGGCACCCGACTTTATCCCTTGACCCTGTCGATCAGCAAGCAGCTGATGCCGGTTTACGACAAGCCCATGATCTACTACCCGCTTTCCACGCTGATGCTGGCGGGGATTCGCGAGATTTTGATCATCACCACCCCGCGTGACCAAGTGGCCTTCCAGCAGCTTTTGGGGGATGGCTCCCAGTGGGGGCTGGAGCTGCATTACGCCATCCAGCCAAGCCCCGATGGTTTGGCGCAGGCGTTTCTGATCGGGGAAGACTTCATCGGTCAACACCCTGTCACACTTATTTTGGGAGATAATATTTTTTATGGTCATGGCCTGCCTGCGCAGCTCCAGGCTATTGCAAAACGAGAACGCGGCGCCGACGTGTTTGGCTATTACGTCCACGACCCGGAACGCTATGGCGTGGTTGAATTCGACGAGGCGGGACGCGCCCTGAGTATCGAAGAAAAGCCTGTGCACCCCAAATCGCACTACGCAGTCACCGGGCTTTATTTTTACGACAACGACGTCATCGACATCGCCAAAACCATCCGTCCCTCCCCGCGCGGTGAGCTGGAGATTACCGACGTCAACAACGCCTACCTGCGCCGCGGGGACCTGAATGTGCAAATCCTTGGCCGGGGTACGGCCTGGCTGGACACCGGCACGCATGACGCCCTGCTCGATGCCGCCAATTTCGTGCGTGTGGTGGAAGAGCGACAGGGACTCAAGATCGCGTGTCCAGAGGAGATTGCTTGGCGCATGGGTTTCATCCGTCATGAAGACTTAGAGCGCCTGGCCGAGCCCATGAGAAAGAATGGCTATGGGCAATACCTATTGCGCATCCTCAACGAACGGATATTCCAATGAAGCTCCTCCCTACCGCCATCCCCGACGTCCTGATTCTCGAACCCACGGTGTTCGGCGATCACCGTGGCATCTTTTTTGAGAGCTGGAACGCACGCACCTTTGCCGATCTCGGTTTGAATCTGAGCTTTGTGCAGGACAATCACAGCCGCTCTTCGCGCGGCATCCTGCGCGGCCTGCATTACCAGCTGGTCCGGCCGCAGGGCAAACTGGTCCGGGTAACGCGTGGCGAAGTCTTTGATGTAGCTGTGGATCTGCGGCAAAGCTCGCCCACTTTTGGTCGCTGGGTTGGGGTGCGTCTGTCCGAGGACAATCACCTCATGCTCTGGGTACCGCCGGGGTTTGCGCATGGTTTTCTCGTGCTTTCCGAGACCGCCGACTTCCTCTACAAATGCACCGATTATTATGCCCCCGAGCATGAGCGCTGCATTCGCTGGAATGACCCGGACATTGGCATCGATTGGCCGATGGGTGATCTTGGAGCCCCCGTGCTATCTGCAAAAGACAGCAACGGTGCATGGCTTAAGGATGCAGAGGTCTATGCATGACCCTCCGTGTCCTGGTCACCGGTGCACGCGGCCAGCTCGGTTGGGAGCTGCAACGCACCTGCCCCGCATCCATTGAGCTGCATGCTTTCGATCGGGCAAGCCTGGACCTCACCCGGCCCGAGCAGGTGATGGATACCGTGCGGGCCATTCGGCCCCACTGGATCATCAATGCCGCCGCCTACACCGCCGTGGACAAGGCCGAGAGCGAGCCTCAGCTTGCCTATGCTGTCAATTGTGATGGCGCGCGTCATCTGGCCAAATCCGCGCGAGCGGTTGGGGCACGCATGATCCAAGTCTCCACCGATTTTGTGTTTGATGGCAAGCAGGGCATCCCCTATGTGCCCTCGCCTTTTCCCCGTGCGGGCGAAGCGCAGCTGAGGGCGAGGGAGAAGGGCGTGGAGCCTGCGCTTCTCCCCCCTGATCCCCTCGGAATTTACGGAGCCAGCAAACTCGCCGGAGAGATTGCCGTACTGGATGTGCTGGATGATCATGCTCTCATCCTTCGCACCGCCTGGGTCTATTCCCATCACGGCCACAACTTCGTCAAGACCATGCTGCGCTTGATGCGCGAGCGCGAAAGCCTTAGCGTGGTCAGTGATCAGATCGGCAGTCCCACCTGGGCCTACGGTCTCGCCCAGGCCATCTGGCGGGCCGTAGCCCGCAACCTGCGAGGCATTCACCACTGGACCGATGCTGGCGTCGCAAGCTGGTACGATTTCGCCTGCGCCATCCTGGAGGAAGCCCGCGCCCTGGGCCTGCTGGAGCGCGATACGCTCATCCGCCCCATCCGTACCGAAGATTATCCCACGCCTGCCAGGCGACCGCCCTTTAGCGTACTGGACAAGACGGCCACCTGGCAGGCCCTTGACATCTCTGTCCCGACCCACTGGCGTGTCCAACTGCGCGCCATGCTCAAAGAATACCGAACGAGCGCATGACGACCCACAACTTACTCGTCACCGGCGGTGCCGGTTTCATCGGCAGCAACTTCGTCCACTACTGGATGCGGCACCACCCCAACGACCGCGTCGTAGTGCTTGATGCCCTGACCTATGCCGGCAACCTCGCCAACCTTGATGCGATCAAGGATCGTCCCAATTTCCGCTTCGTGCATGGTGATATCCGCGACCAGGCCTTGGTTGAACAGCTTTTGCGCGAAGAAGGGCTGGATACGATCGTTCATTTTGCCGCTGAGAGCCACGTGGACCGCTCCATCCTCGGTCCGGACGCTTTTATCCAAACCAACATCCTTGGCACCCATCATCTGCTCAAGGCTGCCAAGGCGGTGTGGTTGGATGATCCGCACCATCGGCGGGAGGACCATCGTTTTCACCATGTCAGCACCGACGAGGTCTATGGTTCTCTGGGCCCCAACGACCCGCCCTTTACCGAGACCACTCCTTATGCCCCCAACTCGCCCTATGCTGCGAGCAAGGCGGCCTCGGATCATCTTGTGCGCGCCTACCACCACACCTATGGCTTAAAGGTGACCATTAGCAACTGCTCCAACAACTATGGTCCCTATCACTTTCCGGAAAAGCTCATTCCGCTTTGCATCATCAACATTCTGCAAGGCGAGCCGCTGCCCATCTACGGTGATGGTATGAATATCCGCGACTGGCTGTATGTGGAAGACCACGCGCGTGGCATTGAGCTGATTTTGGAGCGAGGTGTGGTTGGTGAGGTCTATAATATTGGTGGCAACAATGAATGGACCAATATCGATATCGTCAAACTGCTGTGCAGGCTCATTGACGACGCCTTTGCCATGGATTGGCGCCTTGTCACTCGTTTTCCCGATGCCCCTGCCAGTCGAGGCCGGAAGAGTGAAACGCTCATCACTCATGTCAAGGACCGCCCCGGTCACGACCGCCGCTATGCCATCGATGCCAACAAGATCATGACCGAACTTGGATATCATCCGCGCCAGACCTTTGAGAGTGGAATCCGCGCCACGCTCGACTGGTACCTTGCCAATGAGGCCTGGTGGCGCGCGGTGTTGACGGGAAACTACCAGGATTGGGTGAAACTTCAGTATGAACGGTAATCTGACGGATCGAGGCATCATGCGCTTGGGCGAAGTCCACTGCGTTGCCGCTATCAGCAACCGTCTGACACCTTCGACCTGGAACGCGCCCGCAAGACCGACATCCCAACGGACGGGATGCGATGCTTAGCTCGTCCGGGATGTGACAGCTATTCTTCTCATTCACTTGGCAATTCATCATGTGCGGAATCGTCGGCGCAATCGCAGAGCGTAACGTCACCCCCATCCTGCTGGAAGGGCTACGGCGGCTGGAATACCGAGGCTACGACTCGGCCGGTCTGGTAGTGCGTGATGCAGCAGGCACCTTGCAGCGTCGCAGGGCCTTGGGCAAAGTCGCCCATCTGGCTATGGACATCGACCAGCATCCTCTGTCGGGCTCGCTCGGCATCGCGCATACGCGCTGGGCTACCCACGGCGCACCCGCCGAGCGCAATGCCCACCCGCATGTGTCCTGCAACCGACTAGCCCTGGTGCACAATGGCATCATCGAGAACCATGCCACGCTTCGCGCGAAACTGACCGCGCTCGGCTATACCTTCACCTCCGAGACCGACACCGAGGTGGCGGCGCACTGGATCGAGCATCGCCTGCGCAAGACAGGTGACCCGCTCCGCGCCGTGCAGCAGGCCGTGGCGGATTTCGAGGGTGCCTATGCGCTGGGTGTCATCACCGTCGATGAGCCGAACCGCCTCATCGCCGCACGCAAGGGCAGCCCCCTGGTGATCGGACTCGGCATCAGCGAGAACTTCATCGCCTCCGACGTGGCCGCCTTGCTGCCGGTGACCCAACGGTTCATCTTCCTTGAAGATGGGGACGTAGCCGAGCTGCGCCGCGAATCGATCGTGGTGTATGACGCAAGGAGGGGCATCGTGGAGCGCCCGGTGAAGCATTCCAGCCTCACCGCCGATGCTACCGAAAAGGGACCCTACCGGCATTTCATGCAGAAGGAGATCTTCGAGCAGCCGCGTGCGGTGGCCGACACGCTCGAGGGGCGGATCACCAGCGCCCGAGTGCTCGAGGGCATCTTCGGTGCCTCCGCAACAGAGGTCTTCCAGCGCATCCGGCGAGTGCAATTCATCGCCTGCGGCACCAGTTTCCATGCCGGACTGACCGCGCGTTACTGGTTCGAAGACATCCTCGGCCTGCCTTGTCAGGCGGAGGTGGCAAGCGAGTTCCGCTACCGCAACCCGGTGATTGGCGAGGATGCGCTCATCGTCACCCTCTCCCAGTCCGGAGAGACCGCCGACACCCTGGCTGCGCTGAAGGACGTGAAGGCGCGCTGCCCGAACGTTGCGACACTGACCATCTGCAACGTGCCGGAATCATCGCTGGCACGCGAGTCGGAGCTGGTGTTCATGACCCATGCCGGACCCGAGATCGGTGTCGCCTCGACCAAGGCCTTCACTACCCAGCTGATCGCACTGGCGCTACTGCTAGTCTCCATCGGCAAGGCGCAGGGCCGCCTGACCGATGCTCAGGAGGCGCGCATCGTACAGGGCCTCACGCGCATCCCCGGCAAGATCGCCGACGCGCTGGCCAAGGAAGATCGCATCCTGACCCTCTCGGAGAAGCTCGTGCACAAGCAGCACACCCTCTTCCTCGGCCGCGGGGCGATGTACCCGATCGCGCTCGAGGGCGCGCTCAAGCTCAAGGAGATCTCCTACATCCACGCCGAGGCCTATCCCGCAGGCGAGCTCAAGCATGGCCCGCTGGCGCTAGTGGACGAGTCCATGCCGGTGATTGCCATTGCCCCGCAGGATGACCTGCTGGCCAAGCTCAAGTCCAACCTCGAGGAGGTGCGCGCGCGCGGCGGCGAGCTGTTCGTGTTCGCGGACGAGACGGCGGGCGTGGCCGCGTCGGAGGGCATCCACGTGGTGCCGGTCACCTCCAATGTTGGGCGCATCAGCGCGCCAATCATCTTCAATATCCCGCTCCAGCTGCTCGCCTACCACGTGGCCGTGCTGCGCGGCACGGACGTGGACAAGCCGCGCAACCTGGCCAAGTCGGTGACGGTGGAGTGACGCATTTGTCTCTTTCTTTCTTATGGAAATACGAAATGGCGTGCGCTAAAAACTTAAATGCTGGCAATCCCGCCAGTATCCATGAACAAGGAGTCTAGGATGCTGAAGCTCGTGCGCCCCCTCGCCCTAACTTTCTCTCTCGTTTCCCTGACGGCCCTTGCTGCCGAGCCGCTCGATCTGAATAGCGCCACCGCTGCCCAGCTGGAGGGCATTAGCGGCATCGGCCCGGCCAAGGCCCAGGCGATCGTCGATTACCGCACCAAGCACGGACCCTTCCAGAAGGTGGAGGATTTGGAGAAAGTGGATGGTATTGGCCCGAAAATGGTGGAGAAGCTTAAGCCCATGCTCACGGTCAAGACCCCGGCCACCACCGCCGCGCCCGCGGCGCCGGCCAAGCGATAATCCTTGAGGGGAGACTCATGCGAGGGCGGTCCATGCCGCCCTTCTGCATGGTATGCCATCGCCGCCCGCAAGGCTCGTGATATCGAGCGCCTGGGCAAAAAACCATCGTCGCGAAGAAAAATACACAAGTACCTCGATGGCTGCATCCATGCCATGGCCAGGGACGAAATACACTACCGGATACGACATGGCTGTCCTGCTGCATATCACTCGCAGCAGGCCTGGCTGCGCTGCGGCACATGCATGACCAACACGAAGGTGTGCGCGCGTCAATCCAATATCTTCCGGCTGTGATTGGCCGGCGCCCCAAGCACCCACGCTCCCAAAGGGAGGCCCACTCGTGTGGAGTCCACGTATTGCGGCGATGCCCCACCGCTCTGAGCCCAATGCATGGCTTTTGCAGGATCAAGGGCTTAGAATGATAAGCTTCGATTCTCTGCGCCGAGTTAACTAACTCCATGGATCGCGACCCAACCGTTCCCCTCGCCGTGCCCAAGAAGGTCTACATCAAGACCTGGGGCTGCCAGATGAACGAATATGACAGCCAGAAAATGGGCGATGTGCTGCATGCCTGTGAGGGCATGGAATTGGCCCAGACGCCGGAAGAGGCGGATGTGATCTTGCTCAACACCTGCTCCATCCGCGAGAAGGCGCAGGAGAAGGTATTTTCCCAGCTTGGCCAGTGGAAGGAGCTCAAACGTGCCAAGCCCGAGCTTGTGATCGGCGTGGGCGGCTGCGTGGCCAGCCAGGAAGGTGAGGCGCTGCGTGAGCGCGCGCCGTTCGTGGACGTGGTGTTTGGGCCGCAAACCCTGCATCGCCTGCCGGAGATGATCCGCGAGGTACGATCCACTGGTAAGCCGGTGGTGGATATCTCCTTTCCCGAGATCGAGAAGTTCGATCGTTTGCCCGAGCCGCGCGCGGAAGGCCCGACGGCCTTCGTCTCGATCATGGAGGGCTGTTCCAAGTACTGCACTTTCTGCGTGGTACCCTATACCCGAGGCGAGGAGGTCTCCCGCCCGTTTGACGACGTGCTGGCCGAGTGTGCCACGCTTGCCGCGCAGGGTGTACGGGAGATCAATCTGCTCGGCCAGAATGTGAATGCTTACCGGGGCGCGATGCATGATGGCGGTGTCGCCGACCTTGCGCTGCTGATCGAGTTCGTTGCGGCCATCGACGGCATCGAGCGGATCCGCTTTACCACCTCCCACCCCGTGGAGTTCAATGATCGGCTGATCGAGGCCTACCGCACCATTCCCAAGCTTGCAAGCTTTTTGCACCTGCCGGTGCAGTCCGGCTCCGACCGGGTGCTTGCGGCAATGAAGCGCGGCCACACGGTCATCGAGTACAAGTCGAAGATCCGCAAGCTGCGCGAGGCGCGCCCGAACATCTGTCTGTCCTCCGACTTCATCGTCGGCTTCCCCGGCGAGACCGAGGCCGACTTTGAGGCTACCATGAAACTGATCCGCGATGTCGGCTTCGACCAGTCGTTCAGTTTCATCTACAGTGCCCGTCCCGGTACCCCGGCCGCGAGCCTGCCGGACGACACTCCGCTCGAGGTGAAGAAGGAGCGCCTCCACCGCCTGCAAGCGCTGATCAACAGCCAGGCCCGCGCGATCAGCGAGGCCATGCGCGGCACCATCCAGCGCATCCTGGTCGAGGGTCCCTCCAAGAAGGATGCCGCCGAGCTGATGGGCCGCACCGAAAACAACCGCGTGGTGAACTTCAAGGGCGGCGCGCATCTGATCGGACAGATGATCGACGTGCGCATCACCGAGGTGCTGCCGAATTCTCTGCGCGGAGAAGTCATTGAGCATGGTTCCCCTTCTTGACAAGGGGCGGGGCAAAATCGCCACGTGCCGCAGCCGTGGCGCAAGGTTCATGCGCTGCACCATGCTTAGGCGGTTGAAATTTTTCCCTCCCCGCCTCATGATCATGATCATCGTCCCTAGCTACGCCCAAACTTGAGCACTCAGCTGCAGACCCGATCCTTCCTCCTTGCCCCCGAGGACAACACCCGCCTCGCCAACCTCTGCGGCCAGCTTGATGGCCATCTACGCATGATCGAGCGCCGCCTAGGCGTAGAGATCAACAACCGCGGCTTCCAGTTCCAGGTCATCGGCCCAGAGAATGCTGCCATCATCGCCACCAAGCTCCTGCACGACCTGTACGCACAAACCGAACAGGCCATACTCAACCCCAGCGCCGTGCATCTCGCACTGGTTGGGAGTGGCTTTGGCGATGAGGCCGAGGACACGCCGGAAGAGGCACCGCCCGAAGAGTTTTGCATCCGCACCCCACGCAGCATCATCCGCGGGCGCGGTGCCAATCAAGTGCGCTACCTGCGCGACATCCGCACCCACGACCTGTCCTTCGGCATCGGCCCAGCCGGCACCGGCAAGACCTATCTTGCGGTGGCCTCGGCGGTCGAGGCACTGGAAAAGGAAGAGGTGCGCCGCATCGTACTGGTGCGTCCGGCGGTCGAAGCCGGCGAGCGGCTAGGCTTTCTGCCCGGCGACATGGCGCAGAAAATCGACCCTTACCTGCGGCCAATGTATGACGCCCTGTACGAGATGTTCGGTTTTGAGCGCGTGGCAAAATACATCGAACGCAACGTGATCGAAGTCGCCCCGCTGGCCTTTATGCGCGGCCGCACCCTGAACGAGTCGTTCATCATCCTCGACGAGGCGCAGAACACCACAATCGAACAGATGAAAATGTTCCTCACCCGCATCGGCTTTGGTTCGCGCGCGGTAGTGACCGGGGATGTGACCCAGATCGACCTGCCTCGCGTGAAAGACTCCGGCCTGCGACACGTGATCGAGATCCTCAAGGACGTGGATGGAGTGAGTTTTACCTTCTTCCAGACCCGCGACGTGGTCCGTCATCCGCTGGTCAAGCGCATCGTCGCGGCCTATGAGAAGGCAGAGATCCGTGCTTGAACTCGAAATCCAGTACCCCGAGGAGGCGAGTCCCGTCGACCTGCCCGATAAAACCTCCTTCACTCGCTGGGTACGCGAAGCCCTCGGCGAGCGTACCACCAGCCTGACCCTGCGCCTGGCCTCGATGACCGAAATGGCGGCCTTGAACCAGCAGTACCGCGGCAAGGCTCATGCTACCAACGTGCTCTCTTTCCCGCTCGAATTCCCACCGGAGAGCGGCATCCCATACATCGGTGACATCGTCATCTGCCCGGAGGTGGTCGCACGCGAGGCCATCGAACAAGGCAAGCCGCTCGAGGCCCACTACGCCCACCTCACGGTGCATGGCGTACTGCATCTTCTAGGCTACGATCATGAGACCGAGGACCAAGCCATAGAAATGGAAACGCTGGAGACACAAATCCTCGCCAGACTCGGCTACCCCGATCCCTACCAATCCATGGACGACTAATGGACGACTCCTCACAAAGTGAAAGCGCAAGCCAGCCACGAAGTTGGCTTGACCGCCTCTCCCAGCTGCTCGGCGGCGAACCCCGCAATCGAGAAGATTTGATCGAGATCCTCGAGACCGCGCGGGAGCGCGGCCTGCTCGACGCCACCGCATTCGCCATGATGGAAGGCGTGCTCGAACTGCACGATCTGCGCGCCCGCGACATCATGATCCCCCGCTGCCAGATGGATGTGATCGAGCAGGATGCCTCCTTCGCGGACATCCTGCGCCAGGTGCTCACTTCGGGCCACTCGCGCTATCCGGTGATCGGTGAGAACCGCGACGAGGTGGTGGGCATTCTGCTGGTCAAGGACTTGCTGCACGCCATCCCATTGGAGACCAACGGCGAGGGTCAGGCCTCGTTCGACATCACTGCCCATCTCCGCCCGGTGCTGTTCGTGCCGGAGAGCAAGCGCGTGGACGCCTTGCTGGCCGAGCTGCGCGCCTCGCGCAACCATATGACCGTGGTCATTGACGAGTATGGCGGCGTGGCCGGCCTGATCACCATCGAGGACATCCTTGAGCAGATCGTCGGCAACATTGAGGACGAGTACGACGTAGAGGAAGATGTCTACATCCGCGCTGCCGGCAGCGACCGCTACATCGTCCATGCCCTGACGCCGATTGACGAGTTCAATGAATACGTGGGCGCAAACCTGCCCGATACGGACTTCGACACCGTCGGCGGACTGGTCACCCACATCCTCGGCCACCTGCCGCACAGGGACGAGCGCATCGTGCTGGATGGCTTTGAGTTCCGCGTGATCAGCGCCGACAGTCGTCGCCTACACCGTCTACGGGTGACCCGGATGGCGCCCGGCACACCGGCCGAAGAGACCTGATACCCGTGCTCCAGAGGCACGCGCCGACAGGGTGACCTCGATGACGACGCGCTGGATACCCCGCCTGACCGCCTTCGCCTTAGGCGCCCTCCTACCACTGGCCTTCGCCCCTTTCGGCCTGTGGCCCGTCGCCATCCTCGCCCTTGCGGGGGCATTCTGGCTTTGGCAAGGGGCCACGCCACACGAGGCACGTTGGATCGGCTACGCCTTCGGTCTTGGCCAGTTTGGCGTGGGGGTGAGCTGGGTTTACAACAGCCTCCATCTGTTCGGTGATGCCATTGCCCCCGTCTCGGGTCTTGTCACCTTCCTGTTCGTCGCCGTAGTGGCGGTCTTCCCGGCCCTTGCCGGCGAGCTCGCCGCACGACTGAGCGCGCCCGGCACCCCTGCGCGGCTACTCCTCGCCCTGCCGCTGGCCTGGCTGCTGCTAGAGCTTGCGCGCGGCATCTTCCTTGGCGGCTTTCCCTGGCTGAACCTCGGCGCGAGCATGCTGGCCACTCCCCTCGCAGGCTTCGGCCCCCTGCTGGGAGAGTATGGCATGAGCCTTGCCGTGGCGCTGAGTGTGGCCGCTCTCGTTGGCTTGCTCGAGCGCCGTACGGCCCGCATTGCCCTGCCACTGCTGACCGGGGTGTGGGGCCTGGGATTCGCGCTAGGACAGATCGCCTGGATCCAACCTGTCGGCGCACCGGTGTCGGTGGCGATCGTGCAGGGCAATGTGGAACAAGCGCGCAAGTTCGACCCCGCACGCTTCGAGGCCACCCTTGCAACCTACCGCATGCTCACCGAGGCGAACCAAGATGCCCAGCTGATCCTGTGGCCGGAGACGGCAGTGCCGGACCTCGTGTCCCAGGTCACGATGTTCCTGATCGAGATGCAAGACAAGGCCCGCGCGCATGGCTTCCAGATCGTCGCCGGCGTGTTCGACGAGGATCGCTTTGGTCATTTTTACAACGCCCTGCTGACCCTGCCCGTGGACGGCGGGCGCTACCACAAGCGCCATTTGGTCCCCTTTGGCGAATTTTTACCCCTGCGCTTTTTGCTCGAACCCTTCAAGGCCCTCATCCAGGTGCCGATGTCCGACCTCAGCCCTGGGGCGGAAGAACAGCCCCTCCTCCAGCTGGTCGGCTACCCTGTGGGTGCCTCGATTTGCTATGAGGCGGCGCTCGCGCGCGAGATCCGCCGCGCCTTGCCGGAGGCGGCTTTTCTCATCAACGCCAGCAACGACGCCTGGTTCGGCGACTCGCTCGCCCCGCACCAGCATCTGCAGATTGCCGCAATGCGCAGCCTAGAGAGCGGCCGCTGGATGGCCCGTGCCACCAACACCGGCATTTCAGCCCTGATCGACCCGTATGGCCGGGTGGTGGCGCGCACGCCCCAGTTCGAGCAGGCGGTGCTGCGCGGCGAGATCATGCCCATGCGGGGCACCACGCCGTTCGTACGTTGGGGCGAATGGCCGATGTGGCTGCTGGCCAGCCTAGGGTTGGCCGGACTTGCCCTGCAAGGCCTGCTCCGGAAGCGCCGAGACCAAAACCCGCGCCCAGCTGCGTAGGCTACATCACCGCCGAACGGATCGGCCTAAAGCGCGTACCCTTGCAGCGCGCACAGGGCGGGACCGTGGCTGCCTGTTCTAGATGAATGACGGCACCGCAGGCCAGACACGCGAACGCCCCCTTGGGGGCCTCCATGCCCGTACGCAGCGGGGCCTGCTCGTACTCCGCCCAGCTCTCCTTCAAGCGCAAAAGCTCAAGGATGGTGGGATCGGCATTCGCAAGGATACGCTCAAACAAAAGACGTTCGGCAACGACCAGCTCTGTGTCCATCCATGGCTTCACCCCAACCTCGGCCTGCATCATGGCCAGCGCCACATCCTCGACATCGCGCCTGAGCGCCATCGCCACCACTTCCGCCTCCTCGCGGCTCAGCTCGCCCAAGATGTAGGCCTGCTCGCGCGCCTTGAGCAGGGCCTCCTCCAAGGTGTGCACTACCCCCTCCCCGGCATGCTGCAGGAGCCGCTGCACACGCTCGCTCATGACCCGGTAACCGTCCCGCAGGCGCCTTTCAAGATCGTTCGACATCCGCGTTCCCCTTGTTTCATCATGCATCCATTCAAGTGAAGCACATCCTGCGCAAGGCGGGCGGGGCATTTGGTATCCTTGCTTGCCTTCACATGCAAACTCATCCGCCATGCACGAGCAGTACAACCCCAGAGACATCGAACAGGCCGCCCAACAGCGCTGGGAGACCGCCGACATCTTCACCGCCAAGGAAGACCCGGCGCAGGAGAAGTTCTACTGCCTGTCGATGTTCCCCTACCCCAGCGGCAAACTGCACATGGGGCATGTGCGCAACTACACCATCGGCGATGTGATCGCACGCTTCCAGCGCATGCGCGGCAAGAATGTGTTACAGCCGATGGGCTGGGACGCCTTCGGCCTGCCGGCAGAGAACGCTGCGCTGGCCAACAACGTCGCACCGGCGACCTGGACTTTGTCCAACATCGACTACATGCGCGGCCAGCTGAAGGCGCTCGGCTTCGGCTACGACTGGTCGCGTGAAGTCACCACTTGCCTGCCCGAGTATTACCGCTGGGAGCAATGGCTATTCACCCGCCTGATGAAAAAGGGCCTGGTTTACAAGAAGACCGCCGTGGTGAACTGGGACCCGGTGGACCAGACCGTGCTTGCCAACGAGCAGGTGATCGACGGCCGCGGCTGGCGCTCCGGGGCGCTGGTGGAGCGGCGCGAGATCCCGCAGTGGTTCATCCGCATCACCGACTACGCGGAGCAGCTACTCAATGATCTGGACAAGCTCGAGGGCTGGCCCGAGCAGGTGCGCGCCATGCAGGCCAACTGGATCGGCCGCTCGGTCGGAGTGGAGCTGCAGTTTGCCATCGAGGGCCATGCTCCGCTGACCGTCTACACCACCCGCGCAGACACCCTGATGGGCGTATCCTACGTCGCC
Organism: Halothiobacillaceae bacterium; assembly: GCA_051297135.1. Taxonomy (GTDB): domain Bacteria; phylum Pseudomonadota; class Gammaproteobacteria; order Halothiobacillales; family Halothiobacillaceae; genus Thiofaba. The sequence continues at coordinate 13,532 of JBEVAM010000004.1, forward strand.
GTGGCCACCGAGCACCCACTGGCCAAGCAGGCTGCCGAACATAACCCCGAACTCGCCGCCTTCATCGAGGCATGCCGCCACACCAAGGTAGCCGAGGCCGAGCTTGCCACCCTCGAGAAAAAGGGCATGCCACTGGGCATCGAGGCCATCCACCCGATCACGGGTGAGCAGATCCCGGTGTGGGTCGCCAACTTCGTGCTCATGGAATACGGCACCGGCGCAGTCATGGCCGTGCCAGCCCATGATCAGCGGGATTGGGAGTTTGCCCAAAAATACGGTTTGCCCATAAAACAGGTCATTGCTCCAACAACCGGCGAAGGCTTCGACCTCAACCAGGCCGCCCTGACCGACAAAGGGGTGCTCATCAACTCCGGCCCGTTCAACGGCATGACCTCTGACGAGGCCATCGAGGCCATTGCTGCCTACCTTGCCGAACACGGCAAAGGCCACAAGAAGGTCAACTACCGCCTGCGCGACTGGGGCGTGTCCCGCCAGCGTTACTGGGGCTGCCCCATCCCGGTGATCAACTGCCCATCTTGCGGCGCAGTACCGGTGCCGGAGGATCAGCTGCCGGTAGTGTTGCCGCTCGATGTAGAAATGCACGGCCCACAATCGCCGCTCAAGTCCATGCGCGAATTCATCGAGACCACCTGCCCGGTATGCGGTGGACCGGCCGAGCGCGAGACCGACACCTTCGACACCTTCTTCGAGTCAAGCTGGTACTACGCGCGCTACACCTCAGCAAACAACACCACGACCATGGTGGATGAGCGCGCCAGGTACTGGTTGCCGGTCGACCAGTACATCGGTGGCATCGAGCACGCCGTGCTGCACCTTTTGTATGCACGCTTCTTCCACAAGCTGCTGCGCGACGAAGGTTTGGTCGAAGGTGACGAGCCGTTCACCCGCCTGCTTACCCAAGGCATGGTGGTGGCGGACACCTACTATCGCGAAGACGCCATCGGCAAAAAGACCTGGTATAACCCGGCCGAGGTGGAGGTGGAACGCGACGAGCGCGGCCGCATCATCGGCGCCAAGCTGATCGCCGACGGCCAACCCGTCTGTGTGGGCGGCACCGAAAAGATGTCCAAGTCCAAGAACAACGGCGTCGATCCGCAGGCCATGATCGACCGCTATGGCGCAGACACCGTGCGCCTGTTCATGATGTTCGCCGCCCCACCCGAGCAGATGCTCGAATGGTCGGACGCGGGCGTGGAGGGGGCTCACCGCTTCCTCAAACGCCTCTGGCGCATGGTCGGCGAACATGTCGCCCAGGGCGCGGCACCCGCCGTGGATAAGGTGCAGCTTACCCACACGCAAAAGGCCGCACGTCGCAAGCTGCACGAGACCATCCAGAAGGTGACCGACGACATCGGCCGTCGCCAGACCTTCAACACCGCCATTGCCGCAGTGATGGAACTGCTCAACGAGATCGCCAAGCTGGACGAGTGTGACGCCAGCCGCGCCGTACGCCAGGAAGCCCTGGAGGCAAGCGTACTGATGCTCGCCCCGATCGTGCCGCACATCGCCGAGGCGCTATGGCAGGCCCTCGGCCACGAGGGACTCGCCGCCACTGCACCGTGGCCCAAGGTGGATGAGAGCGCCCTCGTGCGCGATGCCATCACCCTTGCGGTGCAGATCGATGGCAAGCTGCGTGGCCAGATCGAGGTGCCAGTGGACGCCTCGCGCGAGGCGATCGAGCAGACCGCGCTGGCAGATGTCAACGTGCAGCACTTCCTCGCAGGCAAGCGCCTGAAGAAGGCCATCCTCGTGCCCGGCCGTCTGATCAACCTGGTGACGGATTAACCCCCTCGAGCAGGAGGCAAGGAAAAGGGGCGCACCCCACCCAAGAGAGGAACATGCCACGAATCTGGTTTTCATGATCTCCCCTCCCCCCGAGGGGGAGGGGTGGGGAAAGTGTGAATGAACAAACATCCCACAAGACACCAAGCGCCATCCCGCCGCACCCTCTTGCTTGGAGGGTTGGCCTTTGCCGTTTCTGCCTGTGGCTTCCAACCACGCGGCATGGTCGAATTGCCGCCCGTCCTACGGCACGTCCACCTCGGCGGCAGGATGCCCGACCCAGGCTTGATCGCTGCTTTTGCCCGTCTGCTACGGCAGAACGGCGGCGAGCTGGTGAACGACGCAACCAAGGCCAGCCTGCGTCTGACCGTCGCCGACTACACCCCCGGCCAGCGCCAGGTGGTGATTGACCCCCGCGCGCGTCTGCGCGAGGTGGAGCTGACCCTGCGCGTGATCATCAAGGCGGAGGATGCCGAAGGGCGGACCCTACTCGCGGGCGAGAGCTTCGAGATCGTGCGCATGATGCGTTACACCCCAAACAATCCGCTTGCCGCCGTGGAGGACGAGGCGAGACTGCGTGCTGACATGCACGAGAGCATGGCCCAGTCCATCCTCGCCCGGCTGCGGGCGGTGGCAAGCCGCTAAGACATGAAGATCCGCGCCGATCAACTCGCCCGCGCCCTAGAGCGCAGCCTGCCGACCGGCCTTTTGATCACGGGCGACGAGCCGCAGCAGAAGCTCGAGGCGCTCGAGCTGGCGCTGGCCTTTGGACGGTCAGCCGGCATGGACGAGCGCCTGCGCTTCGAGATCGACCACGGTTTCGACTGGTCCAGCCTGGTCGGCGAGTGGTCCGCCCCCTCCCTCTTCGCCCCGCGCCGCATCTTTGATCTGCGCCTTGCCAGCCTGCGCCTGCCCAAGGAGGCGGTCACCTGGCTGGCATCCGCCGTCAACGAACCGCCCGGCACCAATTTCTTGATCGTCAGCGCGGCTCGCCTGGAGGCTGCACAGAAGAAGTCTGCCTGGGTGCAAGCCTTCGAGAAACACGGCCTGTGGCTGGAGGTGTGGCCGCTCAAGGCGGGCGAGCTCATGGCATGGATGGAGCGTCGCCTGCGCAGCCGCGGACTCGAGGCCGGACGCGAGGCCCTGCGCCTTCTGGCCGAACAGGTAGAGGGCAACCTGCTCGCCGCCGCGCAAGAGATCGACAAGCTCGCGCTGCTTTTCCCGCGCGGGCGGCGCCTTTCGGAAGAGGATATCCTCGGCACGGTCGCTCACTCAAGCCGCCACACCATCTTCGAGCTGAGCGATGCCGTGCTGCACGGGGACGCGAAGCGTGCCCTGCGGGTGCTGCACAGCTTGCAAGGCGCAGGTGAGGATCCGGTGTTGCTCAGCTGGGCGCTGACCCGCGAGATCCGCCTGATCGCCGACCTCGCCACCCGCCTCGAACACGGCGAAACACTCGCCCATGCGCAGAAGGCCCTCAAGATTCGCGACCCGCAGATCCACCCGTACGCCGCGCGTGCTAGGCTTGGCGCGCGCCGCTGGCAGAACCTCTTGAGCGAGGCCGCCCTGCTCGACCGCGTTGCCAAAGGCGTTGCCCCCGGTCGCCCCTGGCCCATGCTCGCCGAACTCACCCTGCGCGCCTGCCAAAACGAAGAAAACTCTGGGTAAGGCCACGCGCGGGATGGGATACACGGCGATGGGTGCGCCGTGACCGAGACATCGCCATGCGATCGACAAAGGAGGGCACACTGCGCAACGCCGCAAACCGATCGCGCAAACCGTTTCCCTAAAGCCCCTGCGCCGAAGATGCAGCGCCGCTCCTCTTCCTCTGGCAAGCCTGCATAATCCGCTCGCCACGCCGTGCCCCACGGTTGGGGGGTGTGTGGTTCTTGGCTATTTCTGCGACAATCCCGTCATCCCGACCATCCCATTCGTCTATAGAAAACGTCATCACCGCCATGGAACAGCTGATCCAGACCCTAGGCCAGCAGGCCCGCCAGGCCGCGCGCCAGCTTACCCGCGCCAAGACCGCTGCCAAAAACCAGGCACTTGCAGCCATCGCCCAGGCCCTGCTCGACGGGGCGGACGAGATCATTACCGCCAACGCACAGGACCTCGAGGCCGGCAAGGCCATGGGCCTCGATGCCGCCATGCTCGACCGCCTGTCCATCGATACCGCGCGCATCGAGGCCATGGCCGAGGGCGTACGCCAGATCGTCGCCCTGCCCGACCCGGTCGGCGCCATCGACGACATGAACTACCGTCCCTCCGGCATCCAGGTGGGCAGGATGCGCGTGCCCCTCGGGGTGATTGGCATCATCTACGAGTCACGCCCCAACGTGACCGTGGACGCCGCCGCGCTGTGCTTGAAGTCGGGTAATGCCGTCATCCTGCGCGGTGGCTCGGAGGCATCACACTCCAACCGCGCCCTCGCCACCTGCATCCAGAGCGGCCTGCGCAAGGCCGGGTTGCCGGAGGCCGCGGTACAACTCATCCCCACCACCGACCGCGAGGCAGTGGGGGCCATGCTGCGCGCACGCGGCCTGATCGACGTGATCATCCCACGCGGCGGCAAGGGCCTGATCGAGCGCGTGGCGAGCGAGAGCCTGATCCCGGTCATCAAACACCTGGACGGCAACTGCCACGTCTACATCGACGACACCGCCGACGTGCAGAAGGCTCTGCGCGTCGCCATCAACGCCAAGACCCACCGCTATGGCGTATGCAACGCGATGGAGACCCTGCTGGTGGCCGAGGGCATCGCCGAGAAGATCCTGCCCGCGCTGGCCGACGCCTACCTCGCCAAGGGGGTCGAGCTGCGCGGCTGTAGCCGCACACGCGCCATCCTCGAAGGTAAGGACGTGCAACCCGCGACCGAGGACGACTGGTACACCGAGTACCTCGCCCCGATCTTGGCGATCAGGGTGGTCGATGACCTCGACATGGCGATCAGCCACATCGAGCAGTACGGTTCGCACCACACCGATGCCATCATCACTGAGGATTACAGCCGCGCCCGTCGCTTCCTGCTCGAGGTGGACTCCTCGAGCGTGATGGTCAACGCCTCCACCCGTTTCGCGGATGGCTTCGAATACGGCCTTGGTGCGGAGATCGGCATCTCCACCGACAAGCTGCATGCACGCGGTCCGGTGGGGCTGGAGGGGCTGACCACGCAGAAGTGGGTCGTACTGGGCGATGGGCACATCCGCAGCTGAGGTGGGCTGGGTTTGATCGGCATCCTCGGTGGTACCTTCGACCCCATCCATTATGGCCACCTGCGTCTGGCGGAGGAGGTACGCGAGGCGCTGGGACTGGCGCAGGTGCGCTTCATCCCGGCCTTCCAGCCACCGCACCGCGAGCCTCCAGTCGCCCCGGCGCATCACCGGTTGGCCATGCTGCAGCTTGCGATCCAGGCCAACGAGGCCTTCACCGTCGACACACGCGAATACGAGCGGGGGGGGCTGTCGTGGATGGTCGACACCTGTGCCTCGCTGCGCGACGAGTTCGCCGACTGCCCCCTGGTGCTCATCATGGGCATGGACGCCTTCAACGGCTTCACCCGTTGGCGCCACTGGCAGGGCATCCTTGCGCGGGTACACCTTGCGGTGGCTTCCCGCCCCGGGGCGCGAGCCGAAGGCGAGGCCGTCGCGCTGCTTGCCGAACGTGGCAGTAGCGTGGCCGAACTCGAACGGGCCCCGGCCGGGCGCATCGTTGAGGTGCCGATATCGGCGCTGGACATCTCGGCGACCCGCCTTCGCGCGCTGGCCGCGCAGAACCACAGTACCCGCTACCTCTTACCGGAGGCCGTGCGCGAGTACCTTCTTACGCACCGCCTCTACCGTATAAACCCTTGAATATCCAGAGAACTGCATGGAACTCGAACGACTTCGCGATACCGTGGTGCACGCACTGGAAGACCTCAAGTCTGCCGACGTACGCGTGCTCGACGTACGCGGACGCTGCTCCTTCACCGATCTGATGATCTTCGCCTCCGGCACCTCCGACCGTCACATCAAGTCACTCGCCGCCCATGTCGAGGACAAGGTACGCGAGGCGGGTGTGCGTCCGCTGGGCATCGAGGGTGCCGACCAGGCCCAGGCCAGCTGGGTCTTGCTCGATTTGGGCGACATCGTCGTGCACGTGATGCTGCCTGAGACGCGCGCGTTCTATCAGCTCGAAAAGCTGTGGGGCACGGAGGGTATGGCGTGATGGACATGGAGGGGCGCGATCCTCCAGGAGACTTGCGAGCATGCGCATCCACCTGATCGCCATCGGCGAAAAGATGCCCGTTTGGGTGCAGACGGGCTTCGATGAATACGCCCGCCGCCTGCCACGCGAGTGCACCCTGGTGTTGCGCGAGCTTCCTCTGGCCATGCGCGGCAAGACGGGGGATCCCGCACGCTGGAAGCGCGAGGAGGCCGAGGCCATCCGCGCGGCCATCCCGAAGGGGGCCCATGTCGTCGCCCTCGACGTGCTGGGCAAGGCCTGGGACACGCCCGAGCTTGCGCGCCAACTTGGTGCCTGGATGCAGGCGTGCAGCGACGTAGCCCTGCTGGTCGGCGGACCGGATGGACTGGATGCCTCCCTGCTGCACAAGGCGCATGCCCGCTGGTCGATCTCCCCTCTGACCTTGCCCCACCCACTGGTGCGCATCGTGCTTGCTGAGCAGATCTATCGGGCCTGGACCCTGCTCAACCACCACCCCTACCATCGCGCATGAGACGCTTGATCCTCGCATCCACCTCGCCCCGCCGTGCTGAGCTTTTGCGCCAGATCGGCGTTGCGTTCGAGCTGCGGGCCGTGGAGGTGGACGAATCACCCCGAACCGGCGAGATGGCGGCCGAGACCACCCTGCGCCTGGCGGTGGCCAAGGCGGCGGCGGGGATGCGCGCGTTGAGGCTGGAAGGTTCGGCATGCAGCGCGCCTGGCGACGCCATCGCTGATCGCCCCCTCCCGCATCAAGGGGAAGGAATGATGAATTCCGCAGCAGAAGACATGGCCGTGCTTGCCGCGGATACTTTGGTGAGCCTGGACGGCGAGCCCTTAGGCAAACCGCGTGACCGCGAGGACTTCTTCGCCATGCTGCGCCGCATCTCCGGCCGCCGGCACCAGGTTTACACCGCGGTGGCCCTGGCCTGGGAGGATCGGATCCAATCCCTCCTCTCGGTCAGCCACGTGGACGTCCGCCCCCTGCAGGATGCCGAGTTGGTCGCCTACTGGGAGACCGGAGAACCTGTCGACAAGGCCGGCGGCTATGCCATCCAAGGCTTGGCGGCCAGCTTCATCAGCCGCCTCGAAGGTAGCTTCTCTGGGGTAATGGGTCTGCCTCTGTTCGAAACCGCCAAGCTCTTGCAACAGGCGGGCATCCCTCTCTGGAATACCGCCCGATGAGTGAAGAGATCCTGATCAACGTCACGCCGCAGGAGACGCGCATCGCCTTCATCGAGAACGGCGTACTGCAGGAGATCGCCATCGAGCGCCAGCGCAGCCGGGGCATCGTCGGCAACATCTACAAGGGCCGGGTGAGCCGCGTGCTACCGGGCATGGAGGCGGCGTTCATCGACATCGGCCTTGAGCGTGCGGCCTTTTTGCATGTCTCCGATCTCGATCTGACCCCGGAGGAAAAACAGACCGGGGTGGAGACCACCCCACCTCAGATCCAGGAAATCCTGCGCGCTGGGCAGGAGCTGCTGGTGCAGGTGATCAAGGAACCGCTTGGCGCCAAGGGTGCACGCCTGACCTCTGAGATCACCATGCCCAGCCGCTACCTCGTCTACCTGCCGAGCGGACGCAACATCGGTGTCTCCAGCCGGATCGAGGATGACGTGGAGCGTGCGCGACTGAAGACCGTGCTGCAGGCGGCACTGGCCGAGCATCCTGTGCCTGGCGGCTTCATCGTGCGCACCGCCGCCGAGGGCGTGGATGCGGAAAGTCTGCGCCGCGACATGCTCTTCCTGCACAAGCTGTGGAGCGACATCGCGGAGCGCGCCCGGCGCGTCTCTGCCGGTCAGCTGGTGCACGAGGACCTGCCGATCGTGCTTCGCACCCTGCGCGACCTGGTTGGCGGCGACGTGGAGAAGGTTCGCATCGACTCGCGCGAAACCTACCACCGCGCCGTCCACTTCGCCGAGCGCATGGAGCCGGACTTGCTCCCCTTGCTCGAGCACTACACCGGCGAACGACCGATCTTCGAGCTGTACAATGTCGAGGAGGAGATCCAGCGCGCCTTGGAGCGCAAGGTGCCGCTCAAGTCCGGCGGCTACCTGATCATCGACCAGACCGAGGCGATGACCACCATCGACGTCAACACCGGCGCTTACGTCGGCCACCGCACACTCGAGGAGACGATCTTCAAGACCAACCTCGAAGCAGCGCAGGCCATTGCCCGCCAGCTGAGGCTGCGCAACCTTGGCGGCATCATCATCATCGACTTCATCGACATGCAGGTACCGGAGCACCGCCAGCAGGTGCTGCGCGCCCTGCAGAAAGGGCTGGAGCGCGACCACGCCAAGACCAAGGTGTGCGAGGTCTCGAGCCTAGGCCTCGTCGAAATGACCCGCAAACGCACGCGCGAGAGCCTTGAGCACGTGCTCTGTCAGACGTGTCCAACTTGCGGCGGGCGCGGCAGCATCAAGACCGCCGAGACGATCTGCTATGAAATCTTCCGCGAGATCCTGCGCCTCTCGCGCCAGTACGACACCAAGCAGATGCTGGTGCTGGCCGCGCAGCCGGTGATCGACCGCCTACTGGACGAAGACTCGACCGCGCTGGCCGAACTGCAGGCTTTCACCGGGGTGCCGGTACGCCTACAGGTCGAGGCACTCTACACCCCCGAGCAGTACGACATCGTCCTCATCTGAGCCTTCCATGTCCCACGCTCTGGCCCCCTTACGTTTCCTGCAACGCATCCTGCTGCCGGGGTTAGGGCTTCTGCTCATCCTGCTCGCGGCCCTGCTCAGCGGCGCCCGCCTGCTGCTGCCCGTTTTCGAGGCGGATGTGCGTGATTGGATCGAGCGCATCGCCCAAGACCACGGCATTGAGCTCGACGCAGGTCAGCTCGAACTCGACTGGCAGGGCATGGGACCGCGCCTCTCCCTGGCCAACGCCACCCTCCATGGCCAGGACGGAACCACCCCGCTGCGCCTGCACCGACTATCGCTGAATCTGGACCTTGCGCGCAGCCTGCTCGGCGCCCGACTGCATTTCGGCACGCTGGACGTGGAGGGTGCAAGCCTCCAACTCGTGCGTGATGGCCAAGGCCATTGGCAGTTGCAGGGGCTTGCCCGTGGCGCTGCCATGAGCAGCGCCACGGAATTCGCGTGGCCAGCCTGGATGGGCATGACCCGCCGCGTGCATTTCGTAGGCAGCCATCTGGAGCTGCGCGACGAGCAAAGCGGCTTCGACCTGTCGATCAAAGACATCGAAGCCCTGTTCGAAGAGGGGCTGACCGGACAGAGCATGGCCCTGCGGATGGAGCTGCCGCGACAACTTGGGGGGCGGCTTGAGCTACGTGCCCGTTTTGCGGGCCATCTTGCGGAACTGTCCCGGCCCACCGGCGAGGTCTGGCTGTCCTCCTCTGGCCTCGACATGGCAGGCTGGAGCCGGCTGTTGGCATCGCTTTCCTTGGACGCGGCAGCCCTCCCTGTCGCCCTCAACGAGCTGCCCCGCTTCGAGAAGGGCGAGGTGCACGGACAGGTTTGGCTGACGCTGCGGGATGGTGCCCTGATCGACGCGCAGGCCCGTCTGGAACTGGCCGACTGGCGCATCGACCCACTCCATGCCCTGCGCGTTGGAGAACGTGAGGTAGCGCTGCACGGCCGCCTGGATCTGAGGTTGCAGCATGTCGAAGAGGACTGGCACCTCGATCTGGCGGTCACGCCGAGCGACCCCCGTCAGCCCCCGCAGCGTTTCTCGCTCCGCCGCCACGACGATCACCTCGCCATGGCGGGAGAGAATTTCGACCTTGATCTCCTTCGCCCATGGCTGGTTGTCATCCCCATCCTGCCGGAATCCTTGCGGCATGCGTTCATCCTGCACCGCCCCGTTGGCCGGCTGAACGCGCTCAATTTGCACGTGCAGCTGACCGGGGGGGAGGACAAGGGCTTACCCGAGCTGCAAGGTTATGCGCGCTTCGAGGGCATCGGTTGGCGCGGCGAGGGCTACCTGCCGGATATCGCTGCCCTGCGCGGCGAGGCCTGGCTTGCGGGCAAGGCGGCCCTGCTGCGGCTCGACAGCCCCGGGCTGCGCGCCGATTTCCACGACAAGTTCCGCGAGCCGATGAGCTTCGACCAGGCGGGCGGGGATCTTGCCCTGTTCTGGGTTGACACCCCGCGCCTGGTGGGCCACCGCCTGAACCTCGCCAACCGCGATCTCGCCCTGCAGGCTGAACTGCAGCTCGACCTGCCGGAGGGCGGCCCTCCTCTGGTGGCGCTCGACGGTCGTTTCCAGCGGGCCCGCGCCGAACGCGTGCCAGCCTATCTGCCCGTCCACGAGATCGGCGAGGAGGCCAGGGCCTGGCTGGACCGCGCCCTGCCGGGCAGCGGCGGCATCATGCCCGAGGGCACCCTGACCCTGCATGGCGACCTTTCCCGCTTTCCTTACTACGACGATGGCCATGGTCGGTTCGAGGTACGCTTTGGCTTTTATGGCCTGGACCTCGATTTTGCCCCCGGCTGGCGCCGAGCCGAAGGGTTGCATGGCGAACTGGCCTTTATCAACAATGGCCTTCATGGTCGTATTGACGGCGGCAGTATCCATGGCGTCCCTCTGCGCTCCGGCACGCTTGAGATGCCAAACTTCGACCACCCCAGGCTCAACCTGCAGTTGGCGCTGGAGGGCAAGGTCGAATCCATGCTTGAAATCCTAAAAAGCAGCCCTCTGATCACTGATCGCTCGGAGCTCGACCCGATCCGACTCAGCGGCCCCGCCGCCCTGCACGTGCGGGCGGAGGTCCGCCTGGATGGCGCGGACCCGAAACCAAGCGTCGCCGAAGGCTGGCTCGACCTGGAGGGTGCCCGCCTAGCGGCGCATGGGCAGCATATCGAGCATATCCGGGGGCGATTGCATTTCGTGGATGACGCCCTGGATGCCAACGGCATCCGCGCCCGATACAAGGGGGCCGAGGCCCGCCTGAGCATCCGCACCGAACGGCAGGGCTCGAAACTCGCCTACCGGATCGGCATGGAGACCCGGACCCGCCCGCAGGACTGGCTGGAAACCGGCTCGCCTTGGCTCCGACGCCTGCGGGGCGAGTTCCCGCTTTCGGCCGAACTGCTGATTCCGCCCGCCACGGACGGCGGACGCCTCATCCATCTGGAGCTGAAGAGCTCACTGGAGGGACTTGCCATCGATCTGCCCGCGCCCTATGGCAAGACCGCCAAGGAGATGCGCACGACCTGGGCCGAACTGACCTGGAAGGCCGCCATCCTCAGCCAACTGAGACTGACCCAGCCGGATGCCCTGGACGCGCGCCTGAGGATGGAAGGCGAACGCCTGCTCGGCGCGCACGTCCGGCTGGGCAAAGGCATGGCCCCATTGCCCGGCGACGAACCCCTCATCCGGGTCGAAGGGCATTTGGGGGTATTCGATCTGGCGGCCTGGCAGGCGGTGCTCGATCCTCTTGAGGGCGCAAGTCAGCACCCTCTACCCCCCAGGGTCGAGGTGCGTGCACGCATCGATCGCCTGCTTGCGCTGGGCGGCGAATGGGAGGAGATGGACGTCAACGGTGTGCGCGACCCGACCGGCTGGCGCCTGCGGTTGGAGTCTCCGCGCCTGGCTGGCCTGACCCGCATTCCTGCGCGCCCCACCCCAGCCGAGCCGCTGAGCCTCGACCTCATCCGCCTCATCCTCAGGGACACGGACAGGTCTGCCGACGCAGCCGATCCCCCGCCCGATCCGGCCACCCTCCCCCCCTTGCGCATCAGCATCGCCGAATTGCGCCAAGGCGAGCTGCGTCTGAAGGATGTCCGGCTGCGCACCCTGCCGCAGCCGCGCGGCCTGTTGCTGCAGGAACTGCATGCCGATACCGGCCATCTCACCATCCGTGGCGAAGGCAGCTGGATGCTCGACGACAAGAACCGTCACCAGACCAGCCTGACCCTCAACCTCGCCAGCGAGGATGTGGGCTCGGCCCTGGACGAACTGGGCTTCCGGAATACCTTACGCCGGGGGCGGCTGGAGGATACTCAGCTTAGGCTGCGCTGGGCGGATGCCCCGGACCGCTTCCACTGGGCCATCCTCGAGGGTGGGGCACGCCTCAACGTGCGGGATGGTGCCTTGGAGAACGTCGAGCCCGGTGCCGGCCGGGTGCTTGGCCTGTTGAGTATCGCGGATCTGCCGCGTCGGCTTCTGCTCGACTTCGGCGACGTCTTTGGCGAGGGCTTGCGATTTGACCGCATCGCATCCACCCTCAGCTTCCGCGAGGGGCGGGCCATCACCGAACTGACGCAGCTTTCCAGCCCATCGGCGCAGATTTTTCTGAGGGGCTACAGCGACATGCTCAACCGCACGTTACACTACGATATGGTGGTAGTGCCGGCGCTCGGCAATGTCCTGCCGATCATCGGCACAGTCGCCGGAGGACCGCTGGTTGGAGGTGCCGTCCTCCTCGTGCAAAAGGTCTTCGACCAGCTTGGTGGCGAGCGCAGCGGCTTCAACTACCGCATCAGGGGGAACTGGGACGCACCACAAGTGGAACGGGTGGAGGCCGGGGCATGACGATCCAGGTTGCGGTGATCCAGATGGTCAGCGGCGCGGATGTCGAGGCCAACCTCGAACAGGCCGCGGGTCTGCTCGCCAGGGCCGCGGACGCCGGGGCAAAGCTGGCGGTGTTGCCAGAAAACGTCGCCTGCATGACCTCCGACATGGAACGGTTGCACGCCCTTGCCGAACGCGAAGGCAAAGGTCCGATCCAGGCGGCCTTGGCAAGGATGGCGCACGACCATGGCCTGTGGCTGGTGGCCGGAACACTGCCCTTGCGCACCGATGAGGGGCGCCTGACCAACACCACCCTGGTTTTCGATGCGCAAGGCCGCAAGGTCGCACGCTACGACAAGATCCACCTGTTCGACGTCAGCGTACCGGGAGGCGAGAGCCACCAGGAGTCCGCCCACTTCGCCCCCGGCCGCGAGGTGGTCGTGCTCGACACCCCCGTCGGCCGACTGGGGCTCGCCATCTGCTACGACCTGCGCTTCCCCGAACTGTTCCGCGCCATGGCCATGCAGGGGATGGAGCTGATCGCCCTGCCCGCCGCTTTCACCCATGTCACGGGCAGGGCGCACTGGGAGGTGCTGCTGCGCGCCCGCGCCATCGAAAACCAGTGCTTCCTGCTCGCCTCCGCCCAGGGCGGATTGCACTTTCCGGGGCGCCAGACCTTCGGCCACAGCCAAATCATCGGGCCATGGGGCGAGGTACTGGCCTGCCATCCCGAAGGTTCAGGGCTGGCGCTCGCCACCCTTGATCGCAACGCACAACGCAAGCTGCGAGAACGCTTCCCGGTGCTGGCGCACCGCGTCTTGTAGAATATTTGTCAGTTCTTCGAGTCCTGGCACCATGCTCAGCCTCCAATCCCTGCTCATTTTGCTAGCCCTGTTCCTTGCGGGCCTTGCCCTTTGGCACAACTGGCGCTCCCGCGAGCGCGCCGAACGCTTGGCGCGCGAGACCTGCAGGCGCATGGGCGTGCAGTTGCTGGACGAGTCCGTCGGCCAGAAACACTGGCGCGTCGTGCGCGACCAGGGGCGCTGGAAACTGCGCCGCACCTACGCCTTCGAGTTCTCCCGCACCGGCGCCGACCGCTGGCCGGGCGAGCTGATCCTGCTGGGCGGGCAGCTGGTCGGGGTCGAGTTCAACCTGGTGGATCCAGCCGTCAAACCGCCGCCCGTCCCCCGTCCCGTTTCCCCCCACACGAACCATGACAAGGTGGTTCCTCTTCGGAGAGATCGATCATGACACGCCTGTTCGCCCTCCTCCTGCTCACCGGTCTTCTGAGTGCCTGCGCCAGCAAACCCAGCGAACAGGAGCTGGCAAAACTGCTTGCCCAGAACCTGTGTGCGGAAGGCCCGCAGGCCTTCTGCACCGTGGAGAACCTGCACAAGGACGATGGCTACTGGAAGGACGACCACCATTACGTCGCCGAAGTTCGCTACGAATTGGTGTTCAGCAAAAGTTTGCGCGATCTCGCCCTCGAGGCCGAACGCCAGCCCGGCATGCCCCACGACAAGCTGGCCCAGAGCCTCGGCTTGGTGAGCCTCGGCCTGCTGTACGGTGACTTCAAGGCAGGCGATCGCCTGCCGCGTGCCCAGGCCGTGACCCTGCGCAAGACCGAACGGGGCTGGCGTATCGAGAAGGAGTAATCACGTAGTCATCACCTTGGGCAGCGCCTTCCTCCGCCCATCGGACACCCGCCTGATGCTGCTCGGCTCCGGCGAGCTGGGCAAGGCGGTCGCCATCGAGGTGCAGCGCCTGGGCATCGAGGTCATCGCCATCCCGGCCCTGGTGGCGATGATGCGCGAGGCTTCGTAGGCCATGCCGAAAAAATCCATCCATGGCGTGTTTCAGCTTGGCTTGTCGCGAAGTCGATGCGCGATCTTCTGTTTGCGCCAAGGCATCCCCTGTCCTAGGGGGAAACGCTGAAGAACTACTTCCCTAACTCCCCCTAGGGTGATGCCAAGCCTTCGCCTTCGAAGGCCAACAGGACGCCTGGCTTTGGGGCCCATGAACGCACCGACTGCGCCTTAGATCAGCACCAGGTTATCCCGGTGAATCAGCTCAGGTTCGTCCTCGTAACCTAGGAGTGCAGGCAGGGCATGGCTTGGCTGGCCCTGGATCTTGCGCGCCTCTTCGGCATTGTAATTGACCAGCCCACGCGCCACCTCCTGACCCTCGGGGCCGATGACGGCGACCAGGTCGCCGCGATGGAACGCCCCTTCGACCGCCGTGACCCCCACCGGAAGCAGACTCTTGCCTTGCTCTTGCAGCACACGCACCGCCCCGGCATCGACATGCACCCTTCCCGCTACATGCAGCTGGCTGGCCAGCCACTGCTTGCGTGCGAGCAGCGGGGCTTGGTCGGGCAGGAACACGGTACCAAGCTCTTCGCCTGCGGCGAGACGGGTGAGCACCTCCGGCTCGTTACCGGCAGCGATCAGGGTGGCGGCACCGGAGCGTGCGGCGCGCTGTGCGGCACGGACCTTGGTGGCCATGCCACCGCGTCCCAGAGCCCCGCCCTCGGCAGAAGCCATGCCTACGAGGGCGGGATCGCTGGCCCGAACCTCATGCAGCAGGCGGGCCTCCGGATGCTTGCGCGGATCGGCGGTGTACAGCCCCTGCTGGTCGGTGAGGATCACCAGCACATCGGCCTCGACCAGGTTGGCGACCAGTGCGGCGAGGGTGTCGTTGTCGCCGAAGCGGATCTCCTCGGTGGCAACGGTGTCGTTCTCGTTCACCACCGGGATTACACCATGCGCCAGCAGGGTGCGCAGGGTACTACGCGCGTTCAGGTAGCGCGAGCGGTTGGAGAGGTCATCATGAGTGAGCAGGATCTGCGCGGTACGCACGCCATGCCGTTGGAACACGCTCTCATAGGCCTGGGCGAGTCCCATCTGACCGACAGCGGCCGCCGCCTGAAGCTCGTGCAGCGCGGTCGGACGGGTCGTCCAGCCAAGACGCCGCATGCCCTCGGCCACCGCACCGGAGGTGACGATCACGACCTCCTTGCCCGAGGCGCGCAAGGTCTGCACCTGGGCGGCCCAACGGTCGATTGCATCGAGATCGACCCCCTGCCCACCGCGCGTGACCATGGCGCTGCCGATCTTCACTACCCAGCGGCGAGTCTGGCCAAGCCGTGCACGGGTGGCGTTCGTCACCGGGTGGGTCATGCGCTTCCTCCCTCGCAGGCCTGAGTCGCACGCGCTGCCCCGCGCGACTGCTCGAGGAAATCCATGATGGCATACACCAGCTCGCGCGTGCCCTCGCCGGAGAGGGCGCTGATGCGGAACACCGGGCCGCTCCAGCCAAGCCCCTCGATGATGGCCCGGCAACGCGCCTCACGTTGATCCTCGGGCAGCAGGTCGAGCTTGTTGAGCACCAGCCAGCGCGGGCGGTGCAAGAGCTCGTCGCTGAACTTTCCCACCTCGGCCAGAATGACCTTGGCGTCACGTACCGGGTCGGCCGCCGGGTCGATCGGCGCTATGTCCAACACGTGCAAAAGGAGACCGGTGCGCGAGAGGTGCTTGAGGAACTGGATGCCCAGCCCCGCCCCCTCGGCGGCACCCTCGATCAGACCAGGGATGTCGGCGACGACAAAGCTGCGGTGTGCCTCCACCCGCACCACGCCAAGGTTCGGGTACAGCGTGGTGAAGGGGTAGTCCGCGACCTTGGGCCGCGCGGCAGAAATGGCGCGGATCAGAGTCGATTTGCCGGCGTTCGGCAGGCCCAAAAGGCCCACGTCGGCCAGCACCTTGAGTTCCAGGCGCAACTGGCGCTCTTCGCCTTCCGAGCCGCGCGTGCATTGGCGCGGGGCACGGTTGGTGGAGCTCTTGAAGCGGGTATTGCCGAGCCCATGGAAGCCACCGCGCGCAACCAAAACACGCTGGCCGGCCTCAACTACGTCGCCGATCAACTCCCCGGTGTCCGCGTCATAGACCATGGTGCCCACGGGGACCGGGATCTCCAGGTCATCGCCCTTGGCACCGGTCATATTGCGGCCCATGCCATCCTGCCCGCGTTTGGCCTCGAAACGGCGCTGGAAACGGAAATCCGCCAGGGTGTTCAGATCAGGATGGCCGACCACGTACACGCTGCCGCCATCACCACCGTCGCCGCCATCGGGGCCGCCCATGGGGATGAACTTCTCGCGGCGGAAACTGACTATGCCGTTGCCGCCGTTGCCAGCCTTGACATGGATGACTGCTTCGTCAACGAACTTCATGGAAGAAACTTACCAACAAAAAAGCCCCGTCGAGGCGGGGCTTGGTCGTGCGTGATGGGCGTGCCGCGCCGCAGATCAGGCGGGGATCACGCTCACGTAACGACGATTGTGCGGGCCCTTGACCTCAAATTTGACGATGCCATCGACCTTGGCGAACAGGGTATAGTCCTTGCCGCAACCGACGTTGGCGCCCGGATGGAACTGGGTGCCGCGCTGACGGACGATGATGTTGCCCGCCGTGGCCATCTGGCCGCCGTAGAGCTTCACACCCAGACGCTTGGATTCAGAGTCGCGACCATTGCGGGAACTCCCCGCGGCCTTCTTGTGTGCCATGACGCGTTACCTCGATTAAGCGGAAATAGAGGTGATTTTCAGTTCGGTGAAATACTGACGGTGTCCCATGCGCTTCATGTGGTGCTTGCGACGACGGAACTTCAGGATTTCGACCTTTTTGTGGCGACCGTGGCCCAGCACCTCGGCAGAGACCTTGGCGCCTTCGACCAGCGGGGAACCGACCTTGAACTGGGTGCCGTCAGCCACCAGCAGCACCTGATCGAGCTCGACGGTCGAGCCTACCTCGGCGGCCAGCAGCTCGACGCGCAGGCGCTCGCCCTGCTCAACACGATACTGCTTACCGCCAGTCACGATCACTGCGTACATGATGGTGTGCTCCAAAAATGAATGTGCCAATATAAAGGGCGCGCATTGTAATCGCTCGACCCCCTCACGTCAAATCAAAACCTGCCCGCCTTGACACCCTACCATGGACCTGCCTAGCATCGCGGACGTTCCGTAACGACTCCACCATAAGACCAAAGCGACTTCGGATGAATCTCGAGCAGGTGCGCATTGCCACGGCGGACGACATGGCCCGCGTCAATCAACTGATCGAGCGCAGCCTGCACTCGGAGGTCGCCCTGATCCGACAGATCGCGACCTATATCATACACGGTGGCGGCAAGCGCCTACGCCCTCTCTTGCACCTGCTGGCCGCGCGCGCGGCCGGCTACGAGGGCGAGCACCACTATACCCTTGCGGCAGTGATCGAATTCATCCACACCTCCACCCTGCTGCACGACGACGTGGTGGACGAGTCCGGCATGCGCCGTGGCCGTAAGACCGCCAACGCCGTGTTCGGCAATGCCGCGAGCGTGCTGGTCGGCGATTTCCTCTATTCGCGTGCGTTCCAGCTGATGGTCAGCACCGGCAGCATGCGCGTGCTGGAAATCCTCGCCAACTCCACCAACATCATCGCCGAAGGCGAGGTCATGCAGCTGATGAACTGCCATGACCCTGACATCACCGAAGAGCGCTACATGGAGGTCATCCGCTGCAAGACCGCGCAGCTGTTCGAGGCTGCCGGCCGCCTCGGCGCAGTGCTGGCCGGGGCACCAACCGAGGTGGAGCAGGCGCTCGCAACCTACGGCCTGCATTTGGGCAATGCCTTCCAGCTGATGGATGACATCCTGGACTACCAGGCCAGCCCCGAGAAGCTCGGCAAGAACATTGGCAACGACCTGGCCGAAGGCAAGCCAACCCTCCCTCTGATCCACGCCATCCGCCACGCCCCCCCCGAACAGGCGGCCATGATCCGCCAGGCCATCGAGCAAGGAGGCGTGGAGAATCTACCGGTCGTACTCGAGGCTATTGCAAACGCCGGATCACTTGCCTATACTACCCACCTTGCAATGAGCGAGGCCGAACAAGCCATCGCTGCCCTCGCCATCCTGCCCCCGTCGCCGCAGCGCGAAGCACTCGAAAGCATTGCTCGTTTTGCCGCAGCCCGGGATCACTAGCAGGGTGTCGAAAAGAGGCCCCCTGCCTCCTTTCAATGGGTCTCACCGCGACGTAGACCATACCTCGCAGAAGCTTCGGCCATGAGTGACCGAAGGGCCCAAAAGGAGGAACCCACGGCGGCCTCCAAAGATCATGATCTTTGCGCAAGCCATGGCTTGCTTTACCATCAATCAGTCGGAGTGTAGCTCAGCCTGGTAGAGCACTACGTTCGGGACGTAGGGGTCGTAGGTTCAAATCCTGTCACTCCGACCATCTCTTCATCCCGCACCTTCTGATCCGCTCACCCAAGTGCCATGAAGACCTCACTTGTGGGTCTTGCCTTGGTTGTGCCAACCGTTCGGGCCATCCACTGACCCAGCCCTGCGCAGGGAGCCCCCACCCATTGGAAGTCCTAGGGAAGCGCTGAATAAGTTTGCGCAACCGGCTTGCGGCATTGCGCGGTGCACCCATCGCCTTGCAATCCTGCTCGCCACCTTATTCAGCGCTTCCCTAGTACAAGCGCGGCTGTCCCTCCGGCCGCGTTTTGAACAGCTTGAAACTCCACATGTATTGCGTCGGATCCTCGCGGATCATGGACTCAAGTACCGCATTCATACGCATGGTATCCGCCACCACGTCCTCGCTGGGAAAGTCTTCCAACGGCGGATGAATACGGATGTGGTATAGGCCAGTCTTGGGATCAAGGTGGGTGATGTAGGGCAAAACCTGCGCATCACCGAGTCTCGCCAGGCGGCCAAGCACGGGGACGGTCGACTTGGGCACACCGAAGAACGGCGCAAACACTGCATGCTTCGGGCCAAGGTCCTCGTCCGGGATGTAATACACCAAGGTGCCTGCCTTGAGCGCCTTGACCAGCGGGCGCAGCCCCTCTTGGCGAGCCATCAACTGGGCACCAAAGCGGGTGCGACCATGCGCCATCCAGGCATCCAGGAAGGGCTTGCCCGTGGGGTTGTAAGGGCCTGCCCCACCACCGCAGGCCTGCGACAGATAGGCCGCGCCCATGTCCAGGCCCACCACATGCCCCGTGACCACCAGCGGCGCACGCCCCGAGGCCAACGCAGCCATGAGGTGCTCCTCCCCGTGCACCCGCCAACGTTTCGCCAAGGCCTTGCGGCTACGCAGCCAGAGATAGCCAAGGTCGAGCAGGGCTTGCCCTGCACGCTCGAAGGATTGCCGCGCAAGCCATGCGCGCCTGGCCTCGTCCAGCTCAGGGAAGGCAAGGCCCAAATTGATTTCGACGATCCTCCGCCGCTTGGCATTGCGTCGCATCATCTGCCGCCCAAGCCAGGCGCCAAACCGCATGCGCAGGCCCACCGGGAGCCAGGCGATGCCCCACAGCACAAGGATGCCCAACCACATCCCAAAGTAACGCGGATGCCACAAGGCGGGATCTTTGAGCGGGGCGGGAAGACTCATGGCTTGGCCCCCACCAGGGCCGCCACGGCCCGAAGGCCCTGGCCTAGGTCGCCGAACGGGCCATCCTCGCGGTAGACCACAAGGCGCAGCGGCCGACAGAGTTGGAGCAATTCGCAAGGCTCGAGCAGGAAGGCGGGATTGGAGGGGGTCGAGCATCCCTCCGGGCGCTCAGTGGTGAAGGTCTGGTAGAACAACAGGCCGTCGGGACGCAGGGCGGCGAGCAGGTGAGGAATCAAGCCGCGCTCGAGGAAATCGCTAACGACGATCACATCGAAGGACGCAGGCACAGGCGGCGCGATCACGACATCGCGCACCGCACCGTGCACGGCAAGACCACGTCGCCCCGCCTCCTCCCCAAGACGCTCGATCGCCACCGGGGAGAAATCCCAGGCCTGCACCCGCAGGCCATGCTCGGCCAGCAGCAAGGCGTTCGCCCCCAGACCACAAGCGAGGTCCAGGGCGTCCCCCGCCGCAGGCAGCAGGTGGACATGCTCGCGCAGTACCCAGGCCGCCGCGCCGCACTCGGCATCCGTATAGCGGCTATTCCAGAGATCGACGCGTGTGCTCATCGGCGCCAGAACATCGGTGTGAACAGAACGAGCAAGGTGAAGACCTCAAGACGCCCCAGGATCATCGCCAAGCACCCCACCCACTTGGCCGCATCCGGGACGGAGGCGAAGTTGCCCGCGACATCGCCAAGCCCCGGCCCGAGGTTATTGAGGGTGGCGGCCACCGCACCGAAGGCGGTCACCTCATCCAGGCCAATGCCCATCATGACCAAGGTGAGGACGATGAAGATGCCGATATAGGCGGAAAAAAAACCCCACACGGCCTGGATGACACGATCTGGCACCACGTGAGAACCGATCTTGACCGGAAGCTCGGCCTGCGGGTGGACCAACTGCTTGAGCTCGCGCACTCCCTGCTTGATGAGCAGCATCACGCGCAAGACCTTCAGGCCGCCGCCGGTGGAACCGGTGCTGCCCCCCATGAAGGCCAAAAGCACGATCAGCACCGGCAGAAAGGACGGCCAGAGAGTGATGTCGGCGGTGGCAAAGCCCGTCGTGGTGGCATAGGACACGACATTGAAGGCAGCGTAGCGAAGGGCGGTAAGAAAATCGTCGTAGACACCCCCACCCCAGAGCATCAGGCTAAAAAAGAGCACCATGGACAACAACACACCGACGTAGAAGCGAAACTCCGAGTCGTTCCAATAGCCTGCCAGGCTGCGCCTATTCCAGGCGAGGAAATGCAGGGCGAAGTT
This sequence comes from Halothiobacillaceae bacterium, assembly GCA_051297135.1. Taxonomy (GTDB): domain Bacteria; phylum Pseudomonadota; class Gammaproteobacteria; order Halothiobacillales; family Halothiobacillaceae; genus Thiofaba. The sequence goes on from JBEVAM010000004.1 coordinate 34,738, forward strand.
GGCCCCGGAGACCAGCATGAAGAAGGTGGCCATGCCATCCAGCCAGGGGGAGTCGTAGTAGGCAAAGCCCGCATCATGGGTGGAGAAGCCGCCGATGGCGACCGTCGCAAAACTGTGGCCGATGGCGTCGAACCAACTCATGCCACCGATACGATAAGCGATGGCGGCGGCAATGGTGATGCCCACATAGATGTACCAGAGCATCTTGGCGGTATCCGCGATGCGCGCCGTGAGCTTGGCGTCCTTCATCGGCCCCGGGTATTCGGCCTTGTACAGCTGCATGCCGCCCACGCCTAGCAGCGGGAGGATGGCCACCGCGAGCACGACGATGCCCATGCCCCCCAGCCACTGCAGTTCCTGGCGGTAGAACCGGATGCTGTGCGGCAACTCGTCGATGCCGGTCAACACCGTCGCTCCCGTGGTGGTGAGCCCCGAGATGGCCTCGAACACGGCATCGGTGAGGGACATGTCGGGCACATCAGCAAGGTAGAAAGGCACCGCCCCCGATACCCCCAGCACGATCCAGAACATCACCACGATGACGAAGCCATCGCGCAGTTTGAGTTCGCGCGCCAGGCGGCGTACCGGCCAAAAGATCAACAGGCCGAGACCGAACAGCCAGGCAAAGCCCTGCACGAAAGGCAGTACTGCCCCATCACCAAAGTACAGCCCGACCACAGCAGGCGGCAGCATCGATAGGCTGAAGATCATCAGCAACACGCCAAGCACACGCTGGACCGCGGAGAAGTGCATGGCTCGCCCTACCCGAAGAAACTGAAGCCGACCTGGAACAGCTGCTCCACCTCGTGCACGCGGCGCTTGTCGGTCAGAAACAGGATCACGTGGTCGTCCGACGCGATGACCGTGTCATGATGGGCGATGATGACCTCATCTTCGTTGCGCACGATGGCACCGATAGTCACACCCTCGGGCAGTTTCAGTTCCTCGATACGCCGCCCGACCACGCGCGAGGTCAGCTTATCGCCCACGGCGATGATCTCCATCGCCTCCGCTGCGCCGCGGCGCAGGGAGTGGACTGTGGTGACCTTACCGCGGCGCACGTGGGCAAGCACGGCACTGACCGTGATCAGCTGTGGCGAAATGATGACATCGATCGCCGTGGCATCGATCAGGTCGACGTACACCGTGCGGTTGATGATCGCCATGGTCTTGCGCGCACCGAGGCGCTTGGCGAGCATAGCGGAGAGGATGTTGTTCTCGTCGTCGTTGGTGACCGCAAGAAACAGGTCCATGTCCTCGACATTCTCATCGCGCAACAGGTCCTCGTCGGTGGCGTCACCGCGCAGAACGATCCCTTCGTGCAGCTCCTCGGCCAGACGCTTGGCATTGACCGGATTATGCTCGATGACCTTGACCTGAGCGCGGTGCTCCAACGCCTTGGCCAGACCCCGCCCGATGTTACCGCCGCCTGCGATCATGATGCGCCGATAGGGGCGCTCCATGCGCCCAAGCTCGGCCATGACCACGCGGATATGCTCGCGCGCGGCAATGAAGAACACCTCGTCCTCCGGCTCGATCACGGTGTCGCCAGTCGGCATGATGGCGTGGCCGCGACGGAAGATCGCCGCCACGCGGGTATCGACATTCGGCATGTGCGCGCGGATCTCGCGGATCGGCTGCCCGACCATCGGCCCGCCAGCGAAAGCTCGCACGCCTACCAGACGCACCTTGCCCCCAGCAAAGTCCAGCACCTGCAGGGAGCCCGGATAGGCCACCAGGCGCGCAATGTGTTCCTGGATCAGCGTCTCCGGGCTAATCACAACATCGATCCTAAAATGGCCCTCATCGAAGATCGCAGGAATGGCCAGGTATTCCTGTGCACGCAGGCGGGCGATCTTGACCGGGGTATGAAACAGCTTCCAGGCCAGCTGGCAGGCCACCATGTTGACCTCATCGCTGTTGGTTACCGCCAACAGCATGTCGGCATCCCCCACGCCCGCCTCTTCCAGCACGGAAGGGTAAGAGGCCAAGCCGGCCACTGTGCGGATATCGAGCCTCTCCTGCAATTCGCGCAGCAGCGCGGCGTTGGTGTCCACCAGGGTGATGTCGTTGCTCGCCTCGCTGGCGAGCTGGGTGGCGACGGTGGTGCCGACCCGGCCGGCACCAAGGATGACGATCTTCACTTACCAGCCCCTCTCGTCATCATCATCCCGCGGGGTGCTGTCCTTGATCCCGAGGGCCTTGAGCTTGCGGTAGAGGTTGGTGCGCTCCATGCCGGTGCGGCGGGCCAACTCGGTCATGCGACCACCGCACTGGCGCAGCTGGGCCTCGAGGTAAGCACGCTCGAAGGCATCGCGCGCATCGCGCAGCGGCTGGGCCAGTTCCACCTCCACTGTCAGACGCCCCCCTCGCTCGCGGACGATGGTCGCCACCCGCTCCGACATGCGCGCCCCCTGTGCGCCGAGGACCTGGCGGACCTCGGCCGAGGTGATGACCTCACCGGAGGCGAGGATGAGCAGGCGCTGCACCACATTCCTCAGCTCGCGCACATTGCCCGGCCAAGCGTAGCTGGTCAACAGGACGCGTGCCTCGGGGTCGAACCTGCGGGCGGGAAGGCCTTCCTGCTCCTGCGCGCGACGCAGCTCGTATTCGAGCAGCTGGGGGATATCTTCGGCATGATCGCGCAGCGGCGCAATGCGCAGCTGCAGGACTTGGAGATGGTGGTAGAGATCCTCGCGGAAACGCCCGGCGCGCACCTCCGCAGCCAGATCACGCGCAGTCGCGGCGATCACGCGCACGTCCACATGCACCGGTTCACTCCCCCCCACGCGCACGAGGCTCTGGCTCTCCAGTATGGACAAGAGCTGGGTCTGCACCCCTTTGTCAAGGTCGGCGACCTCGGCCAGGAACAGGGTACCGCCATGCGCCTGCTCGAGCAGGCCGTAGCGGATGCGATCGCTACCGTCCTCGCTGCCGAACAGTTCCACCGCCACGCCCTGGCGAGCGTTGAGGGTCGCAAGGTTGACCTCGATGAAGGGTTGATGACGGCGCGGCCCGAGCCCGTGGATGTAGCGGGCAAAGGTTTGCTTGCCCACACCGGGCTCACCAAGGATCAGCATCCAGCCGTCGGCCTCAGCCAAGCGACGTGCCTGCGCCTTGAGCATCTGCATATAGGCCGAGTCGCCGACCGGCTCGAACAAGGCACGCACCTCGCGTTTGAGGCGGGCATTCTCCTGCGCCAAGCGCTGGGCCTGCAGGGCGTTCTCCACCGTCAGCAACAATTTGTCGAGCGAGAGCGGCTTCTCGAGAAAGTCGTAGGCACCAAAGCGGATGGCCTCCACCGCGGTCTCCAACGTGCCATGGCCGGACATCATCACCACCGGCGCCGGCAGCCCCCCATGGGCATGCCAGTACTTCAAGAGGCCAATGCCATCCATCTCAGGCATCCACACGTCGAGCAGGATCAGGTCGGCGCGACGGGCCTGCAGGGCCGCCTGGGCCTGCGCGGCCCCCTCGGCCACGGCCACACTGTAGCCCTCGTCCTCGAGGATGTCGCGAACGGACTCGCGGATATCCGGCTCGTCGTCGACGATCAGGATGTGTGCGTTAGGCATGTTTTCCTCAACTGCTCAAGGCGGCCGCTCCTGCGGCCCCATCAAGGGTGTGCCCGGCACAAGGGCCTGCGTAGGGTCACCGTCGGATGCCAGGGCAGGCAACAGGATCAATACACGCGCCCCACCTTCGGCAGGGTTGAAGGCGTGCACGCGCCCTGCGTGCTCCTCGACGATCTTTTTGACGATGGCAAGACCAAGGCCCGTACCTTTCGGGCGGGTGGTCACATACGGCTCGAAGATATGCTCAACCAGCTCAGGAGGGAAGCCCGGCCCATTGTCGTCCACGCACAGCTCCACCAGCCCCTCGTCCGGACGCGGGCGGGTACGCAGAGTGACCGTCGGCTCGACACCCCGTGTCGTGGTAGATTCCTGCAAGGCCTCGATGGCGTTCTTCACCAGGTTGTGCAGCAGCTGACGCAAACGGCCGGCATCCCCATCCACCCACAAAGCCTCGCTGGCTAGATCGTGCCGCACCCGCACGCTGTCGCCGCGGTAGAGATCGACCACATCGCGCACGAGGGTGTTGAGTTCCAGCGGTACCAACCGCAATTCCGGCGCACGGGCGTACTCCGCGAACTCATTGACCATGTGCTTCATCGCCTCGACCTGCTGCACGATGGTATGGGTCGCGCGCTCCAGCACCCGAGCGTTGTCCTCCGTAAGCACCGGGCCGAGCTTGCGCCGCAAGCGCTCGGCAGACAGCTGAATCGGCGTGAGGGGATTCTTGATCTCGTGCGCCAGGCGGCGCGCCACCTCGCTCCAGGCCGCATCACGCTGACCTTGGATGATGGCGGTGATATCGTCCATCACCAAGACCAGACCGCCCTCCTCGCCACCGCGCAGATGATGCGCCAACGGCGCGCCGCGCAGCATGAGGATGCGGCGGCCCGCCTCGCTGAATAGACGAACCTCGCGGGCCAACTCCCCCCCCTCCTCCAGCCAGGCATGCAAGGCATCGCATACGGGATCGAGGTGGCTGTAGGTCAAGCACAACCCCTGCAGACTGGCATGGAGCAACTCCTCCAGCGGCACACCGAGCATGCTGGACGCAGCGGCGTTGGCATGCCGCACCCGCGCCCGCTCGTCGAACGTCAGCACGCCCGAAGAGAGGTGCTGCAGCACCGTCTCGAGGTAATCGCGCTGCGCGTCGGCCTCCTCCATGAGGCGGGTCGCTTCCTCCCTGCTCTCGGCGATGCGCGCGGTCATGGTATTGAACGAGCGCACCAACAGGCCTAAGTCGTCATTACGCCGCACCGGCAGACGCAGGCTGTAATCGCCCGCCGCCACCGCGCGGGTCCCCAAGGCCAGCTCGCGGATCGGTGCGGCGAGCCGACGTGCAGCGACGAACGCCAACCATACTGCCGTCAGGACAGAGAGTAGCAGCGCAAGCCCCAGCGCAAGACCGAAGTTCTGCTTCAGTCCGTGGCGCAGGTAGATCAGCTCGCGATACTGATGAAAGCCCTCCTGCACACTTCCCGCCAGACTCGCCAGACGCGGATCGAGCGGGAATAAGGCCTGCAAGAGCCAGGTCTCGTTGCGGACGCCATAGCCCCGCACCGGAGTCACCACCCGAATCAACAGCCGGTCGCCCGTCGCCAGCTCCAAGCCGATGTATTCATTCCCCTGCCGCACATGCATCAGCATGGCCTCGTTCGGCCGGGCCGGCAGGATGCCATGAGTATCATCGCTGGCCGAGGCGATGATCGTGTTGCCGACGCCAAACAGGGTCATCTCGATCGCCTCCGTCTCGCGCCGCAGGGTGTCGAGTTCGAGCGCGGCGCGCTCGCTCTCGACATCCGCCAGCAGCCCCGCCACGCGCGAGGTCATACGCACGGCCTCGCGCATGCGCACGTCGAGCGCGGCACGCGAAAGCTCCAACGCATCGTTCAAGGCCTGCTCGATCTGCACGTCGAACCAGCTGTCAATGCCACGCTGGATAAAATCGAGCGAGAAGTAGAACACGATGGCCACCGGCGCAAGACTCAGGGCCACGAAGGCGCCAAGAAAGCGCAGGGTCAGGCGCGCGCCCGGCACATGGGCGCGCAGGCTCTGCACCAGCCGCCAGAGGTTGACTGCCACCACCATGAGCAAAAACAGCACACCCACGACGTTGAAGCCAAGCAGCCAGACGTACAGCGACTCGTAACGAGTGGAGTGTTGCAGTGCGTCGGTCAAGAGATAGAGCGAGACCAACAGCAGCACGACCACCCCCGCACTGACCCACGGCACCAGCGGACGCACGTGGCGGCGATAGAAGACCCGCAGCGTCAGAAGGCCCATAGATACCACTCGCTGGTCAGGGCCCAACGCTCGGAGAAATAGGCCCGCGGCCGCATCGGCAAAGGCAGGGTATCAAGCAACAACCTCAGTCGCGCCCGCCCACGATAGGTACCGCGAGCCGGGAAGTCACCGGCCGGACCAAGCGCCACATTGCGCAACTGGGTCAAGGCCTCCAACGCACCGACCAAACTGGTGAAGGTCGCACTCTCCTCACTCTCCGGCCACACCAGCCGGTAGAGCCGACTGAGGGCATGGTATTCAATGCGGGCATGGATCGTCTGGCTCGCGATCTCACGCGCCCACAACCAATCGCGCTCCTGCTCGATGACGAATTCCCACGCAAAGGTGAGCGGCACGCCGCTCTCGAGGGCCTCGCGCTGGGTGCTGAACAACTCGAGGCGAGCGTTGGCATCGACATATAGCATGTCCCCGCGCACCTCGGTGTGGACATGGGTAACGGTCACCTCACCAGCCTGCAAGGAGGCAACACCCAGGAACCAGCCCAGCAGCCCGATCACCAACCAGGAACGCACGATGCCCTCGCAAGCAAGCAGTAGTAGAAGCCATCCATACCATCCTCCCCAGGCAGGATCTGCCGTCCGTATGGTAAGGGGTGGCCCCACGCCGCCTCGATGGGTTGCTCGACCGCATCCGCGTGACGTTGGAGGAAGGCATGGATGCGCGCGTCGTTCTCCTCGCGCAGAATCGAGCAGGTCATGTAGAGCATACGCCCCCCAGGTGCGAGCAGCGGCCACAGGGCATCCAGCAGGCGATCCTGCTGGCGCGCCAGGGCGGCGATATCGGTCTCGCGGCGCAGACGTTTGATATCGGGATGGCGGTGGATCACTCCGGTAGCCGAGCAGGGGACATCCAACAGGATCAGATCGAAGGGGCGGCCGTCCCACCAGCCGTCCGGCGCGTCGGCATGGGCGGCCCGCGCCTCGGCGACAAGTCCTGCGCGGGCGAGGTTTTCCTTGATGCGAACGAGCCTTGTTGCATCGGCATCGAGTGCCAGCATGGCGAGCCTGGGCTCGCGCTCGAGCAGGGCCAAGGTCTTGCCCCCAGGGGCGGCACAGGCATCGAGCACCCTAAGCCCTGGGTGCAGCTCGATCAGTCCGGCACACAGCTGGGCCGCCTCGTCCTGCACCGACACCTCCCCCGCGGCAAAGCCTGGCAGACGCTCGATGGGCTGCGGCTGGGCCAGTCGCACGCCAAACGGGGCATGATGGGTCGGCTCCGCCGCAAGACTGGCCTCGGCCAACCGCGCAAGGTAGGCCTCACGCCCGCCCTTGGCGGCATGGACCCGCAGGGTCATGGGCGGACGCTGACAGAGCGCGTTGGCTATCGCTTCTTTCTGCCCCGGCCAATCCCGTCCAAGGCGCATCCACAGCCAGCCCGGCAAGGCGTGGCGGGTGGCCAGGTCGGCTTGCTCCAGCCGAGCGAGGTGTGCTTCGCGCTCACGCATGAAGCTACGCAGTACCCCATTGACCAAGCCCCCAAGGCGCTGGGCCTCGAGCAGGCGGGCGGCTTCCACCGTGGCATGGACCACCGCATGCCCCGGCACCCGGGTATGGAGAAGTTGATACAGACCAACCAACAGCAGGGCGAAGACCTCGACCGGCTTGGGGCGATGCTTGACCAGGCCATCCGCAAGGAAGGCGAGCGGCTCGAACTTGCGCAGCACACCAAAGCTCAGCTCCTGGGCCAACCCCCGATCCCGCTCGGGCAAAGAGGTCAAGAGCGGCGGAAGCGCATCGCTCAGCGAGCGCCCTGCCAACACGGCAGCCACGGCACGGGCGGCCTGGGCACGCACCCCGCTGCCCACTCCATCCTTGCCCGCAGGACGCCCCTCGGCGAGGATTTTGCCGACCATCAGACTCCAAGCCTTTCACCCAACATGGGCTGGGCATTGAGGAAGTCGGCAGCAGCAAGCGGCTTGCCCCCAGGCCGCTGCACCTGCTCAAGGCGCAGGATGCCGGCCCCGGTCGCGACATCGATGCCGTTACGCCCCGTGGCCACCACCGTGCCCGGCACCCCGCCAGACTGGCCGTCCAGCGCACGCGCACGCCAGATGCGGAGGCTCTCCCCATGCCAGAGGGTCTCCGCCACCGGCCAGGGGTTGAAGGCCATCACCTGACGCGCCAGCTCGATGGCGGGACGCGACCAGTCGAGTCGGGCCTCGGCCTTGTCCAGCTTTTTCGCATAGGTGGCGAGGGATTCGTCCTGTGCCTCACCCTGAAGGGTTCCGGCCAGCAACGCGGGCAGGTGCTGCATCAGCAACGCTGCACCCATGACGGCGAGCCTATCGTGCAGGCTCTGCGCTGTATCTTCGGGCGTGATTGGGCAGACGGACTTGGCCAGCATGTTGCCCGTATCGAGCCCCACGTCCATCTGCATCAGGGTGATGCCGGTCTTTGCATCCCCCGCCTCGATGGCACGCTGAATCGGCGCCGCGCCACGCCAACGGGGCAACAGCGAAGCATGCAGATTCACACAACCGCGGGACGGGATATCCAGCACCGCCTTGGGCAGCAGCAGACCGTAGGCAGCCACCACCATCAGGTCGGGCGCAAGCAGGGCGAGCTCCTCCTGCGCCTCGGGCGTACGCAGGGTCGCTGGCTGGAGCACAGGCAGGCCGTACTCGAGTGCCGCCTGCTTGACCGGGCTTGCGCTCAGCTTGCGCCCACGCCCAGCAGGACGGTCCGGCTGGGTATATACGGCGACGACGTTGGCACCGCCCTCGATGAGGGCACGCAAGGCCGGCACGGCGAAATCAGGTGTGCCGGCATAAATGATGCGGGGCGTGGACATGGTGTCTCCAGACTCAGCTGCGTTCGCGCCTGCGCAGCTTCTCGTATTTTTTCAATGCACGCTCGCGCTTGAGCGGCGAGAGGTGGTCAATGAACAGGCGCCCCTCGAGGTGGTCGAGCTCGTGCTGGATGCACACCGCAAGCAGACCGTCGGCATCCAGCTCGTGCTCGGCGCCATCGAGATCCTGATACCGTACGCGCACCCATGCCTTGCGCGCCACCTTCTCGCGCAGCCCCGGGATGGACAGACACCCTTCCTCCATCTCCTCGACCCCGGAGGCCTCGAGGATCTCGGCGTTGATCAGCACCAGTGGCTGATCCTTACCCTCGGACACGTCCACCACCGCGATCCTGCGATGGACGTCCACCTGAGTGGCCGCGAGACCAATACCCGGCGCCGCGTACATGGTCTCGAACATGTCAGCCACCAGGCGGCGCAGTTCATCGTCAAAGTGTTCCACACGTCGCGCAACCTTGCGCAAATGAGGATGCGGATACTCCAGAATGGGCAACAAGGCCATGATCGAGCCGATACCTTCATCGCGAAAATGCTTATTTTATGGTATCAACTGCGGAAACTCTCCCTGCGTCGATGGAACCGCCATGCCCCGGAATGCATTACGCTCGAGCCTGATCGCCCTCTCTATCCTGCTCGCCGCCTGTGCCAGCGCCCCCGAGGAGGCAGCATGGACAAGCGCAGAGCCCCAGGCCGCCAAGGTCACTCCACTGCAGGATGCTGCCCCACCACCCACTCCCCGGGTGACCAGCCAACCGTTCCGCGCCGACGCCCCTCACACCTACACGGTCAAAAAGGGCGACACCCTCTGGGGCCTGGCCCAGCGATTCCTCAACGACCCGTGGTTGTGGCCGCAGATCTGGCATGCCAACCCGCAGGTACAAAACCCGCACCGCATCTATCCCGGCGATGTGCTGACCATCGTCAGTATCCAAGGCCAGCCCCGCCTGACCAAGAAGCTCTCACCGCGTGTGCGCGTGTTACCACAAGAACAGGCCATCCCTACCCTGCCGCTCGAGATCCTTCGTCCGTTCCTCACCTATCCCCCAATCGTGGAGACGCATGCGCTGAACAGCGTGCCGCAAGTCATCGGATCACCGGATGGTCGCCTCGTGCTGGGACGCGGCGACACCTTCTATACCCATAGCGGCCATCTGAAGGGTGGCGAGATCGTGGCCGTAGTGCGCCCGCACAAGCCGCTGCTCGACCCGGACAGCAAGGAGGTGCTCGGCTACGAGGCACAGGCCGTCGGCATCGCGCGGGTGCTGAACGCGGACGAACCGGCCACCCTCCAACTGACCGAGTCCCCGCGGGAGACGCGCAAGGGCGACCGAATCGTGCCGCTGCCCCCGACCCTGACTCATGACCTACGACTCATGCCGGCGGCAGCCAACGTCGAGGGCCGGGTGATCTCCCTGCCGGATACCACCTCCACAACCGGCCAGTGGCAGATCATTGCCATCAACCGCGGCCGCATCGACGGCATGACCACGGGCAACGTCATCCGACTGCACAAACCGGGCAGGGTGGTCCAGGTGGACACCACCCCGATGCCCGATCTGCACGGCGAAGACTCAGCAGACGCTCCCCCCACCCCCCCAGTCCGCGAGGTACGTCTGCCGGATCAAGCCGTGGGTGATGCCGTGGTGTTTCTCGTCCATGATCGTGTCAGCTACGCCCTCATCACCAAGGTCACTCAGCCCGTGCGCGTGGGCGACTGCTTCACCGCGCCCAACATGCCGCCCCTCACCTGCCACTGAGCCCAAGACGCAGCATGGCTCAGGGAGGGGGTCGCGTGCCGGATACCTCGACCACCGCCGTCGGGCACGGCGGTGGGACGCCTGACATCCGGCAAAGGGCGGAATCCGGAGATGGATTCCGCCATGCCCATCCTCGTCCAAGCGGGTCTTTTGGCGTGGGTGCCAAGGAGGTGCGGGCGAACGTCCGCCATGCGTTGGACCGGGACATCCCCCGCCAACGCGCCTGGCTCACCCTGCTGCACGCCCCGGGGCTCGGACCACGCGCCTTTGCCCGTTTGTGGTCAGACCTGCCCGACCCTCTCGCCATCCTCGCTGCATCACCGGCTCGTTGGCGGGCGGTCGGCCTTGGTGAGGTCACCTGCAACGCCCTGCGCCAGCCCGACGAGGCACGGATTGCGGCGGCCTTGGCCTGGCTGGCCGAACCCGGCCACCACCTCATCCCCCTCGATGATGCACGCTATCCCCCCACCCTGCATGACCTGGACGACCCGCCGCCCGCTCTGTTCGCCCTCGGCGACCCTGATCTTTTGCACCTGCCGATGCTGACCATCGTCGGCACCCGCCACCCCACCCCAGGCGGTGCACTCCATGCCCGCAGTTTCGCCCGCGACCTGGCTGGGCGCGGTCTGATCATCGCCAGTGGCCTGGCGCTCGGCATCGATGCCGAGGCACACCGTGGTGCCCTAGATGCCAAGGGTCTGACCGTCGCCGTGGTCGGCACCGGGGTGGATCGCGTTTACCCGGCCCGGCATCGCGAACTCGCCTACGCCATTGTCGATGGCGGCGGATTGATCGTCAGCGAGCTGCCACTCGGCACCTCACCGCATCCCGGCCAGTTCCCACGCCGCAACCGCCTCCTGGCCGCCCTTGGTCTCGGCACGCTCGTGGTCGAGGCCGCCCTGCGCAGCGGCTCGCTGATCACCGCCCGCCTGGCGAACGAATTGGGGCGCGAGGTATTTGCCATTCCTGGCTCCATCCACAACCCGATGGCCCGTGGCTGCCATGCCCTGATCCGCAGCGGGGCCAAGCTGGTCGAGTCGAGCGGCGACATCCTCGAGGAACTGGCCCCCCGGCTTCCTTCCCTCCTGCCGTCTTCCCCCCCTCCCACCGTGACGCCCCCAGAGCTGCCCATCGACCATGCCCGCTTGCTCGAAGCCATGGGCTTCGATCCGGTCAGTGTCGATGATCTGGTCGAGCGCAGCGGATTGACCGCGGCAGAGGTTTCATCCATTCTGCTCATCCTCCAACTGCAGGGCCTCATCGCCCCGACCACCGGCGGGCTATACGTTCGCCTGCCGCCAACCTCCTAAACTTCCCGATGAAAGAAAACGTCCTCGACGTCCTGATGTACCTCTTCGAGTACTACATGGCCGACCATCCCGGCCAACCGTTCGCCGCCGACCGCGACACGCTCGAGTCACGCCTGGTCGAGGCCGGCTTTGGTAGCGCCGAGATCAGCAAGGCCTTTGGCTGGCTGGATGCCCTCCGGCAACGCCACACCCAGCCTCCTTTGGCCCTGCAACGTGCCCCGGACGATGCCGCCCGCACCCCCAGCATCCGCATCTACACCGCCGAGGAGATGGAACGCCTGGACACGGACTGCCGCGGCTTCCTGCTGTTTCTCGAGGGGATCGGCATCCTCAGCCCCGCCAACCGCGAACTGGTGATCGAGCGGATCCTTGCCTTGCCAAAAGAAGAAGAGATCGACCTTGAGCGACTCAAATGGTTGATCCTACTGGTGCTGTTCCATCAGCCTGGCGAGGAAATCGCCTACGCATGGATGGAAGAGCTGGTCTATGACAACGTCACCGGATACTTACACTAACCCTGCATGAGCAAACACCTCATCGTGGTCGAGTCGCCGGCCAAGGCCAAGACCATCAAGAAATACCTGGGCAAGGACTTCGAGGTCATGGCTTCCTACGGCCATGTCCGCGACCTGATTCCCAAGGAAGGGGCGGTGGATCCGGAGCACGGCTTTGCCATGCGCTACGAGCTCATTGAGCGCAACGCCAGGCACGTCGCGGCGATTATGAAACATCTGGCCCAAGCGGCCGACCTCTATCTTGCGCCCGACCCCGACCGCGAGGGGGAGGCCATCGCCTGGCACTTGGCCGAGATCGTGCGCCAGGACCCCGAGCTTGCCGCCAAGCCGCTGTACCGGGTGACCTTCAATGAGATCACCCAGCGCGCGGTGCAGGAGGCCATCTTGCATCCGCGCGACATCTCCATGGCCCTGGTCAATGCCCAGCAGGCGCGCCGCGCACTGGACTATCTGGTCGGCTTCAACCTCTCCCCGCTCTTGTGGCGCAAGATCCAGCCCGGCCTCTCCGCCGGCCGCGTGCAGAGCCCTGCGTTGCGCCTGATCGTCGAACGCGAGGAAGAGATCGAGGCCTTCGTTGCGCGCGAATACTGGACCCTGGAGGCCCGGCTGACACATGGCGGGGTGGCCTTTGACGCGAAGCTGACCCAACTTGATGGCGAGAAGGTCGAGCAGTTCTCCATGGTGGACGAGCGTAGCGCGCATAGCGCACGCGAGCGCCTGCTCAAGGCCGCCCGCGGTGAGCTTGTGGTGCAGGGCATCGAGCGTAAGCAGCGCAAGCGCTACCCCGCACCGCCCTTCACCACCTCCACCCTGCAACAGGAGGCCGTGCGCAAGCTCGGCTTCTCCGCCAGCCGCACCATGCGCATCGCACAACAGCTCTATGAGGGCATTGCCCTCGGGGAGCAGGGCAACGTAGGCCTGATCACCTACATGCGTACCGACTCGGTGAACCTGGCCGAGGACGCCTTGCGTGAGATCCGTGGCCTGATCGCCGAGCGCTTCGGCGCCGACCAGATGCCGGCCCAGCCTGCACGCTACAAGACCAAGTCGAAGAACGCGCAAGAGGCGCATGAGGCGATCCGCCCGACCTCGGCGTTCCATACCCCGGAGCGGGTCAAGCCGTACCTCACGCCCGAGCAGTTTAGGCTGTACGAGATGATCTGGAAGCGCACCATCGCCTGCCAGATGATCCCGGCCACTCTGGACACCGTCAGCGTCGATCTCGCCGCCAAAGACACAGGCCTTTTCCGTGCCACCGGTTCCACCGTGCGTGACCCCGGCTTCATGCGTGTCTACCGCGAGGACGTGGACGAGCCCACCGAGGAGGACGACGAGCGCCGTCTGCCGCCGCTCGAAGAGGGCGAGCGCATCCCGCTGGTCGACATCGCCGCCGAACAGCATTTCACCGAGCCGCCACCGCGCTACTCCGAGGCCAGTCTGGTAAAGACGCTGGAGGAATACGGCATCGGCCGCCCATCCACCTATGCCAGCATCATCTCCACCCTGCAGGAGCGCGAATATGTCTATCTGGAGAACCGCCGTTTCAGGCCAACGGACGTAGGGCGCATCGTCAACCGTTTCCTGACCGAGCACTTCGCCCAATACGTTGACTACGGCTTCACCGCCAAGCTCGAAGACGAGCTGGACGCCATCGCGCGTGGCGAGGAGGAGTGGATACCCGTCATGGAGGCGTTCTGGTCGCCGTTCATCGAGCGCATCAAGAACGTGGCCGAGAACGTCAGCCGCCAGGATGTCGCCCAAGTGCGTGAACTCGGCCTCGACCCGAGCAGCGGCAAGCCCGTGTCCGTACGCCTCGGCCGCTTCGGCCCATTCGCCCAGATCGGCCGCAAAGAGGACGAGGACAAGCCGCGCTTTGCCGCCCTGCGCCCTGGCCAAAGCATCGCCACCATCACCCTCGAGGAGGCGCTGGCGCTGTTTACGCTTCCACGCACCCTCGGCTCCCTGCCGACGGGCGAGGAGGTGCAGGTCAACATCGGCCGTTTCGGGCCGTACGCCAAGTACGGCAACAGCTATGTCTCGCTCGAGAAGGACGACGACCCCTACACCATCACCCTCGAACGCGCCATGGAGCTGATCGAGGCCAAACGACGGGCTGAGGCCAACCGCGTCATCCAGACCTTCAGCTCCGGCATCCAGGTGCTGAACGGCCGCTACGGACCCTACATCACCGACGGCGAGAAGAACGCGCGCATCCCCAAGGACAAGGATCCAAAATCCCTAAGTGAACTAGAATGCAGGGAGCTGTTGGCCAAGGCCAAGGTAACCTCGGCGCGTGGCCGTAAGGCCACCTCTGGCAAGGGGGACTTGACCCAGGGCAAGACCACGGCCAATAAGGCCAAGACAGAGGAAGGAGCAGAAACCAAGCCCCGTGCACGCAAGAGCCCGGCAGCGGGTGAAGCCACCTTGACGCCGACCTCACGCCGCAAAAAAACGGACAACTAAGCACCACGCTGAACCTGCCCATGAGCATCCCATCCAGACTCTATCTCGCCCCCTGGCGTCTACGCTTTGCCGCACACTGGCTACGCACAGGGGGGATCGTGGCCTATCCGACCGAGGCGGTGTATGGTTTGGGCTGTGCCCCCACCCGCACGGATGCCTTGCGCAAGCTGCTTGAGCTCAAGCGCCGCCCATGGCACAAGGGGCTGATTCTAATCGCTGCCCGCCCTATCCAGCTTGAGCCCTTCCTCGTTCCGCTCGATACGGAGCGCGTCGAACGCGCCCATGCCCGCTGGCCAGGGCCCACCACCTGGCTGTGGCCGGCTCAACCCTGGGTCTCTCCGCTGCTGCGGGGCGAGCATCGCACCCTGGCGGTGCGCGTGCCGGGGCACCCCCTCGCCCGCGCCCTGTGTGATGCCTTCGGCGGGGCCGTGGTCTCCACTAGCGCCAACCGGGCCGGACAGACACCTGCGCGCAGTGCCCTCGAAGTGCGTCGCAAGCTTGGTCACCGCGGACTGTTCATCCTCAGCGGCCCCGTCGACCGCAAGGCCCGTCCCAGTCGCATCATCGACATCTACAGCGGCCGTGTTTTGCGAGACTAGCCATGCCTCTTGCACGCCTGCTGCTCCTCCTGCTTACCCTTTTGGTCAACCCGACCCTCTTGGCGGCGCCAACGTCGACGCCGGAGGCCGCCCTCGCCGCGATGGAAAAGGATCTGCAGGCGGCCCAGGCCCAGCCTGCGTCAGACTCCACCCTGCTGGATAAGGTCCGTGCCCGCCTGGAGGCCATCCGCCACGAACTCTCCCGCCTGCAGCAGGCCGAGGCGCGGATCGAGGCCGCGCGGCAGATCGAACGCAGCGGCAACGACGAGCTGAGCAGGATACTCGCCAAGGCACGCGAGGTCCTGCCCATGCCGGCGCTGAGCGGACTGTCGACGGAGCGCCTCACCGCCCTGCTGCAACAGACCGTCGCGGAGGAACAGGCCGCGCAAGAACGGCTCGAGGCCGCCCATCGCGCCCTCACTGAGGCCGAGCAGCGTGGCCAGGCCCTACGCCAGGCCAGTCTGCAGCCGCCGAAGGCCGCTTCCTTGCCTCCAGTGACGCAAAGTGAACCGCCCCTCCTGGCGCGCGCCGGCCAGCTGTTGGCGCAGGTGCGTCAGCAAGCCATGGAGGCGGAGTCCAAGGCCCTCGCGCTGGAACAGTCCACCCAACCGCTGGTCCTGCAGCTGGCCCAGGCCCGCCTACTGCAGGCCCAGCACGAGTTGGAGCAGCTGCGCAAGCGGCGCGAGCGGATCGAAACGACCCTCAACGCACAACGCCTGGCCGAAGCCGAAGCGGCGAGCCTGCGTGCAGGCCAGAGCGCCGAGAGCGAGCGCCACCCGGTCCTCAAGCGCCTGGCCGAAGGCAACCAGGAATGGGCGGATCGTCTGGCCAAGACAACCCAGCTCTTGAGCGATATCACCCGCCAGCGCGACGAAGCCACCCGCCGTACCGAGGTGATGCGCCAAGACATGGCCACCCTGCGCCAGCGCCTCGACCAACTCGGCCTCGGTCCGGTCATCGGCAACCTGCTGCTCGAGAAGCGCAGCGAACTGCCCACCGAAGCCGCCCTGACCCGCCGCATCAAGGACACCCGCGCCATGGTGAGCGACATCCAGCTGCTCGATCTGGATATCACCAACGCCCGCGCGGCCCTGTCCGACCCACAGACCTTGGTCCGCCAGCTGTTGATCGACGTTCCGGCAGAGGAGCAGGCGGCACTCGAGTCGGCCATCCAGCGTCTGATCCGGGAGCGCGAGGACATCCTGCAGCGCCTGGACGCCATCAAGCCGCCGCTCCTGCTGGCGATCAACGACTTGGAATTCGCGCTCGAGTCCCAGCGCCGTACGATGCGCGAATTCTCGGACTTCATCGCCCAAAATCTGCTGTGGATGCCCAACGCCCGCCCCCTGTGGAGCACCGCCTGGGCGGACTACGAGAAGTCCCTGCTCACCCTGTTTGACCTGCGCAGCGCCTGGCAGGACCTGCGCGACGCCGTCCAAGACCTCGCCGCCCAGCCTGTGGCCAACCTGACCACCATCGCCCTGATTCTGGGCCTGCTTGCCCTGCGCCCCCAGTTGAGGCGTCGCATCCGCCAGCTCACCGACCGTACCGTCGAGCCGCCGGGATCGACGGATCAGGAAGACCTCGAGACGGGCTTTGCAGGCGCAAGCCCAGCGGGGCGCGGCCAGGGATGGTCGGCATCCGAGACCCTGTGGACCACGCTCGGCGCCATCACCCTGGTGTTCCTGTACGCACTGCCCTGGCCGCTTTTGGCCATGCTTCTGGGCCTGCGCCTGCAGGCCGGGGCCCCTCCTGGGGGGGTTGCCCAGGGCATCGGACAGGCTCTGGTGCTGCTTGCGCCGCTGCTGCTCTACGCCCGCGCCGCGCTGGCCCTGTTCCACCCCAACGGCCTGGCCGAGCGCCACTTTGGCTGGAGCCCGCAGACGCTGCAGGCCCTGCGCCAAGCCATGCGCCTGTTCATCTTCGGCATCCTGCCGTTTGCCTTTCTCGCTGCGGTGGCGATCGCCATGGACACGGAGGCCTTGCGCGACGGGGCCGGCCGGCTGGCATTCATGCTCGCGCTGTTCGGCCTGGCAGTGATGTTTGGTCGCCTGCTGCACCCACGCGGCGGCATCATGCTCTCTTGGCGCATGACCCACCCCCGCCACTGGAGCGCACGCCTTGCCCCCCTGTGGTTCGTGCTTGGGGTCGGGCTGCCGATCCTGTTCGCCGCCCTGGCGGCCGTGGGGTACTTCTACAGCGCCGGTATCCTGACCCAGAAACTGGTGACCTCGCTATGGGTCGCCCTCGGCCTGGTGGTGGTGTACGACTTTGGCCTGCGCGCCCTGCGCCTGATCGAACGTCGGCTGCAGCTTCGGCGCGAGCAGGCCCCCTCGCCCCAGATCAAGCCCGGCGACGAAGGGGACGGCCTGCCCGTATCCTCAAGCGGCATGGACGTCGAGCAGATCAGCCGCCAGAGCCGCAAGCTGCTCAACTTCAGCCTGACGATCGCGCTGCTGTTTGCTCTGTATGCGGTGTGGGCCCCCATCCTGCCGGCCCTGAGCATCTTCGAGCAGATCGTGCTGTGGGACTACCGCGGCGAAATCAAAGGCGAGACCGTCACCGTCAGCGTCAGCCTGGGTGATCTTTTGCTCGCCGTCCTCGGCTTCTTTGCCATGTGGGTGGCGGCGCGCAACCTGCCGGGGCTGATGGAGATCATCCTCGAACGCTGGACCAACTATGATCCTGGCACCCGTTACGCCATCATCACCATCAGCCGCTACATCATCATTGCGGTCAGCCTCATCCTCATCCTTGGCCGCCTGGGCCTGCAGTGGTCACAAATGCAGTGGCTGGTGGCCGCACTTGGCGTGGGCCTTGGCTTTGGCCTGCAGGAGATCTTCGCCAACTTCATCTCCGGTCTGATCATCCTGTTCGAGCGCCCGGTACGGGTGGGGGATCTGGTCAGCATCGGCAACGAGACCGGTCACATCAAGAAGATCCATATCCGCGCCACGGTGTTGGAGGACTTCGACCGTAGGGAGATCATCATCCCCAATAAGAAGCTGATCACCGAACAGGTCACCAACTGGACCCTGTCCGACCCCTCCACTCGGGTCGTGCTCGACGTCGGCGTGGCCTACGGCTCGGACCCGCGTATGGTGGAACAGATCCTGCGCGAGGCGGCCAGCCGCGTGCCTGGCCTGATCCAGACTCCCCCCCCGGGGGTTTGGTTCATGGGCTTTGGCGAGAGCGCACTCAATTTTCGTCTGCGCGCCTTTGTCGCGAATGCCGAGGTACGCATGGACACGCTCAGCGAGCTACACTATGCCATCGAAAAGGCCCTGCGCGACCACGGCATCAGCATCCCCTTCCCGCAACGCGACATCCACATCCGGGGGATCGAAGGCCTGAACCTCACCCTGCCCCAGGAGCCCAGAACGACATGACTGCGCTGGTCGAAGAAGTACGCAGCTACCTGCTCGACCTGCAGCGACGCATCTGCGACGCGATCGAGAGCATCGACGGGCAGGTGAAGTTCCTGCACGACGACTGGATTCGCCCCGAGGGTGGACAACTCGCGGGCGACGGCCGTACCCGGGTGCTAAGTGAGGGCGCTGTGTTCGAGCAGGCTGGTATCAATTTCTCCCACGTGAAGGGCGCGAGCCTGCCGCCGTCCGCCACTGCACATCGGCCGGAACTGGCCGGTCGGCGCTTCGAGGCGCTTGGCGTGTCGCTGGTCATCCACCCGCGCAACCCCTATGTACCCACCTCTCACGCCAACGTGCGCTTTTTCATCGCCAACAAGGACGACGAGGCGCCGGTCTGGTGGTTCGGCGGCGGTTTCGATCTCACCCCTTACTATGGTTTCGACGAAGACTGCGTGCACTGGCACAAGACCGCCCGCGCCGCCTGCGAGCCCTTCGGCGCGGATGTCTACCCCAAGTACAAACAGTGGTGCGATGAGTATTTTTTCCTCAAACACCGCCATGAGCCGCGCGGCATCGGTGGGCTGTTCTTCGACGACCTGAACGAAGGTGGCTTCGAGCAAAGCTTCGCCTTCATGAAGAGCGTGGGCGATCACTACCTTCCTGCCTACCTCCCGATTGTCGAACGGCGCAAAGACACCCCCTATGGCGAACGCGAGCGCGACTTCCAGCTCTACCGTCGCGGGCGTTACGTCGAGTTCAACCTGGTCTATGACCGCGGCACCCTGTTCGGCCTGCAGTCTGGCGGGCGCACCGAGTCCATCCTCATGTCCCTGCCACCTTTGGTGAAATGGCGCTACAACTGGCACCCTGAACCTGGCACGCCGGAGGCACGCCTGTACGAGCACTTCCTCCAGCCGCGCGACTGGGTCTGAATGCACGGTCATGCCTGCCTTCTCCTGGACCGCCCTCGACGACACCGGCCGCATCCGCAAGGGGGTGACGGAGGGGGATTCGGCACGCCTGGTGCGGCAGCTCTTGCGCGAGCAGGGATTGACTCCCCTGAGCGTGGAGGAGACCGCCAAGCAGGTCCGTGCGGTGAGTGGTTCTGCGCCTCTGGCGCGATGGTGGGCTGGGCTCTCTTCGGGCGAGCTGGCGCTCATCACCCGCCAGCTCGCCACACTGGTGCAGGCGGGATTGCCGATCGAAGCAGCCCTGGGCGCAGTGGCGCGACAGAGCGAGAAGATGGCCACGCGCAACCTGATCCACGCGGTACGCTCGCGGGTCATGGAGGGGTGCACCCTGGCCGATGCGCTCTCCGAGTACCCGCGCGTGTTTCCCGAGCTATACCGCGCCACAGTCGCGGCGGGGGAGGCATCCGGTCACCTGGACGCGGTATTGGAGCGCCTGGCGGATTATACCGAGGCACGCGAGACCCTGCGCCGCAAGATCCAGCTCGCCCTGCTCTACCCGGGCCTGCTGACCCTGATGGCCATCGTGGTGGTGATGGGCCTACTCACCTACGTGGTACCTCAGGTGACCCAGGTGTTCCAGCACCTCGGCCAAGATCTTCCAGGCCTCACCCAAGCCCTGCTAGCGCTGTCCGGCTTTTTACGCGAGTATGGCCTCGGCCTGCTCGGCGGACTCGTCACCGGTGTGCTTGCCTTCCGACATGCCTTGCGTCGCACCAGCATCGAGCGCCGCTGGCATCATCTACTGCTGCGCATGCCCTTGGCCGGTCGACTGATCCGTGGGGTCAACACCGCGCGTTTCGCCCGCACGCTCGGTATCCTCGCCTCCGCCGGGGTGCCCATCCTCGAGGCGATGCGCATCGCCGCCTCGGTGATGGACAACGTGCCCATGCGCGAAGCCGTGGAGGAGGCCACCCTGCGCGTGCGCGAGGGGGTAGGCATCGCCACGGCGCTCGCAGACAGCAAACTTTTTCCACCGATGACCATCCAACTCATCGCCTCCGGCGAACAATCCGGCCGCCTGCGACCGATGCTGGAGCGCGCCGCCGCCCAGCAGGAGGGTGAACTATCAGCCATCATCGCCACCGCGCTCGGCCTGTTCGAGCCGGTCCTGATCATGGTGATGGG
Organism: Halothiobacillaceae bacterium; assembly: GCA_051297135.1. Taxonomy (GTDB): domain Bacteria; phylum Pseudomonadota; class Gammaproteobacteria; order Halothiobacillales; family Halothiobacillaceae; genus Thiofaba. The sequence continues at coordinate 55,533 of JBEVAM010000004.1, forward strand.
CGGCGTGGTACTGATCATCGTCCTTGCTATTCTGTTGCCCATCTTTGAGCTCAATCAGCTTGTGAAATAAGGACCTCGAACATGAACAGGCGCCTGCGACATGTTGGCTTTACCCTCATCGAAGTGATGGTGGTGGTGGTCATCCTCTCCATCCTTGCCGCCATCGTGGTGCCCAAGATCATGGACCGTCCGGACGAGGCACGCATCACCAAGGCCAAGCAGGACATCCGTGCGCTGGAGGCGGCACTGAACCTGTATAAGCTGGACAACTTCAACTACCCAACCACTGATCAAGGGCTAGAGGCCTTGGTGCAGCCACCGACCATCGAGCCTATCCCACCGAAGTGGAAACAGGGCGGCTATATCGACCGCCTGCCGCAAGACCCTTGGGGCCATCCGTACATATACCTATCGCCCGGCGACCAGGGGCGCCCTTTTGACCTCTACTCCCTCGGCGCCGATGGCCAGCCGGGCGGTACTGGTGCAGCGGCCGACATCAGCAATTGGGCACTGGACTGATGTTCCCAACACCACGCGGTCCGCGCGAGGGCGACAGCCCGCTCGAGGGGGAACTGCTCTCCTCCCGCCGCTCGCCGATGCCTGATATAGGCGCGCGCCTCGGCCAGGCACTGCAGCTGTTCTGGTTCGTCAGCCTCGCCGCCACCGGCTGGCTGCTCTGGCTCACCCTGCGCGGCGGCCCGAGCAGCGTGCTGGACATTCTGCTCGCCCTGCTGCTGGCTGCACCCCTCACCGTGCTGACCTTGGTGATGGTCGTCCTCGACCAGCTCCGTGACCTGATGTGTCGCGCCTCGGGCGCACTGGATGCCCATCGACGCGCCGGCATGGAGAGGGGCGACCCGCGCATGGTTGCCATAGAGCTGCGCTACACCATGGCCGAGTTACGCGACAAGGTCGGCGGCCTTGCCCTCCTGCGCTTCATGCTCACGCCGGGCTTCTTTGCCGCGGTCGGCCTGTCGGTGCTCGCCACCTTGGTCATGATCCCTGTGGCCCTGTTCACCCTACTGCTCGAGCTGTTCTGATGTCCCGTTTCCCTGCCCGCGGCTTCACCCTCGTCGAGGTGATGGTGGTGATCGTCCTCATTGCGATCCTCGTCACTATGGTGAGCCTGTCCATGCGTGGCGACCGGGCTGGGGATCAACTTGAGGAAGAGGCCAAGCGCCTTACGGCCCTGCTCAACCTTCTGCGCGAGGAAACGGTCATGCGCGATCGCGACCTTGGGTTCATGCCCACGCCCGAGGGCTACCAATTCGTCCAGGCCGTGGTTCCCTCGGATCGGGTGTCCCATGCCTTCGAGGAGGAAAACGGGCAGACGTCAGTCGCCCTCAATCCCATCCCACCTCGCTCCGCCGCAACGCCTGCCTTTCTGCCGCTCACGGATGACAGTGTCTTCCGTCCGCGCACCCTCCCCTTGGGCACCGTTCTGCGCTTCGAGGTCAGTCATGCCACCCTGGTGATGTCCCCGACGAGGCCGCCATACGCGCCCATGATCCTCGCCACAACCCAAGACCTGCTCATACCGGAGGGGCGACTCACCCTCAGCCACCCTGCCACTGCGCGCGTGGCCACCATCCGCATTCGCGCAGATGGTGCCGTCATCGAGGGCACGACCGATGGCCGCTGAACGCGGATGCCACGGTTTCACCCTGCTCGAGGTGTTGGTGGCCCTCGTCATCCTCGCCCTTGCCCTTGGTGCGCTGATCAAAACCAGTGCCGACCATGTGGCCCTGCTTGACGATCTGGATGCACGCACCCAAGGCATCCTCGTGGCGGAGAACCAACTGCAGCGTTTCCAGCTCGAGCGCCTGTGGCCGGAGGTGGGCACGCGCACGGACCATGTCGACCAGGCCGGACGCCGCTGGTTCTGGCACGCAACCTTCGAGACCACGCCCGACGCCGACCTGCGCCGGGTCACCCTCGAAATCCGCCTGCGCGAAGATGGCCCCGTGCAGGCGCGGCTAACCGGTTTCCTGGCCAGGCCATGATGATGAGCGATCGAAGGCTGCAGGGCTTCACCCTGCTCGAGTTGCTGGTCGCCCTGGCCATTTTCGCCTTTCTTGGCGCGCTGGCCTATGGCGGGCTGGCCGCCATGCTGCGCATCAGCGATGGCGCAACGAACACGCGCGAGGCCCTGGCCGCCCAGCAGCGTGGCCTGCGCATACTCGAGGAGGACATGAGCTTCGTCCTCGACCGTCCGGTACGCGACGGCCTAGGCAGTCCCCACCTCGCCTTCATGAGCGGCCGCGACGGCGAGACCCTGCTGGAATTCACGCGCAGTAGCCGTGCCCGGATGGACCTGCTGCCCGCCCCCATGGAACGGGTACGCTACGTCCTCGAAGGGGGGAACCTGGTCCGCCAGACCTGGAACCCACCCGATGCAGCCCGCCTGGAACCGGACTTCAGCCTCATCCTGTGGCGGGACGTGGAGTCCGTGACCCTTGGCTTCATCGACCGGGAACTGCACACTTACGGCAGTTGGCCGCCTCCCAACGTCGCCAATCCGGGCCTACCGCGGGCCGTGGATATCCACCTCAAGCCCAGAGGGCAGGCAGAGATTCGCCGCCTGATGCTCCTGCCGGAATTTCCGGCATCCACTGGGACCACACCATGAGGCGGAAACAGTCGGGTATCGCCCTCATCACCGCCCTGCTCGTGCTAAGCATCGCCGTGGTGCTTGCGGCCAGCCTTGCCCACGAAGGGGCGCTGGCTCTGCGACGGAGCGAGAACCTGTTGCACCATGCCCAAGCCAAGGCCTATTTGCAAGGTGCGGAGGATTGGGCGCGGCGTATCCTCGAGCGCGATGCGCGCGAAGTGGATCATCTGGGCGAGGCCTGGGCCACGCCGCTGCCCCCCATCCCGGTGGAGGGTGGGGAAATCAGCGGCCGCCTGATCGATCTGCAAGGGCGGCTGAACCTCAACGCCCTGCTCACCTCAGACAACAGTCTCGCCCCATTGCACGCACGACGACTGGCTTGCCTGTTGCAAAAGGCGGGCATCGAACGCCCCGAAGCCGCACTCGACGCCCTGGCCGACTGGCTGGATCAGGATGGCGAGGTGCGTCCGCTCGGGGCGGAGGATGGGGCCTATGCCAACCTGCCCCACCCTTACCGCACCGGCAACCAACCGCTCCTGGCGATAGGGGAACTGGCCCTGATCCAGGGTTTCTCCGCCGAGGCCGTGACCTATCTCGAGACTGTGACCGCGGCCCTGCCCAAAGACGCCACCCTCAATCTAAACACCGCCCCGCTGGAGGTTTTGGCCTGCCTGGGCGAGGGGCTGACGCAGGAGGACTGGCGCGCCTTTCTCGAAACCCGCACCAAGAGTCCGCTCAAGAGGGTGGATGAACTGCTCGCCCAGGCCCCCTTCCAGGGCAAACTCGATGCCGCTGGACTGGGCGTCACGAGCCAGGTCTTTCTCCTGGAGACCGAGGCACGCATTGGCAGGATCGTAGCGCGACGCTACAGTGTTTTGCTGCGCAATGACCAAGGAGCCGTGCGCGTGCTGCACCGTTTTCAGGAGAGCCCCTGATGCCCGTCTCTCTGATGACCCTCCGCCCGCTGGACGAAGATCGCTGCGCCTGGGTGCTCGAGACCAACGACGGGATCCAGTTTGGCGAGGCTCGATGGAGCGATCTCCCCCGCCCGTCCGAGACCACCCGCGTCCGTCTGCTCCTGCCCGGGGAGAAGGTGACCCACTCCTCGGCGCGCCTGGCCGCCCGCAATCCCAGGCTGATCGCCCAAGCCCTGCCCTATGCGCTCGAGGAACAGTTGGCCGAGGAGATCGAGCAGCTGCGCATTGCGCACGGCCCGCGTGACTCCAGTGGCCAGGTCCAGGCCCGCATCGTCCGCCGCCAGGACCTGGACCTGCTGCTTGAGAGGTTGCGTCAGAACGGTATCCAGCCGGACGTGGTCTACAGCGAGTTGGACGCACTCCCCACACCGGTCGAAGGCTGGATCACCCTGGAGTGGGGCGGGATCATGCTCGCGCGCAGCCGTGAAGGCCAAGCCCTCGCGCTTGAGCCTGAGTTGCTCACCAAGCTGTTGGGCGATGCCCCCGTACACGCCGTCCTCGTGCCGGACCATCCACTCCTCGTGCTGCACCAACACCTCGACGAGGCCCGAGCCATTGACCTGCTTGGCCACGATCGACGCGAGGACCTGCGCGAACGCCTGCGTCCCTGGCGCACCCCGGCCATTCTTGCCGCAACTGCCCTGCTGCTGCAGGGGGGACTGATGCTGCACGACATCCGCAATCTCGAGCGGCAACGTGCAGCCATGCAAGCGGAAATCGAACGCATGGCGCATGAGGCCGCGCCCGAGGTGAAGCGCTGGGTCAACCCCGTCGTCCAGCTGCGCCAACTGACCACTGGCGGCGCGACCTACCCAGCCGAGAGCGGCATGCTCGACATGCTCGCCAAACTGGCCCCCGCTCTGGCGGCCCGGCCCGACATCAAGCTTGGCCCCCTACGCTTCCAGGGTGGGACGCTCGAGGCCCAGCTCAGCGCTGCGGAAAGCGGCAGCTTCGAGGCCCTGCTCGAGACGCTGCGCAAGCGACAAGGTACTGCGGTAGAACTGGCGGAACAACGTGTGGAGGGTGGACAGGCCACGGCCCGACTGCGGATGAAGGGGAAACGGACATGAAGAACATCAGGACCTGGTGGACAGACATGGGCGCTCGTGATCGTCGTACTTTTCTGATCGGCACCGCCATCACCCTGCCCTTGCTCGGCTGGACCCTGATCTGGCAGCCACTGGACGCCGCGCGCGAGTCAGCCCGTGCAGCGCTGGCCGAGACAGCCGCTCAGCATGCAGAGGTGCGCGCCCTGGCTGCGCAGCTGACCAGGCGCGCCAAGACGGAGAGCGTTGCCGCAGGTGGGCACAGTCCTCTGGCCGCCGTCGAGGCCGTGGCCCGCGACCAGCGTCTTCTGGAGCACATCAAGCAACGCGAAGCGGAAGGCACGAATGGGGTCGATCTGGTGCTGGAGAGCGCCCCGGCGGACGCCCTCATGCACCTGCTCGAAAGACTGGATCAACGGTATGGACTGCGGGTCGTCCAAGCTCAGATCGCCCCAGTCGGTTCCGGGCGGGTGAACGCCTCGATCACCTTGCAGCGCGGAAGGCCATGATCACCCGCCCCCTGCTCGGTTGGGGTCTACTGGCCCTGCTGTTCTACCTGCTTTTCCTGCTGTTCACCCTCCCGGCCCAGCGCGTGATGGCGTGGAGCGGAGTTCCCCTGACGGAGGTGCGTGGCACCCCTTGGGCAGGGTCGGGCATTCTGATGCTCCAGGGCGAGAATCTGGGCAATCTGCAGTGGCGACTGTATCCCGTCTGGCCCTGGCAGGGCGTGCTGGGTGCCGTGATTACCGCCGAGCATCAGGGCTGGCAGGCTGTAGGCAAGGTGCGGCTGGGCTGGGACGGCACACTGCGTGTGAACGACGCCACCTTGAGCGGTCCGCTTGATGCCCCCTTCCTCGCCCGCCGCCTACCCTTGCCACTGACCGGCCAGGCACGACTCACCATCCCGCAGGCCGACTGGCGAGGCGGACTGACCAAGGCCGAAGGGGTCACCCTGGAGCTCTTCGAGCCCAAGATCATGCTGGGCGACGAGGCGTTGGGCGTTGGCGATCTTGCCGCCGAGCTTGACGTGATCGACGGCCGCCTGACTGGACAGTTGCACGACCGGGGTGGTCCGCTCGAACTTGCAGGCCAGCTGCGAGGCGACGCGCGCAGCGGGCTGGTCTTGGAAGCCCGACTCGAGGCCCGCCCGGAATCCCCCACCGCCCTGGCCGATGCCCTGCGCCTATTGCCTGCGGCAGCGGAAGGGGGCGGGCGCATCCACACTCGCTTGAGTGCCCCCTGGCTGGCCGCACCCCGGACCCCACAAGGGGGCGGCCCTGCCCGGATGGAGCAGGGGGCATTCTGATCCATCCCTTGCGGCGAATCCATTCGCTCTTTGGACGAGGGGGCGGAAAAATCTTCTTTGGCAGAGGGCTTTTCCCGGCCATTGAGCCAACGCTTGCCGCAACGGGGGCTGCCCTTTGCCCGGATCGACTTCATGCGCAACGACCTGTGGGCCTGCCCGCTGCCCCACGATCGAAGAGCTAGGCGCGACCGCGGCTTGCGGCCCCACGCCCCCCCTCCTATACTCCGGCATTTCCAAAGCGATCGCAGCACTTTGTCATGAGCATCGAACTCCCTGAAGGTTACCGTCCCACGGAAGACGAGGAATACATGAACCCCATGCAGCTGGAGTACTTTCGCCGTAAGCTGCTGGCCTGGAAACAGGAGCTGATGGAGGAGGCCGACTCCACCCTCAACCACCTGCGTGAGGAAAACTGGCAGGAGCCGGACATCAACGACCGCGCCACGCTGGAATCGGATGCCGCGCTGGAACTGCGCACCCGCGACCGCTACCGCAAGCTGATCAATAAGATCGACAAGGCACTCAACCGTATTGCCGAAGGCACGTATGGCTATTGTGAGGAGACCGGCGAGGAGATTGGCCTCAAGCGCCTGGAGGCGCGTCCGATCGCCACCCTGACGATCGAGGCCCAGGAGCGGCACGAGCGTCTGGAAAAAGTTCGCCGCGAGGATTGACCGTGCTGCGTGCCCTGCCCTTGCTTCTCACCACCTGTCTCACCCTGCCTGCCTGGGGTGGTCCCAAGGTCGTGCTGGAGACCACTCAGGGTGAGATCACCCTGGAACTGGACGCGGACAAGGCGCCCAAGACGGTGGAGAATTTTCTTGCCTATGTGCGTGAAGGGCACTACGACGGCACGATCTTCCACCGCGTCATCCCGGACTTCATGATCCAGGGCGGCGGTTTTACCGCCGATTTCCAGCAGAAGCCCACCCGCGCCCCGATCCAGAATGAGGCCAACAATGGCCAAAAGAACGTGCGCGGCACCATCGCCATGGCCCGCACCGGCAACCCGCACAGTGCCACTGCGCAGTTTTTCATCAACACGGTGGATAACACCTATCTGGACTTTCAGGCCCCCACCCCGCAGGGCTGGGGTTACGCGGTATTTGGCAAGGTCGTGGCTGGCATGGAGGTCGTCGACCGCATCCAGCGCCTGCCCACAGGCCCCGGCGGTCCCTTCCGCAGCGACGTACCGCGCGAAACCGTGCTGATCAAGCAGGCCCGCATCTTACCCTGACCACGTTGATCCGGACCATCGACACCCCGGAGGGCTTGCACGCACTGGCCGCTGTGTTGGCCGACACGGCCGTGCTGGCCCTTGATACCGAATTCCTGCGTGAGCGCACTTACCGCCCGCAGCTCTGCCTGGTGCAGCTGGCAACCGCCTCGACCGCTGCCTGTCTGGACCCCTTTGCGCTCGATGATCTGCAACCACTCGCCGAGCGGCTGACCGATCCAACGCAGACCAAGGTCCTGCACGCCGCCGGGCAGGACCTCGAAGTCTTGCATCAGCGTCTTGGTATCCTGCCTGCCCCGCTGTTCGACACCCAGATCGCCGCTGCCCTCTGCGGCTTGGGAGAGCAGATCGGCTATGCCACGCTCATCGAGCGCTTGTTCGGTGTGCAGTTGGAGAAGGCCCACGGCCGCACTGACTGGTCGCGCCGCCCACTGAGCCACGAGCAGCTACGCTACGCGCTTGAGGACGTGCACTACCTGCCCGAGGCCCACGCCATCCTGGAGGCGCGCCTGCAAACCCTCGGCCGGCTCGAGTGGCTGCGCGAGGACTGCTCTGCGCAGCTCGATCCTGCGCGCTGGAGCGTGGACCCCTTCGAAGTCTGGCGCCGCATCAAGGGCTGGCAACGCCTGTCCCCTGCTGCCCTTTCGCGCCTGCGCCAGCTCGCCGCCTGGCGTGAGTGCCGCGCGCAAGCCCTTGATCGCCCGCGTCGCTGGGTGATGGACGATGCATCCCTGCTCCAGCTCGCCAGCCGCCCACCCGCGAATGTCCACGCCCTGCTGCACGGCGGCCTGCTGCCCCCCAACCTGCGCAGTGCCGCCGAAGACATCATGGCTGCACTCGAAGCGGCCCGGACGGAGGGATTTTCGCCCCCCCCGAGCTGGACCCCGCTGCGCGGCGAGCAACGGGCCCGCTTCGAGCGCCTGAGTACGGCCATCGACCGGCTGGCTGCGAGCCTCGACCTGCCCGCGGGCCTCTTGCTCTCGCGCGCAGAACTGGATCGCCTGGCGCGCGGTCAAATTACCCCCGATGCCCTGCAAGGCTGGCGTGGAGCGCTTCTGCGCGAGCCCCTCGGTAACGTCCTCTGAGCTTACTCTACGAGTCCTGCATGAATTCGAACGACCTGATCCAGCGCATCCAGACCGCCATCCCCGATGCCGAGGTCATCCTCTCGGGCGAAGGCTGCAACCTCAACCTGACCGTGGTGAGTGCAAGCTTCGTCGGCGAGCCCCTGCTCAAGCGACATCGCAGGGTGATGGCGGTACTCAACGATCTGATCACGAGCGGCGAACTGCACGCTGTGACGCTCAAGACCCATACCCCCGAAGAATCCCAAGGCTGACTCCCATGGACCAACCAACCCGCACCGAACTCGAGGCCGCGGCCTTCCGCCGCCTGATCGCCCACCTGCAGGAGCGCACGGACGTGCAGAACATCGACCTGATGAATCTGGCAGGCTTTTGCCGCAACTGCCTCTCCAAGTGGCTCAAGGCCGCCGCCGATGAGCGCGGTGTCACCCTGAGCCTGGATCAAGCGCGCGAGATGGTCTACGGCATGCCGTACGAGGACTGGAAGGCGATGTACCAGAAGGAGGCCAGCGCGGAGAAACTGGCGGTGTTCGAGCAGGCCTTCGAACGCACCCACGGCCATCCACACCCGGACTGAGATGCACATTGGCCTGGAAGGCCTGGCCTTAGGTGTCCGGCCGTAGGAGCGCTGCCGTTCTTCCAACCTTACGCCAAGCTACTCACTGTCGCTTCTTGGCTGCTGGATGCCTGCTTCACCGAGGCCGGTTTTGCCGCTCCCACAAGGCCACGGCCAGCGCCTTCCTCGCCACAGGCTTCACATTCGGTATCCGTCGGGCCGCTTCGGGTGGCCAAGCCATACGTCGGAGGTTCCTGGTCACATGCACATCCTACGGCGCCGCATGAAAGCACTTGGGCTTGGGCTTGGGCTTGGGCTTGGGCTTGGGCTTGGGCTTGGGCTTGGGCTTGGCAAGATCATAGCGGCGCTGCCGACCTGCCGTGCGCTCCGATATCAGCTTGCCTGCCGCTTCCCCTCGCCGCCAGGTCGTGCTGGATACGCCCAATGCTGTAGAGGCTTGACCGATCGAAACTAGAAGATCTCAGCCAGATTTGGCGATGTTTCAGTTTCAAGCAAACGGTTCATGCCCCTCAGACTGTTTCAAAAGGGCTGTCCTGCCCGTTTGAAACGCGCGTCAAACACGTCCGCGACGGGCTCTGCATGTGCAAGGCGGTGTCAAAGACCTCTGACACGGCTTGATCGCGACGAAAAGCGGCGGCATCGGTAAGGGGTCCTGTTGAGGGGCAGCTCAGCCACTAATCGGCTGGGTCCGCCCCTCAAAGGGGCTGTTCATCTGGCTGCTGACCGCGCCTGCGGGCAGTTCCGGCCAGCGCCCCGCCTGTAATGCCTTCACCAACTCGGCCTTGAGCGCGACCGCATCCCGCCCGGCATAGGGCATGCTGCCACCGCTGGTCAGGGCATCCACATAGGCCTCGGCGATGGCCTTGGCCTCGCCCCACTGCGAGGCACGAGCCGTGCCGCCGAACTCATTGGGCAGGCGCGCCCACGCGTCGCGCACGATCAGTAGCACCTTTGCCATGGCCATACCGAGCACGTCTTCACCGTTCATCGGTTGGCTGCCTTCAATGATGGCGCGCATGACCTCGGCCGCTGCAGAATCCGAGCGCCCCTGCTCGAGCACCGCGGCGAGCGCGCGCGGCGCGCCCTGCATGAGCTGCTGCGCCCCCACCGGGAATCCCATCCCGCCTGTGCTGTCGATCTGCACCGCGGCAAGCTCAAGGGCCTGCGCCACACGCGGCAGGCCGAGACTCCGGGCCTTGGTGGCGCCCAAGCGAGCACGTTCGGGGGTTACCGCCATGCCATCGCTCAACCACTTGTAGAGGATGGTACCGACATTCTCACGTTCGAGGTATTCATCCTTGCCCTTGCGCCAGTCCTTGAGTTCGCTCACCGCAAAGGTCTTGCGCAGGATGGGGGCGTGCGAATCGTCGGACAGCACCTCCGCCCCTGACAATGGGCTGTTGGCACCAGGGTGGCAGGTACCGTACAGGGTCTTGCCCTTACCCGGCACCAGCTCGCGGATGATCACCACGGCCTTCTCGCCCTCGAGCGCCTGAACGATGCCGGTGGCATAACCATCCTCGCGCAGGTGCTCGGAATACATGGGAATGAAGACCCGATCACCCACATGGATCTGGGCCTGAGCCCCGCCGGCGAGGGCCAGCAAGGCGAGGAGCGCAAAGCGTTGCGTATGTTTCATCGATATACACCTCATGAGTGCCTCACCCCGACAACGGATCTTTTCCGCCCAAGACGACTTCGGCCCGGTCGAAGTCTGGCGCGCCCCCGAAGGGTTGGTCCTGGGCTTTGGCAACGCGACAGACCCGCATCTTGCCGCACCATCGCAATCAGCTCTGCTTGAGCGACCCGCGCTACATGCTACTGACCTTGCTGTGGAAGCCGCAACCCTGGCCTCCCATGATGATCTGATCCTCACCGATTTGTTCGATGCCCGGGGTATGGTACCCGCGCTGGGCACGCAGGACTTCCCCGCCCACATGCGCAACGCGGCCCCCATCGGCCGCAAACACGGGCTTGATCTGCCCCTCTATTGGCGCGATCTGGTGTGCAAGAACCCAAGACGCTTCCACGCCTGAGCCATCAACCGCGCACGGCTTGCAGCACCGCCTCGGCCCGGCTGTGGGCAAGACCCGACTCGTCCACACTGAGCCATTTGAGTATCCCATCCTCCACAAGCATGGCATAACGCTTGGAACGCAGCCCCATGGCCGCCTTGCGCATGTCGCGCCCCATCCCCAAGGCGGTGGTCCACTCGCCGTTGCCATCGGAGAGGAAGGTGATGTGCTCAGGCTCACCGTGCGCCTTGGCCCAAGCGCGCATGACGAAGGGGTCGTTCACCGCTAGGCAGACAATGGCGTCCACCCCCGCTGCCTTTAGCGCATCCGCGTGCACGATGAACCCCGGCAAGTGTTCGTCGGAGCAGGTCGGGGTGAAGGCCCCAGGTACGGCAAACAGCACCACCCGTCGGCCGCGGAACAGCTCCGGGGTGGCGATCTCCTCAAGCCCCGCCTCACCGCGACGGTAGAGGGTGCCCGCAGGCAGGGGCTGGCCAATCGTCAGGCTCATGGCGCATCTCCTTGAACATTGCAGAGGAGGGGATGAGGCTAGCACGAGGCCGATGCAAGATTTCCTTACACATCGCGGGCAAAAAAAAAGCGCCGGTTTTCCAAGGCGCTTTTTGAAGGGTGGCGGAGCGGACGGGGCTCGAACCCGCGACCCCCGGCGTGACAGGCCGGTATTCTAACCAACTGAACTACCGCTCCGAAAACGGTTGCTGCATTGTAGCAGACTTGTCTGGTGGGTGGTGAGGGGATCGAACCCCCGACATTCGCCTTGTAAGGGCGACGCTCTACCAGCTGAGCTAACCACCCGGAAAACTGGAGCGGGAAACGAGACTCGAACTCGCGACCCCAACCTTGGCAAGGTTGTGCTCTACCAACTGAGCTATTCCCGCATCAGCCTTACGGCTTGTGTGGGGGCGCATTATATGCAGTGGCAAGAGGATGCGCAATCCTTTTTTCACAAATGCCCACCCAAACATTGGATCGATGCACGTATAAAAACTTTGTCTTTGTGTAGGGGTACGGTTGGGAGCAGCTTTATTAAGGGAGTCAGGCAGTCGGGACATGTCCGCAGACTGCGCTGAACCCCGTAAAAATCAAAAAATACACCACCAAGGAGGATGGAGATGCATCGCATAGCCTCTCTCGTTACTGCAGCGCTGATGCTTGGCCTGGCGGTCGGCACCCACGCTGCCACCCCCAGCGGCCAGACCATCGGCCTGACCTGCCTAGCCTGCCATGGTGATGCCGGCCAGGGTTCGGGGGCGATCCCGCCGCTGGCCGGACGTCCCGCTGATACGCTCTACCAGGCACTGATCGACTTCAAGACCGGCAAGCGACCGGCCACCGTGATGGACCGCCACGCCAAGGGCTACTCCGACGAAGAGCTGCGCGCTGTTGCGGACTATTTTGCCGCCCTGAACAGCAAGTGATCCCCAAGGAGGCCTCACCCATGACCCTTTCCCGTCGTTCCTTCCTGAAACTTGCCGGCTCGACTACTGCCCTGAGCGCCCTCTCCGGCTGCGCCACTGCCCCACGCGCCACGGGCGGCCACGTGGTGGTGGTCGGTGGCGGCTTCGGCGGCGCGGCCTGCGCCAAATACATCCGCCGTTTCGATCCCTCGGTCAAGGTCACCCTGATCGACGCTGCCCTATCGAACTACCACACCTGCCCGTTCAGCAATCTGGTCATCGGCGGTCAGATGGAGATGAAGGACATCAAAGTGAGCTTCGACGCCCTCCGAGACAGGCACGGTGTGCAGCTGGTGGAAGACCACGTCGACGGCATCGACGCAGACAAGCACACCGTCAGGCTCAAGAGTGGCAAGACCCTTGGCTACGACCGACTGGTGCTCTCTCCCGGCATCGAGCTGATGTATGACAAGATCTCGGGCTACAGCAAGGACGTGGCCGAGAGACTGCCGCACGCCTGGAAGGCCGGCAACCAGACGGTCATCCTGCGCAAGCAACTGGAGGCCATGAAGGATGGCGGCACCTTCGTGATGGTGGCACCCCCCAACCCCTACCGCTGCCCGCCTGGCCCATACGAGCGCGCCAGCCTAATCGCGGACTACTTCAAGAAGCACAAGCCAAAGTCGAAGATCATCATCCTCGACTCGAAGGACAAATTCTCCAAGCAAGGCCTGTTCATGGAGGCCTGGGAGATCCTGTACGGCAACATGATCGATTGGGTCAGCCCAGAGCGGGGCGGCGTGGTCACCTCGGTGGATGCCCGCTCGCTAACCGTCACGACCAAGGATGGCGACAAAATCAAGGCCGACGTGATCAACGTCATCCCACCGATGCAGGCCGGCCGCATCGTCACCGCATCCGGCCTTGCAGGCGACAAGGCCTGGGCACCAGTCAACCAGCAGACCTTCGAGTCCACCCTGAGTAAGGACATCTACGTGATCGGCGACAGCTGCATCGCAGGCCCGGTGCCCAAATCAGGCTATGGTGCGAACTCGGAGGCCAAGATCGCCGCCTCCGCCATCGTCGCCTCCCTGCGAGGTGAGGAGCCGGGCCTGCCCAAGTGGGTCAACACCTGCTACAGCTACGTTTCCGCCGAGAACGCGATCTCCGTCGTCGGCGTGTACGAGCTGGACGCAGAGAAGAAGATCACCGAGGTCTCCGGCGGCGTATCGGCCAAGGGCGGTAAGAACTGGAAGGCCGAGGGCATCTACGCCAAAGGCTGGTACGACAGCATCCGGGCAGACACCTGGGGCTGACCTATCCTGCCTAAGTCCATGACGCGAACCCCCGCCTGCGCAGCGGGGGTTCTTGCTTCTGGCAACCTCTCCCACATGGGATGCTAGCCCCCAGCCTGCGCCAGCAGGGCGAGACCGGCCAACAATCCGCCCAGCAGGGCCCCGGCCAGCACGTCGGAGAGATAATGCAGCCCAAGCACCATGCGCGAAGCCATCACCAGCAGGGCGAAAGGCACCACCAGCCAGGCCAGTTCCGGCGCATACGCCAGCAATTGCACCGAGAAGTTGACCGCATGCAAGGTGTGTCCGGAGGGAAAACTGTACTTGTCAAGCGGTGGCACGCTCAGGCGGATGCCCTCACATACCGCGCAGGGACGCGGACGGGCGGTGAGCTTCTTGATCGACCAATACAGCAGCAGCCCGACCAGGGCAGTGATGAGCATCCAGCCAACCGGCAAGAAGGCAACCAGCCCATCACGCCAGGCCAACCAAAACAGGAGGGCATACCAGCCGATCCCATCCCCCAGCCGACTGGCTGTGGCAAACACCGCACGCAGAGGACGGAAGCCGCTCAGACGATTGGCGGCCAGGGTGACGGCCTGCTCCCAGCTGAGATAACGGTGCAGCCCCATCCGGAGCCATGCCGCGGGATGGGTAAGACGAGGAACATTCATCAAGCGACCCTCCTTGATGAAGCGGTTGCGGCATCGATTACCTCGAGCCACATCGACTCGATCTGCCGAACGATGCTGCTCCAGCTTTGCTGTTTGGCGCGCTCGCGCGCGGCCTGCCGCATACGTGCCACCCACCCATCATCCTCGACGAGGCGGATGGCCTGGCGCAGGAAGACCGCCTCATCACCCACCGGTGCCACCAGGCCACTGCGTTCGTCGTCGATCAGCTGGCGCGCCGCCGCGTAGTCGAAGGCCAACACGGCAAGACCAGAGGCCATGGCTTCGAGCAGGACGTTGCCAAAGGTTTCGGACAGGCTCGGGAATACGAACACGTCGGCGCTGGCGTAATGGGCCGCCAGCGCCTCGCCGACCTGGGCCCCGGCAAAGATGATGTCAGGGTGGGCCTGACGCAAGCTGGCGGCCAGCGGGCCGTCTCCCACCATCACCGCACGCAGCTTCGGGCACCGTTCGCGCATGGTGTGGATGGCGCGCACGAACAGGTTCAGGTTCTTCTCCGCCGCCAACCTTCCAACATACAACGCCACCGGGGTCTCTGGCCCAGCACCCCATCGCTCGCGCAGCGCGGGATCGCGCCGAGCGGGGTGGAACAATTCGGCGTCGACCCCGCGCCCCAACACCCGCAACCGCTCGAAGCCCTCCGCCGCGCATTGTTCGCACTGGTCCTCGGTGGGGATCAAGGTGAAGGCGGTGGCATTGTGGAAATGGCGCAGGTAGGCCAGCACCGGGCCGCTCAGCCAGGACAGGCCGTAATGGCGGGCGTAGACATGGAAATGAGTGTGCAGACTGGAGGTGACAGGGATGCCGAGGGCGAGCGCCGCACGCAGGGCGGAGTAGCCGAGTGGCCCCTCGGTGTCGATGTGCACCACATCCGGACGCAGGCGAGTCCAGTGAGCACGCAGTCGCTGACCGGCAGGCAGGCCGAACTGCATGGTGGCATAGCCGGGCAACGGCACGCCGCGCACGCGCAGCTCACCCTCTTCAGGGGGGGAGTCCTCCCCCCGCGGCTCGGGACGTACCAAGTCCACCTCATGACCCAGCGCACGCAGCTCGCGCACCATGGCCACGAGCGTGCGGGCAACACCGTTCAATTCGGGGGCATAGGTTTCGGTGACCAGCGCGATGCGCATTGTGCAAACCCTTGGGCAGCCGCAGGTGCATCCAAGAATGCGATGCGTAAGTGAAGGATTGGTGACACTGAACCGGACATCCGCCGGGGTGGATCAGGGCAAGCACGGGTCGAACAGCCGCTCCACCGCTGAGGCGAGTATCGGCCGGCCGATCAGAGCCCCCCGCCCGGCCGAACGAGGACGACTTGCCCCCGCTTCACCCTCACCTCGACCGGCGTCAGGGCCTCACCTCGGCAGGGGCCGGCAATGCAGCGGCCATCGTCGATCTCGAACAACGCACCATGCACCGCGCATAGGATGTAGCGTTGGTCGGCATCGAGAAAGCCATCCGGCTGCCCGTTGAGCTCCGCACCAAGGTGCGGGCAGCTGTTGAGGTAGCCTTTCACTGCATTGCCCTGGCGGACGACGAAAATCGGGCGCATGACACCGTCGATCTCGACCTCGAAACCGCGACTGCCAGGATCGGGCAGGCTGGCGAGGGGGCAGAGACGCTCGTCGTAGGATTCTGCGGAAGGCTCGAACAGGCCATCAAGGCCTACCTGCCCCACCTTGCGCCCGGCCAGGCGGCAGGCATCCTCCAAGGCGTGCCGGAACGCGCGGCCGGAGAGCATGGCGTGGATCAACCCGGCGTTGAAGGTATCGCCTGCGCCAAGGGTATCGACCACCTCAGGCGGCGGGAAGGCCGGGCTGTGCAGCAGCGTCTCGCCCTGCAACGCCCAGGCCCCCTGCTCGCCCCACGGTAGAATCAAGATGGCGCGTGCCGCCCAGGTTCGCGCCTCGGCCAGGAACTCCTGCGGCTGCTCGAAACCGCGGCCGCGGGCAAAGGCACGCGAGAAGATGATGATGTCGGGATAGTCCCACAGGAGCTCCAGCCCCTCGCGCTCCTTCTCCACCTCGAGCGAGATCGGCTGATCACGCACCATGCTGCGCGCATAGGCGAGCATGGCCACGAGTTCGTCGCAGTTGCGCGCCTCGAAGTGCAGCCAGTCGAACGTCTCCACGGGGATATTGATGAAGTCGTCCATGCCGAACTCAGGCAGATCGCGGTAGTGGATGATGGTGCGCGAGCCGTTGCGCCGATTGAGGGCGATGTACGAGGTGGGCGCGGCACCACCCGCCATCTTGCGGGCATGGTCCAGACCGATGTCACGCGCCATGAGCTCGGCCGCAATGCGCCGCCCCCCCATGTCGCCCGCCAGCACCCCGGCGAAGTGACACTGATGTCCGGCTTGGGCAAGGATGCCGAGCGTGTTGGCAGTATTCCCGCCTAGACGCACGGCCTGCTCGATGGCACGCACCTCGCTATCCTCGGTGGGATAACCATCCACCGTGTTGATGATGTCGAGGGTAGCGATGCCCGTGCCAAGGATGCGTGCCATACTGCTTGAATTGAGATCGAGGAGTGCAAAAACAAAAATTAGCGGCGGAAGGTGTGGATGTCCACGCTCCATTGATCGACCCCAGCGTTCAACACCAGGCAAGAGGGCGCGCCGTGGGTGCGGATGCGCCCCGCCGCACCGGGATTGAGCACCCAGGGCTTGGCCCCCTGGTCGACAACCAGCCGATGGGTGTGGCCATAGACCACGGCCCGGGCATCAGGATGGCGTTCGCGCAGACGCGCATGGCGTAGGGCGGCGGGGAGGGCGCGATGACCATGCTCGATGGCTAGGATGCCACCGGGCAGGTCGATCGCTACCTGTCCTGGCAACTCACACAGCCAGCCCTCCGAGCCGCACGGCCACTGCAAGGGGGTGTCGTTGTTGCCGCGCACGGCAAGCACCCGCCCACTCTTGGGCTGCAGTGCAGCTAGCACACGCGGCGAGCCAATATCCCCCGCATGCACGGCAAGATCGCAGCTGGCCACGATCTCGGCAATGCGCTCGTCGAGCGCGCCGTGGGTATCCGCCACCAAGGCTACCCGGATCACTCCCGCCTCCTACGCACAAGCCTCGCCAGCGCCAGGAACACGAGCACGGCCAGCGCCGCCCAGGCCAGCGGTGAGGCCGCCTCGACCTCGCCGGTGACGGGCATCATGCCCCAACCAAGCACCCCCACCAGCCATTCAGTCAAGAGTCCAAGCAGCAGGGTGATGGCCGCGAGGGCGATGAGATAGGTCACCAACAGCCGCCCGCCAAACTCGCGCTTGAGCACGCCGAGAGTACCGAGATTGGCCGCAGGACCTGCGAGCAGAAACACCAACACCGCGCCCGGCCCGACACCGGCCGCCAGCAGGGCGGCCGCCACCGGCGTCGCGGCCGTAGCGCAGACGTACATGGGCAGGCCAAGGGCAAACATCAGCAGCATCCCCGGCAGCCCCTGCCCCACGCCGGCGAGGGCCTGCGGTGGAACGAAGGCGGACAGCGCCCCGGCAGCTAACAGGGCGAGACCCAGCCAAGGGGCAAGATCGTCCCACAGGCTGGTCATGGCGTAACGCACCCCCGCCACGGTCCGCGCCAGCACGGCATGGCCATGGCTGGGGGAGGGCGGGCATCCGCCCATGCAGCCTGCATCGCATGATGGCGGCGGTGGAGACGGCATCATGGCGCAGCCTACGCCGCAGCAGCCCGTGGTACAGGCCGATCCCACGGAAGAATGGTCCTTGGTTTCGCTCATCCAGGAGGCCACCCATCCCACCGTGACCGCGGAGATGAGCGCGCCGAGGGGCCGCAGCACGGCATACATCGGACCAAGCAGGGCGTAGGTGACAGCCACGGAATCGATCCCAGTTTCCGGCGTGGCAATCATGAAGGCGAGGGTTGGCCCCTTGCCCGCGCCCTGGCGGCGCAGGCCGAGGGCGGTCGGCAGCACGCTGCAGGAACAGAGCGGCAGCGGCGCGCCGACCAAGGCCGCGCGCACCACGGCCCCAACGCCTTCACCACCCATCCAGCGCGCCATCCAGGCCTCCGGCAGAAAGGCCTTGAGCAAGCCGGCGAGCACCAGGCCCAGCAGCAGCCACGGTGCGGCATCGAGGGCCAGCTCCAGCGTGGCGCTGACGAAGACGAGAGGCCATTCCATCTCTTTAGCGCGCCTTCCAGGGCTGACCGAAGCAACCAGCAAAAAAGGTCTCGCTCAGTGGGCGGCGGCTGCGCGGAGCGATCTCATCCTCGTAACGGCTACCCTCCAGTTGTTCCGCCCGCCCGGGGTAACCAATGGCAATCATCGCCATCGGCTGATAGCGCCCCGGCACCTGGAAAGCCTCGCGCACGGCCTGCGCGTCGAAGCCGCCCATCGGGTGGGCGATGAGTCCCTGGTGGACCGCCTCCAGACATAGGTTTTCACTCGCTGCCCCTGTGTCGTAGGCGCCCCAGCGGTTGGGCTGATCGTTGCGGGTGAACAGGGTATCGGCGAGGACGACCAGCAGCACCGGCACATCCTTGCACCAGGCCTGGTTGCCCAGATCCAGCACGTCGAACGCTCGTTGCCAGGCCTTTGGATCCTGCCCCCGATCGCAGACGATGTAGCGCCAGGGCTCATCCCCCCAGCAGGAGGGCGCCCAGCGCGCCGCCTCAAACAGAGCGGTCAGCTTCTTAGGTTCCACATGGCGCAGAGGATCGAAGGCGCGGGAGCTCCAGCGTGCGGCGATTTCCGGAAGAATGGGCACGGATGTTTTGGCTAACTTATGCATGAGGCCCCCTGTCAAATGCATGAATCTGACGCCGGTGAATGCCGCCGAATACCCAAAGGGCAATCACCGCCCCCAGCAGCGCCAGTAGCATATCCCACTGCGTATCCCAGATATCCCCCTGCATGGCGAGGAAGTGTTCGGCTTCCGCGCCGTAGGCCATCGCCGCGGCCCACTCCATCAGCTCATAGAGGGCACTGAAGGCAAGTGCCACACTCGCGGCGAGAAAGAACGACCAGCCATTTCCCCTCACCACCCGCAGACGAATGAACAACTCACGTGCCAGCAGGGCTGGGGTGATCCCTTGAAGTACGTGACCGAGACGGTCGTAGGGATTGCGGGAAAGATCGAAAACATCCTGCAGCCACAATCCCGGCGGGGTCAGTGCGTAGGTGTAATGTGCGCCGACCAAAAGGAAGACCATGTGCAGAGCGACGACTCGGTTGAGCAGCGGGCTGAGCGGAAAGGCTCGCATGGTGAAGAGCATCAGCGGTAGGCCAATCACCACCGGCAGCGCTTCGAGCCACCAGGTCAGGCGATCCGCGGGCTCGATCCACGACCAGACCATCACACCCAGTACCAAGGCCAGCAGGGCGACAAGCTCGCTTCTCGAGTTCATCAACGACATCTAAACTTTCCTTCAAGGAATGGCTTCAGCGCTTCCCATCCTGGGCATGGACGCCTTGGCGCGAACAAGGTCATCAACCGTTGATTCGCAGAGGATGCCGCGCATTCATTTCGCGGCAGGCCAAGCTGAAAAAATCCATGGATGGATTCTTTCGGCATGTCCTTTTCCTTAGCATAGCGGCATGAACTACCGTCATGCCTTTCATGCCGGCAATTTCGCCGATGTACACAAGCACGTCACCCTGTTGGCCCTAATGGCGAGCCTACTGCGCAAGGACGCCCCCTTCGTGGTACTGGAGACCCATGCCGGCGCGGGCATCTACGACCTAAGAGGCGGCGAGGCCCAGCGCACCGGCGAGTGGCGCGAGGGTATCGAGCGCATCTTCGCCGAGGTCAAGGCCCCTGCCGTGGTAGGCGCCTACTTAGACAGAGTTCGCGCGCTCAACCCCGACGGGGTGTTGCGCATCTATCCTGGCTCGCCCGCACTGGCTTCCGCCATGCTCCGGCCGCAGGATCGCCTGGTGCTGTGCGAGCTCGAGCCTAGCACCCACACCGCCCTGCGCAAGGCGCTCAAGGGGCACGAGGGCATCGCCATCCATGCGCGCGATGGTTGGGAGGCACTCAAGGCCCTGCTGCCACCACGCGAGGCCAAGCGCGGGCTGGTACTCATCGACCCGCCGTTCGAGGCGGCCAATGAACTCGACCGGATGGCGGAGGCGCTCATCGCGGCCCACAAGCGCTGGCCGCAGGGTGTGCTGGCGGCCTGGTATCCGATCAAGGATCGCCCGCCGCTCGATCGCCTCCTAAGGAAACTCCGCGCAGCCGACCTCCCCGACCTCTTGGTGAGCGAGCTGTGCATCCACCCGCCAACGACCGGGACCCGCCTGAACGGCAGCGGTATGGTGATCGTCAACACGCCGTGGAAGCTCGAGGAGATTCTGCACGAGGCCAGCGCCTGGTTACACGCCCACCTCACCCAGTCCGCGTATGCGCCATGGTGGGTAGAGCGGCTTACGGGCGATTGAGCTCGGCAAAACCGCCATGTCTCCCGGACTGCATTACGCAGGCCCCATCGGCCCGAGGGCAGGCCTCCTGCACTTTGGCCGCCAGTTCGGCTCAAGTCTGACAGGTCCCCAAACCGCTGCCTCTTGGCCCGGCAGCTGCCGCCCAGTAGCCTATGCATCCCATCTGCTTCGGGAGGCCGTTCATGGAGCCCCTACCCTATGCCCTGCGCGAAGAAGTTCAGCGTACCCTCGAACGCCTGCATGAGGAGGACCGTACCGCCCTCGAGGCGCACGCGCAGGTCGCCGAGAGCCTTCCCCGCGTGCTGGCTGCCAGCCCCTTCGTTGCCGAGTCCCTCGTCCGCCAGACCGCTTTGCTGAACGACCTGATCGACAGCGGCAACCTGTTCGAACCTTATGCCGAAACCACCCTCTCCGAGCATCTGCGCGCCGCGCTGGCCGGGACGGGCGACGAGACCACCCTGCTACGCGCCCTGCGCCGCTTCCGCCGCCGCGAGATGGTGCGCATCGCCTGGCGCGACCTGGCCGGCTGGGCCTCCACGGAAGAGACCCTGCGCGAGCTGACCTGGCTTGCTGAAGCCGCCGTGCAGGGCGCGCTCGACTGGTGGGCTATGGAACTCCAACGCCGCCACGGCACCCCGCGCGATGCGGAAGGCAATCCCGTCGGCCTCGTCGTGCTCGGCATGGGCAAACTCGGCGGACACGAACTCAACTTCTCCTCCGACATCGACCTGATCCTCGCCTTCGAAGGGGAGGGTGCAACCGACGGCCCGAAGCCATTGGACAACAGCGAATACTTCACCCGCCTGGGCCAGCGTCTGATCCGCGCCATCAACCAACCCACCGAGGACGGCTTCGTGTTTCGCGTGGACATGCGCCTGCGCCCATGGGGGGATGAGGGCCCGCTGGTCATGACCTTCGAGCAGATGGAGACCTACTACACCCTGCATGGGCGCGAGTGGGAACGCTACGCCATGATCAAGGCCCGCCCCATCGCGGGCGACCTTGCGGCGGGCGAACGCCTGATGAAGCAGCTCCACCCCTTCGTCTACCGCCGCTATCTCGACTACGGTGCCTTCGGCCAGCTGCGCGAGATGAAGGCGATGATCGAGCGCGAGATGGCGAAGAAGGGCATGCGCGACAACGTCAAGCTCGGACCCGGCGGCATCCGCGAGGTCGAGTTCATCGGCCAGGTCTTCCAGCTTTTGCGTGGCGGGCGCGAAAAGCCACTGCAACAGCGCAGTATCCTGCCCATCCTGCGCGTGCTGGGCGAGGAGGGGATCCTGAGCGCCGAGGAGGCCAAGCAGCTCATCCAGGGCTACAACATGCTGCGTCGGGTGGAAAACCGCCTGCAGGCCGCGCGCGACCAGCAGACCCAGCTGCTGCCCGAGGACGACCACGAGCGCCTACGCCTGGCCGTCAGCATGGGCTACACGGACTGGGATGGCTTCATCACCGCCTTCAACCACATCCGTGCCCAAGTGCACCGCATCTTCCGTCGTGTGTTCCGCATGCTGGATCCGGGCCGGGGTGAGGAACGCAGTCTGTTGTTTGATGTGTGCAACGGTGTCCTGGCGGGCGAGGCGGCCGCGGAGGCCCTACGCGCCGAGGGTTTTGCTGAGGAGGATGCCCACCGGGTGCTCGAGCTGTTGCAGGGCTTTTTGCGCGAGCGCCTGCTACGCACCCTCAGCGACACCGCGCGCGGGCGCCTGTTCGCACTCCTGCCGCGCCTGCTTGCGCGCCTGGCCGGCGATGCGCGCGCCGTCGAGATCCTGCCGCGCGTGTTCGAGCTTCTGGCGCGCATCGGCGGACGCAGCGTCTACCTCGCCCTGCTACTGGAGAACCCACCCGCGCTCGACCAGTTGGTGCGCCTGGTCGCCGCCAGCCCTTGGATCGCCGAGCAACTCACTCGCCACCCCATTCTGCTCGACGAATTGCTCGATGCCCGCACCCTGTACGCCCCCCCTGGACCTGCGGAGTTGCGCGAGGAGCTTTCCGCCATGCTCGCCAACGTACCGGAGGGCGACATGGAGCGGCAGATGGACGAGCTGCGCCGCTTCAAGCAGATCAATGTCCTGCGTGTGGCTGCGGCGGACATGATGGACGTGCTGCCGATCATGCAGGTCAGCGACCATCTCACTTGGATTGCCGAGGCCCTGCTTGATGAAGTGTACCGCGAGGCGCTGGCCGAACTGGTCGCCCGCCATGGTAGACCCCGCTGCGTCAGCGACGGTCTTCCCCATACTCCGGGCTTGGCTGTCATCGGCTACGGCAAGCTTGGTGGCATCGAGCTTGGCTACGGCTCCGACCTCGACCTCGTGTTCCTCCACGACTCCATGGGCGAGCAGCAGGAAACCGACGGCGATCGCCCGCTAGACCATGCCCAATTCTTCGCCCGCCTCACGCAGAAGATGATCCTGCGCCTGACCACCCAGACGCCAGGGGGCATCCTTTATGAGGTGGACACCCGTCTGCGCCCGGACGGTGCCGCGGGCCTGCTCGTCTCCAGCCTTGCCGCCTTCGAGGACTACCAGCGCCAGCATGCCTGGACCTGGGAGCACCAGGCCCTCTGCCGCGCACGCTGGGTAGCGGGCGAGCCGCGCCTGCGCAGCGCCTTCGAGGCCGTGCGCGAGGCCATCCTCTGCTTGCCGCGCGAGCAGGAAACACTCCGCCGCGAGGTGGTCGACATGCGCGAGCGGATGCGCACCGAGCTCGACCAGAAAGACCCCAGCAAGTTTCACCTCAAGACCGGGGTGGGCGGGCTGACCGACATCGAGTTCATCGTCCAGTACCACCTGCTCGCCCATGCCCATACACACCCACAGATCGTGCGCTTTAGCGACAACATCCGCCAGCTTGAGGACCTTGCCGCCGTCGGTCTCCTCACTGCCGAGGAGAGCGCGTCTTTGGCCGAGATCTACCGCCGCCTGCGCGACCGTGGCCACCGGCTGGTGCTCAAAGGCCGCAAGCCTCTGGTGGAAGCTAGTGAATTTGCCGAGGAGCGTGCCTTCGTGCGCGAGGTGTGGGCGCGGCGGATGATGGCCTGAGCACCGATGATACCCCGTCGCGACGACACGCAAGGGATGATCGGCCCGCGGGCGGGCCTCCGACCGTCTGGTCCACAGGGGCGAAACCTCGTCGCGATCAGGCCCCAGGGTACCGGACGGAAAGGCCGACCACGGCGGCCCCTCCTTCAGCCCTCCCCCCTTCCATGCCATAATTTCGGTGATCTTTTTGCAGCGTATTCTCTTCAGGAGTTTTTCGATGGCAATGCCCACCATGGCCGATCGCGACGGCCTGATCTGGTACGACGGCCAACTGGTCGACTGGCGCGAGGCCAAGACCCACGTCCTCACCCATACCCTGCACTATGGCATGGGCGTGTTCGAGGGCGTGCGTGCCTACAAGACCGACAAGGGGACCGCCATCTTCCGCCTGGAAGAGCACACCAAACGCCTACTCAACTCCGCCAAGATCCTGCGCATGGATGTGCCCTGGACTGCCGCCGAGCTCAATGAGGCCCAGCGCGCGGTGGTGCGCGAGAACAGGCTTGAGTCGGCCTACATCCGCCCGATGTGCTTCTACGGGCCGGAGGGCATGGGCCTGCGCGCCGACAACCTGAAGGTGCACTGCATCGTCGCCGCCTGGACCTGGGGCAGCTACCTAGGTGCCGAGGGCATGGAGCGCGGCATCCGGGTGAAGACCTCCTCCTACACCCGCCACCACGTCAACATCACCATGTGCAAGGCCAAGGCCAATGGCAACTACATGAACTCCATGTTGGCCCTGCGCGAGGCGCTGCAGGACGGCTATGACGAGGCCATGCTGCTGGATACCGAGGGCTACGTGGCCGAGGGCTCGGGCGAGAACATCTTCATCGTGCGCGATGGTGTGATCTACACCCCCGAACTGACCTCCGCGCTGGATGGCATCACCCGCAAGACCATCTTCTTGCTGGCCGACGAACTGGGCCTGAAGGTCGTGGAAAAGCGCATCACCCGCGACGAGGTCTATATCGCGGACGAGGCCTTTTTCACCGGCACCGCGGCCGAGGTCACCCCAATCCGCGAGGTGGACAACCGCCCGATCGGCGCAGGCTCCCGTGGCCCCATCACCGAGCGCCTGCAGGCCCTCTATTTCGACGTCGTTCACGGCCGCCACCCCAAACACCTGGGCTGGCTGAGCCCTGTGAGCTGATCATCTCGGGAGAGTTCATCATGAACCCGAATACCGCATCCCACCCGCAGGACTTCAAGACCCCGAACGCCGCCAAGGTGGTGAAGGTCGCCCGTCGCGAGCTGCCGGTGCACTGCCCACGCGAAGACGAGAGCCTGTGGAACGCCCACCCACGGGTGTACATCCCGGTGGAAGAAAACGGCGGCCGCGCCATCTGCATCTACTGCAGTGCGGTATACGAGCTGGCGGACTAAAGTTCGTTTTGCCCCACAAGCCGCTGATGTCACCGTGCGGGCCGCGCGTTGCTGCGGCGATGGATGGCAAAGCCCCAAGGAGGCAGCGATGCAACTTCTGCTGGATCACCCCCTCTGGATCGTCCTCATCGTGGTGACGGTCTTGTTGCACGTCGCTTTCTTCTTCGGCATCCGGCATGTGCTGCGCAAGGCCGCCAAGGACGCGACGCACGGCCGCCACACTGAATGAGGCAGCTGTCTCCCCCTCGAGGGGAAGACGAGCGATCCGCGGGTCATCACGGCAACACCGCCCCCACACAAGATTAGGAAGACGCAGAACGATTGCGCAGAGATGGGGTTCGCCCCCATCCTGCGCAAGGCCTCAACCCCCAGCCGCCTGCGCCAGCAAGGCCTCCACCGCCTGCGCCAGATCATCGAATACCCACGTATCCTCAGGCAGCCCCCCCTGGGCCAGGGTCCGCTCCCCCTTGCCAGTGCGCACAAGGATCGGCCGTGCCCTCACGGCGACGGCGGCCTCCAGATCGCGCAGGCTGTCGCCAATCACCGGCACCCCAAGGAGACTGCAACCGAAATGCTCCGCGATTTCCTCATACATGCCCGGCAGCGGCTTGCGACAGCGGCAGTTCGCGTCCGGCC
This sequence comes from Halothiobacillaceae bacterium, assembly GCA_051297135.1. Lineage (GTDB taxonomy): Bacteria > Pseudomonadota > Gammaproteobacteria > Halothiobacillales > Halothiobacillaceae > Thiofaba. The sequence goes on from JBEVAM010000004.1 coordinate 81,259, forward strand.
CGTGGGGACAGAAGGCGATGTAATCGACCATTGCGCCATGCTCCGCCAGCAGGCCAGCCAGCTTGTCGTGCATGGCATGCAACGTGGCCAGATCGAACAGGCCACGCGCAAGACCTGACTGGTTGGTGGCAATACCGACCGTCCAGCCGGCCTGCTTGAGACGCGCGATGGCCTCGATGCTGCCCGGCAGCGGCACCCACTCATCGGGTGACTTGATGAAATCGTCGGAGTCCTCATTGACGACCCCGTCACGATCGAGGATCACCAGCCGAGTGCCATCGATCATGCCTCATCCTCCCGAAAGGCCTCGTCGATCATCGCGCACCAGATGTGTCCTACCAGGATGTGGCACTCTTGAATGCGCGGGGTGTCATGGGAGGGCACGATCAGGGTGTGATCCACCCACTCCTTGAGCACCCCACCACTGCCACCGAGCAGGCCGATGGTCTTCACGCCCAGCTTGCGCGCCGTCTTCACTGCCTCGATCACATTCCGGCTGTTGCCCGAGGTGGAGATCCCGATCAGGATGTCGCCCGCGCGCGCCAGCGCCTCCACCTGGCGGGCAAAGCCATGCTCGAAACCAAAATCGTTGCCGATCGAAGTGAGCGCCGAGCTGTCCGTGGTCAGAGCGAGGGCGGGCAGGCCGCGCCTTTGATGGGAGAAGCGACCGACCAGCTCGGCCGCGATATGCTGCGCATCCGCCGCACTGCCACCGTTGCCGCAGAGCAGAAGCTTGCCACCGCAACGCAAGCTGACGAGCAGGTGCTCGCCGATGGCCTCGATGCTTGGGGCAAGTGCACGTAAGGCACTCACCGCCTGAAGGTGTTGCTCGATCTGTTGGGTGATGAAGGACACAGGCACCCCCTCTGCAGAAAAATTCGCTTAGAATGCCGGGCAGCTTAATGCAGAACCGCTCGCGCGACATCTCATCATGCTCCTTGATCTGCCCGACTTCAGCCGCGCCCACGTCCTTGTTGCCGGCGACGTCATGCTTGACCGCTACTGGCATGGTGCCACCCTGCGCATCTCGCCCGAAGCCCCTGTGCCGGTGGTCAAGGTGGAGACCGACGAACTACGTGTCGGCGGGGCGGGTAATGTCGCACTCAATATCACTGCGCTAGGTGCTGGCGCGACGCTGGCTGCACTGGTGGGCGACGACCCCGAGGCCGGTGCGCTGCGTGAGCGCCTCGAGCTGGGTGGAGTCGATTGCCGCCTGCTGAGCGCGCCCGGTCGCCGCACCATCACCAAGCTGCGCATCATCAGCCGCCATCAGCAGCTCATCCGCCTCGACTTCGAGGACGGCTTCCCCGCCGAATCCGCTGCCGCCGTGTTGGGGGTGGTGCAGGGCGCGCTGGCGAGTGCGGGAGCGCTGGTGCTCTCCGACTATGCCAAGGGCACGCTCGAGCATGCACAAGCCATGATCCAGGCCGCACGCGCGGTGGGGGTGCCGGTGGTGGTCGACCCCAAGGGTACGGACTTCGAACGCTACCGCGGCGCGACCGTGCTGACCCCCAATCTGGCCGAATTCGAGGCCGTGGTTGGTCCCTGCATGGATGAAGCCACCCTAGTTACACGCGGCGAGGCGCTGCGCGATCAGCTTGGTCTGACCGCCCTGCTCATCACCCGCAGCGAACGCGGCATGACTCTGCTTGCGGCCGGCCAACCCAGCCTGCATCTGCCCGCCCGAGCCAGGGAGGTGTTCGATGTGACCGGCGCGGGCGACACCGTGGTGGCCGTGCTGGCGGCTGGACTTGCCGCAGGCATGCGCCTGCCCGAGGCCACTGCGCTGGCCAACCTCGCCGCGGGAATAGTGGTTGGTAAGCTTGGCACGGCCACCGTGTCGCCCGATGAGATGGTCGAAGCCATGCAAAGGCACACCCCGCTGCCGACCGGGGTGATGGACGAGGAGCGCCTGCTGGAAGTCCTCGCCCGCGCGCGGGCAGCGGGGGAACGCATCGTCATGACCAACGGTTGCTTCGACATCCTCCACCCCGGCCATATCACCTACCTGCATCAGGCCCGTGCGCTCGGCGATCGCCTGATCGTGGCCGTGAACGACGATGACTCCGTGCGTCGGCTCAAGGGCCCCTCGCGCCCCATCAACGGGCTCGAGACGCGCATGCTGATGCTGGCCGCCCTATCCTCCGTGGACTGGGTGGTCCCTTTTAGTGAAGACACCCCGGAACGCCTGATCTGCCAACTCAAGCCCGACGTACTGGTCAAAGGCGGCGACTACCGGCCCGAGGACATCGCCGGGGGGCGATGCGTCATCGACCATGGGGGCGAGGTGAGGGTTTTGGGGTTTGTTGAAGGCCATTCCACCTCGCAACTCATCGCCCGAATCCAGGAGACTCCATGATCATCGTCACCGGCGGTGCCGGTTTCATCGGCAGCAACATCGTGCGTGGGCTCAACGCCCGTGGCATCACCGACATCCTGGTGGTGGACGACCTCGAGGATGGACGCAAATGCGTCAACCTGGCGGACGCCAGCTTCCGTGACTATCTGGATAAGGACGACTTCCTCGCCCTGATCCAGCGGGGGCACGACTTCGGCCCAATCCAGGCCGTGCTGCACCAGGGGGCCTGCTCCACCACCACCGAGTGGGACGGGCGCTTCATGATGGCCACCAACTACGATTACTCCAAGGCCCTGCTGCACTGGTGCCTCGAGCGCCACACCCCCTTTCTCTACGCCTCCTCGGCCTCCGTCTACGGGGCGGGGCCGGTGTTCACGGAAGGGCGCGAGCATGAACGCCCGCTGAACGTGTATGCCTTCTCCAAGTTCCAGTTTGACCAGTACGTACGTGCGCTGGGGTCGCTGCAGAGCCCAGTGGTGGGGCTGCGCTATTTCAACGTCTATGGCCCGCGCGAGCAGCACAAGGGCAGCATGGCCAGCGTAGTCTTCCATTTCCACCACCAGCTTTTGGAAAGTGGCAAGGTCCGCCTGTTCGAGGGCTCGGATGGTTTTGGCCCTGGCGAACAACGGCGCGACTTCATCCATGTGGACGACGTGGTGGCGGTCAATCTATGGCTGCTGGACCACCCTGAGGTCCGTGGCATCTTCAATCTCGGCACGGGCCGGGCACAGAGCTTCAATGACGTCGCCCGCGCCGTCATCGCTTTCCATGGCCGTGGCGAGATCGAATACATCCCCTTTCCCGAACACCTCAAGGGTGTTTATCAGAGCTTTACCCAGGCCGACATGCGCGCGCTGCGCGCCGCAGGATACGATGCGCCCTTTATGAGCGTGGAAGAAGGTGTACCGCGCTACCTCGCCTGGCTCAGCCAGCAAGCATGAATCCACCGCGCATCCTGATCGTTGGCCCCGCCTGGGTGGGCGACATGGTCATGGCCCATAGCCTGATCCAAACCCTACTGCACCGCTTTCCCGACGCGGTGATCGACGTGTTGGCCCCGGGCTGGTCACTGCCCATCTTGGCCCGCATGCCGGGTGTACATAAAGGCATCGCCATGCCCCTCGGGCACGGACGACTTGGCCTGGCCACCCGCTGGCGACTTGGTCGCCGCCTGCGCGGCCAGTACACCCAGGCCATTATTCTGCCGGGATCGCTGAAGTCTGCCCTCGTCCCCTTCTTTGCCGGCATACCTCAGCGTACCGGCTTTCGCGGCGAACACCGCTATGGCCTGATCAACGACATGCGCCCCCTGGATAGGGCCCGTTTGCCCATGACCGTGCAACGCTTTGTCGCGCTCGGCAGGCCGCGCGAGGCCCCCCTGCCGCCCCCCTGCCCTCCGCCGCGCCTCTCGGTGGACCCTGAAAACCAGGCGCGCCTGCTGGATGAGCTCAAGCTCGATACCACCACGCCGGTGGTCGCCCTGATGCCGGGGGCCGAATACGGCCCGGCCAAGCAATGGCCCTTGTCCCACTTCGCCGAACTGGCGCGCCGCCTGATCGCAGCGGGGCGACAGGTGTGGATCTTAGGCTCGGCCAAGGATCGCGCAGCAGGCGAGACCATCGCCCGCAAGGCCGGCGCAGGGGTCATTAATCTCTGCGGACAGACCCGGCTGGAGGATGCGGTGGACCTGTTGTCCCTCGCCCAGGCGGCGGTCACCAATGACTCCGGTCTCATGCACGTCGCCGCCGCGCTGGATATACCGACCATCGCCCTATTTGGCTCTTCCTCACCCGCGCACACCCCTCCCCTTTCCGAGCGCGCGAGCGTGCTGTACCTGCACCTGGACTGCTCACCATGCTTCAAGCGTAGCTGTCCGCTAGGACATACCCGATGTCTTGCCGAACTCAAGCCTGAACACGTCATGGATGCCATGCAAGGACTCTAAACGATGCAGACCACCCTCCAGCGCGTCCTGATCCAGCATGGGGCCACGGCAGCCATACTCGTCTTCTTCAGCCTGTTGCTGGTGACACCGCATACCTACAATGCCGGAGCGATCTTCTTGCTGCTTGCCAGTGTGGGGTTCTGGCTCTCTGGCCGTCGCACCGCCCTGCCCCCCCTCGCTCGGCCACTACTCTTTGCTTTTGCTGGATATGTCCTGGTGATTGGACTATCCATACTCGCGACCGGGGATAAACTCTCCACTTTCGATAATCCCAGCCGCCTGCTCTTGCTACTGCTGGTGCTCTGGGGCCTGGTGCGCTGGCCGTTTCGGCTCGAGGCCGTCTGGCTAGGGGCGAGTCTCGGCGCCCTTGGCGGATTGGGCATAGCCCTTTATGAGCGCTTTATCCTGGAGATGCCCCGCGCTGAAGGCTTTCAGCACCCGATCATATTCGGCGATGTCGCCATGCTTCTGGGCCTTTTGGCCCTGGTGGGACTGGCCCATGCCCTGCACACCAAGCGCCCTCCCTGGAGGCTGGTCCTCTACCTTGCCGCCTCCCTCGCGGGCTTGATCACATCTCTGCTCTCGGGGTCACGGGGAGGATGGATTGGACTGCCCGTGATCCTATTCATCCTCTATCGCTACTATGCCCCTGTCCTTCCCCGCCGCTTATGGCTAGGATGCCTGATCGGCTTTGCGCTGACAGGGTTCATGGCCTACACCATCCCAGCCACGGGGGTCGCTGATCGCATCCATCAGGCCATTCACGAAGTCAAAAACTTCCCTCAGGACACGGGGGCCGCAAGCTCGGTCGGCGCACGGCTGGAACTGTGGCGTGCCGGGGCCATGCTGGTGAACGAGGCCGGTCTCTTGGGCATGAACGAGGCCCGCGTCCATGAACAGTTGCGTGCGCTCGTGGAGCAGGGGGTGATTCGCCCACCCGTGCTGGAACAGGCCCATTTCCACAACGAAATCTTCGAGCACTGGATTCGCCACGGCCTGCTCGGCCTGTTGGCCTTGTTGTCGCTCTACCTTTTGCCTTTGCGCACCTTCATGCGTCTAGCCAAGACCCATCATGCTCCGGAACTCAAGGCTGCCGCAGTGGCTGGGGTGGTGAGCCTCACCGCAGTCATCGACTTCGGCCTGACACAGAAGTTTTTCGGCCACCAGATTGGTATGATGGCCTTTGGCTTCACCATCACGGTCTTGTGGGCGGCCATGCTTCAGGCCCATGCAGCCGCCAATGAAGGCCCATCCTCCCATGTTTAGTATTCTGATCCCGACCTGGAACAATCTTGCCTGCCTGAGGCTCTGCATCGACAGTCTCCGGTGGCATTCAACCCATGCACATGAGATCCTGATCCACGTCAATGAGGGGTTGGATGGGACCCTGGAGTGGCTAAGAAGCGAAGAGATCGACTTCTCGCACTCATCAGGCAATATTGGCATCTGTCTTGCCGTCAACCACCTTGCAAGCCGCGCCTCGTATGACTGGCTGGTTTATATGAACGACGACATGGTGGTCGCACCAGGCTGGGATACTGCCCTCCTCAATACCCTTGAGCGCTACGACTCCGATCTGGTGTATCTCTCTTCGACCCTGATCGAACCCTACCCCTCCACCTCCCCCGCAATCCAAAACCTTGACTGCGGAGCCCATCCGTCGACCTTCGACGAGACCCGATTTCTGAACCATTGTGCGCGGACACACTACCCCAACCGCAAAGGACTGGCCGCTCAACCCTCTCTCTTCAGTCGCCGCTGGTTTCACATGCTCGGTGGCTACAGTCTGGAATTCAGCCCGGGTATGGCCTCCGATGATGACTTTTTGATGAAGCTTTGGGTAGCCGGCTGCCGCCGCTTCGAGGTCGTAGGCGGCAGTAAGGTCTACCACTTCTCCCGCCAGAGCACGGGCCGGATCAAAAACAGCAAGGGTGGCCGCACCTTTGCCATGAAGTGGGGCATCACCCTGGAGGAATTCAAACGCGACTATCTTGCCCGTGCACACACCTTGCACGACAAGCGCTTTCCTCACGCCAGCCTGAGAGGGCGCCTGCGCCGCGCGGGCTATGGCCTGCTCAACGACTATCCGCTCGCCGACATGGAGGCCTGGTCGCCCCATCCCGCGGCACACTTTTCCCGCTAGTTGGTCATGCCGACCCTCTCTGTCATCCTCATCAGTCTCAATGAGGCCGAAGGCCTGAGCACGACCCTGGAGGCCATCGCATGGGCGGATGAGATCGTGGTGGTGGATGCGGGAAGCACGGATGGCACGGTCGAGATCGCACGACGCTTCACCGACAAGGTGGTGATCACTGCCGACTGGCCCGGATTTGGGCCGCAGAAGAACCGTGCCTTGGATCTGGCGACCGGGGAATGGGTGTTGTCTATTGATGCCGACGAGCAGGTCACGCCCGAGCTGGCTGCGGAGATTCGTGCCACCCTTGCCTCGCCACGCTTTGCGGTCTATGCCATCCCGCGACTGTCGAGCTTTCTTGGTCGCCCCCTGCGACACGGGGGTTGGTGGCCGGATCACGTCGCCCGGCTATTTCGCCGCGGCGAGGCTCGTTTCTCTGAAGATGTGGTGCATGAACGGCTCGTCTTTACCTCCCCCCTGGGCTACCTGCGCCAACCGCTGCGACACACAAGCATCCGTGATCTCGATCAGATGATCGAAAAGATTAACCGCTATACCCGTGCCGGGGCAGAACAGCTCGAACGGGCTGGCAAACGCGGCAGCCTCAAGGGGGCCATCGGCCATGGACTGTGGGCCTTCATCCGTACCTATCTGCTCAAACGCGGTTTTCTCGATGGCCGTGAAGGGTTCATCATGGCCATCGCCAGTGCCGAGAGCGCATATTACAAGCACCTCAAGCGGCTGTACCGACCATGAAAGCGGCCCAGCGCTTCACGGTCATCGTGGTCAATTACAACGGCGCGGCGATGCTGAGCGCATGCGCGCGATCACTGATCGCCGCGGGGCTGTCGGCCGAGCAGCTGGTGGTCATCGACAACGGCAGCAAAGACGATTCGATCGAGCAGCTGGTGTCGAGCATACCCTCCTGTCACGTGGAGCGTATGGGCTGCAATGCAGGGTTTGCCCGCGCAGTCAACCGCGGGCTTGGGCAGGTGACGACTGAATTCGCTCTGCTGCTCAACAACGACGCCAGGCTGGAGCCTGGCGCCTTCGAGGCCCTGGCCGCCGCCTTGGACGCCCTGCCCCGCGCCGCCTTCGTCGGCGGACGGCTCATCCACGAGGATGGCCGCTTACAGAACGCCATAGCCCCCCTGCCCACACTCCTGGCAGAGGTCGTGCCCAAGGGGCTGTTGCGCCGCCTCGCCCCAACCCGCTACTCAGGACGGCCGCAGGGCGAGGCACCGCTGGAGGTCGAAAGCCTGATCGGGGCCTTGTTCGCCGTGCGCATGCGCGCCATACAGGAGTTCGGCCCCTTGGATGAGGACTTTTTCTTCTTTCTGGAAGAGACCGAATGGTGTCACCGGGCACGTCGGCATGGCTGGCAGGTTTGGCATGTGCCACAGGCGCGTGCGGTGCACGCCCAGGGCGCCACGGCCAAGCGTTACCAGGCGGCCGCGCGCATCGAATTTCAGCGCTCCAAGCTGCTCTACTTTGCCAAGACCCAGCCCAAGGCCTATCCCCTGGCCCTGACCTTGCTCGTTCTCAAGGCCTTGAGCAATGCGCTTCTGCATCTCATGCTCCTGGCTGTGGGGGGCTTTCTCAGCCCAAGATGGCGTGCCCGCGCCGCCGTGTATGGTCGTATCCTGGCATGGTATCTTGCCGGGCGGCCAGAGGACGTCGGTCTGCCTGACAAATGCCCCAAGCGGTAAGCCATGCCGATCCCCATCCTGATGTATCACCAGATCGATACCCCACCCGCGCGGGGTACGCCCATGCGGGGCATGGTGGTGTCTCCGCGCCGCTTTGCCGCCCAGATGGGCCTGCTCGCCCATCTGGGTTTTCGTGGTCTATCCATGAGTGAGCTTGTGCCCCACCTCAAGGGCGAGCAGAAGGGCAAGGTGGTGGGCATCACCTTCGATGATGGCTACCGCAATACCCTCGAGTATGCCCTGCCCATCCTCAAGGCGCATGGCTTTACCGCCACCTGCTATGCCGTAAGCCAAAAGCTTGGCGGGCACAATGACTGGGATGCCTCCCTGGGCGTGCCGCAAAAGCCCTTGATGAGCGCCGCAGAGCTTGCCACCTGGGTCGCCGCCGGCATGGAGGTGGGGGCGCACACCCGCCACCACGTCGATCTCTCCGCGCTGCCTGATGAGGCGGCCCGTGTGGAGATCGAGCAAAGCCGCAGCGAGCTGGAGAGCACCATTCAGGTCCCGGTGCAACATTTCTGCTACCCCTACGGACGCCTTCGCCCCCAGCATGTGAACATGGTGCGCGCAGCGGGCTTTGTCACGGCCGTGACCGTCAGACGTGGACGGGCCAGCGGTGCGGACGACCTCCTCCAGCTTCCCCGAGTGCTGGTGGCGCAGGCCACCCACCTTGCGCAATTTGCCCTCAAACTTTGGACAGGCTACGAGGATCGGCGGGGACGACGACAGTGAACTCACGTCTTCGCATCGCCATTCTCACCCGCAACTTCGACCCCACGGGCGGGGGCGCGGAACGCTATGCCGTGGCGCTGGCCGAATGGCTTGCCAGGCGACATGAGGTGCATGTCTTCGCCCAACGCATCGCCAGCCCAGCCCCCGGCGGGCTGACTTACCACCTCTTGCCCGCCCTGAAGAGGCCGCGCTGGCTCAACCAGCTCCTGTTCGCTTACCTTGCGCATCGCCGCACGCGCGCAGGGTTTGACATCATCCACGCCCATGAAAACGGCTGGGCGGGAAATGTGCAGACCGTCCATGTGCGCCCCCTACGCTACAACCTGCTGGGGGGGCACCACAGACTGCGGCGAGGATTGCGCTGGCTAAAGATTGCCACCAGCCCGCGCCTTGCGACCTATCTCTGGCTCGAGCGCAGCCGTTTCCGCCCCTGTCCAGGGCGAAAGGTCGTGGCAGTGTCCTCGACCTTGCGACAGGAGCTTGCCACCAGCTATCCCGAGAGTATCGCCTGTCTTGCCGTCATTCCGCCCGGAGTCACCCTGCCCAATAGCCTCCCTGCGCAGGCCGAGGCAAGACAGATGCTGGGATTGGCCAACGGCGTCCCTCTCCTGCTGTTCGTAGCCAATGATCTTACGCGCAAGGGCCTGGATACTGTCTTGCAGGCCCTCCACGGCATCTCGCCCGCCCTTCCTTCCCGCCCCCATCTGGCCGTCGTCGGCGGCAGCCCTGGGCAGCTCGACCACTACCGTAGGCTGACCGCCACCATGGGAATGGCACGCCAGGTGCATTTTCTCGGCCCACAGCGGGCCATGAGCGTGGTGTATGCCGCAGCGGACCTCTTGGTCCATCCCACCCGTGAAGACACCTTCGGCATGGTGGTGCTGGAGGCCATGGCACATGGCATACCCGTGGTGGTCAGCCGGGCCCCTTGGTGCGGACTGGCTGCCGACTTGAGCACGCACGAGGCTTGGCTTTTGGATCATCCCGACGATGCCGGAGGTCTCGCTCAGGCCATCCATACCTTGCTTACCCATCAAGCCCGGCGGGAAGCGCTGGCCCGCAGTGGAGTGCAGGTGGCCGCCCGTTACGCCTGGGACGACATCGCCAAGCGGTACCAGATCCTCTACCGCGAGTTATTGGAGGCGCGATGCGCATCCTGATCGTCAAGACCTCCTCGCTTGGGGATGTGGTGCACATGCTCCCTGCCCTGACCGATGCGGCCCGCGCCATCCCTGGGCTTGTGGCCGACTGGCTGGTGGAAGAGGGCTTTGCCGCGGTGCCGGCCTGGCACCCAGCCGTGGCACGCATCATCCCAATCGCCCTGCGCCGTTGGCGCAGGCAGTTGGGCAGACCTGCCACCTGGGGTGAACTGGCGACTGCGCGGCGGGCACTGGGCGAGATCACGTACGATGCCATCATCGACAGCCAAGGGCTGATCAAGAGCGCCCTTTTTACCCGCTGGGCCCGGGGGCCACGCTGGGGGTACGATCAGGCCTCCTGCCGCGAGCCATGGGCGAGCCTGTTCTATACCCACCGTGTGCATGTACCGCGTGGGCTGCATGCCATCGAACGCAACCGGCGTCTTTTGGCCAATGCGTTGGGCTACCCCATGCACGACGCGACCCTGGACTATGGCCTAGGTACGCTTGCCGAGCGCCTCCCCCCGCCAAGTCTGCCAGGACTGCCCGAACGCTACGTCGTAGCCCTGCATGGTACCAGCCGTGTCGATAAGGAGTGGCCCGAGTCACATTGGATCGCGGTCGGCCACGCCCTGGCCGAGCATGGGCTGGCCCTGCTTCTGCCCTGGGGCACCCCGCGTGAACACGAACGTGCCCGGCGCATGGCTGCCCATGTTGCGGGCGCCAAGGTTTTACCGCGTCTGGGGCTGAACGAGCTTGCCGCCATCCTTGCTCGCGCCCAAGGGGTGTTGGGCGTAGACACAGGGCTGATGCACATCGCCGCCGCCTTGGGGCGTCCTGGTCTGGCCCTCTATCCCGTCACCGCACCAGCCCTCACAGGGGTACGCTCGGCCCCAGGAACTCCTCCCATCGCCAACCTCACTCCCGCCGATGGCCTAACCCCTGGGCACATCAGCGCCCGCCTGCTCGCCACCCTGCATGAGACCCAGGCATGATGGCACGCGCCTTCTACACCACCCTGCTCACCCTTGCCACCCCGCTGGCCTTCGCCCGCATGGCCTGGAAGGGCCGCAGCAACCCGGCTTACCGCGAACGCTGGGGCGAGCGCCTCGGCCGCATCCCCGACCTGCCCGAGCGTCCCCGCCTGTGGGTGCATGCCGTATCGGTCGGCGAAACCATCGCCGCCGCACCCTTGATCCGCGCCTGGCGAGCCCAGCACCCGGACTGGGCCGTGCTGGTCACCACCACTACGCCTACCGGCTCCGCGCAGGTGCGCCGCCTGTTCGGCGACATGCTGGAACACGTCTACCTGCCCTTTGATCTGCCGGGCGCGGTGCGGCGCTTCCTGGCACACACGCGGCCGACGCTCGGCGTAATCATGGAGACGGAACTGTGGCCGAATCTGTTCGCCGAGGCGGACCGCCGGGGTGTACCGCTGGTGCTCGCCAACGCACGTCTCTCCGAGCGATCCATGCGCGGCTATTCCAAGCTGGGCGGACTGGTGCAATCAACGCTCAACCACCTGCGCCTGATTGCCGCCCGCGGTGAGGAGGATGCAACGCGCTTCCTCGCCCTGGGCGCGGCCCCGGACAAGGTCGAGGTGCTTGGCAACCTCAAGTTCGACCTGGATGTCCCACCCAAGGTGACCTCGCTCGGCCACACCTGGCGTATGGCCCTAGGCCGGGAACGGCCGGTCTGGATCGCTGCCAGCACCCATCCAGGGGAGGAGGCACAGGTGCTGGCGGCGCATCACATGGTCCTCGCGAGGCATCCGGACGCGCTGCTACTGCTCGCCCCGCGCCATTCGGAGCGGGCGGCGGAGGTTGCCCAGCTGATCGAGGCACGGGGATTTCAACTCGTGCGACGATCGAGCCTCCCACCGCTCCCCCCACCCACGCTCCTGGCAGAAGAGAAACCGGATGTTTTACTCATCGACACGCTCGGCGAGCTGATGGACTTTTATGCCGCGATCGATGTTGCCTTCGTGGGCGGCAGCCTGGTACCCCACGGCGGCCACAACCCGTTGGAGCCCGCTGCACTGGGCCTGCCGGTGCTGACCGGACCACACGTCCACAACTTCAACGAGGTCTTTGGTGCGATGCGCGCCCGAGGGGCAGCGCGAGAGGTCATGGATGCCCATGCCCTGGGAATGGCGGTGGCCGAACTGTTGGGGGATGCACTCCTGCGGCGGAGCATGGGCGAGGCCGGTGCAAGGTGGCTGGCCGCGCATCGCGGCGCGCTGGGGCGGCTGGCTGAGCGGCTGGACTCCCTCATAGGAAGCACCCCTTCCACGCCATGACGGGCGTGGCGCGCGGCCCGAGGGCATAGATATGTCGCGATAGGTCGAGCCTCTACAGCGTTGGGCGTATCCAGCACGACCTTGCGGCGAGGGGAGGCGACGAGCACAGCTGATACCGCAGCGCAAGACAGAGGTCGGCAGCGCCGCCATGATCTGCCAAGCGCAAGCCCTAGTTTCATGCGGCGCCATCGGGGCGTAGGATGCGCATGCGGTCAGGAATCTTCTGGCGTATGGCTTGGCCGCCCGAAGCGGCCCTACGGTGAGTTCTACCAGATGTGAAGCCTGTGGCGAGGAAGGCGCTGGCCGTGGCTTTGTGGGGGCGACGCAACCGGTCTCGGTGCAGCAGGCCTCCAGCAGCCAAGCGACAGAGAGTAGCTTGGCGTAAGGGTTGGAAGGACGGCAGGTACCTACACGTAGGGAGACGCCCCGCCCTCTGGGCGGGTTTTGAACCGCCGGTGCAGCCAGAAGTAGTCCGCCGGACGCTCACGCGCGAAACGTTCGATCAGGGCATTGTAGATCGTGGCGTCACGCACCGGATCGCCGCTCGGAATCTCGGGCACCGGCACAAGGTGCATGACATAGCCGCGAGCGTGCGGCAGCCTCTCTGGATAGATAAAGACCACCCGACAGCCTGCACGCCTCGCGATCTTCGAGGTCAGGGCCAGGGTCGCGGTCGGCACGCCAAAGAAGGGGGCGAACACGCTCCCCTCGCGACCGAAGTCCTGATCCGCCCCATACCAACAAATCCCCCCCTCCTTGAGCACTGTGAGCATGCCGCGCAGGTTGTCATTGGCCACCAGCTCGCCGAAGTAACGCGCTCGCCGCGCGCGCATCACGGCATTGAAGCGCGGGTTCTTGGCCGCCTTGTAGACGGTGTTCATCGGCACTTTGAGTGCCATCAACCGCCCCCCGATCTCCAGCGCGGTGAAGTGTGCACCGAGCAACAGCACGCCCCGCCCTTCCGCGTGCGCGGCTTCGAGATGTTCCAGTCCTTCATAGCGCACCCAGCTCGCCAATCGCTCCGGGGCGCCCCACCAGGCGATGCCCCCCTCGATCAGCCCCATCCCTGCGGAGGCAAAGCTCGCCCGCTCGAGCCGATGTCGCTGCGCCTCACTCATGCCCGGGAAACACCACTCGAGGTTCCGGCGGACGATGTGTCGTCGGCGGGGGAGCATGGCCCAGGCGAGCAGGCCCAACCCTCGGCCCAAGGTCTGGGCGATGGGGAGCGGCAAACGCGCGGCCAGCCACAGCAGGCTCAAGCCAAGGGCAAGCGGCCATTGGCGCGGATCGAGCCAGGCAGTCAGGGAAGACATGAGGCAATCAGTATGGAAGATGCAGGGGAGTCGTGCGAGACATGCTGGGATCGGTTCATGGGGGCCCATCCTTCAAGATGGATCGCCGCCCTTTGCCGCATCATACGGCGCCCACAGGGAAGACATGGCAGCGTGTCATGTCCAGGGGCGACTCGGCCTTCGGGATGATTCAGCGCAGCGCCTGCTGCTGCAAGGCCTCGAGATCGGCCAACCGGAGCGTGCCCGCAGCGCGCTTGAGGCGGAGGGTGGCGAGCAGGTAGTCGTAGCGGGCATTGAACAGGTTGCGGCGTGCCTGGGTGAGCAGGGTTTGCGCAGTGATGACATCGACGATCGTGCGGGTGCCCACTTCATACCCGGCCTCATTGGCGGCAAGCTGAGTCTCGGCGGACTTCACACTCTGCTCGAAGGCTGCGATCTCGCTGATCTTCGAGGTCACGGCCCGGAAGGCATCGCGGGTGACGCGGGTGGTGTCACGCAGACCTGCCTCGTACAGGTCCTGCGCACGCTGGAATTTGTAGGTCGCCTCCCGCACTCGGGCGCTCACCCCGCCGCCCGCATAGAGCGGGACATTCAACTGCACGCCCACGCGCGTATCGTGGTTCTCCAGTGGTGTTCCGGCGAGCTGGGTGTCCTGGTAGCCGTAGGAGGCGTTCAGGCTGAGTGTGGGATAGTGCCCTGAACGCTGCTTCTCGATCTCCTGGCGGGCGATGTCGAGCCCCATACGTAAGCTCTGCAGGGCCAGATTCCGTTCCTCGGCCAACTTCACCCAGGCGGCTGGATCGGCGGGATCAGGGAGGGCCGTGGCAAGCTCAGGGCGCACATCATCCAGGCTTGCCACCTCCTGCACGGTCAATACCCGAAGGGCCTCACGGGCATTGGCGAGATTGGCCTCAGCACCGATCCGGCGGGCCAGGGACTGATCACGTGCGGCGCGCGCATCGGCCAGATCGGTGATGGCGATCAGACCTACCTCAAAGCGTTTCTCGGTCTGCGCCAGGCGGCTTTCATTGGCCGCGAGCTCGGCTTCGGCAAGGCTCAACTCTGCCTGGGCGCGCAGAACGGCGAAATACGCCTCGGAGGCCCGGAGCAGCAGTTCCTGCTGGCTATTGGCATAGTCGAGATCGGCCTGACGGACGATGAGCTCAGCCTGATCCAGGGCGGTCAACCGGGCGCGGTCGAATAGTGGCTGCTGGAGGCTCACGCTGTAATTCTTGCCGGTGAAACTGCCATCCCGTGTCGGCACATTGGGGTATTCCAGCCAGTCCCGGGTCAGACCGGCATTGAGCGTGACGTTCGGTAACAGTTGGGCCTGGACCTGGGGATAGGTCTCGCGCGTGGCCAGACGGGTCTGGGCGGCGGCACGCAGATTGGCATCGTTCTGCTCGGCAAGACGATACACGTCGACCAGTCCCTCGGCGTGGGTGGCCACTGCCCAGCCCAGGAACAGCACTCCCAACAGGGGCAGAGGTCTTTGCATGATCGGGCCTCCTTTGGCCGCCCCTCAGCCTTGCGCTCAGAATGTGAAGACAGGCCTCGGCTCGGCGTGGATGAGATGTGGCAGGCAGGTTTCGAACAGACTTTCGCAGCCCCAGCGATCCTCGCCCTCGCGGGTGATCAGCAGGGCCTGCATGATGGGTGCCTCCCCCACGATGACAAACAAGCGACCGCCCTCCTTGAGCTTGAGCCGGTAGCTTTCGGGCACATCCGCCATGGCGCCGGTGATGGCGATCACATCATAATATTGGCCGTCATCCCAACCGGCGCTGGCATCGCCGGTCACCAGGGTGACGCCGGGCAAGCGAACGCGTGCGGCCTCGGTGAAATCAGCGAAGATATCGACACTAATGACCTGCCCCCCCATGTGGGCCAGGCAGGCCGCGGTAAAGCCGGTACCGGTACCGATCTCCAGCACCTGTTCGCCCGGCTGCACGGCCAGGGCCTGCAGCATGCGCCCCTCGACCACCGGCGACATCATCACCTGGCCATGACCGATCGGCAGCATCATGTCGGAGAAGGCATGCTCGCGCAGCCGCTGCGGGACGAAGTCTTCGCGGCGTACGGTGCGCAGGGTATCCAGGACACGGAAGTCGAGCACATCCCACGGGCGGATCTGCTGCTCGACCATGTTGAAGCGGGCCTGTTCGACGTTCAGGGCTGGCATGGGGCGCTTTATTCTTGGAAGAAGAAAGATGGATGAAGGTTAAGGGGTTTACCCGGCCCCGGCAAGAGATAAGGTGCAGCATCGCTGCTCAAGGCACGTCTTTACCCAGGGCGACAAACGCGACTAAGGCCAGCTTCACAACCCTGTGGCTTAAAGGGTTTGGGTAATTGCCGGCTTGCATCCTCCTCTCCTCTCCGCTAACGTCCATTCTTGGCTAGGGGTGCGCCACGGCCATCGAGACCACGGTCATGCCGCCGGCGCTGAGATACACCCTCTGAACCTGATCCGGATCATACCGGCGTAGGGAAACCGCGCACGCCTCATCCCGTCCGCTGCCCTGCGCCGTTCCATTCCTTCATGAGGACACGCGCATGGCCGCCGTCGCAGAAGACATCTTCAAGCAATCCGCAACAATCTCATCTGGAACGATATTGGAAGGGCAAAGTCTAGGGATGGACTTTGCCAAGCTCTCGGCAGAGGTTACCAAGCCGTTCACCGGCTCGCGCAAGATTTATGTCGAAGGATCTCGCCCGGACATCCGCGTCCCGATGCGTGAGATCAGTCAGACGCCAACTCGCACCAATGGTGGCATGGAGCCCAATCCGCCGATCTACGTCTACGACACCTCCGGCCCCTACACCGACCCGAACGTCAGGATCGACCTGCGCAAGGGCCTGCCTGAGGTAAGGCGCAGCTGGATCGAGGAGCGTGGCGACACCGAGGTGCTGGACGGTCCAACCTCCGAATTCGGCCGAGCCCGCGCCCAGGACCCGAAGACCGCACACCTGCGCTTTGAGCACATCCGTCCCCCGCGTCGTGCCAAACCCAGGTGCAATGTCACCCAGATGCACTATGCGCGTCGCGGCATCATCACCCCGGAGATGGAGTTTGTTGCCATCCGCGAGACCATGAAGCTGCAGGAGTTGCGCGAGGACCCGCGCTATAAGGACCTGCTGCGCCAGCATCGCGGCATGAGCTTTGGTGCCAAGATTCCGGACGTCATCACCCCCGAGTTCGTGCGCGAGGAGATCGCCCGCGGTCGCGCCATCATCCCAGCCAACATCAACCATACGGAGCTTGAGCCGATGATCATCGGCCGCAACTTCCGCGTGAAGATCAACACCAACATCGGCAACTCCGCCACCACCTCCTCCATGGCCGAGGAGGTGGAGAAGATGGTGTGGTCTACTCGCTGGGGCGGCGACACGCTGATGGACCTCTCCACCGGCAAATACATCCACGAGACGCGCGAGTGGATCATCCGCAACTGCCCGGTCCCGGTCGGCACGGTGCCCATCTACCAGGCCCTGGAGAAGGTCAAGGGCAAGGCCGAGGACCTGACCTGGGAGCTGTTCCGCGACACCCTGATCGAGCAGGCCGAGCAGGGCGTGGATTACTTCACCATCCATGCCGGAGTGCTGCTACGCTACGTGCCGCTGACCGCCAACCGTGTCACCGGCATCGTCAGCCGCGGTGGTTCCATCATGGCCAAGTGGTGCTTGGCACACCACCAGGAAAACTTCCTTTACACGCACTTCGACGAGATCTGCGAGATCGTGAAGGCGTATGACGTGAGCTTGTCGCTTGGCGACGGCCTGCGCCCCGGCTCCATCATGGACGCCAACGACGCGGCCCAGTTCAGCGAACTGGAAACCCTGGGCGAGCTGACCAAGAAAGCCTGGAAACACGACGTGCAGGTCATGATCGAAGGCCCCGGCCATGTGCCCATGCAGATGATCAAGGAGAACATGGACAAGGAGCTGGCCGACTGCTTCGAGGCCCCGTTCTACACCCTAGGTCCCTTGGTCACTGACATCGCCCCTGGCTACGACCACATCACCTCCGGCATTGGGGCCGCGCAAATCGGCTGGTTTGGCACCGCCATGCTCTGCTACGTCACCCCGAAGGAGCATCTTGGCCTGCCCAACAAGGCGGACGTGCGCGAGGGCATCATCACCTACAAGCTCGCCGCTCACGCTGCCGACCTCGCCAAAGGCTTTCCCGGCGCACAGCTGCGCGACAACGCCCTCTCCAAAGCGCGCTTCGAGTTCCGCTGGGAGGACCAGTTCAACCTTAGCCTGGACCCGGACCGTGCCCGCGAGTACCACGACGAGACCCTGCCGCAAGAAAACGCCAAGGTCGCTCACTTCTGCTCCATGTGCGGCCCGCACTTCTGCTCCATGAAGATCACCCAGGACGTGCGGGACTACGCCGCAAGCCTAGGCGTGGACGAGCAGGAGGCGCTGAAACAGGGCATGCAGGAGAAGGCCGTGCAATTCATGCAGAGCGGCGCGGAGGTCTACCCTAGGGTCTGACCGCGCCGCAGAGCAGATCGCCTGGCGCTACGATGAGAAGGATGGGATGCTTGCCCTCCTTCGCATCATTGCGGCAAGTGATGGATGCTCGGAGTCCGCTGGAAAAGCCAAAGGCCGCCAGGGGGCGGCCCTTGAACTTGCTCGAGGCGGCGGCGAATCAGTCGTGATGGTGTTTGTGCTTGTGCTTGTGATGACCGCGGTGCAGGCCGTTGTCGTGCGGGCCGTAGCCAATGGGCTCGCGCACCACGACCCGGCGGCCATCGTTGCCGCCTGTGGTCAGCGCCGCGCCCGCCGCTGCACCCACACCGGCACCCAACGCCCCGCCAACGATGGCACCGTCATGACCACCACCGATCTGCTGGCCGACCAGCGCACCTAGCGCGCCTCCAAGGCCGGCACCAAGCATGACTTGGCTACTGTCGGCGTGGCTGGACAAGGCCACCAGCATCCCAGCACCCAGGAACATGGCGGAGAGCGGCTTCATCGTGTCGTACTCCCAAAGAGGTGTACCAAGATTGTACATGAAACTAGGTTGCCCTATTCCAGGGAAGTGGCGGGCCAACAGGTGCTTTCCTGCCGCAGCTCAGCGACAGAGTTCCTCCAACCGGGCGCGCGTGCGCGCACCGAGCAGCACGGCGTCGATGCGGCCATCGCGCACGATCACCACCGTCGGCGTCACCCGCACGCCGAAGGCGCTCGCAAGATCTGGCTTGATGCCGATATCGACCACCCGTATCCTGGCGTCCTCCTCCGCCCAGGCACGCATCTCCGACGTCATGCCACGGCATGCCCCGCACAACGGGCTGTGGAAGTAGAATAAGGCCAACCCTTCGCGCGGCACCTCCGCATGCTCCGGTGCAGGCTGCCCCTTGGCCCGGGCCGCACGGCGCATCTCCAGCAGCTGCCAGCCAAGCGGAATGGCGACGACAAGCACCAGCAGCAACCAGCCGAACGACCCGTCCATCCTTATCCCCATGTCCTCTGAACGATCGCAACCATGAGCGTACACCAAACCATCCAAGCCAAGTTGGAAGCCGCCTTTTTGCCAGCACACCTGTCCATCGTCAACGAGAGCCACCACCATGCGATGAGGGCGACCGATTCCCACTTCCACATCACCATCGTCAGCCATGCCTTCGAGGGCCAGGGGCTCGTGTCGCGTCACCGTGCGGTCTACAAGGCGCTGGCCGAGGAACTGGCCGGACCGGTGCATGCCATCACGCTCCACACCCTCACGCCCGAGGAGTGGGCGGCGCGGGGTGGTGTCACCGAGCCCTCACCTAAGTGCCGAAGCAGCCTAGACACAGCCGCATAGGCCGCAGGATATCGAAAAGGGCGTCGTACCCTCCCGCCGCCGAGGAGGGAAGATGATGCCATCGAAACGATGGCCGTAAGCAACGGCCCGGTCGAATCAGGCAATCTCGACCCGGTTGCGACCGCCCTGTTTGGCGCGGTAGAGGGCCGCATCAGCGCGCGAATAGACCGATGAGAAAGGCTCGCCGGATGCGGCAAGCGTGGCACCGAGACTGATGGTGACGGGGATTGTCTGACCTTCTACCACGAAGGGTTCGGCTGCGACCACTTCGCGCAGGCGCCCGGCCAGCGGGCGCAGGGCATCGGAGAGGCCATGGGGCAGGACGACGGCAAACTCCTCGCCCCCGAAGCGACCGAAGCGCGCCTCCGCAGGGAGCTCGCCCTGGATACGTGCGGCCATGCACTGCAGGATGGCATCACCGACCGGATGCCCGTAGCGATCATTGATCTGCTTGAAGTGATCGATGTCGAACAGCATCAGGCCATAGCCCAGCGCTGCCTGCTCCTCGACCAGATGGCGAGTGAGGGCGCCCTTGTTGAGAATACCAGTCAGCGCATCGTGGGTGGCCTGATGCTCCAGCTTGGCACTGAGGGCAGCCAATTCGCGGTTGAGCCGGTTGAGCTCCTCTTCCTTGCGGTCGCTGAGCTTGATTAGGCGCTGGGTCTCACGGAACAGGCGGCGATAGCCTTGGGCGAGCAGGGCGAGCTCCGCGCGCAGGGTCTCGGCCGAGGCCGAGCCATCACCGAGCACGCGCAACACGCGGTCCAGCAGGTCCTCTTCGGCCTCGAACAGGTTAAAATCTTCTTTTTGCATGGGCGCGCAGACTTAAGAAAATGCCAAAAGACCCTTTCATGGATTTTTCGGCATCGACCCGTCGCGAAATCGATGCGCGATCTTTTGCGCGAATCAAGGGTTTCCTCCTATCCGAGCCAAGGCATCCATGCCCTAGGAGGAAGCGCTGAATGAATCAGCGCTTTCTTGGGTCACGGCCACAGGGGTATAGCGGATCTTTGGGAAATCCTCGTGCAGGTCCTGGCCGAACTCGAGGATGGTGTCGTCTTCCTCGTCATAGTACCAATACAGCCGCACGTCGTTGGCCCCGACCGCCGCGTGCAGCAGTTCGAAGATGTTGAACAGCGCCTTGGTGCTGCTGCTGTTGAAGTACTTGAGCTTGATGTGGACCTCGATGTCCCGCCCGCTCGCCTGCGCAAGGTAGGCACGCAGGGCGTCGAGCAGCGGCCCATAGAAGGCCGCGGTATTCTCAGGATAAGACTCGCCAACCAACGACAAACGATCCGCGGAAAAGCGAAAGTCTACCTCGGGCGAGGTGATGGTCGCAGCGATGTAGAGGTCTTGCATGGGAGGCATCGTCCGTCAGATGGTAACCTTGAAAATCGATCCGACAATTTGCTCTGCCGTGGATTATCCCTTAAATGGTGGCCTTGAGGTAGAAGCTGACCGGGTCCTGACCGCCCCCCTCCTCGACGAAGCAGTATTCGATGGGGGCGCTTGAGTCGCGCGCCACGGTCAGGAAGCCAAGCCCCGCCCCCTTGCTGATCGGATCCTGTTCGTGCTCCTCGTTGCGCAGCTGTTGCTTGTACGCCTGCTTGACCTCGTCGGGCGACATGGCGCGGATGGCATCGAGCTTCTCCTTCACCCGCTCGACATGCGTGCGCTCGATGCGATTGCCGCAAATGATGTAGAAGCGATCCCCGAGCTGGCCAATCGCCACCGAGCCTTTGCCGATCCTGCCATGCCCTGCCACGGATGCGACATCCACACCATAGTTGAGGATGTTCTGCGCCATCTCGATAAAGGTGGAGAACACTCGGCGGGCCACCACCCCTTTGATTCCCTGGGCCTCCAAGCGATGACGCAAGGCGTCGCCCATCGCGCCAATGACGTTGTGCGAGAGATAGCCGTTGAAATAGAACAGCACCCCTTCGTGCAGGGCATAGTCACGAAATGCGCTGAAGACGTCCAATTGCATGACCCTAAAGCTCGATAAGCAGCGTTGAAGCCCAACTCAACTCCGGAAACCGAACAGAGTGACGTCGTCGCGCCGTGTCTGCCCACCCTGGTAGTCACGCAAGGCCTGCATGATGCGCGCGCCCTGCTCGGCGAGCGGTAGCGCGCGGTGCGCGAGCAGCATTGCGCGCAGGCGATTCTTGCCGAAGGCAATGCGCTTGGGGCCACCCACCTGGTCGATCAGGCCGTCGGTGGTGATGAACACGGTGGTCCCTGGCGCGAGCACCTGGGTCCGGTTGGTCCAGGCATACGCCATCGGCGTGCCGCGGTAGCCAACCCCCTTGCGATCGCCATGGAACTGCGCCACATCAACGGCCCCGGGCTCCAGCATGAACAGGGGGGTCTTGGCCCCCGCCCAGGTCAGACTGCGCGTCGCGTGATCGAACCAAAGGAAGGCCGCGTCCATACCATCGTCCGTCCCCTCCTCATCTTCGCCATCCTGGGCCAGAGCAACCTTGATCATACGGTTCATCTCACCTAGCATCCGCGCCGGATCGCGTGGATCGCCATACACCAACATGCGGTCAAGATAGGAGGCCGTGATCAGAGTCATGAAGGCCCCAGGCACGCCATGGCCGGTGCAGTCGATGAGCGCGGCAAAGAAGCCGTCCGCAAAGCTGCGAAAGACAAAGAAATCCCCCCCGATCACATCGCGCGGCTCCCAATGCAGCAGATGATCAGAAAGGGTCGTGGCTAGATCCTGGAGCGAGGGGCGCAGGAAGGACTTCTGAATCACGCTCGCATAATCAATGCTCTCCATCACCAAGCGGTTTTTCTCCGCCTGCAAGTTGGTCACCGCGCTCACCAGGTCGAGACCCGTCGCGGCACCAAGGTAGCGTCCGTTATCAACGATAATGAAGCCATCGGCGAGGGCCTTGCTGCCGGCGGCTAGTGCCTGAAAGCTGAGATCCTGGATCGGCGTGTGCGCCTCGACGATGAGCGGGTGCTTGTCCATGAACGCGATGCAACTCTTGCGTCCGTAGATCTCACGCACGAAGGGCCGCGCCATCTCGTTCATGAAGATGTTGCGATTGATGATCCCAAGCGGATGCCCATCCTCCACCACCGGCAGTGCGACGAGTTCGGCATGCTCGTGAAAAAGACGCATGACATGCTCATTATGCTGCGCGGGGCTGACGATAGGGACATCCTGCTTGAGGTCCAGTGCGCAGCGTGGCAGATACGCCAGGCGCATGATCGGCGGAAGCGTGCTGGCTTGCAGCATGGCGGCCTCGATCTCCGTGGAGGGGAAAAGCTTCCAGGACTCACTCTAATTATCGAACATTAAAGCTTCGTGAACGTGATCCAATACGAGTTGCGACGATCCAAGCCCCGCCGCTGATATCACTCAGGGTTAGAGCCGCCCTTATCGAGGCTGGGGCCACACTCCGCGGCGGATCATTCACTTCGGCGCAACATACCTCTCCGGCTTGGCCGAGCCTTCGCCGAAGAAGAATTTCTCCATCTCCTGCTCGAGGAATTGACGCGCCTTGGGATCGACAGGGGTGAGACGGTACTCGTTGATCAGCATGGTCTGGTGACGCAACCATTCCTGCCAGGCCTGCTTGCTCACGTTCTCAAAAATGCGCTGGCCGAGCTCACCGAAATACGGCGGGCGGTCGAGGCCCTCGGCCTCCTGCTTCAAACGGGCGCAATGCACCATGCGAGTCATGTGGACGTCCTCTCGATGTACTGTTCGATCAACCGGCGCACCGGCGCGGGCAAGCCGGGCAATGGCTGATCCGGGTTATACCAGAGCAGGCGCCCGTCATCCATGACACGCGCAGCGGGGTCTTTCAGACGCGCCCGGCGCGGCTCGATGTCCAGATGGTAGTGGCTGAAGGTGTGGCGCAACACCGGAAGGGTCTCACCGGCCGTCATCCCCAGCCGCTCCAGATAAGATGCCGCATCGTCTGGAGGACACTCAGGCAGGCTGTACAGCCCGGGCCAGACGCCCACGGGCGGGCGGCGCTCGAGCAGCACACCCTTCTCCCCCTCGACCAACAGCATCACCGTACGCCGCACCGGCATGGCCTTGCGCGGGCGCAGGGTGGGCAGCTCATCCACCCGCCCATCCCGCAGGGCGACACAGTCTACCCGCTGCGGACAGCGGCCGCAGGCCGGGCGCTTCGGGGTGCAGACGGTGGCACCAAGGTCCATGATCGCCTGGGTGTAGTCTGCCACCCGCTCACGCGGGGTGTGCGCATCGGCCTGGCGCCAGAGCTTGCGCTCGACCGCGCCCTCGCCCGGCCAGCCCTCGATGCCGCAATAGCGCGCCAGCACGCGCTTCACGTTGCCATCAAGGATGGTATGCGGCAGACCGAAAGATTGAGCCAAGATGGCAGCAGCGGTGGATCGCCCCAGCCCCGGTAGGGCCATAGCCGCCTCAATGTCGCGCGGGAACTCGCCCCCATGACGCTCGACCACCTGCCGCGCAGCGGCATGCAAGAAGCGCGCGCGACGATAGTAGCCAAGGCCGGCCCAGTGGGCCAGCACCTCGTCCTCATCCGCCGCAGCCAGCGACGCGATGTCGGGAAAGCGCGCCATGAAGCGCAAGAAGTAGGGAATGACAGTGGTCACCTGGGTTTGCTGCAACATCACCTCGGCCACCCACACGCGCCAAGGCTCGCGCGGATGTTGCCAGGGCAGGTCATGACGGCCGTGCTCGTCCCACCAGGCGAGCAGGCGATACGCGAAGGCATCCATCAGCGGCCGATCAACCCCTTCAGCAGGTCCTGTACAGGCGGCATGGTGGGAATCGGCTCCTGCGTCGAACCGGACGGGGCCGGTACACCGAGTCGCTTTTGCAACTCCTCTCCGACACGCCGCTCGACCTCCTTTTTCGCCCGCTCCTCCATCACCTTGTCAAGATCGACGCGGTACGAAGGGGCGCCGAGCGAGCCGCTGATCTTGAGCGGAATGGGCACTCCGCGCAGGTTGGCCAGGTCCTTGCCAGCCTGGCCGGTTGCTGTGTTGACCACGATCACGGTCAGGCCATAGTCGATGCCATCCCTGAGCAGATCGATGGTGCCGCTCCCCTGCACGCGCAGCAGCGGCGACTTACCGTCGAGATCCGGATTGTTGATCACGCCATTGGCGATGATCGCGCTGCCGGAAAGCTCCGTAAAATCAGTCTGCGCAGGCTCGGGCGGCGGAGCGGGCTGACCTTTGAAGGCGGCATCCGCGCGGCGCAACAACTGACCGATGTTCACCCCCTCGAGCGCGCCATCGTAGAAGTGTGCGCGCGCCGTGCCATTGAGCCCGGCCTTGAGGGCTCTCACTGAAGCGCCATGCGTGCGCAGGTCGAAGCTCAGTTCGCCACGGCCGCTTAAACGGGCGCTTTCGCCAAATTGCCTCAGCATGGCCCCCACATCCACCCCAGCGGCCTTGCCAGCCGCACGCCAGGCCGGGACCTGGCCGCGCATGTCCAGCCCGCCACGCACCTCGAACTGGCCATCGAAGGCCCGCCCTGTCAGGGTGTCGATGACAAGCTCGCCGCCCTGGGCCTTGCTAACGAGGCGCAGCTCGCGCACTTCGACACGTCGCACGCTCAGGTGCATCGCGTGCAGGTTCACCTGGCCGCTCCAATCGCGCAGCAGAGCAACGGGCAATTCGATCGGCGTATCGCCCCCTGGCCCTGGCACAGGGCCGCCTCCGCCCTCCCGCGGTGCGGTCTGAGCGGCCTTGGGCTTGGGCGGCAAGTAGCGATCGAGATCCAGCCGGTCAAGGGCAAGATCAGCACGGACCCCAGCCTTGCCGACCTCGACGCCGCCCTGGACACGGGTCTCGTCCACCTGCGCCTCCAATGCATTCAGACGCAGCCTGCCATCGCCAAAGACCACGTCCGCCTTTGCCTCAGCCCGGGCCAGGGCCCCCTCGGGCAGCCCAAGCAGAGGGCGACCATGCGCTGCCAACCAAGCACGCGGGTTGAAATCGGCCACCTCCACCTGACCGACAAAACGCGGTGCGGTCTCGATGCCCTCGAGCTTGCCGACAAGGCTCGCGTGCAGGCCGTCGGCATGGAGAGCGAGGTGTGTCACGTGGGCGGTGTGAGCCACAAGGTCTAGTGCCCCCTCACCCGTCATTCGAACATTGACGCCCTTGGCACCCAAGCCTTCACCCTCGGCGTGCAGCTCGCCCTCGAACGGCGCCAGCCTCAGGCGTCCGGGCACGAGATCGCCCGTGATCCCGAACCTCAGCTTCGCGTCCAGCAACTCGAGCGGTGCCGGACCGTTTTGCAGGCGCGCATCGAATGACAGAGGTGTGCCCGAGAGCTGCAAGGTCTTGCCAGAGACGCCCAGCCTGTCGGCTTGGGCCTTAAACACCAGCCTGCCGACCCTACCCGGCAGGTTGGAGGCCTCGCCCTCGAAGCGAAGGTTACTCACATCGACCGCAGGAAGTGCGGGATCGACGCTCATCCGCCCCGCAAGCCGCAACTGCCCCTGGAGCTTTTTGTCCGCCTGGCCGATACCCGCCGCAAGGCTCACATCGAAAGGCTTGCCCGGCTCGATGGCGCCGGTGGTCAGGTCGAGCGGGGCGATGCGCCAGACCTCACCGGTGGTGCCATCGCGGAAGCTGACCTCGGCCCGGCTCAGGGTGACCCCGCTGATCAGCAGGCCCAAGCCTCCGGGTGCGCCACCGGCCGAGGCAGGCATTTCGGCCGCAGGCTGGGACACGGATACCGACGGGGTCAACGACCAGTTGTTGCTGCCGTCCTTGCGGTGTTCGAGGAAGAGCCTCAGGCCATCCACTGCCACCTCGTTCACCTTGAGCCGCTGCGCGAGCAATGACAGCGGCTGGACGCCGAGCACTAAGCTCTCGGCCTCGGCGAACAGGGGATCGGTGAAACCTTCCGCGTTACCAAGACGCACCTGCTCGGCACGCAAGCCAAGCACCGGCCACAGGGTGAGGCGCACATCGCCGCCAAGACTCAGCGTGCGACCAAGATGCCGCTGCGCGAGTGCCTCGATCTGCGGTTTGTAGCGGTTGGCATCGAAGGTGGCAACGAACACCGCCCCCCCTGCGATGGCAACCCCCACCACGCCCAGCGCGGTGACGATCATGCGCTTGAGCATCGGCATGAACCCTCCCCTGCCCTTGCGGGATTCTCGATCTCTGCCATCATGGTAATCATATCTTTGGGCATCCTCGGAAATGACCACATGAATCCGCGCGCACTTCTCGACCGCCTGCTGCACGGCGCAAAGACCACCGCCCGTCTCTACCATCCGCGTACCATGCGCGAGCGCGGTTTGTTGTGGACCGTCGGTCTGCTCGGCGCAACCTACATCGTGGTGATGGTCGTGCTCGCCATCCGCTGGAGCATGGCGCCTGCGGAATTCGATGTAAACGAGGCGGCCCGAGCGCACATGGGCCCGACCCAGCAGGCACCGGTCACCGGCCAGGTCATGACTGGCACGCTGATCGAGGTGGCCAGCACCCTGCTCGACAAGCCAGGCGGTTATCTCTCCAACGATATTACCCCGCCCGGCGTACTGCTCGACAACATGCCCAACTGGGAATTCGGCGTTCTCGTGCAGGTGCGCGACCTTGCGCGCGCGCTGCGCAACGACTTCTCCCGCTCGCAGTCGCAATCGGTGGAGGACAGGGATCTGATCATCGCCGAACCGCTGTTCAACTTCGACAATGCCTCATGGATGCTGCCCTCGACCGAAGGCGAGTATAGCAAGGCCATCCGCGCCCTAGAGCGTTACAACCTGCGTCTGGGGGATGAGGATGCCACGGACGCCCAGTTCTACGCCCGTGCCGATAATCTGCGCGACTGGCTGGGGATGGTGGAGAAGCGCCTCGGCTCCCTGTCACAGCGCCTCTCCGCCAGCGTGGGCCAGGTGCGGGTCAACACCGACCTCTCGGGCGATGAGGCCGCGCGCCAGTCCACGGCCACCCCCGGCCAGCTGATGGTGCGCACCCCCTGGTACCAAGTAGATGATGTGTTCTTCGAGGCACGCGGTGCCACCTGGGCCTTGCTGCACTTTTTACGCGCGGCGGAAGTCGACTTCGCCCCCGTCCTGGAGAAGAAAAACGCGCTGGTCAGCCTGCGCCAGATCATCCGCGAACTGGAGGCCAGCCAGGCCACCGTCTGGAGCCCGATCATCCTCAACGGCAGCGGCTTTGGTCTGATCGCCAACCATTCGCTGGTCATGGCATCCTACATCTCTCGCGCCAATGCCGCGGTCATCGACCTGCGCAACCTCTTGGCGCAGGGCTGACACTCAGGACATCCCGACATGATTCAGGTGAAATTCTTTGCTAGCCTGCGCGAGCGCGTGGGCAAAGCCGATATGGCACTACCGGCCGCAGGGCTCGCCACGGTCACCGACGTGTGGGCGGCCGCCACCGACTTCGACATGCCGGCCAATACCCTGGTGGCCATCAACCACGAGTATGCGACCCGCGACCAGGTCGTGCGGGATGGTGACGAGGTCGCCTTTTTCCCTCCGGTCACGGGGGGCTGAGATGACGCAGGGCACCATGTCGGACTGGATCGCGCGCCGTCAGCGCCAGGTCGCCCTCGGCCGCAAGCTGCTCCTAGGCGGTCTTGTGGTGTGGCTGGGCGCACTGGTCTGGCTGGTGCTGCGCCATCCGCTGATGACCAACCCGCTGCACCTTTTGCGCCAGCTTGAGCAGAACGCGGTCGATCCCTCCACCCTGTCGGTGCTGACCATGCTCACACCGCTGATGTTCGGCTTGGTCGCCTTGCTTGGGCTACTCCTCTTGCTACTTGGTCTTGGTTGCATGATCCAGGAGGGGCGGCTGCTTGGCTTGCTGCAGCAGAAGACTCCAGAGCACCTCCCCAAGCCCCATGATCCATGAGCCCCTCCATCCGTGTCGATAACGGATGATGCCGCATAGCTTGCGGTTTTGCCCAACCGTTCTTCCAACCTTACACCAAGCTATTCACTGTAGCTGTTGCTGGAGGCCTGCTTCACCGAGGCCGGTTTCGCCGCTCCCCCAAGGCAACGGCCCACGCCTTCCTCGCCACATGCCTCACATTCGGTAGAACGTACCGTAGGACCGCTTAGGTACGCCCAACACTGTAAGAGGCTTGACCGATTGTGACATATCTTATCCATCAAGGTCCAAACCAGTTTTGGCTATGTTTCAATCAAACTTGTTCATGCCCTTTGGATGAATCGATCTCAAGGGGCCTTGCGCGCATGGTGGCGCTCGTGGCCTGGGCGAGCCCCATTGCAGTCAGCGCCCAGACCCACAAGCCGCTGCATCAGCATCATATAGGCTCATCCAACCAAGAAGTATGCGCAAGCCGTTGGCGAGGAGGGTAGGGCCACCGGCGTGGGTGCCGAACAGCTCGCGCTAGGTTGCCTCGATCCGGCTCTTGGCCTTGCCCCGCTGGCAGCAGGGATCGTCGTCGAGTTCGATTGTCGGGGCCTTGAGATGGGTGATGACCAAGCGCGGATCATGGGCCTTGCTTACCATACTCTAGCCGCGTCACGATGCGCCGCTCGATGGCCCAAGGATCGGCGGCGTAGCAGAGTGCAGGGCTCGATGGATCGCACGCCGCTTTTATGCGGGCTTTAACTCCTCTCCAAGCTAGCCGCCCTGTTTGACCAGCAAGGGGTTCATGCCAGCGGCCTTGAGGCGATCATGCACCTTGCGTGCCTCGGTCTCCGGTAAGGGGCCCACCTTGACCCGATGCCAGGTCTCGCCGCTGATATTGGTCGACTGGATGGTGGAGGCAAAGCCCAACATGGCAAGCTCGGCCTTGCGTCGGTCGGCCTCCTCGTAGCGACGGAAGGACCCGACCTGGAGTTCGTAGCGGATCGTGCTCGTCGCTGGTGAGGCATCGGTGGCTGTAGCAGGCGATGAAGGGGGCTTGGCCGCAGCGGACCTGTCCGCGGGCGGGGCACTGGTGATGGGGGATGTGGCAGGCGGCGGGGGCACTTCGACTTTCTGTGCTGGCAGCATGTTGTAGAACTCATAGCGCGGTGGTGGCGGAACGACCTCCTTGGCCACCGCGCGGGCATCCTGCTGCGGCGCGACAGGCTGCGCAAGCCCCTTGGCCGGCCCACCCTGCGATACCGAATCGGGCTGCGGCTCGCGCGTGCCCAGCCACGCCAGCAGGGCTGCGAATAGGACGACGATCGCCCCAACCATCACCCAAAGTGCAGGTGGTACTGCAGAGCGGGCCGACGATCGTCGGCGACTGGCGTGCTTGGGATGCACCATCGCCCCGCCCTCCGGCTTACATGCTCTCAGGCGCAGATACGCCCAACAGCCCCAGGCCATTGGCGAGGACCTGGCGCACGGCAAGGATCAGGTTCAAACGTGCATCGCGCAACGCTGCATCATCGACCAGGAACTGGTGGCCGTTGTAGTAGGCATGGAACTGGCCTGCCAGTTCGCGTAGGTAGTGCACCAGTTGGTGCGGCTCGCAGGCCAGCGCCGCACGCAGCACCAGCTCGGGGAACTGGCCAAGCTGGCGGGCCAGTTCGGCCTCGACCGGGAGATTGAGGCGTGCCACCGCCACCGCGCCACGTGCCCGGTCGTGCGCCAGGCCCTTGGCCGCCAGCTGGCGCATCACGCTGCACACACGGGCATGGGCGTACTGGATGTAGTACAACGGATTGTCGTTCGACTGACTCTTGGCGAGGTCGAGATCAAAATCCAGGTGCTGTTCGCTCTTACGCATGACATAGAAGAAGCGCGCGGCATCCGCGCCCACCTCCTCGCGCAGCTCACGCAGGGTCACGAACTCGCCGGAACGGGTGGACATCTGCACACGCTTGCCGCCACGATAAAGGATGGCGAATTGCACCAGTAAGACATCGAGCTTGCTGGCATCATACCCCAGCGCAGTCAGGGCTGCCTTCACGCGTGGCACGTAGCCGTGGTGGTCAGCACCCCAGACGTCGATCATGCGCTCGAAGCCGCGCTCGTATTTCTCGAGATGGTAGGCGATGTCGGAGGCGAAATAGGTGATCTGACCGTTGGCGCGCTGCACCACGCGGTCCTTCTCGTCCCCAAAATCAGTAGAGCGAAACCACAGGGCGCCCTCCTGCTCATAGATGTGACCGCGCTCGCGCAGCTGCTCAATGGCGCGATTGACCGCCCCCCGCTCGATGAGGCCACGCTCGGAGTACCAGTGCTCGAAGCGCACGCCGAAACCCTCGAGGTCGTCGCGGATGTCGTCGAGAATGGTGCTCAAACCAAGCTCAAACACGTAGCGATAACGCACATCCCCCAGCAGCTCCTGCGCGCGGGCGATCAAGGCATCGATGTGCAGCTCCTTGTCGCCACCCTGCGGCTCGTCCGGGGGCACCCCCGCGAAGACCTGCTCGATGGGCACAGTGTAGGCATCACCATGTTCATCCTTGAGTCTTTGCGCGATGGCGTAGATGTAGTCGGTCGATTTGTAGCCGTTGGAGGGGAAGGCAAATTGGGCACCACATAACTCCAGATAGCGCAGCCAGATGGAGGTGGCGAGGATGTGCATCTGGCGGCCGGCATCGTTGACGTAATACTCGCGGTGCACGTCATAGCCGACTGCCGCCAACAGGTTGGCCACTACCGCGCCGTAGGCCGCACCGCGACCATGGCCGACATGCAGCGGGCCAGTCGGGTTGGCCGAGACGAACTCGACCATCACCCGTCGGCCGGCACCATACGCAGAGCGACCATAGCCCTCGCCAGCCTCCAGCACCTGACGAATCACGTCGAAGACGGCCGACTCGCGCACGTAGAAGTTGATGAAGCCCGGGCCAGCGATCTCGACCTTCTCCAACAGGGCAGCCTGTGGCAAGGCAGCGATCAAGCGCTCGGCAAAGACACGGGGGGGCAGTCCGGCTGGCTTGGCCAGTTGCATGGCGATGTTGGAGGCAAAGTCGCCATGCGCGCGATCCTTGGCACGAAAGACCTGGGGGGCGACACTCTCCGGCAGGCCCAGACCCTCGGCACGCAAGGTATCCAGCGCACGGGACAGGAGGCTTTCAAGCTGCTCTTTCACGGATCTCCCCACCAAGACTGAATGCAATCGGCTATTCTAACCAGCCGGACGCCGCACGTGGAGCCCCACCATCCTATTTTTACACCGCAGGCCGCCAGCACCCCGCGTAAGACACATGCCCGCCCCGGCGCGAGCACGATGGGTAGCAAAGCAGGCCCCATGGGCAATCCGGGTTTAGCCCATATCCTGAGGATCGACATCCAGCGACCACCGCATGCCCCGCCTCTCGGGCCAGCCACGCAGCTCCGGAAGCAGGCGACTCAGCACCTCGTGCAGGCGGTCGCGTCGAGGCGACACAAGCAGCACCTGGAGCCTGAAACGCCCTGCGCGCCGCTCGAGCGGTGCGGTGGCGGGGCCGTAGGAGACCACCCCGGCGGCCTGCACCTCGGCCAGCCAATCGACCACCCGACCGAGCAGGCGGCGAGCCCGCTCAGCATCGCGTGCCTCCGCACGCAACAAGGCCAGATGGGCAAAGGGCGGCAGAGCCGCTAGATGGCGCTCGTGCAACAGAACCTCGGCACAGGCATCGAAGCCCCCGCGCAACAGGGCCTGCAACAGAGGATGGTCAGGTTGGTGGGTCTGGATCAGCACCTCACCGGGACGTTCGGCCCGGCCGGCCCGACCGGCCACCTGGACGATCAATTGAAGCAAGCGCTCAGGGGCACGGAAATCGCTGCTGAACAGCCCCCGATCGGCATCCAGTACCGCCGCCAGGGTCACTCCCGGAAAGTCGTGCCCCTTCGCTAGCATCTGCGTACCGAGCAAGATGCGCGCCTCACCGCTTCGTGCACGCGCAAGCTTGCCCTCGAGCACCCCTTTGCGCCGCGTCGTGTCGCGGTCGATGCGCTCGATCGGAAACTCAGGAAACAGCCCCTGCAGGGCCATCTCCAGCCGCTCAGTGCCCACCCCATGCATCTCCAGCTCTGCCGAGCCGCAGGCGGGGCAATGCTCCGGCAATGGTCGCTCGGCACCGCAGTGATGACAGACCAACCGACCGCGTGCACGATGCACGATCATCGGCGCGCTGCATTGACGACAGTGCTCGACGTGACCACAGACATGGCAGGTCAGCGCTGGGGCATAGCCACGCCGGTTGAGGAACAGCAGGACCTGTCCGCCCGCCATGAGGTGACCGCGCATACGCTCGATCAGCGGGGCGGACAGGCCCTCATGCATGGGGCGGCGCCGGATGTCGAGCAACTCGAGACGCGGCGGGACCGCCCCCGCAGCACGAACATCCAAGCGCAACAGACGGTAGCGCCCCTGTCTTGCATTGTGCAAGGTCTCGAGCGACGGGGTGGCCGAGCCGAGAATGATGGGAACGCCACGCTGGCTGGCGCGCATCACGGCCACGTCGCGCGCGTGGTAGCGCACCCCTTCCTGCTGCTTGTAGGAGGCATCATGCTCCTCATCGACCACGATCAGCCCAAGGCGCGGCAGGGGAACAAACACGGCAGAGCGGGTCCCAAGCACCACCCGTGCACGGCCGTCACGGGCCATGAGCCAGGCATCCCGGCGGGCCCGATCGGTCATGCCCGAATGGAACATGACCAACCCCCTCCCGAGCCGCGCACTGAAGCGAGCCACCAATTGGGGTGTCAGGGCGATCTCGGGCACGAGAACCAACACCTGCCCCCCCTTGGCCAGCACGTCTTCCATGGCCGCGAGATAGATTTCGGTCTTCCCGCTACCCGTGATGCCATACAAAAGGAAAGCGACGAAAGAACCAAGCCCATCCCGCACGGCGCGATGGGCCTCGGCCTGGGCCGCATTGAGCCGCAGGCGAGCTGCAGGGGCGTGCGGCCCCTCCGGCATCCTGTCTTCCGACACCTCCACCCGCTCGATCCAACCACGCGCGGCAAGGGTACGGAGGGCCGCGGCGTGGGTACGCAGGACCGCATCCGAAAGTGCGCCCCCGGCCTCCCGCAACAGCTGCAACACCGCATTCTGGCGCGGTGCGCGCGGCAGTACAGCAGGAGCCCCATCGGCAAGACGCCAGCCCTTGGCGACAGACACATCAAGCGTGCCGCCATCACGCAAGGCGGAAGGAAGCATGAGGGCGAGCACCTCGCCCAAGGGCGCGTGGTAGTAGGACGCCAGCCACGCCCCTAGGCGCAACTCTGCCTCACTCAGGACAGGGCGATGATCGAGAATGCGCAGCACCGCCTTCAGCGTCTTCACCGCGCATGCATCGCCGCTCCACTGCTCGACGATCACGCCCATCCGCCGTCCTGCGCCGAACGGGACCTCGACCCGTCCACCGGGAACACAGTATGCAACCTCGGCCTCACTGGGCACGACATAGTCGAACGTACCATCAACCGGAGCTGCAACGGCAACACGAACGCAAGTCAGAGAACCGCTCATCCAAGCACTGTATCGCAGTCCAACCCCCTCGTGCAGCATCCCGCATTTGACATACCCGTCAATAACCGGATAATGCACCGCCTTGATTTGTTCAATCCCTCATTCCTTAGGAGAAAGCCCCCCGTGGCCAATAATGCATCCGCCAAAAAGCGCATTCGTCAAAATGAGAGAAATCGCGCCCGCAACGTCGCCTTGCGCTCGCGGGTTCGCACCTTCATCAAGAAAACCCTGAAGGCGATCCGGAGTGGCGACAAAGCCGCCGCCCAAGCCGCCTACAAAGAGGCTCAGCCCGTCATCGACAGCATGGTGAACAAGGGCATCCTGCACAAAAACACCGCGGCGCGCGCGAAGAGCCGGCTCAACAGCAACATCAAAGCCATGGCCTGAAGCGGTAAGCGCACATAAAGAAACCGGCCAAAGGCCGGTTTCTTTATGTGCGCCGCCCCTCGGATCCCCCCCCGCAGAGGCCGTAACAAGCAAGCCGGGCATACCCGGCTTGCTTGCCCTCGCAAACCAAGGCGAGGATCGATTACTCGGCAGCAGCCTCGACCGCACCCGGACGATCGACAAGCTCGACATAGGCCATCGGGGCATTGTCGCCGGCACGGAAACCGCACTTGAGGATGCGAATGTACCCCCCCGGGCGGCTCTTGAAACGCGGCCCCAGGTCCGTGAACAGCTTGCCGACCACTTCGTTGTCCCGGGTGCGGGCAAACGCCAGACGACGGTTGGCCACGTTGTCTTCCTTGGCCAGGGTGATCAGCGGCTCGGCGATGCGACGCAGCTCCTTGGCCTTGGGCAGAGTGGTACGGATGACCTCGTGCTTGAATAGCGAGTTGGTCATGTTGCGCAACATGAGGTTGCGATGCTCAGCATCACGGCTTAGCTGACGACCAATATTACGGTGACGCATAGTCGTATTCCTTCAGCAGACTTCCACCCTGATCAGGCGGACTTGTCGGAGAGATTTTGGAGTTCGGGTGGCGGCCAGTTTTCCAGCTTCACACCAAGGGAAAGGCCATGCTTAGCGAGCACGTCCTTGATCTCGGTCAGAGACTTCTTGCCAAGGTTCGGGGTCTTGAGCAGCTCGATTTCGGTACGCTGGATCAGGTCACCGATGAAATAGATGTTCTCGGCCTTCAGGCAGTTCGCAGAACGAACGGTCAACTCGAGGTCGTCGACCGGACGCAAGAGGATCGGATCGATACTGCTCTCGCGCACAGCGACGGGACGCTCAACGCTCTCGGTCTTCAGGTCGATGAACACGGCCAGCTGGTCTTGCAGGATACTCGCTGCCTTGCGGATCGCATCTTCGGGCGAGATCGCGCCATTGGTCTCGATGTCGAGCACCAGGGAGTCGAGGTCGGTGCGCTGCTCGACACGGGCGCGCTCGACGGCGTAGGCCACCTTGCGCACCGGCGAGAAGGATGCGTCGACACGCAGACGACCGATGGAGGTGGTTTCCTCACCTTCGGAGCGACGCTGTGAGGCTGGGACATAACCTCGACCACGCTCAACCCGCAGGGCCATGTTGAGTGCACCTTCCTTGTTCAGGTGGGCAATCACATGATCCGGGTTCATGATCTCGATCGCTGCATCCCCCTTGAGATCGGCTGCGGTGACCACACCAGGTCCCTGCTTGCGCACATTGAGGGTGGCCTCGTCTCGGCCATGCAGTGCAATGGACAATCCCTTGAGGTTGAGGAGAATCTCGATGACATCCTCTCGAACCCCCTCAAGTGCGGCGTATTCATGCACGACGCCTTCGATCTCGACTTCCGTGACCGCGGCCCCTGGGATCGAAGAGAGCAGGATACGGCGCAGGGCATTGCCCAAGGTATGGCCAAAACCACGCTCCAGGGGCTCCAACACGACCCGCGCCTGGCGCGGGCTGTGGGCCTGCACCTGGATTGTGCGTGGCTTCAACAATTCGTTCATTTTGTCCTGCATGAGGCTGGACCCTGGGATTACTTGGAATAAAGCTCGACCACCAGCGACTCGTTGATGTCGGCAGGCAGATCGGCACGGTCAGGAAGACGCTTGAAGACACCCTCGAACTTGGATGCGTCGACACTCATCCACTCCGGGGCGCCGCCGCGCTGGGCGGCGATTTCCATGGCATCTCGGATACGCTGCTGCTTGCGCGCCTTCTCGCGAACGGCGATGACATCCCCCGGACGGACCTGATAGGAAGGCACATTGACCGTCTGACCGTTGACGGAAATCGCCTTGTGGCTCACCAACTGACGCGATTCGGCGCGGGTGGATGCAAAGCCCATGCGATAGACGACATTGTCGAGGCGCGACTCGAGGAGACGCAGAAGATTCTCGCCAGTCGACCCCTTCAGGCTCGAGGCCTTCTTGTAGTAGTTGCGGAACTGGCGCTCTAGCACGCCGTAGATGCGGCGAAGCTTCTGCTTCTCGCGCAGCTGCAGGGCGTAACCGGACATCTTCGGACGACGTCCGGCAGCACCATGCATACCGGGCGCACGATCCAGATGACACTTGCTGTCCAGCGCGCGAATGCCGGACTTGAGAAACAGATCCGTGCCTTCGCGACGACTCAGCTTGCACTTGGGACCAATATAACGTGCCATTGATCAACACTCCATCACACGCGACGGCGCTTGGGGGGACGGCAGCCATTGTGAGGGATCGGCGTGACATCCGTGATACTGCCGATCTTGTAGCCTACGTTGTTGAGGGCACGCACCGCGGACTCGCGACCGGGCCCCGGACCCTTGACGAGGATATCCAGGTTCTTCAGACCATAGGCCTTGGCGGCCTCGCCTGCACGCTCTGCGGCAACCTGGGCTGCAAACGGGGTGCTTTTGCGGGAACCGCGGAAGCCCGAGCCACCGGAGGTCGCCCAGGTCAGGGTGTTACCTTGACGATCCGTGATGGTGACGATGGTGTTATTGAATGACGCGTGAATGTGAGCCAGACCGTCGGTGACGACCTTCTTCACCTTCTTGTTCTTATTGCGCGACTGAGCCGATGCTTTAGCCATGTAATCCTACTCTGTAATCAGAAGTATTCAGCCCGAATCACTTCTTGACCGGGCGGCGCGGGCCCTTGCGGGTACGCGCATTGGTCCTGGTACGCTGACCGCGCACCGGAAGACCGCGACGATGACGCAAACCACGATAGCACCCCATGTCCATCAAACGCTTGATGCTCATGGAGACTTCACGGCGCAGGTCACCCTCAACGGTGAACTTTGCCACCTCGGCGCGTAAAGCCTCGATCTCGGCCTCCGCCAGGTCGCGAACCTTTGTCTCGGGACGCACCCCCGCCTTGGCACAGATCTCTTTGGCGCGGGTGGGACCGATGCCATAGATCGAAGTCAGTGCAATGACAGTGTGCTTGTTCACCGGAATGTTGATACCAGCGATACGTGCCATGATCTCTCCCAGGAAAAACGGGAAGCGCGGGATTATAGTCGCCGCGCACCCTTAATTCAATAGGCTGAATGGAGCCTGTCCTTAGCGGCCGCCGAGCCCACCCAGACCACGCAAGTGAGCCTTACGCATCAGCCCCTCATACTGATGCGACACGAGGTGGGCCTGAACCTGAGCCATGAAATCCATCAGGACCACGACAATGATCAGCAAGGACGTGCCGCCGAAGTAGAACGGGACATTCCAATACAGGATCAGGAACTCGGGCAAAAGACAGACGAGGGTAATATAGATAGCCCCCCAGAACGTCAGTCGGGTCAGCACGCCGTCGATGTAACGGGCTGTGTGCTCGCCAGGGCGAATGCCAGGGACGAACGCCCCCGAACGTTTCAGGTTGTCGGCCGTCTCACGCGCATTGAAGACCAACGCGGTGTAGAAGAAGGCAAAGAACATGATCGCTGCGGCATAGAGCATCACGTACAGCGGCTGACCAGGAGACAGCGTGGAGGCGATGTCCTTCAGCCAGCCCATGCCCTCGGAGCGCCCGAACCAGTCACCCAGTGTGGCCGGGAACAGAATGATGCTCGAGGCGAAGATCGGCGGGATGACGCCAGCCATGTTCAGCTTCAGTGGCAGGTGGGACGTTTGACCACCGATGATCTGCCCACCCTGCTGCCGCTTGGCGTAGTTTACCGTGATCCGCCGTTGACCGCGCTCGACGAAAATCACGAAGCCTGTCACGACAACGGCCATTGCCACCAACAAGAAAAGCACCAAAAGATTCATTTCGCCGGTGCGCACCAACTCGAAGGTGCCGCCAATTGCGGAAGGAAGAC
Source organism: Halothiobacillaceae bacterium (assembly GCA_051297135.1). Taxonomy (GTDB): domain Bacteria; phylum Pseudomonadota; class Gammaproteobacteria; order Halothiobacillales; family Halothiobacillaceae; genus Thiofaba. The sequence continues at coordinate 119,297 of JBEVAM010000004.1, forward strand.
CGGCCACAATGCCCGCGAAGATGATCAGCGAAATACCGTTGCCGATGCCCCGCTCGGTGATCTGCTCACCCAGCCAAACCAGCAGCATGGTGCCGGTGACTAGGGTGACCGTCGCCGTCACCAGGAAGCCATAGCCTGGGTTGATGACCAGCCCCTGACCATTCACCTGCTGACCTGAAAGCGCGATGGCAACGCCAATGGCCTGGAAGAGGGCCAAAATCAAGGTGCCGTAGCGGGTGTACTGGGTGATCTTGCGACGACCTGCATCGCCCTCTTTCTTCAACTGCTCGAAGCGCGGCACGACAGCGGTGAGCAACTGCACAATGATGGAGGCCGAGATATATGGCATCACACCCAGGGCAAAAATGGACATCCGCTCGAGCGCGCCACCCGAGAACATGTTGAACATGTCCAGAATGGACCCTCGCGCCTGGTCGAACAACGCTTCCATGACATGGACATCGATGCCCGGCAAGGGAATGAAGGTTCCGATGCGGAAGACGATCAATGCGCCCAGGACGAAAAAAATACGCTGACGGAGCTCGGTCAGCTTCCCGGCTCCAGCCAGCGCAGCGATGCCTGCGGTTCGCGACACGTGTTACTCCACTCGACCACCGGCGGCGGTGATGGCCTCAACGGCACCCTTCGTCGCCTTGATGCCTTTCAGGGTCACGGCCTTGCCGATGGAGCCGGACAGAACGACCTTGACGTAGAGAACGTCACGGCGGACGAGACCGGCTGCCTTCAAAGACTCCAGCGTCACTTCATCCCCCGCAACCTTGTTCAAGGCAGAGAGCGGAAGCTCGGCACTGACCAGGGACTTCTGGGTGATGAAACCGACCTTCGGCAGACGACGTTGTATCGGCATCTGCCCCCCCTCGAAACCGGTCTTGAAATGACCGGTACGGGAATGCTGCCCCTTGTGACCTCGCCCCCCCGTCTTACCCAGACCGGAACCGATGCCACGACCAAGACGGCGCGGTGCTTTCTTGCTGCCCTCTGCGGGCTTGAGATCATTCAGGCGCATATCACGCCGCCTCCACGCTCAGAAGGTAAGAAACCTTGTTGATCATGCCGCGGTTCTCAGGCGTGTCGAGCACCTCGACCGTCTGATGCATGCGACGCAGTCCAAGGCCGCGCACACAGGCCTTGTGGGCCTCCAGGCGACCGCTGACGCTCTTGACGAGCGTGACCTTGAGTTTGGCTTTCTCGCTCATGACATTATCCCAGGATATCTTCCAAGCGCTTGCCGCGTTTAGCGGCCACACGCTCGGGCGAACTCATCTGGCGCAGGCCATGGATGGTCGCACGGATCACGTTCATCGGGTTGCGGCTACCCACGCACTTGGCCAAGACGTTGCGCACGCCCGCGGCCTCGAACACGGCGCGCATGGCACCACCCGCGATCAGACCAGTACCCTCGCTGGCCGGCTTCATGAATACATTCGCCGCGCCATGATGCCCCTTGATCTCGTGCTGCAAGGTGCCTTCGTGCAGGACGACATTGAACATGTTGCGACGCGCCTTCTCCAGCGACTTCTGAATGGCGGCCGGCACCTCGCGCGCCTTGCCGTAACCAAAGCCCACGCGCCCGTTGCCATCACCAACCACGGTGAGCGCGGTGAAGGAGAAAATACGACCGCCCTTGACCGTCTTGGATACACGATTGACGCTCACGAGCTTCTCGATCATGCCGTCCGTGGCGGTGTTTTCGGCTTCAACCTTCATCGTCATGCCTCTTAGAACTGCAGACCGTGCTCACGCGCGGCTTCAGCCAACGCCTTGACACGACCATGATATTTGAAACCCGAGCGATCGAAGGCGACCTTCTCGATGCCGGCGGCCTTGGCCTTCTCGGCAATGGCCCGCCCCACGGCGCTGGCCGCCTCCGTATTGCCGGTGTAATTCACGGCCTGGCGGATCTCCTGAGTGACGGTGGATGCGCTGACCAGCACACTTGAACCATCGGCCGCAATGATCTGTGCATAGATGTGGCGCGGGGTGCGGTGGACGCAAAGACGCGGCACCCCAAGCTCGCTGATTTTTGCGCGGGTGCGGCGTGCACGGCGCAAGCGTTGTTCTTTCTTGGCGTTCATGCGGGCACCTTACTTCTTCTTCGCTTCCTTACGCAGGATGGTTTCATCCGCGTACTTGACACCCTTGCCCTTGTAGGGCTCCGGCGGACGGAAACCGCGGATCTCCGCGGCGACCTGGCCCACGGCCTGCTTATCGATACCGCGAACGATGATCTCGGTCTGCGACGGGGTCTCCGCGGTGACACCAGGCGGAAGTTGGTAGTTGATCGGGTGCGAATAACCGAGGGCGAGGTTCAGCACGGTGCCTTGCGCCTGGGCGCGGTAACCCACACCCACCAGCTGGAGACGACGCTCGAAGCCCACGCTTACGCCGGTCACCATGTTCTGTGCAATCGCGCGCATGGTTCCCGCAAGGGCGCTGGCAGTCGCAGCCTCATTCGCAGGGGCAAACCGAATGACACCGTCACTCAGCTCGACCTTGACTTGCGGGTTGATGCTGAGGTCCTGGGACCCTTTGGGGCCCTTGACACGCAGCACTTGACCATCCAGCACCACCTCGACACCTTTGGGCACTGTGATAGGTTTTTTAGCGACTCGGGACATTGCTTGTTACCTGAATTGCTTAGCTTACGGTGCAGAGCACCTCGCCCCCATGACCACCGGCACGGGCGGCACGATCGGTCATGACGCCTTTGGAGGTGGAGATGATGGCAATCCCTAGGCCACCGAGGACCTTGGGCAGCTCATTGGCACCACGGAAGATGCGCAGGCCGGGACGACTGACGCGTTGAATGTGCTCGATGACCGGTCGGCCCTCGAAGTATTTCAGCTTAATGGTCAGCACCGGGCGCACATCACCGCTGACTTGAAAGTCGGCGATATAGCCCTCCTCCTTCAGCACCTGGCAGATCGCCACCTTGAGCTTGGAGGACGGCATGCTCACCTCGGCCTTACGCGCCGCCTGACCGTTGCGCACGCGGGTCAGCATGTCGGCGATTGGATCGTTCATGCTCATGTATTAACTCTCCGGATTACCAGCTGGCCTTGCGCAGGCCGGGAACTTCGCCACGCATGGCGTGTTCGCGCAGCTTGTTACGACCGAGGCCGAACTTGCGGTAGACACCCCGGGGACGACCGGTCACCTCGCAGCGGTTGCGCAGACGGCACTTGCTGGAGTCACGCGGAAGTGCGCTCAGCTTGGCCACGGCAGCCATGCGATCTTCAAACGAAGTGGACTCGTCGGAGATGATTTTCTTCAACTCGGCACGCTTGGCCGCATATTTTTTGACCAGCCGTTCGCGCTTCTTCTCGCGCATCAGCATAGAAATCTTTGCCATCGTTCAATCCTCAGCGACGGAACGGGAATTCGAAAGCCTCGAGCAACGCACGGGCATGATCATCCGAACGCGCAGAGGTGGTAATGGTGATATCCATCCCGCGCAAGGCATCGATCTTGTCGTAATCGATTTCCGGGAAGATAATCTGCTCGCGCACGCCCATGCTGTAGTTCCCGCGACCATCGAAGGACCTCGGGTTCAGACCACGGAAGTCACGGATGCGGGGAATGGCGATGGCGATCAAGCGATCAAGGAACTCGTACATGCGCTCACGGCGCAGCGTCACCTTGACCCCGAGCGGCATGCCTTCACGCACCTTGAATCCCGCGATCGACTTACGCGCATAGGTCACCACCGGCTTCTGACCGGTGATGGCAGCCAGCTCGGCGACCGCATTTTCGATCACTTTCTTATCGCGCGCAGACTCACCCAGCCCCATATTGAGCGTGATTTTCTCCAGGCGCGGAACGGCCATGACGTTGGTGATGCCAAGCTTTTCCTGAAGCTGCTTCACAACGGTCTGGCGATAATAGTCTTGAAGTCTGGCCATAGGGCGCCCCTTATGCATCAACGACTTCGCCGTTGGACTTGAAGAAACGGACCTTGCGCCCATCGTCCAACGTACGAAAGCCCACCCGGTCACCTTTTTGAGTCGCCGGATTAAACAGCATCACATTGGAAATATCAATCGGCATCTCTTTCTCGATGATGCCGCCAGGGATACCCAGCATCGGATTGGGCTTCTGGTGCTTTTTCACCAGGTTGATACCCTGCACGACGATACGGTTGTCTGCCCCCACCTTGAGAACGGTGCCGCGACGCCCCTTGTCCTTGCCGGTAATGACGATCACCTCGTCACCCTTGCGAATCTTTCTCATCTATCGTCACCCCACTCAGAGCACTTCAGGCGCCAGGGACACGATCTTCATGAACTTCTCACCACGCAGTTCACGGGTGACCGGTCCGAAGATACGGGTGCCGATGGGCTCGAGCTTGTTGTTCAGCAGTACAGCGGCATTGCCGTCAAAACGAATGACGGAACCGTCAGGACGGCGCACACCCTTGGCGGTGCGCACGACGACGGCGTTATACACGTCACCCTTCTTGACCTTGCCACGCGGGATCGCGTCCTTGACGCTCACCTTGATGATGTCACCCACGCCAGCATAGCGGCGGTGGGAGCCACCGATCACCTTGATACACTGTACTTTCTTGGCGCCGCTGTTGTCGGCAACATCCAGCACGGTCTGCATCTGAATCATGGTTCTATCCTCAACCTGCGGTCGCGCGTTCGATCACGCGCACCAGGGTCCACGCCTTGGTCTTCGAGATAGGACGGCATTCGACGATCTCCACCTTGTCACCCACGCGGCACTCATTATTCTCATCGTGCACATGCAGCTTGGTGGAACGGGTCATGTACTTGCCATAGAGCGGATGCTTGACGCGACGCTCAATCAGGACCGTGATGGACTTCTCCATCTTGTCGCTTACCACAATCCCCGTGAGGGTTCGCTTGGTATTTTCACTCATGTTCAACCCCCCACCTTCTCGCCAAGCACCATCTTGATGCGCGCGATGTCACGACGCACCTGACGCACACGGTGAGGTTTGACGGCCTGGGAAAGACCCACCTGCATGCGCAGATTGAATTGCTCCTTGCGCAGGGCGAGGAGATCCTGATTCAGCTCGTCCACAGACTTGCCACGCAGTTCTTTGACATTCATCACATCACCGTCCGGATCACAAAGGTGGTCTTGACCGGGAGCTTGGCAGCAGCAAGGCTAAAGGCCTCACGCGCGACTTCTTCGGTCACCCCTTCGATTTCGTACAGCATCTTGCCGGGCTGAACCTTGGCCACCCAGTACTCGACGCTCCCCTTGCCCTTACCCATGCGCACCTCGAGCGGCTTCCGCGTGATCGGGGTGTCCGGGAACACGCGGATCCACAGCTTGCCGCCACGTTTCACGTGGCGGGTGATGGCACGACGGGCAGCCTCGATCTGGCGAGAGGTCAGGTTGCCACGCTCAATGGACTTCAGGCCGTATTCACCGAAGCTGACTTGATTGCCATTCTGGGCCAGGCCACGGTTCTTGCCTTTGAATTGCTTACGGAATTTGGTTCGTTTTGGCATCAACATGGCTTAAAAACCTCCATCAGCCCTTGGCCTTTTTGGCTGCGGCCGCGTCCTGGACGCCAAAGACCTCGCCCTTATAGATCAGGACCTTCACACCAATCACACCGTAGGTGGTCTTCGCCTCGGCGAAGCCATAGTCGATATCGGCACGCAGAGTGTGCAACGGCACACGCCCTTCACGCATCCACTCGGTACGCGCGATCTCCGCACCCCCTAAGCGACCGGACAGGATGATCTTGATCCCCTGGGCCCCCAGACGCATGGTGTTCTGCGCGGCACGCTTCATGGCGCGGCGGAACATGATGCGCTTCTCGAGCTGCTGAGCGATGCTCTCGGCCACCAGCTGGGCATCCATCTCCGGCTTACGGATCTCTTCGACGTTCACCTTCACATTGGCGACACCCAACCCCAGCATCGGGGCAACCTCAGCGCGCAGACGCTCAATGTCCTCCCCCTTCTTGCCAATCACGATGCCTGGACGAGCAGTGTGAATGGTGATGAAGGCAGAACGTGCCGGACGCTCGATCTGAATCTTGCTCACGGAGGCATGGGCAAGCTTCTTCTTGAGATAGTCACGGACCTTGATGTCATCGTTCAGATACTTGGCGAACGACTTATTGTCAGCGAACCAGGTGGATATCCACTGCGTGGATACGCCGAGACGGAATCCCGTCGGATGTACTTTCTGACCCATAACGAGTACTCCCTTATTGCTCGGCGACCGTCACACGGATGTGACTGGTGCGCTTCACGATGCGGTTGGCACGTCCCTTGGCACGGGCGTGCAGACGCTTCATCACGGGACCTTCATCAACACAGATGGCGGCAATGCGCAGGGCATCGACATCGGCACCGACATTGTGTTCGGCATTGGCAATGGCAGACTCGATCACCTTGCGCACCAGACCCGCGGCCTTCTTGTTGGTGAACTTGAGGATCTGCAGCGCCTCGGCGACATGTTTACCACGCACCAGATCCGCCACCAGGCGGGCCTTTTGGGGCGACACATGCGCATATTTGTGTACGGCATAAGCTTGCATCACATCACTCCTTAGCGCTTGGCCTTCTTGTCCGCCACGTGCCCCTTGAAGGTACGCGTGGGCGAGAACTCGCCGAGCTTGTGACCCACCATCTGCTCCGTCACGAGGACCGGCACATGCTGCTTGCCGTTGTGCACGGCAATGGTCAGACCCACCATGTTCGGCAAAATCATGGAGCGACGGGACCAGGTTTTAATGGGACGCTTGTTACCCGACCGGACGGCGTCCTCAACCTTCTTGAAAAGGTGATGGTCCACGAAGGGACCTTTTTTCAATGAACGCGGCACCTTGGAATCCCTCGATTACTTCGTGCGACGACGCACGATGAACTTGTCAGTACGCTTGTTATTGCGCGTCTTGTAGCCCTTGGTCGGGATACCCCACGGAGTGACCGGATGACGGCCACCAGAGGTGCGACCCTCACCACCACCGTGGGGGTGGTCGACCGGGTTCATGGCTACGCCACGAACGGTCGGACGCACACCTAGCCAGCGCTTGGCACCGGCCTTGCCGTAGTTGCGCAGGTTATGCTCATGATTGCCTACCTCGCCCAGGGTGGCGCGACACTCGACGTGGACCTTGCGCATCTCGCCGGAGCGCAGACGCAGGGTGGCATAGCTACCCTCGCGAGCGACCAACTGGGCTGAGCTGCCGGCGCTGCGTGCCAGCTGGGCACCATGGCCCGGCTTCAGCTCGATGGCGTGCACGATGGAGCCGACCGGCACATTGCGTAGCGGCATGCAGTTACCCGGCTTGATCGGCGCATCGACACCAGAGACGATCGCATCGCCAACGCGCACACCCTTCGGGGCGAGAATGTAGCGACGCTCGCCGTCGGCATACTTCAGCAGCGCGATGTGCGCCGTGCGGTTAGGATCGTGCTCCAGACGCTCGACAACGGCAGGGATCCCGTCTTTGTCGCGCTTGAAGTCGATGATCCGATATTGCTGCTTGTGACCGCCACCGATATGACGGGTCGTCACACGACCAAAATGGTTACGACCGCCCGACTTGGTCTTCTTCTCCACCAGGGTGGGCCAGGGATCACCCTTCCACAGGTGGGATTTGTCGATCATCACCGCGCCGCGACGCCCCGGCGATGTCGGTTTTGCTTTCTTGAGTGCCATGACTTTCGAACCTCGCAAGCTTAGGCGCCAACGCCGTAATCGATGGTCTGACCGGCAGCCAGCTTCACATAAGCCTTCTTCCAGGCCTTACGGGCGCCCTCCTTGAAACGGAAGCGCTTGCGCTTGGGCTTGACGTTGACCACACGGACCTGCTCGACGGTAACCTTAAACAGGGTTTCAACGGCCTGCTTAATCTCCGGCTTGGTTGCATCGCTGGCAACCTTGAAGACGTGCTGACCGGCCATGGCGTTCACCAGGGAGGCCTTTTCGGTCACGTGCGGGGATCGCAGGACCTGCAGGATGCGCTCAGCATTCATGACAACCACTCCTCAACCATCTTCAGTGCACCCACGGTGATGACCACTTGATCCGAGCCCACCAGACTCACAGGATCGAGCGCACGCGGATCCAGCACGCCCACATCAGCCAGATTGCGGGCAGCGAGGTACAGGTTTTCGCTCACAACCTCCGGAACCAGCAAGGTCACACCCTTGAGACCCATGCCATTGAGCATGGAGACAACGAGCTTGGTCTTCGGCGCATCGACATCGATCGCATCGACGACGATCAGACGCCCCTGACGCACGAGCTCGGAAAAGATCGAGCTCATCGCGGCACGGTAGGCCTTGCGGTTGATCTTCTGCTCGTAGTCACGCGGCTGGGCAGCGAAGGCACGACCACCGGTGCGCCAGATCGGCGTACGGGTCGAGCCGTGACGCGCACGACCGGTGCCCTTCTGGCGCCACGGCTTGACGTTGCCACCACTGACCTCGGCGCGAGACTTCTGCGCCTTGGTACCCGCGCGAGCGGCCGCCATGTAAGCCACGACCGCCTGATGCACGAGCCCCTCATTGAAGTCACGGGCGAAGACACCATCGGCAACCTGAACGGAACCACCATTCTGCAGCTTGATCTCCATTACTTCGCCCCTTTCGCCTTGATGGACGGACGCACGACCAGATCGCCACCGCAAGCCCCAGGAACAGCCCCCTTGACCAGCAAGAGGCCGCGATCGGCATCCACGCGAACCACGGTCAGGTTCTGCACAGTGACGCGCTGATCACCCATGTGCCCGGCCATGCGCTTGTTCTTCCACACACGCCCCGGGGTCTGGCGCTGGCCGATGGAGCCCGGCACGCGGTGCGAACGGGAGTTACCATGAGAGGCATCCTGGGTACGGAAGTTGTGACGCTTCACGGTACCGGCAAAACCTTTACCAATGCTGGTACCCGTGACATCCACGGCCTGCCCAGGCGAAAACAGCTCGACGGAGATCTCGGCACCCGGGGCGTACTGGGACAGCACCGCCTCATCGACACGAAACTCCCACAGACCGCGACCTGCCTCGACACCCGCCTTGGCAAAGTGCCCGGCAGCAGCGCGAGTCACGCGGGTCGCACGACGAACACCCGTGGTGACCTGGAGGGCAGTATAACCATCGTTTTCGATGGTCTTCACCTGAGTCACGCGGTTGGGCGCCACCTCGATCACGGTGACGGGGACGGACACACCCGCATCATCAAAGACGCGGGTCATGCCGACCTTACGACCGACAACACCTAGCGACATGTTTTTTTCCTCGTTACAGCGCCGATTACGATTGACCGACGCCAAGCCAAAACGCACGCAACAAAAAATGCATCGACCCGGAGAGGCTTAACCCTCCAGGTCGAGCGAGTCGCGCACTATAACAGAGTTTTTTCTGTTAGTTAAGCTTGATTTGTACGTCCACGCCCGCAGCAAGATCCAGCTTCATCAGCGCATCGACCGTCTTGTCCGTCGGATCCACGATTTCCAGCAGGCGCTTGTGCGTCAGCAACTCATACTGGTCACGTGCATCCTTGTTGACGTGCGGGGAGATCAGGACCGTGAAGCGCTCAGTCTTGGTGGGCAGGGGAATAGGACCCTTCACACGTGCACCGCTACGCTTGGCGGATTCCACGATCTCGCTGGCCGAACGATCGATCAGCCGATGATCGAACGACTTCAGGCGGATACGGATGGTCTGCTTCGCCATACTCTTACTCGATGATCTTGGAGACGACGCCGGCACCGACGGTGCGGCCCCCTTCGCGGATGGC